>NZ_CP014578.1:663724-1327448 GCF_001634365.1 Paraburkholderia phytofirmans OLGA172
CGGCGGCATGCGGTTTTCTTGCCGACCGCTTCGGCCGGCGTGCGATCTTCACATGGTCGCTGCTGTGGTACACCGCGGCCAACATCATCATGGCGTTCCAGGACACGGCGCTCGGGCTCAATCTCTGGCGCTTCATCGCGGGAATCGGCATTGGCGTGGAGATTGTGACGATTGGCACGTACATCTCCGAACTCGTGCCGAAGCATGTGCGCGGCCGCGCGTCGGCCTTTTCACAAGCGGTCGGTTTTTGTGCGGTACCGATCGTCGCGTTTCTATCGTATTTGCTGGTGCCGCACCGTTACTTCGGCCTCGACGGCTGGCGTCTGGTCGTCCTGACCGGCGTAGTGGGCGCAATCGTGGTGTGGTGGATTCGTCTGCGTTTGCCGGAGAGCCCACGCTGGCTTGCACAGAAAGGCCGCATCGAGGAAGCCGACGCGGTGATGAAGCGACTCGAAGCGCGCGTCGAACGGGAATATGGACGGCCTTTGCCGGAGCCGGCCTTACCTGAACCGGTGCGCGCACGTGCGGCGTTTCGCGATCTGCTGGTGCCGCCGTATCGCAAGCGCACGCTGATGCTGATCATTTTCCACGTGTTCCAGACGATGGGATATTACGGCTTCGCGAACTGGATTCCGACGTTGCTGATCAGGCAGGGTATTACGGTCACGACGAGTTTGATGTACGCGAGCATCATTGCGATTGCAGCGCCGCTTGGACCGTTGTTGGGGATGCTGATTGCCGACCGCTTCGAGCGTAAGACGGTGATCATCTGCATGGCGGCGGTGAACGTGGTGTGTGGGCTGCTGTTCAGCCAGGCGCGGGAGACGGTGTTGCTGGTGAGTTTGGGCGTGTGCCTGGTGCTGGCGGGCAACATTATTTCCTATAGCTATCACGCATATCAGGCGGAGCTGTTTCCGACCAGTATTCGGGCTAGGGCAGTGGGATTTGTTTATTCGTGGAGCCGGATTTCGGCGATGTTTTCCGCGTTTGTGATTGCGGGATGCTTGAACCGCTTTGGCGTGAACGGAGTGTTTGTGTTTATTTCAGGCGCGATGGTGATCGTCATGCTGGCCATCGGGACGCTTGGGCCGAAGACGCGGGATGTCGCGTTGGAGGATATTTCGAGGTAATGGGTGGGTGACGCCCGCCTGGCGGGGCGGGCTTACTCGCTTAGTGCTTCTTTTGTGTCGCCGATGTGCTCGGTGCTACGCGGATCGGCGGCGCGCCGGATGGCGAAGTGGCCGGTTTTAGTTTCTTCTCCTGTTTCGGTTTCTTCGCTTCGCGGTTACTGCGTACTTGACCTTTTGCCATGATGGACCCCCCAGTTGGCGTTGTCGCTCCGTAAGGGAGCAGTGGAGTAGTGTGCGCTGATTTTGGGGTTTAGGGGTGGGTTTTCGGTTTTTGCCTTCTTGGCGCCTTCGTCTGGTTGCCTATGGCGTGGTACCACCGCAAGGACTCTCGCAACCGGTCGGCCCGCATGCAGGCTCGAATTCAACTTCTATCTGATTGCGCTCGCCCAAGGGCACGGGCGAAGTGGCACGCCAGATCTTGGTATCGATGTTGATACGCTACGGAGCTACTCCCAGACTCTGGAGATATCCACTCACGGACTCTGCACGACGGCGGGCAACTACCGAAGCATCACGGTCGCGCTCGTCCGCGAAGCCGTAGGTAGCAACTGGCCCCTCCCTGACGGCACTATCGCGAACGGTTGCCAGCAGGTACGCTAGTTTTAGCCGATCAACGTTTGAAAGCGTAGTTACGGGACGTGCCATCTTGCCGCCGTACTGCAAGGCGAAACTGCATGCGTTAGCGTGACTCGCAAAAGAGACGCCGATAACGCTAGTCAGTGCAAATGACGTATCAAGCAATATTGTCCGCATTCTTGAGAGCCATTGCGGGCTCGTTTTCTGCAAGGCGCTTACCAAGAAGTTGTCCAAACATAGCGCCACGAATGCAAGAGTAATCTCAATGGCTTGCATCATAGTCCCCGGAGCCAAACAAGCGACTGTCGGCGAGGCACCTTCGTCGCTCGCGTAAAGAAAGCCCCGCCGAAGCGGGGCGGACATTGCTCAATCGTCCTGACTGGGATTGGTTAATTGTAAGCGATCCATCTTCGGCGTCTACCAACTGACGCTCTGAGCGAGGAGCATAGGTGTCCACCTAACATTGAGGTGGACACCTATGGCTGACAATAATCCTGAGTTGAGAGTCGTGTTCCAGAGCCGCGATGGGCGCAGGCGCTACGACGAAAAAGGAAAGCGCGCGCTCATCGAGGCAGCCTTGCAGCCCGGCGTATCCGTTGCCCGTGTTGCGCAGGAGCACGGGCTTAACGCAAATCTGCTGCGCAAGTGGATCACCAAGTACCTGATGGCGCGCGAGAAGGCACTCACGCAGGCGCCGC
Organism: Paraburkholderia phytofirmans OLGA172; assembly: GCF_001634365.1. Classification (NCBI taxonomy): domain Bacteria; kingdom Pseudomonadati; phylum Pseudomonadota; class Betaproteobacteria; order Burkholderiales; family Burkholderiaceae; genus Paraburkholderia; species Paraburkholderia phytofirmans. The sequence continues at coordinate 666,129 of NZ_CP014578.1, forward strand.
AGGATAGCGGCGCCGACGAACCGCATGGACTGAGTGCTGGGCAAGTCATCGACAGTGTACCGGTTGAGATTGTCAATTCGCAGAGGCACCCGGTGACAGAGCAACCTCCCGGCGCCTTTGTGCCGGTCATGCCGGCGCCGTTGCCAATGGCACCAGCGTTGGCGATGACGCTCTCGTTACACGTGCGCCTGTCCAACGGCGTTGAGTTCGACCTCGGCAAGGCAAGCATTGATGAGTTGACCACCGTCGTACAGATGCTGGGGAGGCTGCCATGTTCCGGTTCGACGTAAGCCTGAAAGTTTACCTCCACCGCGATCCGGTTGATTTCCGCTACGGCATGAACAGTCTCTCGATCCTCGTCGAGCAGGCCATGCGACTCAATCCAATGGACTCCTCTCTTTACATCTTCGGGAACCGGCGTCGCGACCGCATCAAGATCCTCGGCTGGGATGGCAGCGGGTTCTGGCTTATGACGAAGCGACTTGAGGCAGAGCACTTCATCTGGCCCGGCAACAAGACCGAAGTCGTGACCTTGACAACCGATCTGCTGCACGCGCTGCTCGACGGCGACGACATTACCACCATCCATCGCCATCCAAGGCGGGAATATCTGCGCGTGAGCTGAACGCGCGTCAGGCATGCTGGTCTAACCTGGCATGCCTGCCCAGATCACGATCTCCGCCGACGAACTCAATGCGTTACTCGCCATGCGGGAGGCGTACGCCACCCTGGAGCGCGCGCATGAAGAAACCCGCAGCATGCTGCGTCTGATGACTGCGGAGCGCGACCTGGCCGAGGAACGGCTGCGTGCTTACCGGCGTGATCTGTTTGGAGCAAAGAGCGAAGCACGGGACTCCGAACAGTTTGGATTGTTCAACGAGGCCGAAGCGCTTGGTGCGAATGCGACACCTGCCCAGGAAGAGACTCCCGGGACGAAGGTCGCGGAGCACACACGCAAAAAACGTGGTCACCGCAAGCCGCTTGATCCCAATCTGCCCCGTGAGATTCGCCGGCACGAACTTCCGGAAGCCGAGCGTTTCTGCAGCAACGACGGCCATGCGCTGGTGGAGTTCGGCGTTGAAATCAGCGAGCAGCTCGACGTGATTCCGGAACAGGTCCGCGTGATCCAGCATCAGCGGGTCAAGTATGCCTGCCCGTGCTGTGATCTGGGCATCAAGGTCACGCCGGCGCCGCTGCGCATCATCCTCCGGGGGTTACTGACCGAATCGGCACTCGCGTGGATCGCGGCCGGCAAATACCAGTTCGGTATGCCGCTGTACCGCCAGGCTGGACTGCTGCGTCGCTTCGGCGGTGATATCTCATCCAACACGATCGCAGCCAGCATGGTTCGCGTCGGCCTGGCGGCCCAACCAGTGATCAACCTGATGCGCGACGCGCTGCTTGATGCCGAGGTGATCCTGTGCGATGAGACGACCTTCCAGGTGCTCAAGGAGAAAGGACGAAAGCCACAGACGAAGAGCTATCTGTGGTCACAGATGACGGGCACGGGAATCCCGATCCGTTGCTTTACCTATACGCCGGGGCGTGGTGCGAAACTGGCCGACAAGTTGTTCACAGGTGTGCGGGAGGGCGCAGTACTGATGACAGATGGCTACGAGCCATACAACGGTATCGCCGAGCGATACAAGCTTGTGCATCTTGGCTGTGTTGTTCACGCGCGCCGTTACTTCGTCAAAGCAGAAGAAAACGTCCCCAAGGCTGCACGTACGCCAGATCTGCTCGCAACACGCTTCATCAAGCTGTTTGGCAAGTTGTTTGCCGCCGAGGCACGCAGTCAAACGTGGAGTGCTGACCGGCGTCTGCGCCTACGGCAGCGCTATAGTGCCCACGTACTCGAGGTCATCAAGGATCTCATGATCAAGCAGTCTCCTGGCGTGCTGCCGCAGAGTCTGCTTGGCAAGGCGCTGACATATCTGCGTGAGCAGTGGCCGAAGCTGGTTCGTTACATCGAAAACGGTGACTGGCCAATCTCAAACAACGCCTGTGAAAATTCCATTCGCCCCTTCTGCCTGGGACGCCGTGGCTGGCTCTTCTCGGATACCGTTGACGGCGCTAACGCGAGCGCCAATCTGTATTCTCTTGTTGAAACGGCGAAAGCCAATGGTATCGATCCGTACCGCTATCTGACCTGGCTGTTTGAACGGCTCCCCCTGGCAAAGACCGTTGATGATTACGACGCCTTGATGCCCTGGAAAATGCCACTCTCCCTGCGCTGATCCGCCGCCAAATCTACTTCACAAACACCACGCTCGTCCACTACTCAGAGGGACGGCGCTAATGGATCGCTTACGGTTAATTCATCAAGACGCTGTTTCGTGATTCGAGTCATGCAATCCCAAAAGTCAATAAAGCGCAACGATGCCTGGCCAACTTGATACACTTCCGCGTAACACTCATTGTCCCTGTAGAGTTGCCAGTTTGATTGGGCTTTCTTGAAGAACGGAAGTGCTTCAGGTTCGTCACTAGCCCGGTGCCCCCGGTCGCTATCTTTCGCGACATTTTCTATCTGAGCGAATTTGTTATTCAGAGTCTCAATAGCCGCCTCATAACGAAATTGGGCGCAGGCAGACAAATCCATCGTACCCAGCATTTCGTTCTTGCAGTACGATGCAACCTGCTGACGGGTTCTCCCTGAAAAATACGTACTAGTAGGCTTTGCCTTTTTGTAGTCAAATTCAGACCCGTAGATCGATGATGAGGCGTAGGCTGCATTGGCGATCAAAAGTAGAGCAACCAATACGCTAGTGGCGCGCATCATAAATCCCGGTTTCAAAGAGGTTGGCTTCCAGACGGCGATGCCATGGTACACGTTGCGAAACAAACGAACGGATTACCTGCGGCGCGCGCAAGCGTGAGACATGCTATTTTCATGGTTTCTTAAAGTAGAAGCCCCGCGTATGCGGGGCACTATATGGCTAACAGTGCGTTACTTATCTGCGCAGACAGGAATTAACGTTACTTCCGCTCTTGTACCCGTCGGCTCATATTTATCGTTCGGCATTGTGGGTTTGTAGACATGAGCTATAACGCCCATCGTGGCGGATCGGACTCCGAGAACATCTAGCGTTTGCTTAACGTTTTTGGCTCGATCTTCCGCGGTGCCTTGCGGATCATGTTCGCGCTTATCAGCCAAGCCGACGATAGAAACTCCTTCGAGGGTAGAACTTTTGCTGCGTGTATCTACGATCCAATTCGCAAGGGAGAGGATTTCTGAGTTATTGATCGCACTAGAATTGAAGTCGAAATTGATATCTTTCGTTTGTCCTGGTTGGCTCGCCGGACCGGAGCAAGCGAAGGCGCTTGACATGGCAAGCGCTGATAGCATCGACGAGGCAATACGTTTCAATTTAATCCCCTTCAACGATGTAGCCGGCTACGCTGTCTGCGTTGTCGAGAGCTAGATCGGAATTTCCTTGCGCCCACTCTCGCAACGTGTAAGCGATTGTGTATTTGTTGTCCTTGGTCGCCATGGTGTCCATGAAATGCGTTGCTTCGTGAATGACCGTTGATACGCGTGAGTCTGAATCAGCCGACCAATGACGCATGGTGCAAAACAGCGGACTAATACTAATTGTATGCGTAGCCGTATCAGGCGCGCAGACGTGGGCAGCCTCCTGGCCGCTACCCGCCGGATTGGCCATACACCCTGTAGTTCTATCTCGGTCGCTACCGCTACGAACAAAGTTCGCGGGGCTCAAACTACGTAGCACGGCCGCAATTCTCGGCAGCCCGTTTAGGAGGAGGGTGTGTGCTGATTCGTCGTTGCGACCGAACCAACGCTGTACGCGTGCGCGCTCACTGGGTGGCCAAATCCTTAACGCGGCGATGCGGGCGTCAACTAGGGGAATGGCGCGTTGAAGGATGCTGTCAATGACCTCCCTGAATTCTTTGTTCGTCATGTTCTCACATATTTTTTCCGTGTTAAGTGTCACGTGAACCATTGAGCCCGGTGTGGTATTCGTCACAGCGCCGGAATGTACCTCGATCCATTCTTCATTCTTACCGGACTTGAATCCGTATTTATTGCTTCCCCCAAAGTCACTCATTCTCGATTGCTCCCGTTGTGTAAAGCCCCAAACTCGATGCAGCATCCGTCTTGATGCGCTCAGTTTTCCCTTTCGCGTTCGTGGCTCCCGTTATCACCCGTTCGTCGTCTACAACGATCCGGTATCGCACGTTCGCGAGCCGCCGCCATGCTTCATCGAGCAACGTAAATTGCTCGTCGTACTGCTCCGCTGGTGGGGCTTTGTGTGGCGCAGCGCTCGCTGTGCCGGTGTCTTTCTGCATGAACATTCCGGCATCCGCGCCCGCGATAACGCGGTTCTTTTTTCACGGGCATGGAACCTGATCACCGTTAATGGCTGCGGCTCGGCTCCGCTCGCCAACACCTCCACCGGTTCCAACAATCTTCCACAGGCCTTTGCAGTTACCACACGTCGCCTGGTCGCAGTGGAGTGCGACCTTTCGGCCTCCATCGTGAATCGTGCCACTGAATGTAACGACCTTGCCGCGCGTCGTAGTTGGGTCGTCATGCCTTACTGTGGGGATTCGCATTCAGGCGCTTCCTTCGTGTGCGTCAACCTCTAGCGTCAGCCGCAGCGCGCCTTCCGTGTTGATTCGCTGCGTGCAGCCGTTCGCATCGGTTACGCCGCTCGCTACGACCGTCGCCCCGTTACGCACCCGGTATCGCACATTTGGGAGTGGTTGACCGTTACCATCTTTAAGCGTGAACTGTTCGTCGTAAATGAGGCGCGGCGCGGGCGTTTCGCGGGCTCTTGAAGGAGCGGCGTCGCCGTCATCCCGGATAATCCAGCGACGCCCGTAAATAGCGATGATGCGAGGGTGGTCAGGACATTTGCATGACACCCAGTCACCTCCGACAGCCTGACGCCGCCCGCCGTTCACCAGATCAATCATGCGGCGCGCGCCGCTTACGCCCGCGCCTCCGATAATGACGCCCTGGCTATCACATGCCTGGCAATAAGCCGGATCACCGATAAACACCATGCGGCGAGGCCGCCCGCTTTCATCCGTAATCGTTCCACAATGTCCGCTCGCGAAAACCTGACTACCCTTGCCGCTCGTCAGTGGATCGCCTTCAACTGCTGCATAGTAGGTGCCTGCCATGTTTAGCTCCGTGCCCCTTACTGGCGCGTGAGTGCGACGCGGTGTTCGTCCAGGGGGACAAAGGTCGTTGACGTGCGCGGCTCGCGGTGCGGGCTGTCCGTGATGACATCGCCGTTGTCCAGCAGACTGCCAACGACCGCATAGGCATGGTTTGCATTGCCTGGAATGCCGACGCCGGTAATGATGCGTGCGCGGCTGCCGTCCTGGTACTGGACGAAATCGCCAATGCTCGCGGCGTATCGCTGCGTTTCGCCAACTTCCCAGGCGCTTGACGCTTCGAGCACGACGCCGCCCCGCGCGGTTGTTGCACCGCGTGTTGCGAAACGAGCCACGGGTTTTCTTGGTGGCGGCGTCCAGGCAGGGTCGAACAGGCCCGCGATCTTTTCGCCATCCTTCACGGTTACGCCAGCATCAAGCTCGGACCACAGCGTTTCGATGATGCGGTCGCCGTTGCTGAGACTGCTGCCGACAATCGCAGCGGGGCGATCTGCAATGACAAAAGCGAAACCGGCGCCATCGGTAATGACGGCCTCGCTGCCGTCGCGGTAGGTGACAACACAGCCCACGGTCGCGACCGGCAAACCGGCAAGATGAAACGTTGAGCCGGTAGACACACGCCCGCCGCGCTCGGTGCGCGCGCCGATGGTGGCGAACAGGTACGTCGTCTGGTTTTCCTTCTGTTCCGGCATCTTCAAGTCTCCTGCGTGAATGAGCACGGCTTCGGCTGCCACGTAAGGGCAGGCACGCTATTAAGCGCGTGCGGAAAATCCAGCCTAGCTGAATACAGAAACAGAACGAATAGGAAAAGCCTGAAAAATCACAAACCACTTCATGCCGTACCACGGCGGTTGCGCGAAACGTTACAGATGGTGGCGGGACTGTTGTAAACCCGCTTGAAGGCGCGTTTACTCTGGCTTTTGTGGCCGGGGAAAAGCGATGCCGGAAGACGTGCTGAGTATTGAAGAGGCGTTTGACGATTTACGCGATCCGCGCAGTCGCACGCCAGTCACGGGGCAAATGTAAAGATTAGTTATAATTTGCGCGTTTAGCCTGATTGGTTGATCGTCTTAAAAAATAGGTGCGTTAGATTGTTCCTGCCGTTAGACAAAACGGCGCGGGTTTAGCAGCCCGCAGTAGAGAATCGCACTACCTACGAAAGTGGGTAGTGCCCAGCCATGCGCGCCTTTTCTATGGGCGGGCCGTGGGGGGAGAGCCGCAAGGCTCGCCGGTTCTGATTCTCTACCCGGTCTGCTAATCCGCCTACGTGCCCGCTCACCCCATCTTTTAGCGAGTGTCGGGCGATTCAGGAACGAACCGGAAATCGCACCATGAGCAAATCTACTACGAAGACCCAACCCGAAACACGTCCCGCCGTTGACGCTCTCCAATACGAAAAACTAGCACTATCGGCGCACAATTTGTGTGGTCGCCAGTTGGACCAACTCAGGAGACTGGCTACTCTTGCGGCCTCAATATGCAGGACTCCTTCCATGACGCGGGACGAACGGCAAAACCAGAAAGCGCTGTTGGAACTGCTGGTCGAGACTGCCGAAGGTTATGAGCGGGAGCTCGAATGCGACCTCGAACTGTACCGGGTGATTGCACTCGATGCTAAGGGGATTGCTCACAGTCGTATCACGGCTAGATGTGCTGCGAACCTTCTGTCTGAGGCAGCGCAGGCGGCAGTGGAAACCAAGGCTGATGCGGAGCCGAGTATGGCTGCAACGCGCGAGCCTGTACGGGCAAGCGCTACTGCGAGGGCCGGTGAGCAGCAATCAGCCGCGCAGCACTAACCAACAATAACGGCCGCCGCGTCGCCGCAGCCAAGAAGGCGCGTTCAAATCGCGCCTTTTTTATTGCCTCTTGCGGTTTTTCTCGCGGGCAAGCTTGGCGGTCGGCATGAACCGAACTTCAATCTGCGCGGCGCTTACTGCTGCGCCAGGTCTCCGATGGCAATTCCCCGAATTGCCCGCGATACTCGCTCGAGAAATTCCCAAAATGCCAGAACCCCCATCGGGTAGCGACCTCGGTAACGGATGCGGCGCCTCTTAGTTCGCGCCGCACGTGATCAAGCCGAACCGCTCGTATATACGCTGAAGGATTCACCCCAAGGGTATCCTCAAACGCATATTGCAACGTTCGCCGGCTCGCGTGAAACCGCGCACATAGCTCGGCAACGGACAGCGGGCAATCCGGCGACTCTTCCACCACCTCGCGAATCCCTCTCACGAGTTGCCAATTCCGCGCGGTACGTGCCTCGAGATTCCCGTGCGGGTCCGCATGCTGCATGCCCTGCAATGTCTCAGCGAGACCGAAGATCACCGACTTCTCAAACGACGCCGCAACACCGGCATCATCGAGCAACGTCGGCGTCGCCGCCACGGCATCAAGCAAATGCTTCAGGACCTCGCGAAAGCCCTGCAATCTGGCAGGATCGACATTCAATACGCCAGGCTTCGCGCCCAGCAGCGACGTAATTTCATCGAGCTGCGAGCGCACCCGTTCATCACCAATCGCGCCAGGCTCGATCTCCAGATTCACCACGACGTGCTTGTCCGGCGATAAAAACTCGAACCCACCATCGCCGGAAAATACATGCAGTCCGTCACGATGGCTCGTCTGTCCGCACAGCAGTGCATGTCCTTCGAGTTGAAACGGAATGCCCACCGCCAGCTTGGATCGCGCCACCTGGCCGCGTTGATAGACCGTGCGGTTCAGGCGCTCCACCAGCACCCGCACGCCGCCCGCAAAAAACGAACTCACCGAGCCGTCGAAGGCGCCGCGCGAAATCTGGCAATAGCTCTGGTTCCACGCGTCGAGCAACATCGCCTGCTCGTCGATGTTCCTGCAACAGCGAATCTCGACGGCGCTGCTTGTCTGATTGACCGGCTGCATAGCTTCTCCCGATTCTGGTGGCGCTCCCCGAAAGCCTCGTGCCGATCAGTGTATGCGAAAAAAAATTTACGTCGCAGTGCCGGAGCGACCCATCCGGGGCACACATGTGGCTTCCTGCCCCGTGCCCGCACAGATCATGAGCACGGCGGCTGCCCGATACGGCAAGCATCCAAGTCTGGATGTAATGCATTTGTCAGTAAGCCGGATTTTTACGGGATTTTTACTTTTTGCCAATTTTGGATAGTCGCCGCTTTTGCCGCCCCTACTTTGTGCACAACGCAACGCAATCCAACGCACTGCACTGGACACTGGAACGGGAGTCACGCATGAGCAGATCGGCAGGCAGGCTTGAGGGCAAGATCGCAATCGTGTCAGGCGGCGCGACCGGCGCGGGCGGCGCGGCTTCACTGCTGTTCGCGCAGGAAGGCGCGCAGGTCGCCGTGGTCGATATCAACACCGATGCGGGCGAGGAAGTCGTGACGCGCATTCGCGCGGCGGGCGGCACGGCCGAACTGTTTGCCGCCGATGTGTCGAAACGCGCAGCCGTGGATGCCGCAGTGGCGAACGTCATGGCGCGTTTCGGGCGCATCGACGTGCTGTTCAACCATGCCGGCAGCATCGTCGTGAAGCCGTTCGTCGATACCACCGACGAAGACTACGACTGGCTCATGAACGTCAACGTAAAAAGCATGTTCATGATGACGCGCGCCGTGTTGCCGCACATGCTCGCGTCGGGCGGCGGTTCGATCGTGTGCACGGCGTCGATTTCGTCGGTGGCGGCCACGCCGCTCGAGGTGCTGTACTGCACGACCAAAGGCGCGTGCGCGATGTTCGCGCGGTCGATTGCCGTCGAGTATCGCGACCGTGGTATTCGCTGCAATGCCGTGTGCCCCGGCTTCATCGATACGCCACACGGACGCCGCGAAATCAGCGCGCTCGCCAAGTATGGCTTCGATGCGAGCGAAGCGGCGCTGTCGGTGCAGCAGGGCCGTCTGTGCGCGCCGGAAGAAGTCGCGCGCGCCGCGCTCTTTCTCGCCAGCGACGATGCCAGTTTCGTCAACGGCGCACACCTGTACGTGGATAACTGCTTTACGGCTGCGTGAGCCGGTCCCTCGTTGCGCGGTCACGCCTCTGCATCGCTTAGCCGCTTCGTCATAACCCTGTTCAAAGGATCGCGTCATGGACATCAACACGGCCGTGCCGTCGGCGGATCTCGCCGACAACGACGTCAAGCTGTTGCACAAGATGGGCTACGCGCAGGAACTGTCCCGGCGCATGGGGGCGTTCTCGAACTTCGCGGTGTCGTTCTCGCTGATCTGCATTCTGTCGGGCGGCATCACGTCGTTCCAGATGGGCTTGTCGGCGGCGGGCGGGGCGTCGATCGGACTCGGCTGGCCGCTCGGCTCGTTGTTCGCGTTGGTCGTGGCGGCGGCGATGGCGCAGATCGCGTCGTCGTATCCGACGGCCGGCGGCCTCTATCACTGGAGTTCGATTCTTGGCGGCAAAATGTGGGGCTGGCTCACCGCGTGGCTGAATCTGCTCGGTCTCGTGTTCGTCGTCGCCGCGATCAATTACGGTACCTATGATCCGTTCTTTCGCACGTTGATCGCACCGATGTTCGGCGTGAATCCGGATTCGCTCGGGTGGTGGCAGCAGACGCTCTTTCTGACGGTGATCACCGCTTCGCAAGCATTCCTGAATCATCGCGGCATTCGCATCACCAGCAAGATCACGGACCTGTCGGGTTATCTGATCTTTGTGGTGACAGTCATGCTGGTGGTTTCCCTGCTGGTGTATTCGCCGGTCAAGATCGACCTGTCGCGGCTCTACACCTTCACCAACTTCACGGGCGTCGATGGCGGCGCGTGGCCCAAGCAGACCATCGCCATGGCGTTTCTGTCCGGCCTGCTGCTGACTGCTTATACGATCACGGGCTTCGACGCCTCCGCGCATACCTCGGAGGAAACGCATCACGCGGCGCGCAATGTGCCGCGTGGCATTGTCGGTTCCGTGTTCTGGTCGACCACCTTCGGTTACGTAATGGTGTGCGCATTCGTACTGGTGATGCCGGATATCAGCGCAGGGGTGAAGCAGGGCACCGGGTTCTTCGAAGCGATTCTCGCGCCGATTCCGGGACCGCTGCGCATCGTGATCGAATTGCTGATGTTCTTTATCAACTACGTATGCGGTCTCGCCGCTGTCACGTCGACCTCGCGCATGATGTTTGCGTTTGCCCGCGACGGCGGCTTGCCTGGCTCGAAATGGCTGCGCAAAGTGAATGCGGCACATCGCACGCCGGGTGCCGCGATCTGGACCTCGGCGGTGCTGGCGATCGTGGTGACGTTGTACGGCGACGCCTTCACGGTGCTGAGCGCGGGTAGCGCGGTGTTCCTGTTCATCTCATACGCCATGCCGATTGCGGCTGGCATTTTTGCCGAAGGTCGCGTGTGGAAGGAAAAGGGCCCGTTCCAGTTAGGCATGCTGTCGAAGCCGTTCGCGGTGGCGGCGGTGTTCGGCGCACTCGTGCTCGCTTATGTCGGTATGCAGCCGCCGAATCAGAAGGTGGTGTACGTGATTGTCGGATTGCTTGCGGTGTTGCTGGCGATCTGGTACGGCGCGGGCGTGCGTAAGAGCTTTGCGGGTCCGCCGATCGGCAACGCGTCGAAGGAGCGCGAGCAGGAACTGAGTGGGATGGAGGGGCAGCTGGGGGAGAGCTGAGTCACAGCGCGCTCGGGGTAAATCTTGCCTGCGGGCAACCGAAGGCGGGAATGAATCGCGGCGCGCACAACCCATCTCTACTACGCATACCTTATCAATTAAATCGTTCACAGCGGCTAATGTGTCGGCTCCGCCAGACCTCCATGCCTGCCGCGACGGATCGACAGTGCCAGACGCCGCGACCTGTCCTGCACGCCGCTAGCGGAGACCTCCTCCGTAACGGGCTTGGCCGGCGTCGTCTCGCTGCGCCACCCGCCCTCGACGATTGCGCGCTGAAGCAGCGTCTGCGCTTCGGTATTGCCGCCCTCTAGCGCGAGCACGGCGCTCGCCGCTTCCATCACGCAAGGCCATGCTTTGGCGAGCGCGCAGGCCCGCGCGCGCGCCAGTTCGCCAGCGGAACCGGCCGGCGCCGGCGCGGCTTCGAGCCGCTCCGCGACCGGACTTAAACCGGATGAGGCGGCGTTCGCAGTGGGGGTGGCGGCCGCGGTGTCAACCGATGTCGGCGTTGAGTGAACGAGTGCGACCGGCTGCCGCGTCCGACCGTCGCGCCCGTTCCCTTCGAAGATCACGACCGCCGCCAGGATCAGCACGAACGAAGCAAGAGTGAGCGTCGCGCTCATGACCAGGCCCCAGCCGAATCTGGGAGTTGCCGTGTTGCGCGTGTGTGGCGACGCAGCATGCATGGCTTGCAAGGATGACGCTTCCCCGTTTCGCTTATCGCTCATCGCTACGCCCGGTCCGGTTAAGGTAGCGCAGCGTACCGAATGGTCTGCGTCACCACTTGATCTGTGTATCGAAGGTGCCGGTTTCCACGATTTCGAACTTCATCTCGCCGCGATAGGTACCTTCTACGCGATAGCTCGCCGTGGGAACGGCGAACAGGCAACGGGGACCTGATGCAACGAAATCCATCAGCACACGCCCGTGACGCCGCAGCTTGACCGATACGTCTGACAATGGCGCACCGCCCTGTCCGGACACGAAGGTCACGCCAAGATTGAACGGGTGGTTAGGATCGGGCGATGTGACTGCCTTCTCGAAGCCGGCCTGACCGCAGACGTAGTAAAGCATTTCCTGGGCCCCGGCCGCCGCATTTGCCTCCGTATTTGGACCAGAGCCGGCGGGCCTTTCCTGCGGGACCGCGCTGGCGCCGCTGCCCAGCGCGGCAGCAATGACTAGCAAATGCACTTTGCGCAAGCTGCCCATGACGACCTCCCTCCCACGATCGTTGTCAACAAGAATAGGGACGTGCCGCCGAAAACGCAATGAAAAAAAGACGGAAAAATTTCCTCCATGAATTAATCAGGAATACGATTTACCGACTTATTCTTATTTTGACCTGACCCGTTGTAACTAAAGTTTACTTCCGAATCGAATTGCAACAGCGCAAGCGGAGAACGTGCCACGACGGAAGCCCGTGCCACGCAAAACGAAAACGTTGATGGGTGTGGCTCTGCCCGACAGACCGCTGTTCTGCTTACGTTTGCAACGATATAAAGCGTTTTTCCGGGCGTTACAATTGCGCTCGCGCATTAGTAGGCACCCCGATAGCGCGTGCGATAACGCCGGCTATCATTCAGACACGCAGCAGCCTGGATGTGTCTTTGCGTTCGCCGAATCAAGCGGTTTTTCTCGCACCGGCAGTACCGAAGGGCCCGTTTCGCGCCGCGTCGCCTGGTCGCCTGTGAAGTATTCGGCACACGACGGTCACCTTCTCTTCCCGCCATATTCGCTCCGCGCGGTCACGCTGACCGGGCACGAATGTAGCTATTTTCGATGCGGTCATCGTTCCACTACGACTGCAGTCCTCAGAAGAAAGTCTTCAACACCAAGGACCTATCGTGATTGCTCTGCCAAAGCGTTTGCGTACGTCGAGTTGCAGTCCTTTCGTTAGCTGTGCGCCAGTCATGCTCCTGCTCATCTCGTCGATGTGTGCCGCGGTCGAAACGGATAGCGGCGATGCGCGTGAGCCGACCGATGTCGCAGACTCGCGCAACGTCGCCGATACCCAGTCTAGCGATGCGCTGCGCAAGGAGGTGTTTGGTCTCGCCACCGGCGGTGGCGCCCTCAAGGCGTTGGAGGAGGCCAAGGCGCGACCTGATGTATTTACGCCGGTAGATATTGCACAGCTTGAAGAACTTGCAGTCCGTCAGCAGGTGCGCGGCGGACGCGACAAAGCGCGCGCGATGACCAGCCCGGATCGCTTCGACGCGCTCGACAGCGCGCTTCAGGAAGCCGATCGGCTGGACGCGAACTGGCCGCGCACGCCGGACTATGCAGCGGTGCGCTACGCACTCGCCGGCGACCGCACGGTCGCGTTCGCGGGGCGCGGAAAAATGAAAGACGCGGTGACTTCCTACGAGTCCATCCCGTCGAGCGCCGAAATATCCGTCGAAGCGCTCGGCGCCGCAGGCGACGCTTACAGCTATCTGAACCAACCTGACAAAGCTGAAGAGGCGTATCGCAGAGCCGTCCGGCAGGCGACCGCGGCAGCAGCCGATCCGGCCACGCGCGGCTATCAGTATGGGACCCGTACGCGCCCCATTGATCTGCGCGAGGGGCTGTTCTATGCGCTGTGCGACCAGGGAAAATATGTGGAAGCGGGCAAGGTGCTCGACGAGATCAGCACGTCTCTGCCGCCGGCCGATCAGGTGAGACCCGAGGATGTGGCGAACGACGACTATCAGCGGCTGTACCGGTTACGTGCGCAATATCTGATCTACGTCGGCAAGCCCGATGCAGGACTGGCGGAGCTCAAGCGCCTCGAACAACAAATCCCGTTTAGTGCGGATGTGCGCAACGCCGAAGCCGACACGCTGCTAGGCCAATCGCGCGTGCGGGCGGCGCGCGATGTGTACACGGCGACGCTGAATGATCATCCGGATAACGTGGAGGCGCTGTCCGGTCTCGGGCGCACCTCGATCGACATCGGCGACTACTCGAACGCGCGGCAGATCAATGACGCGCTGGACAACACGTTTCCAGAGAATGGCGCCGTGCGCAATTTCCAGCGTGACTACCAGGCTTTTCATGCGCCCGTCATGAGCATCGACGTGAACGCCGAGCATGGCAACTCCGTGCTCGCCGACAATTCGTTCTCAACAGACGTGTTCCTGTACTCGCCACCGATTGCCGATTACTGGCGCGCGTTGGTGCACACGTTCTACGGCTATGCGAGCACCGACATCGGCAACGTGAACCGGATCCGCCAGGGAGTGGGCGGCGACTACCGGCGCGGGCCGCTCACGGTGCTCGGCGAGCTCACCCGTTCGTTCGGCCCCGACGGCCGCACAGGCGGCAATGGCGAAGTCGAGTACGCATTCAGCGATTACTTCAAGGCGACAGCCGCGGTGGACAGCGATGACAACGCGCTACCGTGGAAGGCCTATGTCGAGCACATCTGGGGGCGCACGGCACGCGCGGGGTTCAGCTTCGCCAACGGCGACCGGCAGTCCGCCAATCTCAGCTACTCAGTCGGCCGCTACAGCGATTCGAATTTTCATCAAGAGGTCACGATCGGCGGCACGCAGCGCGTGTTCACCGCCGCCAACCAGCTGATCAACGTGTCGCTGACCGGCGACACCAGCAGCAATACGGTCGCCAACGCCGCCTATTTCAATCCGTCGCGCGACTACTCGATCGAAGCGACCGCGATGCATCAATGGTCGATCTGGCGGCGCGGCGAACGGGCGTTGCAACAGCGCATCTTTCTGTCGGGCGGCGCGTACAACGAACGGGGGTTCGGCACAAGCGCGTTCTGGGGTGCGCGCATCGAGCATGCATGGACGTTCACTCACGACATCACGTTCAGCTATGGCATAGGTGTGGCCAGCCACGTCTATGACGGCTCACGCGAACTCTCCGAAACCGGCTACCTGGTACTGAACGTACCGTTCTAACGTGGGAAGGGTTCGACGATGGAATCACGCAGGCGCTTTATCTGTGGCTGTCTCGGAGCGATGGCGGGCTGTACGCTGTTTCCTTCGCTGACGCCCGCCAAACTCATCGACATCCTGCCGCCGTCCGATCCCGCCGACGGCAAGACGTTCCGGGTGATCTGCTTTCACGATGTCCGCGACAATCTGCGCTCGTCGTTCGATACGATGAACATGCTCGACCCCTATGCGGTCGACACCGGAACGCTGACTTCGATCTTTTCGTGGCTGCAAGCCAACACGTATCGTCCTGTCACCGTCAGGGATATCGAGGCGTCGCGCAACGGCGGCAAGCCGTTGCCGCCGCGCGCCGTGCTGCTCACCTTCGACGACGGCTTCCGCAGTCATTACAAGAAGGTGCTGCCGCTCCTGCAGCGCTTTCGCTACCCGGCCGTGATGGGCATCGTCACGTCGTGGGTCGACACACCGCCCGACACGCCGGTGCGTCTTGCCGACAACTTCGTCGTGCCGCGCGACACGTTCATGTCATGGGACGACGTGCAAAAGGTGGCGGCCTCGGGTCTGGTCGAGATCGCGTCACACACCCACGACCTGCATCATGGTGCACTCGCCAATCCGCAGGGCAATGAGCTGCCGGCTGCCACCTCGCACCTGTACCTGGCCGACCAGAAACGCTACGAGACCGACGCCGAGTTCGAAGCGCGCGTGACCGACGACCTGCGCGAATGCCTGCAGAAACTGCACGAGCGCACCGGTGTCACCGTGCGCTCGATGGTCTGGCCATATGGCGCGGAGAACCAGCCGGTGCGGCGCATTTCGTCGTCGCTCGGCATGCACACGCAGTTCACCCTCGAAGCCGGCCCGAACACGCCCGATGTGCCGCTCGACCGGCTGCGCCGCATTCTGATGACCTACAACGTCGACATCGGCGCCTTCGAGCTGTCGATGCGCGAGCCGGCGACCAACCGCGGCGAAATCAATCCGGTCGAGCGGGTCGTCCAGATCTCGCTCGACGACGTGTACGACCCGCAGCCCGACTTGCAGGAGAAAAAGCTTGGCGATCTGATCGAACGGATCTACCGGATGCAGCCGAGCTCGGTGTATCTGCAGGCGTTCTCCGACCCAAAGCACACGGGCGTTGCCGAAGCCGTGTATTTCCCGAACCGCCATTTGCCGGTGCGTGCCGATTTGTTCTGCCGCACCGCATGGCAGCTCAATACGCGCTCCCACGTTCAGGTCTATGCATGGATGCCGCTGCTCGCGTTCCGTCCGCCGGCGGCGCTCGCCGGGCGTATGGAAGCGGTCACCGCCGCGGCCGGCGCGCCGGCGAACCGGCGCGAAGCGAACCGCTATCGGCTGAGCCCGTTCGATCCCGCCGCACGCACTTTCATTCGGGAAATGTATGAGGATCTCGGCAAGTATTCCGCGTTCACCGGTCTAATGTTCGGCGAGGACGCGGTGCTCGACGATTACGAAGATGCCGGCCGTCACGCGGCGCAGATAATGCAGCGTTGGGGGCTGCCCACCGACATCGGCCGCATTCGCGCTGACCCGGCGCTGATGAGCCGCTGGACCGACGCGAAGACGCAGCACCTGATCGATCTCACGAAGGAACTCGAACAGATCATTTTCAATAGCCAGAACGGCGGCGACGTGCTGACGGTGCGCAGCATCTACCCCGAGGTGTTGCTGGACCGCACCGCCCCGGCTCGCTACGCGCAGAGCTACGCGGCCTTCCTGAGCAACTACGATTTTGTCGCCGTGCTGGCGATGCCGTCGCGCGAAAACGTATCGAACCCCGAGCGTTGGCTCGACTCGCTAGCGGATATCACCCAGGCCACGCCGGGCGGCGAGCGGCGCACGGTGTTCGAATTGCAGGCGGTGGACTGGGGCACCGGCGCCGACGTCCCGACCGCGACCCTGCTCGGCGAGATGCGCCGGCTGCGGCAGCGCGGCGCAGTGAACTTTGGCTACTACCCGGACAACTTCGCGCGCAACGCGCCCGAGCTGGATGCGATGCGTGACCTGATGTCGCTGCGCTCGCGGCTCGATCCCACTTCGATCAACGCGTTGCTTCAGGCCCAGCACAAAGGAGTGACACGCTGATGACGCACGTCATTATCAACCGCCTGCAAGACTTCATCTTTTTCTATCCATTCTTTATGTCGTACCTGTGGATGATCGGTGGCATCGTGCATTTCTTCGCGCTCGAAAAAGGCCGCACGCGATCCCGGCGAGCGCTGGTGATGGCGGGCATGCCCAAGGTGTCGGTGATCGTCCCGTGCTACAACGAGGAATCGAACGCGCATCGCGTGATCCGGCATCTCGCGCAGCTCGACTACGAGAACTACGACATCGTCGCCGTCAACGACGGCAGCAAGGACCGCACCGGCGCGATCCTCAACGAGCTCGCGGCGGAAATCCCCCACCTTACCGTGATTCATCATGCCAGGAACGAGGGCAAGGCGATCGGGCTCACGACTGCGGCGGCCGTGACGAACGCGCCTTATCTGATGTGCATCGATGGCGATTCGCTGCTCGCGTCCGACGCGATCGAATGGATGCTCGAGCATTTTATCTCCGACCCGAACGTCGGCGCGGTGACCGGCAATCCGCGCATCCGCACCCGTACATCGCTGCTTGGCCGGATGCAGGTCGGCGAGTTTTCGTCGATCGTCGGGCTCATCAAGCGCACCCAGCAGGTGTACGGGCGCATCTTCACGGTCTCGGGCGTCATCACGATGTTCCGCAAGACGGCGCTCGCCGATGTCGGCTACTGGAGCTCCGACATGCTCACCGAAGACATCGACATCAGCTGGAAGCTGCAATGCCGAGACTGGCGCGTTGCATACGAACCGCATGCGCTCAGCTGGATTCTGATGCCCGAGACCTTCAAGGGCCTCTACCGGCAACGCCTGCGCTGGGCCAAGGGCGGCATTCAGGTGCTGATGAAGTACGCGCCAGCGATTGCGCGCCCTTCGCAGGTGATGATGTGGCCGCTGTTTGCCGAGTATCTGCTCGGCATTGCATGGGCGTACGCAATGACGTTCATTCTCGGCCTCGCCATCGTCGGCCTGATCGTGCCGCTGCCGAGCGACTGGCACATTGCCTTGCTGCCGCACTGGCACGGGATGCTGCTGGTCGCCACCTGCATTCTCCAGTTGATTGTCGGCTGCCTGATCGACGGGCAGTACGACGACAAGCTGCTGCTGTATTTCCTGGACACCGTCTGGTATCCGCTCGCTTTCTGGCTGATCAACATGGTCACCACCGTCGTTGCGCTGCCCACCATCGTGCTGCGTCAGCGTGGCAAACGCGCCATCTGGACGAGCCCTGACCGAGGTATTCAACATGAACAACGCGCCCGTCATTGACCTCTCGCTGCGCTCCCCCCGTCAGATCATCGCCGACAAAGGTCTGAAGATAGGGCTCGCGCAAGTCGTATGGTTTCGCCTCGTCCGGCCTGCTTCCGTCGGCTCAATGTGGGCGGCGATCGGCGTCTATATCTACCGGTATTTGATGCCGTTCGACGAGGGCGATCTGCCGCTCGAACAGCTGGTTTCGTATCTGGTCGCGATCGGCTCAATTGCGTCGGGGCTCACGCTGTGGATGATCGCGTCGCGCGTCGCCCATCCGTTCGCGTCACGCTCCAGGATGCAACGGCTCGTGCGGCGCACCGCCGGGCTCACGGTCGAGCCAGGGCCGCTCGCCGCGATGTCGATGGCGCGCCGCGGCGCGGTGTCGCGCATCTTCGTCGCGTCGCACGATTCGAATGGCTTGATCGCCGCGCTCAAGGCGCTGTCGAACCCAGCGCCGAGAAAAAGCAACGCCGCGCCGGCGCGCCGCCCAACCGGGAGGGCCGAGTCGGGCTTGCACTGGCCCGAGTCGCCCGCGCCGTCTTCCCTCAACGGAAGCTGGAACGCTTCGTTTAGCGTTCACTATGTGGTGGGGCGTCGCCGGGAGCCCGATGCAGGGACTTGAGCACCCTATAGCATTCACACGCACGCATTTCGAGCGCTGGGCGCTGGCGGACGAACACGCTGCCGCGGCCGCTTGCGACGATGCCGGTAACGCTCAGCTTGTGCCGCGCCGCGCGCACCGAGCGAGGGGTCACGCCGAGCGCCTGCGCGACAGCGTGCCTACATCCCGTCAGTTCGGCTCGCGCCGTGTAAGGCATGCGCCGCAGACGGGATCGCCGGATGAAGGAGAACGACGACAATGCGCAGAATCAACCGGGATCCAGCTGCCGTTGCTGGCGCGCCGGCACAACCGCGCGCCCGTCTATCTGATCGGCCGCGTGGCGCAGCGCGCGCGTGGCGCGTTGCGCTGCGGTTCGCCACGCGCGCTGCCGCCCTGTGCGCCGCGGCGTCGGGCATCGCGCTCGCCACCAGCAGCCACGCGGCGAGCCCGGCGTCGGCCACGCTGCGCACGCCCGTCGGCGCGGTCGTCGCGGTGCCGGCGCCAGGCGTGGGCGATGAGCGCCGCTTCATGCACGGCATCGCCGAAGCAAGCGCGGGCAACGGCAAGACATGGGTTTTTTTCAGCAGTTCCGGCCTGCCGCCGCGCGGCGCCAACCGTGACGGCAGCTGGCCGCATGACGTCTATGTCGGCGAATGGTCGCCGGGCGACGCGCACCTCTCGCATGTGCGCATCTTCATCAAACGGCCCGAGGCGCAGGAACCCGTGTCGGTTGCGCAGAACGCCGCTGGTGACATCTTCGTCACGTTCGAAGACGGCTGGAACACGCCGAACAACGTCAGCCAGCGCTACGGCGTGTACCGGCAGAACCTCGCGGCGATCAAAGCGTATCCGAACGACGTCGAATCGGGCGGCCACTCCGGTCATGTCGCCGCAGTCGGTGAGCGCTTCGTCGTGTTCTATTCGGCGGACTGGGTCGACGGCGGCGGCGTCGATAATCTCGGCACAGGCGGCGGCGTGTACGTGCAAGTCTATGACGCACGTGGCCGCATGCTGTCGCATGTCGATGTCGCCGCCCACGTGCGCGAGTGGTGGCCGATGGTCGCCGGCTCGCCGCATCAGGCGTTGCTCGTCTGGCAGAAGTACATCCCCGGCAGCACGAGCGCGTTGCTCGAATATGCGCTGTTCGATCCGTCCACCGGCAAGCTGATCCGGCCCGCCGACAGCATCGACGCGTATCGCGTCCAGTACTACGTGTACGCAGCCGCCTACGTGCCGGCGATCGAACGATTCGTCGTGGAAGCCACGCTCGAGGACGGCCGAAGCGCGGTTTTTCTGATCGACGACGCCGGCCGTCGCACGGCCGAACTCAGTTGTCTGCCCGCGTCCGTACGCGAGTCGGGTATCGGCGTCGCGGCCAGCACGGCGTATGTGCCCACCCGCGACGGCCGTCTGATGGCGCTGGCGCTCGAGCCCGACAAGATCATGTTGCGCGGGCTGCAACGTGCGCCGTTTGCGTGGGGCAATACGGGCGCCATCGGCATCCAGAGCGGTGCGGACTCAATGCATTTCATCACGCTGTCCCCGGCGGGGCTGCGCGAAGCGGACTTCAACGCGAAGCGCGAGGTGGCGCCAGGACCTGCCGACCGCTGCGCGACGCAAGCCGCACAGTGACGCAAGGACTGACCAGTTCGACGACAACGGAGGCGAACATGTGTGGAATCGTGGCAGGCGTTGCCCAACGCAGCAGCATCGTGCCGGCGCTGCTCGAAGGCTTGAAACGGCTCGAATACCGCGGGTATGACTCGTGCGGCGTCGCGGTACTTCAACAACACGGCGCACCGCGCCGCATCCGCACGCTCGCCCGCGTGCAGGCACTCGAAACGGAGGTGCGCGCGGCCGACCTCAATGGTTCGACGGGCATCGCCCACACGCGCTGGGCGACCCACGGCATGCCGGCGATCGCGAATGCACATCCGATCTTTTCGGGAGACCAGATCGCCGTCGTACACAACGGCATCATCGAAAATCATGAAGCGCTGCGTGAAGCATTGATCGCCCAGGGCTATGAGTTCGCGAGCCAGACGGACACCGAAATCATCGCGCATCTGATTCACAGCCATTACTGCGGCGATCTGCTGGCCGCCGTCCACAATGCGATACGCGTGTTAAAGGGCGCCTATGCGATTGCGGTGATTTGCAAGGACGAACCGCAGCGGGTGATCGGCGCACGCCAGGGATCGCCGCTCGTGGTCGGCCTCGGCGCGGACGGCGCGTTTCTCGCTTCCGACACGTTTGCGCTCGCGCGCTGCGCGAGCCGCTTCATCTACCTGGAGGATGGCGATATCGCGGACCTGCTGCGCGGCGACGTGCGCATCGTCGAGCGCGACGGCGGCCCGGTCGTGCGCGATGTGCGCACGGTTGCGGAGCAGCCGGCCAATGCCGATCTGGGTGCCTATCGCCACTACATGCAAAAGGAAATTTTCGAGCAGCCGCTTGCCGTTGCCCGCACCGTGCCCCACCTCCACTCGCTCGATGCAACGCTGTTCGGCACCGCCGATCCCGTCGCGTTTGCCGGCATCGATAGCGTGCTGATGCTCGGCTGCGGAACCAGCTATTTCTCGGCGCTGACCGCGCGGGCGTGGTTCGAGAGCATTGCCGGCATTGCGGCGCATGCGGAACTCTCGAGCGAATACCGCTATCGCGACTATGTGCCGCAGCGCGGCACGCTCGTGGTGCCGATCTCTCAATCGGGCGAGACTGCCGACACGCTGGCCGCGCTGCGCTACGCGCAATCGCTTGGCGAGGAGCGGACCTTGACGATCTGCAATGTCGCGGCGAGCGCGATGGTCCGGCAGAGCAGGTGGGCGTTCGTCACGCAGGCGGGGCCGGAGATCGGCGTGGCGTCGACCAAGGCGTTTACCACTCAACTGGTTGCGCTGTTCCTGCTCGCATTGACGATCGGCCGTCAACGCGGCCGCCTAAACGCCGCGCAGACAGCCGCCTTGCTGCGTCAACTCGTCGGGTTGCCGGACGCATTGCGCGGCGCGCTGGCGCGTGAGCCGCAGATCATGGCATGGGCGCAGGAACTGCACCGGAAGGACCACGCGCTGTTTATCGGGCGCGGGCTGCATTACCCGATCGCGCTGGAGGGGGCGCTAAAGATGAAGGAGATCTCGTACATCCACGCGGAGGGTTATCCCGCTGGCGAACTCAAGCACGGGCCGCTCGCCTTGGTGACCGATGCGATGCCTGTCATCGTGACTGCGCCGAACGACATTCTGCTAGAGAAGCTCAAGTCGAACATGCAGGAGGTGCGGGCGCGCGGCGGGCAGCTATATGTAATCGCCGACGCGAACACGCATCTGGCGAGTGCGCCTGGTGTGCGGTTGATATGGATGCCTGATTACTACGGTGTACTGTCGCCGCTGCTGCATGTCGTGGCGTTCCAGCTGCTGGCGTACCATGTGGCGTGTCTGCGCGGCACCGATGTCGACAAGCCACGCAATCTTGCGAAATCGGTGACGGTGGAGTGAGGGCGGCGGTATCGGGCGGAGCGTCAAACAACGAGACCCCGCCCAGTTCGGCAATGTTTCGCGAACCGCCCTGCAAGCAAAACAGGCGCCTCTAGAGTGGCAGTTCAGCTTAGTGGTGGTCGAACGGCAGCGAAGCCATCTGGGTGCTGGTCTTCGCTTCATGCCTTCCATGCGGCCGGTAGAGTTTTCCCGCGTAGCGATTTACCGCGCGTCCTCCCTGAGCAACGTGCGGCATGCCGAACGGCGACGCGCTCAGCGTATGAGGGGGCGCACAGCCTGGCCGCGTGTTTTTCTGGCAATCGACGTTGCGCAACGCGGCCCCGCGTTCCGACAGAAGCGTGGCCGAGTGGCCCTGCGAACCGGCTCGCGACGTGCCGGAGCCCTGGCGCAACGAACGGCTGGCGGTGACCGAAGCCAGGTTCGTCTTGCGAGCCTCGCCGGCATCCGTGTTGGCCGCCGGCGGCGCTCCGAAATAGCGCGAGGTCTGCGAGTAGGATGTCCCCTGCAACCGGTCACCCGGGAACCAGGCCATGCCGCTCACGACGCCCGACGTGACGAGCGCGTCAACGCGCTTCAGCGCGGCGCCCGGCCGGCCCATTCCGGCAATTGCCACATAGCCGCCGAAGACCAGAAGAAACGCGGCCGCTGCGACCGCGGGCGCTATCCATGGCGTCATCTCGCGATCTGCTTCTTCTTCCCGCGCATCCAGGTCCGGGGGCCAGCCGTCCCCCAGCACGTGCGGCGCTGCGCGTCTCCACAGACCAAAGCTCAATCGATCCGCAATGCGGCCCCACCTTGTCACGCCTGCAGAGCGGGTATCGGTGCTGGACGCTGGTGTATCGCTGTCGGGGTTTCGGCTTGACATGATTGCGGTCCCTTTCGGCTCGACTATTTTGTCCACTTCAATCTAGCAGACGCACGCGACGGCGCCACACCGATCGATACTGTGGACGAAAGGCCATCCAAGTGGGGTCGCTCCCTTTGATTCGGATTACTGGGGGTCGACCCTCGGGCGTCGTTTCAGAATCACTTCGGCCCAAGAAACAGGCATTTTTCGCGCATACGTAGCATTTTTTGTTCCTGCAGGTTTTCTTTTTGCGCGTCCGCGGCTATCCTCTGCGCCTGGTTGTATGAAGTAGTTCCATACCCACGTCCAGACCTGCGACCCGCTTTGTCGTTCCGCAACATCGCGCTCGTGCGCTGTCCAGATCACAGCGCGAAACGCGGACAGTCCGAACTCCTTTCCTGCTTCTCAAGATTCACATTCAGCGGCCGTAATTCATTCGATGGGTGACGCATCGCGC
Source organism: Paraburkholderia phytofirmans OLGA172 (assembly GCF_001634365.1). Taxonomy (NCBI): domain Bacteria; kingdom Pseudomonadati; phylum Pseudomonadota; class Betaproteobacteria; order Burkholderiales; family Burkholderiaceae; genus Paraburkholderia; species Paraburkholderia phytofirmans. The sequence continues at coordinate 689,544 of NZ_CP014578.1, forward strand.
TCCCTCGAACTGATCCGGGCGGCCGTGTCTCGTAGCGGGTCTTGTTTTTAATTCCCATCGTTTTTAACGAAGGAGTGCCACGTTTTGCGTTTCAGATTCTTCAAAACAATCGGGCTTGCCGGCCTCGTGTTCGCGGCCTGCGCCGGTCAAAGTAACGCTGCCTGCGTCAACAGCCCGTCCGCCCAGACGGACGCATCGTTTCCCAGCAGTTTGACCGGCAAGGTGGCGTACCACAGCTACGTAAGTTACGGCGACGGTACCAGTCAGATTTTCACCTACGACTTCTCGGCTCGCACGCTCACGCAAGTCTCGAAGAGCACGTGGGGAATCAAGGACCCGATGAACGCGGTGTTCAGCCCGGACGGAAAATGGCTCGCCTTCATGGGCGTGACCAACAACGCATGGAACGTCTTCATGTGGCAGGTCGGCTCGACCAACGCGCCGATTAATCTGACCAACAGCACCGGCCAGACCCGCAACGAAGATCCGAAATTCAGCAGTGACGGAAGTTTGCTGTTCTTCAAGCAGAATGGCGACGTGATGCAGGCGACGCTGTCGTTCACCAGCGCCGGCCCGACGTTGACGTCGGTAACGGACGTGACGAACTCGGCGCCCTCGATCGAAAACTCGATGCCGTTTCCGACGCCCGACAGCAGCGCGATTTATTACGCCACCGGAACCGGCGCGGGCCTCGGCCTGTATAAGGAAATCCTTGCGACCCACACGAAGGTCGCGTTCGATACCCCAGCGGGCCTGTCGACCTACTATCCAATCGTCCGCGCCGACGGCACCGTCTTCTATGCGCGCTGGAAGGACGCGACGAGCCAGGCCGACCAGATCTACTCGAAGCTGAACCCGGGCGACACGCCCAATCAGCTGCCGATCAACGACTGCAAGAGCAATAACTCCGATCCGTCGCCGGTCAGCAATACCAGCTATGTGTTTTTCTCGTCGACCACGGCGGGCGGCTACCAGCTTTACGTAGGCGACGCGAACACCGGCAAACGCTGGAGCCTGACGCAGTTCGGCGTCAATGCCGACAGCACCAAGGCGAAGCTCGGTTCCAACTACTACGCGGGCGCGAGCACACCGGCAGCGGGCCTGCTGTCACAAGGCAAGACGGCCACCGCTTCGTCCAGCTATAACACGAGTCTCACGCCCGACAAGGCGTTCGACGGCAACACCGTGAGCACGCGCTGGGACTCGATCGAAGGAAGCAGCGCCGGCACGCAATGGCTCGCGGTGGACCTCGGTGCGGTCAAGAACATCACCAGCGTCGATCTGTACTGGGATGCCGGCGCGAAGGTGTACTCGATCCAGACCTCGAACGACAACGTGAACTGGACCACGATCTACTCGACCTCGAGTGGCGTGGGCTACGGCCATGTGTCGATCCCGGGCCTGAAGGGCAGCGGCCGCTACGTACGGATGGTCGGCACGCAGCGCGCGACGCCGTGGGGCTATTCGCTCGACGAGATGCAGGTCTGGGGCTACTGACGCGTCCCGGCAGCCGGCGCCGATTCACGCTCCGATGCGGCGCGCCTGCTCCAGCAACCGTTCGCGCTCGCTTGCGTTGCGCGTCATCGCGGCCGCCCGCACGAATTCGCCGCGCGCTTCATCGATCCGCCCGAGCTTCGCGAGCAGGTCGCCACGCGCACTCGCCAGCCCGTGATAGATAGTTCGCGCTTGAGGGCTTCGCCGAGTGTTTCGATCCGGCATGGCAGCGGTTCGCCATGGACAGCCTGCACGCGTTGCGCAATCCGGGCAAGCGTCAACGACTCGGCTCTTGCCACGTGGAGTGCCGTGGCGACCATCGCTTCAGACAACGCCCGTGGACGACCACCGTTATGGCCGCCGATCAGGCCGCACACCCCGCTGTCCCGTCATGCGTGTGCCCAGTTGTAGATCGTTTGCCCGCTACCACACACTTCATCCGCTACCCCGGCATCAAGAAGCATTAAGAAGGCGCTAGGTTAGCGAAATTCAAACAGATTTATCAGGAAAACTTAGTGTGTTCCCGCCATTCAATGGCGGAGACGAACTGATCCTTACCTGACACTTTCGGCCCTTGGCCCGTCGATTGCCGGCCGGTCTGAAGCTGTCTTATTTCCGTGTTTCACATCTGCAACATTAATCACCATCTTTATATTAAGTTTGGCGGCTATGGATGATTAAAATAATATTGCCGGCTTTCAAGGCAATTATATTGAAGGCCTGTTCTTTATTGGTCGGCCATATAAATCTTCAGAAGAAATCCGGCCGCGCCGACGCTCGCTAAGTGCTGCCGCGACGAAAGCATTTGTGCTCGCTGTGGCGCCATGGAAGCAAAAAAACACTGAATAAATGCGTGGAAGTAGTCGAGTCAAATTGCAAGTGCGCTATTTTCGAGTGGTCGCGTAGTGTGCGCTGCCGTACGCATTCACCGTTTTGTTTACATTAAGATTGGTAAAACGCCCATTCATTCAGCGGGGAATCGTTGTCTGATTAATTGCGAAGCAGCCCAGTTCCTGGATTCCGAATTGCGCTGCCCGGCCACCTCACTGATACGCCAATATGTCTGCGCTTTCGGCCATGGCGGCTAAATGCTAAATACTAAATGCCCGTGACTATGACGCACCGCACAGAGCCGGCGGTTTTGTGGCAGTAAAAAGTGACGAGTTGCTCCGTTTTCTGTTGAGAGGATGACTATGACCTGTGCGAGTATCGAGTCCGCAATGCTGCGCTGGGTGCATGCTCCGAACAAGGGTGTGCGTCGCATCGCGATACTGATGTTCAACGACTGCTCGCTACAAGACGCAGGCGTTGTTGCCGAGGTCTTCCAGGCAGCGAATGAACTGGCTACGTCCGGCTCGGGCGCCCGGTTGTACGACGTTTCCTTTCTCTCGACCGATGGCGGCATGGTGACCTCGTCGTCCGCACTGCGGGTATGGACGGACGGACTCGACGCGCGCCATTACGGCGGTTTCGATGCGTTGTACCTGGCGGGCGGCAAGGGCGCGCTCGCGGCCGCTCGCGACGAGCGGCTGATCGCATGGCTGCGCTGTGTCCGGCACAACACCGGCATGATCCGGCCGATCGGGGAGGGGCGTGCGCTGCTCAAGGCGGCTTACGCACACGACAGCAAGGAAGGCGGCGATCTCAGTCAGCAGACGAATGGCGCGCTGCCGTCTGAATCGGCCGCCGATGCGGGCGACCGTCTCGAATCGATGCGAAGCGCGCTGGCGATGATCAAGCGCGACCTCGGCGGCGCGACCGCGCGCACGGTGGCCGAACGGCTGCTCGCCGATTCGTTCTCGAACCTCGCGCCGCTCTTGAGCGAAGACGGTGGTCTGAGCCCTGGCGATAAAGTGCGCGCGGCGGCTCGGTGGCTGCAGGAGAATTGTCAACAGGCGATTTCGATCGCCGACGCTGCGCAATTCGCCGCGATGAGCGAGCGCAACTTTCTACGCCGCTTCAAGATGGAAATGGGCATCACGCCTTCGAGCTTTCTGTTGCACGAACGCCTCGCGGTGACGTGCAGCCTGTTGACCGAATCGGAATTGCCGGTCGACAAGATTGCCCGGCGCACCGGCATGGGCAACGGCGACCGCCTCGCGAAGGTGTTCCGCAAACGGATGAGAATTTCTCCCACCGAATTCAGAATTCAAAGCCGCCGCCTGGTCGGCGAATAGCGCGCACGGAGTCAGCCTGACGGCCGCGCGAGCAACGCGGTGTCGGGCAAGTAAACCGCTGTATCTTTTGGCATTATAAGGAATCCGAAAATGTCAACTCAGGGAGCTGGAAGCGCCGCGTCGCCCGGACCCGACGACTCGGCGGCCGGAGCGGCCAGCGCGCCTTGCGCGCGCATCGTCCCGGTCATTCTTGCGGGCGGCTCGGGCACGCGGCTGTGGCCCGTGTCACGCGAAAACTTCCCCAAGCAACTGATCGATGTGGTCGGCGCCGACTCGCTGCTACAGGCCACCGCGCGGCGCATGGAAGGCTTTCCCGCAGGCTGGAACGTGGACGTGTCGCCGATCATCGTGTGCGGTGAAGAACATCGCTTCGTGATTGCCGAACAGCTTCACGAAAACGGCGTCGACGCTCGTCTCGTGGTGGAACCGGCACGCCGCGATACGGCGCCTGCTTTGACGCTGGCGGCATCGCTCGCCTGCGCGGACTGCGGCGATGCGATTCTCGTGGTGATGCCGGCCGACCATTCGATTGCGGATGTGCCGGCATTGCAGGGCGCGCTCGCATGCGCCGCGCGCCACGCGGAGCGCGGTGCGATCGCAACGCTGGGCGTGCCGCCCACGCGTCCGGACACGGGCTTCGGCTATATCCGTATTGGTGCCGAGCTGGGCGACGGCGGCCATGCAATCGACGGCTTCGTCGAAAAGCCCGCGGAAGAAATCGCCGCGCAGTACGTCGCGGCCGGTACCTATTGGTGGAATAGCGGCATCTTCATCGTTCGTGCGAGCGTGTGGCTCCAGACGCTGAAGCACCTGCAGCCCGACATGCACTCGGCTTGCGAGCGCGCTTTTAGCGGCGGCCGGACCGACGGCGCGGTTTTCCGTCCGCTGGCGGACGCGTTTATCGGCGGCCCAGCGGATTCGATCGACTATGCGGTGATGGAGCGTCTGACCGACAGCGCCGAGACCGGCACGATCACCGGCGCCGACGGCGTGAACGGCGCGCACAGCCGCGCAGCAGTGGCGAATCCCGCCGGCGTGGTCGTCAGGCTGGACGCTGGCTGGTCCGACCTCGGTTCATGGGACGCGGTCTGGGCCTCGATGGAGAAGGACGCCAACGGCAACGCGGGGCGCGGACGGTTCACGTTCGAAGGCGCGGTGTCGAGTTACGCGCATTCGGAAGGACGGCTCGTCGCATGTGTCGGGACGGCCAATGTGGTGGTGGTCGAAACCGCCGACGCCGTGCTGGTGGTCGATCGCTCGCACGTGCAGGACGTGAAGGGGCTGGTGTCGCGCATCAAGGCGCAGCACGCGCCTGAGGCCGACGCGCATCGCAAGGTGCGCCGCCCGTGGGGCTTCTACGATTCGGTCGACCGCGGCGAGCGCTTCCAGGTCAAGCGCATCGTCGTCACGCCGGGCGCGCAGTTGTCGCTGCAACTGCATCACCACCGGGCCGAACACTGGGTGGTGGTGCGCGGCACCGCGCTCGTCACGCGCGGCGAAGAACAGTTCCTGTTGAGCGAAAACGAATCGACCTACATTCCGCTCGGCATTCGCCACCGGCTCGAAAACCCGGGGAAATTGCCGCTTGAAATCATTGAAGTCCAGTCAGGCTCCTATCTGGGCGAAGACGACATTGTGAGGTTCAACGACAACTACGGCCGCTGCTCCTGAGCAGCCCGCCGGGACTCATTGGCGAACAAGAACGGCAAGAACGAGGTAAGCGAGATGCGCAAGTTTCAGGATTTGCTCGCGCGAGTTTTCGATGTCGCGTTGGTGTTGGCGGGAGCGACGGTGGCGTCGCAGATCCGCTTCGATTACCTTGCTCAATCCGGGTTCCATTGGGCGCTGGTGATGTTTTCCGCAGCATTCGCGCTCGCCATTTTTCCGGCGTTCGGCGTCTACGAATCGTGGCGCGGCCGCTCCAAGCTGGCGCTGGCCGGCCAGGTTTCGCTCGCATGGCTGATCGTGCAGGTCTGCGCGCTCGGCCTGATGTATTCGCTGCATCGCAGTGACGCCGTGTCGCGGCTGTGGTTCTCGTACTGGACCGCCGTCACGGGCGGCCTGATGATCTCATACCGGCTGATCACGCACGCGGTGCTGGCGCACGCTCGCCGCGTTGGCATGAATCTGCATCAGGTCGCGATCGTCGGCAGCGGTTCGCAATGCGATGCCATCATTCGCCGCATCGAATCCGCGCCGACCGCCGGGTTTCGCGCGACGGCCGTCTACAACACGCTCTCGGAAGTGTCGGGCGTGTCGGCTGCGGCGAACTCGCGCGTGCCGGTGTTCGGCACCGTCGACGCGCTCGCCGACTACATCCGCAAGAACGACGTGCATGAACTCTGGCTGATGCTTTCGCTGAGCGAAGAGCCGCTGATCTGCTCGCTGATCAGCGAGTTCCGCGACGATCTGGTGAACATCCGCTTCGTGCCGGACGTGCGCAGCCATGCGCTGTTCGAAGGCAGCGGCATGGTCGACCTGCTTGGCGTGCCGGCGATCAATCTGGTCGCTTCGCCGCTGTCCGCGAGTTCGATGCTGAAGAAGGAAATCTTCGACCGTCTGTTCGCGGCCACCGCGCTGTTCAGTCTCGCGCCGCTCCTGCTGGGCATCGCGATCGCGGTGAAGCTCTCGTCGCGCGGGCCGGTGCTGTTCAAGCAGAAGCGCAAGGGCGCGGACGGCCGCGTCTTCACGATCTACAAGTTCCGCTCAATGCGTCTGCATACCGAGGCCAAGGGCACGCTCAGTCAGGCCACGCGCCACGACAGGCGTGTGACGAAAGTGGGCGCGTTCCTGCGCCGCACGAGCCTCGACGAACTGCCGCAATTTTTCAACGTGTTGCGTGGCGACATGTCGGTCGTCGGACCGCGTCCCCACGCACTCGAGCACGACGACCTCTATCAGAAAGTGGTCGCGGGCTACATCAATCGCTACCGGATCAAGCCGGGCATTACAGGCTGGGCGCAGATAAACGGCTTTCGTGGCGAGACCGACCGCATCGAGAAAATGGAGCGCCGCGTCGAACATGACCTGTACTACCTGGGGCATTGGTCGTTCGCACTCGATATGCGGATCATCGGCGCGACGATAGTGGCCGGACTGGTGCATCGAAACGCTTACTAAGACGTAGCTAACAAACACGCTGGGCGCTGCCTCTCCTGAGAACAGTCGCTGTGGCGTACGGAGGAAACATCATGAGCTCACTTGGACTACGCACGGGAAGTCTCCTGGTTTTCGCTACTGCGGCACTGCTTTCCGGATGCGGCAGCGTGCCCGGCCAGCGGATGATCACGCCAGCGGCGATTCAGGACACCGGCGGCGACTTCAGCACGGAAGCCTCGCAGCAGAAGACGGTACCGATTACCGATATCAACCTCGCGCTGCTGCGCAAGATGAATGCGGATCAGATGTCGGCGACGCTGCAGCCGGCGACGCTCGCGCTGTTCGGCAAGCCGCCCGTATACAGGGTCGGCCCCGGCGACGTGCTACAGATCGTCGTATGGGATCACCCGGAACTCGCCGCCGCGCTGGGACAGCCGACGCAGAACTCGCGCAGTTCGGATGCGACGGCGGGCTTCCTGATCGACGAAAACGGCAACGTGCAGTTCCCGTACGCGGGCAACATGCATGTGGCGGGCAAGGACACCGCGGCGATCCAGAAGGACTTGTACAGCCGTCTGAGCAAGGTGTATCAGAAGCCCGAAGTGACGGTGCGGGTCGCTTCGTTCCGCAATGCGCAGGTTTATGTGGACGGCGAAGTGCGCACGTCCGGCGCGCAATCGCTGAATGACATCCCGATGTCGCTGACAATGGCGATCAACCAGGCCGGCGGCTTTAACGCGACGGCGGACCGCAGCCGCGTCGAGCTGGTCCGCAATGGCGTCGTCAATCAGATCAACGTGGACGATCTGATCAAGCGCGGCCGCAATCCGTCGGAGATCTATCTGCAACCGGGCGACCTGGTACGGGTTGCCGCGCGTGAGGACAGCGGCGTATATGTGATGGGCGAGGTCAACAAGCCGGCGACCGTGCAGCCGATGCGCAACGGTTCGCTGACGTTGTCGCAAGCGATCTCGGACAGCGGCAGTTTCGACTCGAACACGGCCGCGGCGAGGCAGTTGTTCGTGATCCGCAATTCGACGAGCGAATCGCCGCAGATCTATCACCTCGATGCGACGTCGCCGGTTGCGATGGTGCTCGCCAATCAGTTCGAGCTTCAGCCGAAAGACATCGTGTACGTCGGACAAGGCGGACTGGTTCGCTTCAACCGTGTGCTGAACCTGCTGCTGCCTGCAATCAATGCGGCTGTGACGGGCGCGATCCTGGCGAAATGACCGCGCGCGCAGTGTGAACCCATAACTGGTGGGCTTTGGTGGGTGGAACAACATGGCAATCAATTTCGAACACCGCTACACCGGCTACACCGACGTGTCCGGACCGGACGAGCTTCATCTGTCGGACTACCTTCGCACGATCGTGCGCGGTTGGCGCACCGTCCTGACGGTGACGCTGATCGCGCTCGCGTTGGGCTGCGCGTATGCATTCCTCGCGTCGCCGACGTACCGTGCGGACGTGCTGTTCCACGTCGAGGACAAGGCGGCCAATGCCAATGCGAACGGCAAGGATTCCTTGCCGCAGCTCACCAGCATGTTCGACACGAGGCCGTCGACCGCGGCCGAGATCGAGTTGCTGAAATCGCGCCTGGTCACGGAGGACACGGTCAAAAAGCTGCACCTCGATATCACTGCGACGCCGCGTTATTTTCCGGTCATCGGCCGGATGATCGCGGGGTTGGTGAACGGCCAGTGGGGTTTCAGGCTGCCGTCGTTCATCAACCTGTCCGGCTTCGCATGGGGAGACCAGAGCATTGCGATGTCGCGTTTCGACACGTCGAAGGAGATGTACGACACGACCTTCACGCTGATTGCGGGCGGCGGCGGGACGTATGTGCTGCGTGACCGCAACGGCATTGCGATCCTGTCGGGCCGGGTCGGCGAGACGGTCGAAACCGATACCGCCGACGGCCCGATCGCGCTGCATGTCGACAAGCTGGTGGGCGCACCCGGCTCGCGTTTCGAACTGTCGCGCGCGTCGACGCTGAGCACGGTCAACCATCTGCAGAATGCGCTGGTGGTGGAGGAAACCACGCAGCAGTCCGGCGTGATTCGCGCGAGTCTCGAAGGCGGCGACAGCGCATTGACCGCGGCGATCGTCAACAACGTGGCGAGCGAGTTCATGCGTCAGGACATGGAGAGCCGGTCGACCGCAGGCGAGCACATGCTGGCCTTCCTCGATCAGGAACTGCCGGGCGCGCGCAAGGAACTCGACGAAGCGGAGCAGCGCTACAACAAGTTCCGTAACGAGCACGGCGCGGTCGACCTGGGCGAGGAAAGCCGCCTGCTGCTGCAACAGGTCGTCGATAACAAGACCAGGTTGCTCGACCTGCAGCAGCAACGCGCGGAGATGTCGCAGCGCTTCACGGCGAATCACCCGGCGGTGGCCGCGCTCGACGCGCAAATCGCCGCGTTGCAGGGCGCGCAGATCAACATGAATCGCAGCGTCGCGGCAATGCCCGATAACGAGCAGACCGCGCTGCGCCTGTTGCGCGACGTGCACGTCACCACGGAGCAGTACACGAACCTGCTCAACAGCGCGCAGCAGCTGCGCGTGGCGAAGGCGGGCCAGGTCGGCACGATGCGCGTGGTGGATTTCGCCGAAGCACCCGACGAACCCGTGCGCCCGAAGCGCATGCTGGTGATTCTGATCGCACTCGGCGGCGGCCTCGCGCTCGGCATCCTGCTGACCTTCCTCAAGCGTGCGATGTTCGGTGGCGTCGAGCGTCCGGATGAACTCGAAGGGATGCTTGGCCTGCCGGTGTTCGCGGTCGTGCCGCGCAGCCAGACCCAGTTGCGCCTGCAGCAACAGGTTTCGCTGCGCCGGCGCGGGCTGCATGTGCTCGCGCAGCAGGCGCCGGCAGACATCGCGGTGGAAGGCGTGCGCAATCTGCACACCTCGCTGCAGCTCTCGCTCGATCACGCAGAGAACAACGTCGTGATGATCACCGGCTCGCGGCCCGACGCCGGCAAGTCGTTTCTGTCGGTGAACCTGTCGGCGCTGGTGGCGTCGGCGAACAAGCGGGTGCTGATTATCGACGGCGACATGCGCCGCGGCGACGTGCATTCGCACTTCGGCATCACCCATCAGCCGGGTCTGTCCGACGTGCTGAGCGGCGGCGATCTCAACTCGATGATCCAGCGCGACGTGCTGCCCGGTCTCGACGTGCTCGCCAAGGGCACGTTGCCCGCGCATCCGGCCGAATTGCTGATGAGCAAGCGCTTCGAAATGATGCTTGACGAACTGAAGCCGCAGTACGACCTCGTTATCGTCGACACACCGCCGGTGCTGGCGGTGACCGACTCGACGCTGATCGGCAGATACGCAGGCACCACGCTGCTGGTGGTGCGCCACGGCCGCCATCCGCTCAACGAGATCATCGAGACGGCCAAACGGTTGCGCAATGGCGGGGTGGCGATGCGGGGCGTGCTGCTGACCGATGTGCCGCAGGAAGGTGCGTTTCTCGGCTCGGGGTATCAGGGCGGCTATTACGGCTACGACAGCATTGCGGGTTGAAGCTGGAGGTATTTGTCAGGAAGCCGAACCGGTCCACAGTTTTGGTTCGCGCATTGAGATTGGTATTGAAATGGGTATGGGTATCCGGGTTGGGGTTGGCATAGGCCTCGGGAAAACTTAATTTGGGAGTAGGTTCCATGACACGCAAGGTTGCGCTAATCACCGGCATCACTGGACAGGACGGCTCGTACCTGGCTGAGTTGCTGCTCGCCAAGGACTACGTCGTACACGGCATCAAACGCAGGGTGTCCCTGTTCAACACGGACCGGATCGATCATCTCTACCGCGATCCGCACGAGCCGGACCAACGGCTCTTTCTGCACCACGCCGATCTGACCGACTCGACCAGCCTGCTGCGCGTGATCCAGCGCGTCGAGCCCGACGAAATCTACAACCTCGCGGCACAGAGCCACGTTGCGGTGTCGTTCGAGGAGCCGGAATACACGGCCAACACGGACGGTCTCGGCACGTTGCGCATCCTCGAAGCGATGCGGATTCTCGGCTTGCAGGAGAGAACGCGTTTTTATCAGGCGTCCACGTCGGAACTGTACGGGCTCGTGCGGGAGACGCCGCAGAGCGAAACCACACCGTTTTATCCGCGCAGCCCGTACGCGATCGCCAAGCTGTTCGCTTACTGGACCACGGTCAACTATCGCGAGGCCTACGGATTCTTCGCGTGCAACGGGATTCTGTTCAATCACGAATCGCCGGTGCGTGGCGAGACCTTCGTGACGCGCAAGATCACGCGTGCGATCGCGCGCATCGCGGTGGGCATGCAGGAGACGCTGTATCTCGGCAACCTGTCGGCGCTGCGCGACTGGGGCCACGCCCGCGATTACGTGGAGATGCAATGGCTCATGCTGCAACAGGACCAGCCCGACGATTACGTGATCGCCACCGGCGTACAGTACAGCGTGCGTCAGTTCGTTCAGCGTGCGGCCGCTGAACTGGGCGTCACCGTGCGCTTCGAAGGTACCGGCGAGAATGAAGTCGGCATTGTCGAAAAGGTCGAAGGGCGGGAGATCAGGATGTCGCCCGGCGACGTGATCGTGCGGGTTGATCCGCGCTACTTCCGGCCGGCCGAGGTCGACACGCTGCTGGGCGATCCGTCGAAGGCGCATGCCAAGCTGGGCTGGCAGCCGTCCACGCCGTTCGAGCAGATAGTCAAGGACATGGTGCGCTCGGACTACCAGATCGCACGCCGCGACGCGCTCGTCACGCTGGCTGGCTTCACCGCGCTGGAGCACCACGAGTAACTGCAATGAACGGGCAGGCACGCATCTTCGTCGCGGGCCACCGTGGCGTGCCTGGCTCCGCGCTCGTCCGTCGGCTTGCCGCCGACGGCTATAGGAGCGTGATTGCTCGGACGCGATCCGAGCTTGACCTCGCGGATCAGGCGGTCACCTCATCGCTGCGATCTCACCACGGCGAGCGGTAGACAGAGCGCTTGCCTGCGCCGTACGGATCGGCGTAGGCGTTCTTCGCCGCGCCCGCGGGCAGCAGATCGGCGCCCGCATTCGGACGGCCCGGCTGGGCGGCGCCGCGTAGCGGGTCGTGGGCGCCCGCCGGCGCTTTGCGTTGACCCTTGCCGGATGCGGGCTGTCCGCCCGTGACGGTCATGCGTTGCTCGTCGCGTAGCGCATTGTCGATATTGCGTTGCGTGCCGCCGTCGCCCTCACTGTATTCGCGTGGTGCGCCGAGCAACTGCTGTTCGCGGTTGCGATTTTTTTCGGTCTGGCCAAAGGGAACCGGCGCCTCGGCGCCGTAAGCATTGCCAGGTATCGCGGCGGTTGCAGCGCTATTCTGCGCGAAAGCCGGTGCGGCGGAGGTTGCAACGGCGACCAGCATCCATGCCGCGGTAAGCCGAATCGGAGTGGTCATCGTGGCCCCCAGGAAGATGCAGTCGGGTTGAATCTATCTTGCGCCGCGTTGCCGTTTCTGGTCCGCGCGCCTGGCCCGACCTGCGAGAGGATTTTCATCGGACGATCGTCGGTCGATTGGCGTGTGGCGCCGGCGAGTTGCGCGGCACGAGCGCGCCGAACGGCTTCGACTCGGACGGCGCGTCCGCTGGACGCGACATGCCGAGCGTGGCCGGGAGATCGGCGCTCCCCATGCCGGGACGAACGCGGCCCGGCAACTCGGGCATCGCGGCCGAACCCCACTGCGGCGGCCGTGCGGGGCACTTCGCGGGTGCCGGCAGCGTGCGTTGCAGGCGTGCGTGGGTCGCGATCATCAGACCGAGCGCGACACCGAACACCAGGCCGGAGAAGCGCGGGCCGAGCGGATTGCCGCCGATCGAGGTCGCCGGCAACGCGGCGAACAGCATGATCGCGCGGCCGAGTACCGGCAGCAGCGGCGCGTCGGGCACGACGGCGCGCCAGTAGCGGTATGAGAAAAAGCAGATCGCCAGCGCAGCCAGCATTGCCAGCGGCATGCCGATGCCGAACACGAGGCCGCCGGCGAACAGTTGATAGACCCAGAAGTTGTGACCTGCGGTCCACTCGCGGATCGCGTACAGCTGTTCCTCAGTGAACTGACCCGCGAGGTCGGGCAGATGGACGGGTGAATAACGATAGTAGTGCCCATAGCCTTCGCCGAACAGCAGCGTGTCCGCGGACGAAGTCACCTGGTCGTACTGATTGCGCATTTCAGCCTGACGGGCGATCGTGGTCGGATCCTTGCCGGACGCCGCGTCCCCGGACGCGAAGATGCGCTGCGTCCACTGCGGCGCGACGGTCGGAAAGCTCCAGGCCGCGATGCCGCCTATGCCGGCCAGCACCGCGCCGGCGACCACGCTGCGGACAAGTATGCGGCGGATAGACGGCGCGCTCAGCGCTATCGCGAGCAGGAACAGCAGCACTGTGCCGACCAGCAGACTGCGGGTTTCGCTCAGCAATTCAACGACGATGGTGGCCGCGAATGTCGCGACGGTGTAGAACGAGAAGCGCCGCGCCACGACGAGTTCGTGCAACAACACGCCTTGCAATCCCAACAGCGTCACGGAGACGAGCCGCAGGCGCACCTCGTCGAGACCGCCGGCGGCGGCCATCCCACAGATAAAGGTGATCACGAGGCTGATCATATTGGCGAGGAACAGCGTCTTTTCGAATTGCGCGAGCCGGTATTCGCTCCACGGGCGGCAAGCGACGAGGTAGCCGACCATGAACAGCACGAAAGGTAGCAGGGTGCGCAGATAGTTGCCGGTGTCATTGCCCTGAGCCAGCTGGGCGACGATGCTGCCGAACACGCAGAGCAGCGTGCTGAGCGTGACGACCGAACGCAGTCGCGAAGGTTCGTGGAAGCGGGGGGCGATCAGCAGCAGCGCAAGGCCCGCGGCGATCGACGGCAAGACCAGCAGGCGTTCCGCAAAGTGGGCCGTGTTCGCGTCGGTCGCCTTATAGTCCAGCGCGAGCGGTAGCAGAAAAATCCAGATCCAGGGCGTTGCATACTTATGGCGCATTGCTGATCCTCCCCGTCGACGCCGTTTCGCCGTCGGTCTACTGCGGACGTCGTGCACCGAACCATTGTGTGAAGGAATCTCCCGGGTTGTTAGTTACCCGGACCGCACTCGACGCTGGTTGCCTGGGTTTTGGCGACCGGGGCAAGGGCTGTCAATGCCAAGGCGTGACGGACTGCGTGCCGGCCATCGGCTCGCATTCATCGATGACCGTGGTCTCATCGGCGTCGACCTCGCGCTGCTTTCATTCACCGACGGCGCCGGGTCCAGTGGCGCTGCTCCGCAGGTCGCGCGGATCGGTAGGTATGCGGCGGTGAAGAATCAACTGTAGGGACGGTGCGCGTTTTTCGGGAAGTCCTCATGCAGGTGACCGATGCGCGTCTTGTGCTGCATGGAGTGGTTGAGGCTCCGACCTCAATGATGCGCGATCACGTCGCGCGTGTCGGGCAACTGCTCAGGCGCAGCGTCGATCGGCGGCTCGATCTGGAGTTCGGATTCACGCATCGCCTGTGTTGCGAGACGCTGTGCCGCTTTGCTGCTCGAATCGATCTGCAGGGCAATGCCGGCGTCGCGCGACATGCACGTCCAACGCCCGATGTAACCGCAGCCGCGTGCGAGGCTGAGTAGCGCGTCGCGCTGCTGTTCGAGTGTATGCACCGTGGCGCGCAGGCGCAGTGCATCGCGGTTGTCAGGCTGTGCGGCGATGGCTGCGGCGAGGCGCGTTTTTGTTGCCGACAGATTGTTCGCTTGCAGACTGGCACGCGCGGCTCTCAGATTCCTCGACACATCGGCGAGCAGTTTATCCGCCGGGCTGATTGGCTGATTGACGGTGGCGCGCCTGGGATCCGGCGTTGCCAGCGCGACGCGGCGCTGCGCGAGTGGTGATGCGACCGGTGGTGTAACTGGCGAGGAATGCAACGACGCGAGGCTTTGCGGGACGACGGCGGGCTGCCGTTGCGCGATGACGGTGGGCTGCCGCTTCGGGAGGACGGTGGGCTGCCGCTGCGCGATGACGGTGGGCTGCCGCTGCGGGAGGACGGTGGGCTGCCGCTGCGGGACGGCGGTGGGCTGCCGCTGCGGGACGGCGGCGGGCTGTCGCTGCGGGAGGACGGCGGGCTGCTGCTGCGCGATGACGGTGGGCTGCCGTTGCGGGAGGACGGCGGGCTGCCGTTGCGCGATGACGGCCGGCTGCCGTTGCGGGAGGACGGTGGGCTGCTGCTGCGCGATGACGGTGGGCTGCCGCTGCGGGACGGCGGCGGGCTGTCGCTGCGGGAGGACGGTGGGCTGCTGCTGCGCGATGACGGTGGGCTGCCGTTGCGGGAGGACGGTGGGCTGCTGCTGCGCGATGACGGCGGGCTGCTGCTGCGCGATGACGGCGGGCTGCCGCTGCGGGAGGACGGCGGGCTGCCGTTGCGCGAGGACGGTGGGCTGTCGCTGCGGGACGACGCTCGGCTGCCGCCGCTGCGCTGCGACCGCGCCAGGTCGTCCGGCAACGGGAATGGACGGCTCGCCGTTCTGCAACTGCACCTTGCCGGTGACCGCGATCTGCGTACCCACGCGCGAGTCGTCCTCGTGGACGAAACCCAGATAGACGGCGGATGTCGCCACTAGCACCGACGCCCCCACCACGATGGGCTTGCGCAACCGCCGATAGACGCTCGTTGCGGCCACGGGCTCTTCGATCGAGTCGTAGCGCTTGACCAGTGCGCGCGACCGCGGGCTCCAGATTCTGCGCGGCGGCAGTGTCGTGGCGAGCATCGACCGAGGATGACTCAACGGAGCCCGCAATTCCCGCGATGATGCGGCGCGTGCATCGAACGTGTCGACCGGCAGAGCCCGGCACGAAGCACAAGGCGACAAGCGGCCGGCTAGCGGCGCACCGCACTGCCCGCATCGCCGGGAATCTTGCTGATTGGAGGTCGTGTCGCTAAGCATGGCCAGCTCGCTAATGGGCGTCGAATGTCGACGCCACGATTCGAAGAACAGGGCACGGCAACAAGACTTGCATGCAGGGGTTACTACTGGGTGACGACGTAACCCCGTGCCTGCATGCATGCGCCATACGCGGCCCAATACCGTGTCATGGGCGGCTCGGGTGCCGGCAGCGGTGGCAGCTTCACGCCAGACGCCGCGTTTGCCTGTGACGAACTGGCCATCGCCGCCCCCGATGCGCCGAGGTCAGCGATCGTCCCCGAAGCCGCCATCGCGGCGGTGGCTGGCGTGCCCGCCGTGGGCGCGCTTGCCGGTTTCGCCGCCGAGGCGCCCGTGGCCATTGCTGCGGTCGCCGCTGGCGCGCGCGCGCCGGGCTCGGCCGCGGCGGCGGGCATGCTCGCGCTCATCGGCACAGCAGAGATGGTGTGGGACGGTAAGGGCGGACTCGACGGTACGCCGGTCGACGAGGCTTTGCGGGCAGGTGCAGCGGGCGGCGGAATCTGCGATTCGCGCACCGTGTTGACCTTGGTGACCCGGTTCGCTTCCGCATAGCACAGCGCGCGGTCGGCGCCTTGCTGATAAGGGCTTTGACTTTTGATTGGATAGGTGAGTGGCTGCCATGCGAAGGCAGCGCTGCTGATCACCATTAGCGTCAGTACGATATATTTTTTAAATGCCATCGCATTCACTCCCCCAGCGATGTTTCGCTTTTGTCATTGGCCATTGCGCTTCGCGGCGTGTCCTGTTGGCTGTTGATTCTGCCGCTGAACAGCGGCTTACTGTCGCGAAGGTTGTTCGTTGGAGCGTAGCACGCAGATTGCCGAAGCAATGCCCCGGATAGCGCGCGAAAACGCCATCCTGCTGTCCATTCAAGACACTTTGATGCGAGATGGCGGGAAACGGCGCAAAAACCAGGGTGAACCCAGGGCGCGATGAGGGTCGTCAGGAGAGGACGATGAAAAACGTACGGTACTGCTATAGCGTGCTCGTCCCTTTGCCCCGTAATCCTTCCAGCGGAACGTCACGCCACGTTCGTCGGATGCGACCAGGCGCTGTAGACCTGCGACCTCGTTTCCGGGCTACATTCGACCGGGTTATGTCAGCGACGGGGCGTTGGGGATTTCCCTGGGGTTGCGAAAATCGCGGCCGCCCGCACCCGGGCAACGCTCGGAAAAGTTGCAGCGGCCTGCTCCAGGCACGCGCGGCAGCACGTGATGATCCGAGCGCAAGCTATTGTTTTTGTTATGAATAATCTGTGGTGGCCGCGTTCCGATGCGGCCCCGGGCGTTCAGACTTAAGTGAACAAAGTTCAAACTTAAGCGAATCTCAACAATCAACGCCACATCCCTTCTTGAATTTGTCACCACCCGTCCATATAATTAGCACTCGCTGCACGAGAGTGCTAACAACATCGCCGGCTGGCTCAACCAGCCGGGTTTTCTCAGCGTTCTTCAGTCTCAATCAAGAGAGGAGTATGTATGAACCTTCGTCCTTTGCATGATCGCGTGATCGTCAAACGTCTGGATCAAGAAACCAAGACTGCGTCGGGCATCGTGATCCCCGAAGCCGCAGCGGAAAAGCCGGATCAAGGCGAAATCCTGGCAGTCGGCCCGGGCAAGCGTGACGACAAGGGTGCACAAATCGCACTCGACGTGAAGGTTGGTGACCGCGTCCTGTTCGGCAAGTACGCAGGCCAGACCGTCAAAGTCGACGGCAACGAACTGCTCGTGATGCGCGAAGAAGACATCATGGCCGTGGTGCAGAAGTAAGCGCTGGTCGCTACTTTTCCCGGTCATATCCCAAAGAATTCAAGGAGTTAGAAGATGGCAGCTAAAGACGTCGTATTCGGTGATTCCGCCCGTGCCAAGATGGTTGAAGGCGTGAACATCCTCGCTAACGCTGTGAAGGTCACGCTGGGCCCGAAGGGTCGCAACGTTGTCCTGGAACGCAGCTTCGGCGGCCCGACGGTCACCAAGGATGGTGTTTCGGTCGCGAAAGAGATCGAACTGAAAGACAAGCTTCAGAACATGGGCGCACAAATGGTCAAGGAAGTGGCTTCCAAGACCAGCGACAACGCAGGTGACGGCACCACGACCGCAACGGTTCTGGCTCAGTCGATCGTCCGCGAAGGCATGAAGTACGTTGCATCGGGCATGAACCCGATGGACCTGAAGCGCGGCATCGACAAGGCTGTGACGGCCGCGATCGAAGAACTGCGCAAGATCAGCAAGCCGTGCACGACCAACAAGGAAATCGCTCAAGTCGGCGCGATCTCGGCGAACAGCGATTCGTCGATCGGCGACCGTATCGCTGAAGCGATGGACAAGGTTGGCAAGGAAGGCGTCATCACCGTTGAAGACGGCAAGTCGTTGCAAGACGAGCTGGACGTGGTCGAAGGTATGCAATTCGACCGCGGCTACCTGTCGCCGTACTTCATCAACAACCCGGACAAGCAAGTTGCTGTGCTCGAAAACCCGTTCGTGCTGCTGCACGACAAGAAGGTTTCGAACATCCGTGATCTGCTGCCGGTACTGGAACAAGTCGCCAAGGCTGGCCGTCCGCTGCTGATCATCGCAGAAGACGTCGAAGGCGAAGCGCTGGCTACGCTGGTTGTGAACAACATCCGCGGCATCCTGAAGACGGTTGCTGTCAAGGCTCCGGGCTTCGGCGATCGTCGTAAGGCCATGCTGGAAGACATCGCGATCCTGACCGGCGGTCAAGTTATCGCTGAAGAAACCGGCCTGACGCTCGAAAAGGCAACGCTGGCGGAACTGGGTCAAGCGAAGCGTATCGAAGTGGGCAAGGAAAACACCACGATCATCGACGGCGCTGGCGAAGCTGCAACCATCGAAGCACGTGTGAAGCAAGTTCGCACGCAAATCGAAGAAGCAACGTCGGACTACGACCGTGAAAAGCTGCAAGAGCGCGTGGCCAAGCTGGCTGGCGGTGTTGCAGTGATCAAGGTCGGCGCTGCGACCGAAGTCGAAATGAAGGAAAAGAAGGCACGTGTCGAAGACGCACTGCACGCAACGCGCGCAGCTGTGGAAGAAGGCATCGTGGCTGGCGGCGGCGTCGCACTGATCCGTGCACGTACGGCAATCGCTGGTCTGAAGGGCGCTAACGCCGATCAGGACGCAGGTATCAAGATCGTGCTGCGCGCGATGGAAGAGCCGCTGCGCCAGATCGTCACGAACGGTGGCGAAGAAGCCAGCGTCGTGGTGGCAGCTGTTGCTGCTGGCCAAGGCAACTTCGGCTACAACGCAGCAACCGGCGAGTACGTCGACCTGGTTGACGCAGGTGTCGTGGACCCGACGAAGGTGACGCGCACGGCGCTGCAAAACGCAGCTTCGGTCGCTGGCCTGCTGTTGACCACCGACGCAGCTGTTTGCGAACTGCCGAAGGAAGATGCTCCGATGGGCGGCGGTATGCCCGGCGGCATGGGCGGCATGGGCATGGACATGTAATTTCCGATTGGGCCTCACTCGTATCTCATTTGAGGCCCAGTTGGAAACACATAGGGAGCTGCGCCGCGAGGCGTGCACCCCAAAAGAAAAAACCCGCAGAGATGCGGGTTTTAATAATGGTCAGCCTGACCGCAACGGCCCAATCGGCTTATGCCGATTGGGCCGTTTCCTTTTTCGGGCAGTCATCACAGCAAAAGACAACGTGCTATAAGCGCCTGCGGCTTTGCATCAAAGACCACCAACGGCGTTTAAGGCCATGATATAAGCGATAAGGATCGGTACTGTTCCGTCGCACCAGACGACGATATAAAGCGATGAGTTTTCCGTAGCCCTGTTTCCATTTACGTTCAGTCTCGTCGCGCGTTGTTGCTTGATTTAGCCAGTTGAACTCGCGGTGTTCGGTTGAAACGGTAGCAGGAACATCGAAGAGAACTACATATGCAATGCGGGCATTGGCCGTGACATTCGGTCCGGCTCCGTGCAATGTACGACCTAGGTGCACCGTGCACCCGCCAACTGGCACCGGACAAAAGACTGCGTCTTCAGGATTGAATCCGTCGTAACATTCAATCCCGTGTGAACGCTCCTTGCCCGCGAGTTTCCTGTGAGGCTGAACGCCCCAGAGGTGCGAACCTGGAATAAAACGCAGACAGCCGTTCTCGACTGTGGCTGGTTGCAGTGGTAGCCAGAAGCTCACTTCCTGGTATGAGAACCTTGGATCGTGGAAGGCTTCGTCCTGATGCCACGGGGTCTCAGGGCCGGCTATTGGCGGTTTGTAGAAGAGGTGATCTCCTGCAATCCGCGCGCGGGGACCCAGAATCTGTTTAGCCAGCGAGTCAAGACGTTTGTGATAGTCCATCCGGCGCAACCGCGGATTGAAGTTACTCGGCGTAAGCAATTGAGTAAGAGCGGTCGACGCGAGCGGATTCTCGCCGACAAAATCAAACAGCGCGCCTTCTTGCGCGCCGGTACCGGCGAATATCAGTTGCTCGCAGATGCTTCTCAGTTCAGCAATTTCCTCGGGGAATGCAACGTTCTCAAACGAACTGAAGCCGCGCTTTTTAAGCGCAGCAATTTGTTCGGTGTCTAAACCGTTTGGTTTGATTCGGTCGGGATGGGTAATTTTGGTTTTCACGTTTTTCTAGCCGAATGAGAAATTGGAGCAATCCCGATAATCCTAATCAACACGGTTTGTCACATATGTGCGAAACCGCCTATTTCGACGCTTTTACACGACCGTCATCTGCCATTGCACGTTGCGATTGTCCCTTTTGAGGCGTGGACGAAACCGCCAGCGAGGTAATGGGGGCACCGATTGAATGCTGGTGATATGTGTGAGAAAACCCGTTCTGTTTATATGTTGGGAAATCGGCAACCCGGACAAGCAAGTCGCTGGCCTGCTGTTGACCGACGCAGCTGTTTGCGAGCTGCCGAAGGAAGATGCTCCGATGGGCGGCGGTGTGCCCGGCGGCATGGGCATGGACATGTAATTTCGGTTGGACCTCTCTCGTTAGAGGCTCAGTTGGAAACACATGGGGAAGTGCGCCGCGAGGCATGCTTTCCAAAAGAAAAAACCCGCAAAAACGCGGGTTTTTTCTTTTGGGGCAAGCGGTGAGACGTTCCGTGGGCCGCTCAGCGGGGATCCGCCAGACAGTTATCGTGCAAGTAGGTGAATAGTTTCGCTACGCTTTCGGCCGGCGTTTGCGTTGCGGTGTCGATTCTCAACTCAGGGTCGGCCGGGGCTTCATAGGGTGCGGATACCCCGGTGAACGACGCAATCTCGCCAGCCCGGGCTTTGGCATAGAGACCTTTTGGATCACGACCGGCGCAAGCGTCGACGGAGGCTGACAGGTAGGTCTCGATAAAATTGCCGGGCCCGACGATCTCGCGCGCCATCGCTCTGTCTTCGCGCATGGGCGAGATAAGCGCTGTGATGACAATGAGGCCCGCGTCGTTCATCAATTGAGCCACGTGCGCCACTCGGCGAATATTTTCACGCCGGTCTTTCTTGTCAAAACCGAGATCGCATGCCAACCCGTGGCGGATATTGTCTCCGTCGAGGACATAGCACGCGTGGCCTAGCGATACGAGTCGCTGTTCGAGTTCGAAAGCGATGGTTGACTTGCCCGCCCCGGATAACCCGGTCAGCCAGATCGTAACCGGCTTGTGGCGGAATATTTGCATTCTGTCGCGGGTAGTGACTTCGCCGTGGACGCGTTGCAGGAAAGTGCGGGGATCGTCCGAGGCCCCCATGGGCAGGGGAACTGGAATCGGCGAAGACATAGGCTTACATGACCGGATTACGATTCGTAAAGCTTAACCTGACGATAAGAGGTGCGTTGTAACGTTTTATTACAAGTTCGAAAGTGTATTTACACCGAAGTGGAGGGTAGAGGGCTGTTTGAAAAGAAAAAACCCGCAGATATGCGGGTTTTTTGGATGCCGTCTTATTACAGCTGTAATGCTTGCCATGCGCCTGCCGCTCATGCAGTCGAAGCTTAGTGCCGCGCCTCGCCCGGCGCCGCGTCCTTGCCGGCCGCAGGGGGCGTGTCGTCGTCGCTGCTGCGGGCCCAGAAGAAGCGGTCCGGCATATAAGCACCCATTCCCGGCCGGAATGCGTTGCGCACCGCCTGATACAGATACTCCTGCGCCTCGCGCACGGCTTCCGCCGGCTCCTGGCCGTTGGCCAGCAAGGCGGCAATCGCGGAACCGAGCGTATCGGTGATGCCCATGATCCGATGGCTGCCGCGGTCCCACATATCCTGGCGCAGTTGGCCGTCTTCGCTGAACAGCGTATTGACGAGCCGGTGCGTGCCCGTTTCCGTCGACAGAATGTACTCGCAGCCTTGCGAAAGCAGATGCGAAATCGCTGCGTCGAGGCTCGGCGCTTCGGCGTCGCCGTCCGGCTGGGCGAGGGCGAGCAGCGTGGCTGAATCGGCCACCAGCAAGGTGGTTTGCGGCGCCAGCAGGTCGGCGATCGCTTCGCGCAGTTCGTCGGCGGCGAGCACGTGTTCGTCGTCGAGCGTGAAGTCGGGGGCGAGGATCAGCGGGATGTCGTCGTAATCGGCGACCACCTCGGCAATCGCGCTCACCACTTCCGCGCGCGTGCATCCGCCGACCTTGAACGCGGCGATCGGCATGTCTTCGAGCAGCATCCGAGCCTGGGTCGCGACCACTTCAGGGTCGAGCCCGGTGACTTCGTCGCAGCTTGCCGAGTCGCGCACGGTGTAACCCGTGAGCACGGAGACGCCATGGCAGCCCATGCTGGCAAGGGTCATCAGGTCCGCTTGCAGGCCGGAGCCGCCGGTGGGATCGGAAAGGCCGAAGGTGAGGACGATCGGAGGCGTGTCGCTGGGCATGAAAATTTGCAAAAAGGGGCTGTATTTAGGCGCAGAGGGTGCGCAATCGGCTCAATTATGCGGCCTAAACCGTTGTGAAGGCGTTTTTTCGCATTCTTCGGCGGCGAGGGCTCCATTAAGTCGCAATATGATACGGATTGACGCGATCCGCATAGTCCGAGGTCGTCGCGTCCTACGTTTGACGGCCCCTGATCCAGTGCGCGCCAAATCTTCGTATTCAGTCCCGGTAATGATAGTGCGGACTTCGCAACCGTCCCCAACCCTGTAAGCGCGGCGTCTGCTGCCGGCGCTAGACGACAATGTGCGCACCGTCACTACGACCCGCACAGTAGGTCGGGAACCATAACGTAATGCACCGCCCGAGAGCTTTTTCGGATTTTCCCACTGGACGCGCCTTTCAGGCTTTGCGTCAGCGCTGGCACATCCACTTTCGGTGACTAGTTCATCAACAGGTGCCCGTGCTTGCCCTCACCGTCGAACTCGCACACGTTGCCAAAACGCTGCGCGTGTCATCAAGAATCTCATTGGTGAAAGCGCCATGCTGGTGCTTGGTCAGGAAGACCAAATACACCCGCGTCGTAAAACTGAATGCCTGCCGTGCCGAAGGTCGTTGTCAGTATTTATAGACCGGTAATATAGTCGTGGCTATGAACCGACTCCAAGCCTACAAATATGAACTCATGCCCACTACCGGGCAGGCGCGTGATATGCGCGGCTTCGCGGGCTCATGCCGGTTCGTATTTAACAAGGCGCTGATTTTGCAAAAGGAGAACTACGAGGCAGGCAGAAAATTCATCAGCTATGTCGAGATGGCGAAGCAACTGACGGCATGGCGTAATGGTGCTGACACGCCGTGGCTCAAGGACGCTCCGACTCATCCATTGCAACA
The DNA here is from genome assembly GCF_001634365.1 of Paraburkholderia phytofirmans OLGA172. Taxonomy (NCBI): domain Bacteria; kingdom Pseudomonadati; phylum Pseudomonadota; class Betaproteobacteria; order Burkholderiales; family Burkholderiaceae; genus Paraburkholderia; species Paraburkholderia phytofirmans. The sequence continues at coordinate 712,943 of NZ_CP014578.1, forward strand.
CGCCTTAAAAGACCTTGAGCGTGCCTACAAGAACTTCTTCGCCAAGCGCGCAGGTTTCCCGCGCTTCAGGAAGAAGGGGCGGTCAGACAGTTTCCGTTATCCCGACCCGAAGCAATTCAGGATCGACCAAGCGAATAGCCGCATTTTTCTGCCCAAACTCGGCTGGCTACGCTATCGCAATAGTCGGGATGCGCTGGGCACGGCGAAGAATGTTACCGTCAGCCAGTCATGCGGCAAGTGGTTTGTGTCGATCCAGACCGAGCGCGAGGTTGGGCAACCTGTGCCGCAGGCGGCAGGTATGGTTGGCATCGACATGGGCATCGCCCGCTTCGCGACCCTGAGCAACGGCACGTTCTACGCCCCGCTCAACAGCTTCAGGCGGCACCAGGCACGGCTTCGTAAAGCCCAGCGGGCCATGAGCCGCAAGGCAAAGTTTGGCAAAAACTGGAAGAAAGCAAGATCCCGCGTCCAGCGCATTCATGCCCGCATCGGTAACGCCCGTCGAGACTACCTGCATAAGACCACGACCACAATCAGCCAAAACCACGCGATGGTTTGTGTCGAGGACCTGCAGGTTCGGAACATGTCCAGATCGGCAGCAGGCAGCACCGAGCGGCCGGGCAAACACGTTCGGGCCAAGTCTGGCCTGAACAAGGCCATTCTCGATCAGGGATGGTTCGAGTTTCGCCGCCAGCTGGATTACAAACTGGCGTGGAATGGCGGCTACCTCATCGCCGTGCCGCCGCAGAACACGAGTCGGGCGTGCCCCCGCTGCAACCATGTATCAAAGGACAACCGCCAGACGCAATCACGGTTTGCGTGCATGTCATGTGGATATGAGAATCACGCCGACGTGGTCGGCGCGATCAACGTTTTAGAGCGCGGACAGCGCTTGTTAGCCTGTGGAGAGACGGCGCAGTCAGGCCGCTCCGTGAAGCAGGAACCCGCCGAAGCGACTCAGGTAGAAACCGCCTGAGCGCCGTAGGAATCCCCGTCGTTTATGGCGGAGAGGATGTCAATGCTAGGCATTGGGGCGGCAACACGGTACCATCGTGGCTCCCGTTTCCACGGACTCTACGACGCGACACAAGAATGGAATATCAAAGCTGGATGTGCCTGATTTGCGGCTGGATTTACGACGAAGAAGCCGGTTTGCCGGACGAAGGCATTGCGCCGGGCACCCGCTGGGAGGACGTTCCGATTAACTGGACCTGCCCGGAATGCGGAGCGCGCAAGGAAGACTTCGAGATGGTCCAGATCTGAGGTTCGAGGGGCAAGCGGCGGTGTCCAGTAGCGTGCCATGCCGTGTGCCTGCGGCGCGGCGTTTTGCAGGCGGCGCAGGCCGGATCGAACGCGGTTCATGCGTTCACAACGCAACCCCAACGCGTCGACACGGAACGTCGCCGGTTGCGCCGTGTCGCAGCGGTAGTCTGTCATTGTCCTGTCGCCAGTTCGCGCGTTAGCCGAGCAGTCTCTCGTGCGGCGCAAAGCGGCGGCCCGTCAGCTTCCTGTCGCCTGCCATGACTCTTCGATCCGCTGCACCTGATTCCTTCGATGCATTGCCGAATCCACGCGGCGGCGCTGTGCGTTCCGCGGAGCTGGCGCTGGCCGAGGCGCTGCTGGCATTCGAACAACGCAGCGAGAGCACTGCGGCGCTGCTGCGTGCGTCGCACGCATTGCGCGAGGCCGGCTGGCTGAGCGCGCAGCGCTTCGCCGACGCGCTGGTGCGGCTTTCGCCTTTGGCCGACGAGGGTGAACCGGCTAACGCCGCTGACGCGGGCAGCGCACGGCCCGTGTTCGGCGCGGCGTTGCGCGATTTCCGCGCGGCGCTCGAGCGCCACAACTTGCGCGAGCTGTCTTGTTCGCCCACTCTGTTCAACCACTATCGCGCGCTCTGTACCCGTCTGTCCGAGCACACGCCCGGTTCGCCCGCCGCTTTCGAAGACCTCGCGCTGAGCGCACGCCCGGTGCCGCCGGTATCGCTGCATGCCCAGTCCGCGGATCAATTGGGCCATTTGCGGGCACGCTATGAGCGCGCGCTGCTGCCCGTGTTGCGCGCGCAGCCCGATAACAGCGGTGCCGCGTTGGCGTTCACGAACGCGGCGCTCGACGAACTGGACGTCGTCCTGACCGAACTTGCCGGCCCAGACCCTTACGATTTCTGGCGCCTCGCCAAAGCTTGCGCCAAGGCGCTGCGCGTCAGCGGCCGCGCCGCCGGAGAAGCCGACGCGCGGCGTTTCTATGCGCGCTGCAACCTGACACTGGCCGATCACGCGCGCGGCATCGAGCGCGCGCCGCGTTCGCTGGTGCGCGCGACGCTGGCGCTGCTGTGGCGCGACTACGCGTTGTACGGTGCTGCGGCGGAAGACGCCGATCAGGTCGACGTGCTGCACGACTATGGCCTGACGGTCGATTGGCATGTTGCGGGCACCCAGGCATCCGAAATGCTTTGGGAAGCCGGCGCCGTGCAGGCACAGGCGATCAGCGCGACCCACAGCACGCTGACGCGTGAGTTGGGCGTGTTGACCGTCAACGCCCATGCTTATGAAGATTTCCTGCAGACGGCGGATGCCTCGATTTCGGCGCTGGCCGAGCATGCCCGTGCGGCCGATCAGCCCGAGAAAGCCGATCCGAGCGAAGCGCTGCAGGCGGGCGACGCCGCCTACCGGCTCGGCGCCGCCGCGTGCGCGCTGGGCCTTGGCCACGTGGCACTGGTTGCCGATGCGCTCGGGCTTGCGTGGCGCCGCCGCGCGCACGCCGGCGTATCGACGCCGGCGGTGCGCGCCCACGTCATCGTCGGCGCGCCGGCGGCGAGCACGCTCGAGCAGGCTGCCGAAGCGTTGCGCGCGATGCTGCACAAAGTCGCTGCGGGCGTCGCGCCGGCAGGCAGCCGCGCCGCGCTGGCGGCATTGACGCGCGCGATCGAGCAGGGCGGCGCCTGAACGGTTGCGCAATCAGCAGCAGGTGCTGCGCGCCGGTAAGCATCCTCATGCCGGCCGCGGCGGCGAGCAAGGTTCGAACCCGGAGGCACGCGATATGCGTGTCGCAAAACACCGCTAACCGCACCGTGGACAAGGCCTGCGTGCGTGATAGAGTGCAACTTGATTCGCCGTCGATGGCTCGCGGCGCAGTTCATCGCGCACATCGCGGTCCCGCGCTCAAAGCCCGCCATCCTGCACCGTCTTTGCTAAAATCCTAACTATGTCCAAGAGTACCGATCGCATCAATCTGACCAACCAGTTCCTGATCGCCATGCCGAACATGGCGGACCCCACGTTTTCAGGAACGGTGGTCTACCTTTGCGATCACAGTGAGCGCGGTGCGCTCGGCCTCGTGATCAACCGGCCGACCGATATCGACCTGGAAGCGCTCTTTAGTCGCATCGATCTCAAGCTCGAGATCGAACCCCTTCTCCATGTGCCGGTGTATTTCGGCGGCCCGGTGCAAACCGAGCGCGGCTTCGTGCTGCACGATCCGAAAGACGGCAATGCGTATACGTCGTCAATGTCGGTGCCGGGCGGGCTCGAGATGACCACTTCGAAAGACGTGCTCGAAGCCGTCGCGAGCGGCACCGGCCCGGAACGCTTCCTGCTCACGCTCGGCCACGCCGGCTGGGGCGCGGGTCAGCTTGAAGAAGAGATTTCGAAGAATGGCTGGCTCACCGTTGAAGCCGACCCGAAAATCGTTTTCGACGTGCCTGCCGAAGAGCGCCTCGAAGCGGCGCTCGCGCTGCTCGGCATTTCGCTGTCAATGCTGTCGGGCGAAGCAGGTCACGCATGAAAGGTGACGCATGAGTCCGCCGGCCGGACGTGAGGCGACGCTGCTTGCGTTCGACTATGGTGAAAAGCGGATCGGCGTGGCGGTGGGCAATTCGCTCACCCGCAGCGCACGGGCGCTCGTGATCGTGCAGAACCGCAGCCGCGAATATCGTTTCGAGGCGATCGGCAAGCTGATCGCCGAGTGGAAGCCGGACGCGCTGGTGGTCGGCTTGCCCATGCACCCGGACGGCACGCCGCACGAAATGACCCAACTCGCGAAGCGCTTCGGCAATCAGCTGAATGGCCGCTTCAATCTGCCGGTGACGTGGATCGACGAGCGCTATTCGTCGGTCGAGGCGAAGGCGGAAATCCGCGCCGGCAACGGCCGCGCCGACATGCTCGACGCCGAAGCCGCCAGCATCATCCTCCAGCAATATCTAGACGGACTTCCCGACGATCATGAGTTCCATTGACGCCGAAGCGCTCTACAGCGCCTTGCTCGAGCAGATTCGTGCCGTTTACGGTGACAGGCTCGGCGCCGGGCAAGACAGTGCGGACGGCGCCGTGCTGGCCGGTATCTACAGCGGCGGCGCGTGGCTTGCCGAACGCCTTGCGCGCGACCTCCGCGTGCCGAACTTCGGCGTGGTGAATGTCGCGCTGCATCGCGACGATTACGCCAAGAAGGGCTTGCACTCGCAGGCGAGTCCGACCTCGCTGCCGTTTTCCGTGGACAAGCGCCACATCGTGCTGGTGGACGACGTGCTGTACACCGGTCGCACGGTTCGCGCGGCGCTGAACGAGCTGTACGACTACGGCCGTCCGGCGTCGGTCGAACTGGCGGTGCTCGCCGATCGCGGTGGACGCGAGCTGCCAGTGGCGGCGCGGTTCGTCGGCGGCGTGGTGCAAGTGCCCGCCGAGGCCACGCTCGTGCTGACCCGCGAAGAGAGCGGGGCCGACGGCAATCAGCGTTTCACCTTTCACACCGAAGCCCGCGTCGATTGAACGCGGCTTTGCGCATTGAGCAACAAGCAGGTACACCATGAACACCGCCACCCAAGGCCCCCAGGATTCGGCCGACAGCGCCACCGAGCGCTTCCGTTATGGCTTCCTGAGGGGCAATCCGCAGCTCACGAAAAACGGCGAGCTCAAACATCTGTTGTCGATCGAAGGCTTGCCGAAGGCGATCGTCAATCACATTCTCGATACCGCCGACCAGTTCGTCAGCGTGACCGATCGCGAAGTGAAGAAGGTGCCGCTGTTGCGCGGCAAGTCCGTGTTCAACCTGTTCTTCGAGAACTCGACGCGCACGCGCACGACCTTCGAGATCGCCGCGACGCGTTTGTCGGCGGACGTGCTGAATCTGAACATCAATGCTTCGTCGACGAGCAAGGGTGAGTCGCTGCTCGACACGATCAACAACCTCTCGGCAATGCATGCCGATATGTTCGTCGTGCGTCATGCATCGAGCGGCGCGCCGTACCTGATCGCCCAGCACTGCGCGCCGCACGTGCATGTGATCAATGCCGGCGACGGCCGTCATGCACACCCGACCCAGGGTCTGCTCGACATGTACACGATCCGCCACTACAAGAAGGATTTCACGAATCTGCGCGTGGCGATCGTCGGCGACATTCTGCATTCGCGGGTCGCGCGCTCGGACATTCATGCACTGACCACGCTCGGCGTGCCGGAAGTGCGCGCGATCGGTCCGCGCACGCTGCTGCCGGGCGGTCTGGAACAGATGGGTGTGCGCGTCTTCCATAACCTCGACGAAGGCCTGAAAGACGTCGACGTGATCATCATGTTGCGTCTGCAAAACGAGCGAATGAGCGGTGCGCTGCTGCCGTCGGCGCAGGAGTACTTCAAGAGCTGGGGTTTGACGCCGGAGCGCCTTGCGCTTGCCAAGCCCGATGCGATCGTGATGCACCCGGGGCCGATGAATCGTGGCGTCGAAATCGATTCGCAGGTGGCCGACGGCCCGCAATCGGTGATTCTGAACCAGGTCACGTTCGGCATCGCGGTGCGCATGGCGGTGATGGGGATCGTCGTGGGCAATCACGATTGATCTCGCAACTGACTCGCGCCACGACGCAACGAGCTTAACCAGCTCAAAGCGCGTCCAGGGCGCCACGGCACACAACGAGCACGCGTCAAGTCACGCACAACTTAGCTGAACGCCTGGTTAAACCGCCGGGCTAAACATAAGGCAGCGCATGAAGATTCATATTCAAGGCGGCACGCTGATCGATCCGGCAGCGGGCACCGAACAGCAGCAGGACATTTTTATCGAAGCGGGCAAGATCGTCGCCATTGGCAACGCGCCCGCTGATTTCCACGCAGAGAAGACGATCGACGCCAAAGGCTTGTCGATCGCGCCGGGCCTCGTCGACCTGTCCGCGCGCTTGCGCGAACCGGGCTACGAACACAAGGCGACGCTCGAATCCGAAATGGCCGCGGCGCTCGCTGGCGGCGTGACGAGTCTCGTGTGTCCGCCGGACACCGATCCGACGCTCGATGAACCGGGCCTCGTCGAGATGCTCAAGTTCCGCGCGCGCAATCTGAACCAGGCGCATGTTTATCCGCTCGGCGCGTTGACCGTCGGCCTGAAAGGCCAGGTCATCACCGAGATGGTCGAGCTGACCGAGGCGGGGTGTATCGGCTTTTCGCAGGCCGACGTGCCGGTGGTCGACACGCAGGTCTTGATGCGCGCGTTGCAGTACGCGAGGACCTACGGTTACACCGTGTGGCTGCGTCCGGTCGAGGCGTATCTTGGCAAGGGCGGCGTGGCCGCGAGCGGCGCGCTGGCGTCGCGGCTTGGGCTGTCGGGCGTGCCGGTGTCGGCTGAGACGATCGCGCTGCACACGATCTTCGAGCTGGTCCGCGTGACGGGGGCACGAGTGCATCTGTCGCACGTGTCGTCGGCGGCGGGCATCGAGTTGATGCGCGCGGCCAAGGCCGAAGGCTTGCCAGTGTCGTGCGACGTCACCGTGAACCATGTGCATCTGATCGATCTCGACATCGGCTATTTCGACGCGCAATTCCGGCTCGATCCGCCGTTGCGCCAGCAGCGCGATCGCGAGGCGATCCGTGCGGGTCTCGTCGACGGCACGATCGACGCGATCTGCTCCGACCACACGCCGGTCGACGACGACGAGAAGCTTCTGCCGTTCGCCGAAGCCACGCCGGGCGCGACGGGCCTCGAGCTGTTTTTGTCGCTCACGGTCAAGTGGGCCGACGAAGCGCGCGTGCCGTTGGCCAAGGCGCTGAACCGCATCACCACGGCGCCGGCCGACGTGTTGAAGCTGGACGCGGCGGGCCGCATCGCCGTGGGCGCCGTCGCCGATCTCTGCGTGTTCGACCGCAATGCGTTTTGGCGCGTCGAGCCGCGTGCGTTGAAGAGCCAGGGGCACAACACGCCCTTCCTCGGCTATGAACTGCCGGCGCGCGTGCGGGCGACGATTGTGTCCGGTCACGTCGCGTTCGAACAGCGCTAATATCCGCGTCATTGCCCAGTTACGGAAAGCTCCGACAATGAAGCTCGCGTTACGCAAGGCCTGTCTCATCGCGCATCTGCTGCACGGCATGTGGATCGTCGCGACACGCTTTCCCAAGGCTAGCGCCGAAGCACGTCACACGCTGAATCGCGAATGGTCGCTGAAAATGCTGCGCTTATGCGGCATGCAGCTCGTCGTGCATAACGATAGCGCGCGGCTCGACCGCGGCGCGCTGGTGGTCGCCAATCACATTTCGTGGATCGACATCTACGTGATCAATGCGTGGCGGCCCACGCCGTTCGTCTCGAAGGCCGAGATCCGCAACTGGCCGGTGGTCGGCTGGCTGGCGCAGCAATTGGACACGGTGTTCATCCAGCGCGAGAAGCGCAGCGATGCGAAGAGGATCATGCACGAACTGTCCGACCGCCTGAGCGCGGGCGAACTGATGTGCGTGTTTCCTGAAGGGACGACGTCGAACGGTCTGACGCTGCTGCCGTTTCACGCCAATATGTTCCAGGCCGTCGTGTCGGCCTCGGTGCCGGTGCAGCCGCTGTGCATCATGTATGAAGATTCGCAGGGCCGGCAATCCACCGCGCCTGCGTATATCGACGATGTGACACTAGCTGATTCGCTGAACATGCTGTTGCGCGGCGGGCCGTTGACCGCGCATGTGTATGTCGGTGCGCCGCTTGCGCCGGGTGCGGATCGGCGCACGCTGGCGGCGGAGGCGGAAGGGGTGATTGGGATGGCGTTGCGGGAGATGCAGCGTGGCATGACGAGGTCCGGTGCTGCGATCGCGGCGTCGATTTCATCGCCCAGTGCTTTTGACGCCTCCAACGCCTCGCCGACGCTGATCGAGCCGGTCGATCAGCCCGGCCGGTCGGCCTAAGGAATCGGCTTAGTCGCCGCCGCCTGGCACGCGGCAAGTCTCGCAGTCGACCTGGGTTAGCGTGCGCTCTGCGGGATTTTGCGCAAGACGCACGGCGGAGAGTTTTTCACCCCATACGCAGCCGGAATCCAGGCCGATCAGATTGTCGCGCAAGGTCAAACCGAGCGCGGCCCAATGGCCGAACACCACGGTGACGTCGGCGGTCTTGCGCGACGGCACGTCGAACCACGGCATGCTGCCCGGCGGCGCGGAATTCAGGCCGCCGCTGCTGCTGAAATCCATCGCGCCTTCGGCATTGCAGAAGCGGATGCGCGTCAATGCGCTGCACGTCAGGCGCAGCCGCTCGATGCCCTTGATGCCGGGCGTCCAGCGATTCGGCTCGTTGCCGTAGAGCCCCGCGAGCGTTTCTTTCCAGTTCGGCGCGCGCAGCGCCCGCTGCAGTTCGTCGGCGAGCTCCATCGTCAGGGCGGCGTCCCATTGCGGCAGTACGCCCGCATGCACCATCAGCATCCCCTTGTCGAAATGCGCGAGCGGACGATGGCGGACCCATTCGAGCAGATCCGCGGCATCGGGCGCGGCGAGAATGTCGTCGATCGTGTCGCCTTTCTTCGATTTGCGAATTCCCACCGACACCGACAGCAGATGCAGGTCGTGATTACCCAGCACCGGCACCGCGCGGTCGCCTAGCGCAATGATGTCGCGCAGCGTGGCGAGCGACTCGGACCCGCGGTTGATCAGGTCGCCCGCGAACCACAGCGGTGTGTCTTCAGGCGGCGCGGCCTTGGCCAGCAGCTGCTGGAACGGCGTGCGGCAGCCTTGCAGGTCGCCGAAAGCGAGAGGTAGCGGGTGCGGTTGCTTGACGACAGCAGATGCGGCGGTAAAAGCGGCAGAAGCAGCAGAAGCAGCAGAAGCAGCAGAAGCAGCAGAAGCAGCAGAAGCAGCAGAAGCAGCAGAAGCAGCAGAAGCAGCAGAAGCAGCAGAAGCAGCAGCGGCGGCGGAAGCGGTGGAGGATGTCATCGAGAAGTCGGTGCAGTTCGATACACGCAGTTACGAACAAGGCGTGCCGCGTTGGGCGGTGCAACATGCTAGCGTGACATAATAGCCCGTTTGAGGCCGGGATATCGCGGCATACGCCGTCAGGAGCCGCCAGCAACCGGGACTGGCGGGGGCGTTGTCAGGAGCGCCGCCGCTGGTGCGCGCAATATTGCACCACAACAGGTTGACTGCTCCCCTCCCTAAAGGAAGGGGATTCCCACTTCACAGACGGCAACCCAACTTCATCTCAAAGAGACATGGGACTTACGCTTTCTCCATGGGCTGACGCCGCCAGTCCGGCGGCCAAAACATTGCGCGCAGCGTTGATGTCGCGATCATGGATGCTGCCGCATTCCGGGCAGGTCCATGCGCGGATATTCAGCGGTATCTTGACCGCTGTATGTCCGCAATCGCTGCATCGTTTGCTTGACGGGTACCACTTGTCGATGCCGACCAACGTGCGTCCGTACCACTGCGCTTTGTACTCTAGTTGCCGGGTGAACTCGGACCAGCTTGCGTCGCTGATCGACTTTGCAAGGCAACGGTTCTTCTGCATGTTGCTGACGGCAAGGCTTTCGATGGCGATCACTTGGTTTTCGTTTATCAGCCGGCTCGAAAGTTTGTGCAGGAAGTCCCTTCGGGAATCTGCCGTTCTGGCATGCATTCGTGCAACTTTGAGCTTCGCCTTCATGCGATTGGCGGAACCCTTTTGCTTCTTCGCTAGTCGCCGTTGCAGCTTGGCGAGCCTAGCCTCGTTCTTTCGGAACGTGTTAGGGGCCGCGATCTTCTCGCCGGTAGAAAGGATGGCGAAGTGCGTCAGACCCAAGTCGATGCCAACTTTGCCGGATACCTCAGGCTTCGCGCTTACTGCGTCATCGCACAGCATCGAGACATGGTATCTGCCCGATGCGTCTTTCGACACCGTGGCGGTCGTTACCTTCGCTCCCTTCGGGATAGTGCGTGACCATCGAATCGCAAGAGGCGCATCCATCTTCGCGAGTTTCAATGACGCACCATCCCACTTGAAAGCGCTCGTCGTGTACTCGGCAGACTGCGCGCCGTCCTTGCGCCTGAAATTCGGATACTTCGCGCGCTTGGCGAAAAAATTCGCAAATGCCGTTTGCAAGTGGCGCAAGGCCTGCTGCACCGGAACCGAACTGACTTCGTTCAGCCATGCGTGCTCGGGTGTTTTCTTGAGCGCCGTGAGCGCTGCGGAGGTTTCGTGATATCCGACTCGTTCCTGACGCTGATACCACGCATCGGTACGCAACCGAAGCATGTGGTTATAGGCAAAACGCGCGCACCCAAACGTCCTGGCAAGAATCGCTTCTTGCTCGGGCGTAGGGTAGAACCGGAATCGGTATGCACGCTTAATGTCCATGCTTCACACAATATCATATGTTTGTGTGAGATTGAAAATCTGGTGAAACAGCCTCGCGGCTGCGCTCCTTTCACTCCCCGCCCTGAGGGGCGGGGAGTGAAAGGAGCAAATCTGATGAACCTCGTGAACGGAGAAAGCATGTCGTCTTTTCATGCGCAGCAACCTATCCGCACGCTCGTCACCGGGGCGAGTGGCTTCACGGGCCGCTATCTGGTCGACAATCTGCTCGGCCGCGGCCATACCGTGATCGAAACGGTGGCCGGGCGCAACGAGCCTGAAACGCCAACCCGCATCAGGCTCGACATTACGTCGCCCGACGCATGCCGGCGCGTGATCGAAACGGTGCGGCCCGATTACATTGTGCATCTGGCGGCGATCAGCTTCGTGGGCCATAACGATCCGCTCGACTTTTACCGCGTCAATGTGATCGGCACGCTGAATCTGCTGGAGGCCTGCGCGGCCGTTGGCCATACGCCCCGTAAGTTGTTGATCGCGAGTAGCGCCAATGTTTACGGCAATGTGACGAGCGACGCCATTGACGAAACCTTTCCGGTTACGCCGGTGAATCACTATGCCGCTAGCAAGGCGGCGATGGAGACGATGGTGCGGACGTGGTTTGACAGGTTGCCGATCTTGATCGTGCGGCCGTTTAACTACACTGGACGCGGGCAGGCATCGAATTTTCTGGTGCCGAAGATCGTTGAGCATTTTGCGCGGCGTGAGTCGGCTATCGAGTTAGGTAATATCGACGTGGCGCGTGATTTTTCGGATGTGCGGTATGTGGCGAGCGCGTATGAGGCTTTGCTCGAATCTGAGGCCGCTGCCTCGGAGACGGTTAATGTCTGTACTGGTACGCCTTATACGCTGCGAGAGATTCTCTCGGCGGCGAGCGCTCTGACCGGTCATGAGCTCGAGATCCAGATTAATCCGGCTTTCGTGCGACAAACTGACGTGAAGATGCTGGCCGGCTCGCCCGCCAAGCTGCGCTCGCTGGTGCCGGAAGTCGAGGCGATTCCGTTCATGGATACGCTTCGTTGGATGTTGGCGGCTTAATCGGTGTAACCGGCTGTATCTGCGCGCATCTGCCGTTATCTTATGTTGCGATGCCGCGTCAAATCACTCCTTGCTAGTCAATAGAAACCAAACTTGTCAAGCCGTTTCAAGTTGTTAGGGTTCTAGTTTTTGCCCCGCGCGGCTTTATAATCGGGCCTTTATAAGATTGGCGTCTGAGCGCCTGCCCGCTGTGCGAGGGGTGGCGCCGGGCGCTGACAAGACAAACGCCACAACGCGAGGCGCGTAGATCGTCGGCGAACCGGCTTCGATCTGCCACCAACATCTGGAAGGGAAATTCATGATCCTGGTAACGGGCGGTGCCGGCTTTATCGGCGCCAATTTCGTGCTCGACTGGCTCAATGCGTCGGACGAAGCGGTGCTGAATGTTGACAAGCTGACCTACGCCGGCAATCTGGGTACGCTCAAGTCGCAGCAGGCCAATCCCCGGCACGTGTTCGTGCGGGCCGATATCTGCGATCGTGCCGCGATGGATGCGCTTTTTGCCGAGCACAAGCCGCGTGCCGTGCTGCACTTTGCGGCTGAAAGCCATGTGGATCGTTCGATTCACGGCCCGGCTGATTTCGTGCAGACCAATGTGGTCGGCACCTTCACGCTGCTCGAAGCCACCCGTCAGTACTGGAATACGCTCGGCGAGGCCGACAAGGTCGGGTTCCGTTTCCTGCATGTCTCGACCGACGAAGTGTTCGGCTCGCTCTCCGCTACCGATCCGCAATTTTCCGAAACCACGCCGTACGCGCCGAATAGCCCTTATTCGGCCACCAAGGCGGGTTCCGACCATCTGGTGCGCGCCTACCATCACACGTATGGCCTGCCGGTGCTCACCACGAACTGCTCGAACAACTACGGTCCGTACCAGTTCCCTGAAAAGCTGATTCCGCTGATGATCGCCAATGCGCTCAGCGGCAAGGCGCTGCCGGTGTACGGCGACGGTCAGAACGTGCGCGACTGGCTATATGTGGGCGACCATTGCAGCGCGATCCGCGAAGTGCTTGCGCGCGGTACGCCGGGCGAGACGTACAACATCGGCGGCTGGAACGAAAAGAAGAACCTCGACGTCGTGCATACGCTGTGCGAACTGCTCGATCAGTTGCGTCCGAAGGCAGGCGTCTCGTACCGCGATCAGATCACCTACGTGAAGGATCGTCCGGGCCACGACCGCCGTTATGCGATCGACGCCCGCAAGCTCGAGCGCGAGCTCGGCTGGAAGCCGGCTGAGACGTTCGAGACCGGCCTCGCCAAGACGGTTCAGTGGTATCTGGACAATCAGTTGTGGTCTGACGAAGTCGCTTCGGGTGAGTATCGGAAGTGGGTTGAGACCAACTACGCGCAGCGCGCGTAAGGGCACGGCAATGGCGCGCAAAGGCATTATTCTCGCGGGCGGATCGGGCACGCGCCTGTATCCGATCACGCATGTCGTCTCCAAGCAGTTGCTGCCGGTCTACGACAAACCGATGATCTACTACCCGCTGTCCACGCTGATGGTGGCGGGTATTCGTGACGTGCTGATCATCTCCACGCCGCAGGACACGCCGCGTTTCGAAGCCATGCTCGGCGACGGCAGCCAGTGGGGCATGAACATTCAATACGCCGTTCAGCCTTCGCCGGACGGTCTCGCGCAGGCGTTCATCATCGGCCGCGATTTTGTGGGCAATGATCCGTCGGCGCTGATTCTTGGCGACAACATCTTCTACGGCCACGATCTCGCGAAGCAGCTCGAGCGCGCCAACCAGCAGGAAGACGGCGCAACTGTGTTTGCGTATCACGTACAAGATCCCGAGCGCTATGGCGTGGTGGAGTTCGACAAGCAGTTCCGCGCCCTCTCGATTGAAGAGAAGCCGGCGAAGCCGCGCTCCAACTACGCGGTAACGGGCCTGTACTTCTACGACAAGCAAGTCTGCGATATCGCTGCCGAAATCAAGCCGTCGCCGCGCGGCGAGCTTGAAATTACCGATGTCAATTCGCGGTATCTCGCCAACGGCGCGCTCAACGTCGAGATCATGGGACGCGGTTTTGCGTGGCTCGATACCGGCACGCACGATTCGCTGATAGAAGCGGCCACCTTCATTGCGACGCTGCAAAAGCGCCAAGGGCTGGTGGTGGCGTGCCCCGAGGAAATTGCGTTCCGGCGACGCTGGATCAGCGCGGAGCAGCTCGAGAAGCTGGCCACGCCGCTCTCGAAGAATGCCTACGGGCGCTATCTGCAAAATTTACTTTCGGACCCCTTGGCATGGCCATCAACGTAATTGCGACCACTTTGCCGGACGTGAAGATCATCGAGCCCAAAGTGTTCGGTGACGCGCGCGGCTTCTTCTACGAAAGCTTCAACGCGCGCGAATTCGCGAGAGAGACGGGGGTCAGCGCCGAGTTTGTGCAGGACAACCATTCGCGTTCTGCGAAGGGCGTGCTGCGCGGCTTGCATTACCAGATTCAGAATCCGCAGGGCAAGCTGGTTCGCGTGGTGTCCGGGGAGGTGTTCGACGTCGTGGTGGATATCCGGCGCAGTTCGCCGACCTTCGGTAAATGGGAGGGCGTGTACCTGTCTGCCGACAACAAGCGGCAACTTTGGGTGCCGCCTGGATTCGCGCACGGTTTCTGCGTGACGTCGGAAAGCGCCGAGTTTCTTTATAAGACCACCGACTACTGGTTCCCTGAGTTCGAGCGCAGTCTGCTGTGGAATGATCCGGCACTCGGGATCGAATGGCCGCTCGAGGGCGAGCCGCAGGTTGCCGCGAAAGATGCGGCAGCGCGGCCGCTCGCCGAAGCAGAGGTGTTCGCATGAGGATTTTGCTGACTGGCCGTAACGGGCAGGTCGGATGGGAGCTGCGCCGTGCGCTGGCTCCGCTCGGCGACGTCTTGGCGTTTGATCGCAACGAGGCCGATCTGGCGAGGCCGGAGACGCTGGCGAAGCTGGTGGCGTCGGTGCGTCCGCACGTGATTGTCAATGCTGCGGCCTATACGGCTGTCGACAATGCGGAAACCGAGACCGAGCTTGCACACCGGGTGAATGCTGAGGCGGTTGGCGTGCTGGCTGAGGCCGCGCGTGAGCAGAACGCGCTGATGGTCCACTACTCGACCGATTATGTGTTCGACGGGTCTTCAAAGACGCCGTACTTCGAGACTGATCCCGTGGCGCCGTTGAATGCCTACGGTGCGAGCAAACTAGCCGGCGAGCGGGCGATTGAAAACGTGGCCGGCGATTGGCTCACGCTACGGACCACCTGGGTGTATGGGCCGCGTGGCAGCAACTTTTTGCGAACCATGCTGCGCGTGGCGGGTGAGCGCGACAGGCTGCGTGTGGTGGCGGACCAGACGGGTGCGCCGACTTCGGCGCGCATGATTGCGGATCTCACCGCCCATGTCGTGGCGCAGGCTCAGCGCGAGCGCAATGCCGGCGAATTCGAGTCCGGCTTGTTCCATATGACGGCTGCGGGCGAGACAACATGGCACGGCTTCGCGAGCGCGATCATCGAGGGCGCGCGTGCCTCCGGGAAGATGGCGATCAAGGCAACGTCGATCGAACCGATCTCCTCAGACGAGTATCCGACGCCGGCGCGCCGCCAGCAGTATTCCGTGCTCGACAACGATAAGTTCGACCGACGCTTCAGGCTCGGTCGCCTCGACTGGCGCGAAGGGCTAGCGCTGGCGCTGGACGATCTTTTGGGGCAGTAAGCACGTCCCGCATTGCAAACAGGAACAGGTATGGAAACACCAAATCGACTGCTGCATCCACTGGCGGTCGTGTACTCGCTCACGGAGAATTGGCATCTGATCGTGCAATTCGTGAAACGCGAAGTGGCCGGTCGCTATAAGGGTTCGTTTCTCGGACTCTTTTGGTCGTTCATTACGCCGCTGTTGATGTTGAGCATTTACACGTTTGTATTTGGGTTTGTGTTTAAGTCGAGATGGCGGCCTACGTCGACCGACCACATCGAATTCGCGGTGGTGATGTTTGTGGGCGTGCTGGCGCACAACTTGATCTCGGAGTGCCTGACACGCGCGCCGATGTTGGTGGTCGGCAATCCGAACTACGTTAAGAAGGTGGTGTTCCCACTGCAGACACTGCCCTGGATCGCGATTGGCACCGCGTTGTTTCACATGCTCGTCGCGTCGGTCATTCTTCTTATCGCGATCCTGTTCTGGCAGGGGCATATTCCGTGGACGGTGATTTTCGTTCCCGTGATCCTGTTGCCGTTTATCGTATTGATTGCCGGGCTGGTGTGGTTCCTTGCGTCGTTCGGCGTCTTCATGCGCGATCTCGGGCAAGTGATGGGTATTGTGTCGTCGCTGCTGATGTTCATGGCGCCCGTCTTTTATCCGCTGACCTCGGTGCCACCGCGCTTGCGCGCGATCATCATGCTCAACCCCTTGACCTTTGTGATCGACCAGATTCGTAACGTCGCAATCTGGGGCGGCCAAGTCAACTGGCTCGGTTGGGCTATCTATTCGGTGATTGCGTATATCGTCGCATCGCTTGGACTATTCTGGTTCCAGAAAACGCGTAAGGGATTTGCAGATGTGCTCTGATAGCGTGAGAGAAACCGCTGTCGAGGTGCATGGTCTCGGCAAGCGTTATGAAATTTACAGTGCTCCGCAGGATCGGCTGAAGCAGATGATCCTGCCGCGTGTGTCGCGGATGGTGGGCCGGCAGCCGAAGGAATACTTCCGCGAATTCTGGGCCCTGAGGAATGTCGATCTGACGGTCAGCCGCGGTGAGACGGTGGCGATCATTGGGCAGAACGGGTCTGGCAAGTCGACCTTCCTTCAGCTCGTCTGTGGCACCCTGTTTCCGACTCAAGGCGAGGTGAAGCGGAGCGGCCGGGTCGCCGCGCTGCTCGAACTGGGCGCCGGTTTCAATCCCGATTTCACCGGCGAAGAGAACGTTTACCTGAGCGGCATGCTTTACGGTTTGACCGAAAAGCAGTTGAAGGAACGCTACAAGTCGATCATCGAGTTCGCGGAGATTGGCGACTTCGTTTCGCAACCCGTGAAGACGTACTCGAGCGGGATGTATGTGCGCCTGGCGTTCGCGATCGCTGCGCACGTCGATGCGGACGTGCTGGTGGTGGACGAGGCGTTGTCCGTCGGCGACGTGCGCTTTACGCAGAAGTGCATGCGCTTTTTGCGCGAGTTCCAGAAGAACGGCACGCTGCTGTTCGTGAGTCACGACGTCGGTGCGGTGACGAGCCTGTGCTCACGCGCGGTCTGGCTCGATCATGGCTCGGTGCGCATGGATGGGTCGGCCAAAGAAGTGGTCGAGGCTTACCTTGCCGAGCAGCATGTGCTGGATCGAAAGGCACAGGGCGTGGCAGTGAGTGCGGTGAAGACCGCGCGGGCCCGGGCCAAGATGAAGGCGCTCGACGTGGTCGATCCGCGGGTCGATCAATTGAAAGCTGCGAACACCATCAAGGTATTTGAATTCGATCCCGCGGTGCAGGAGAGCGCATTCGGAGCGGGCGGCGCCTCGATCGTCGATGTTGCGTTGATCGACGAAGATGGACGTCAGGCTCAACTCATGCAAGGTGGCGACCTGATCACCCTGCAACTGAAAGTCGCTGCACACACGCAGATGACCGGATTGATTTTTGGCTTCTACGTGAAGGATCGCCTCGGGCAACGGCTGTTCGGGGACAACTCGCACCTGAGTTACGAAGACGTCATCGAAGGGACTGAGGGTGATGTGTTCCTTGCTTCATTCCGGTTCCGTATGCCCATACTGCCGGTTGGCGCGTACTCCATCGACGCCGCGGTTGCATCCGGCACCCAGGACGATCACACCCAACAGCATTGGCTCCATGACGCGTTGCAGTTCCGTACCGTCGACAGCACGATGCGTCACGGCTTAATTGGTATCCCTATGTTGAGCATTAGCGTCGAAAAAGAGAGGTCACTGGCGTGATCGAATTCACCGGCGAACGGTATGTCCCGACCGAAGACGGGGACATGCGCTATGAGCATTTGCACCGCTATGGCTGGGCCGCACAGACAGTCAAGGGCCTGCATGTGCTGGACATTGCTTGCGGTGAAGGCTATGGCTCGGCGATTTTGGCCAGGTACGCCAAAGAGGTGACCGGCGTTGACATTTCGCATGAAGCCGTCGAGCACGCGGCGGAGAGCTACGGGGATGTTCCGAACCTCTCGTTTCGGCAGGGCAGCGCAACGGCGATCCCGTTGGCTGACGCCAGCGTCGACGCGGTCGTCTCATTTGAGACGCTCGAACACCTGACGCAGCACGATGAAATGCTCGCGGAGATTCACCGCGTACTTAAGCCGGGCGGTTTTCTCATCCTGTCGTCGCCCAATAAGAAGGTGTATTCGGACGATCGAAACTTTAATAACGAGTTTCACGTCCGCGAGCTCTATTTCGAAGAGCTCGATGCGCTGGTGAAGCGCTATTTCAGCGCTGTGACTTACTATGGCCAGCGCCTTGCAACGAGCTCGGTGATCCTTCCGGGTGATCGGCAGGATGCAGCGTATTCCGCTTTGACGCTCGATCAAGCCGGTGTAGCGGTGCGTACGCCGAAACTCGACGCGATCATGTACTTTCTGGCGGTCTGCTCGAAGGATGCTGAGCATGGACAGCCCAAGCTGGAGGCGTCTATCTTCTTTGAAGAGGGTAGCGATCTCTATGCGCGGAAAGAGGAAATTGCGGCATGGGCGAACCGTCAGACCGCCGAAATCGAGGCGCGCGACACGGAGATCCGCCGGTTGCAAGCTGAGTTTGCCGACCGCACCGAGTGGGCACTGTCGCTTGACGCGGAGGTTCAACGCCACGCCGATTCGATGCGTGAGCGCGAAAACGAGCTTCGAGGGCTGAGAGCGACCGCGGACGGTGAAACCGCCGCGCTCGTCGAGCGGTATGAGGCGATTCGCCACGAGCTCGACGAATTGCAGACAGGCCTTGGCCAGTTGCAGGGCGAGCTGGCAAGCGTCTACGCGTCCACCTCATGGAAGATCACGCGACCGCTGCGTGGCATTGTGCGGGTCGCCCGAGGTGATGTCGCGTCGGTACTGCGGCCGCTTCGCCCGTATGCCAAACGGTGGGGACGAGCAGCCTACAAGGCGTTACCGCTCAGTCACCGGCAAAAGAACAAGCTTGCCGATGTTGTCTTTCGCGCTGCCGGTCCGCTTTTCGAAGGCGTGGTGTTCTACGAAGCGTGGAAGCGTCAAGGCGCGCCGCTAACCCAGGTCCTGGGGCGCCCACAGATCAAGCCGGAAGAGTTCGATTCGGTCCTCGCCTCTTTGACGCTGCCCGAGGTGGAGAAGCCCCTCGTATCGGTCGTGATTCCGGCCTACGGCAATTTGCCGTACACGCTTGCCTGCGTTCGGTCCATCATCGAATATTTGCCGGCGGTTCCGATCGAAGTGATCGTCGCTGAGGACGCGTCAGGAGATAAGGACATTCTGCGGATGCAAGAGATTCCGGGTCTTCGCTTCGTCTTGAACCCGAAGAATCTGGGCTTTATCCGCTCCTGTAATCACGCGGCGACCCACGCACGCGGCGAATTCGTCTACTTCCTGAACAACGATACGGAAGTGACGCCTGGCTGGCTCGATTCGATGGTGGCGTTGTTCGATACACGTCCCGATTGCGGTATGGTCGGCTCCAAACTCGTCTATCCCGATGGCCGTCTGCAGGAAGCCGGCGGAATCATGTGGAAGGATGGTTCGGCGTGGAATTTCGGGCGTCTCGACGATCCGTCCAAGAGCGCTTACAACTACGTCAAAGAAATCGACTATTCGTCGGGTGCTTCGTTGTTGCTCCGAAGGGAGCTGTGGAACGAACTGGGCGGTTTCGACGAGCACTATGTACCGGCCTACTGCGAGGACTCCGATCTGGCATTCAAGGTGCGTCTGGCGGGTAAGAAGGTCTATTACCAGCCGGAATCGGTCATTGTTCACTACGAAGGCATCTCGAACGGAACTGACACCGGCTCTGGCATCAAGGCTTACCAGGTAGAGAATCAGAAGAAGTTTCGGGAGCGTTGGCTTGAAGTCCTCAACGCGCAGCACTTCGACAACGCCACGCAGGTGAGTGCAGCGCGCGATCGCACGCGTATTCGCAAGACCGTTTTGATTGTCGACCACTATGTTCCGCAGCCCGATCGCGATGCAGGTTCGCGCTCCTTGATCTGCTTCATTCGTGTATTCCTGGAGATGGGCCTCAACGTCAAGTTCTGGCCGCAGAACCTTTGGTACGACGAAGCCTATGTGAAGCCGCTCCAGCAAATGGGTGTCGAGGTCTTTTACGGCCCGCAGTTCATCGACGGTTTTGACGAGTGGATCAAGAATACTGATCAGACCATCGACTTCGCATTTTTGAATCGGCCCTATGTCAGCGAGCCGTTCATCGAGCCGCTGCGTAAATACGCACCTGCTGCGAAGTTGCTCTATTACGGCCACGACCTGCACTTCGAGCGCACCTTGAAGCAGGCGGAGGTCTCGGGCGAGCAGAAATTGCTGCGCCAGGCGGAGACTGAGCGTCAGCTTGAACTGAAGGTCTGGAAGGCAGTTGACCTGGTCTATTACCCGTCGTCTACGGAAACCGATACGGTCAATAAGATGGCGCCGGGCGTGGCAGCGCGCACCTTGCCGCCTTATTTCTTCGAGCCTCGTCCGTCCACCGAAAGCGCCGCGACGTTACAGGAGCGCAGCCAGATTGTCTTCGTTGCGGGCTTTGGCCATCCGCCTAATGTCGACGCAGCGAAGTGGCTCGTGAACGAGATCATGCCGCGTATCACTGCGGAACTGCCGCATATCCATCTCACGTTGGTGGGCTCAAATCCGACCGACGAGGTGAAAGCTCTCGCTGGACCCAAGGTGGTGGTGACCGGCTACGTGACGGATCAGCGGCTTGCCCAGCTGTATGAACTCGCCCGCGTGGCAGTGGTACCGTTGCGCTTTGGCGCTGGCGTCAAGAACAAGGTTGTTGAAGCTCTTAACTTCGGTACTCCGCTGGTGACGACACCAGTTGGCGTTCAGGGATTGGCGGGTCTCGACGACTTTCTGCCCGTGACCGACGATCCGGCCGCGTTTGCATCGAGCGTGATTGAACTGGTTCGCAATGACGCGAATTGGTTCCGTGTTGCCGAAGCGGGGCGTGCGTACGTCGCCGCGAACTTCTCGAGCTCGGCAATTCGTGAAGTGTTCACGCAGGATCTGGATTTCAACCTTTGATTTATCGCTTATGACTACCTCTTTCAAACCCGGAACCGTTCGCGCGCGTGCACCGCTGCGGCTTGGACTCGCGGGCGGCGGCACGGACGTCTCGCCATACTCCGACGACTTTGGTGGGCTTGTCCTGAACGCCACCATCGACAAGTTCGCGTACGCGACCATTACCCCCCGTGACGACGAGACGGTTGAACTGGTGGCGGCGGATAACTCGGTGCACTGGTCCGGCGCGGCTACGGCGTCGCTCGGCTTGGTCAAGGGCCTGGAGCTGCACGCGGGCGTGTACAACCGTATCGTTCGCGACTACAACGCTGGCGTCCCGCTGCCCGTACTCGTGACGACACACTCCGAAGCGCCGCCGGGATCGGGCCTGGGCTCGTCGTCGACGATGGTGGTGGCGTTGGTCCACGCCTTCGTCGAGTACCTGCAGATTCCGCTTGGCGAATACGACATAGCGCAACTCGCTTATGACATCGAGCGCGTCGACCTGGCATTTGCCGGCGGCAAGCAGGACCAGTACGCGGCCACGTTCGGCGGTTTTAACTTCATGGAGTTTTATCAGGACCGGGTGATCGTCAACCCGCTGCGCGTCAAGCAGTCAGTGCGTGCGGAACTCGAGTCCTCATTGGTCTTGTTTTACACGGGCGTGTCCCGCGAGTCTGCCCGGATCATTCAGCAGCAGACTGACAGCGTGCGCAGTGGCAATTCCACCTCGCTGGATGCGTTGCACCGCGTGAAAGAAGAAGCCATCAAGATGAAGGAAGCCATTCTCAAGGGTGACTTTGACAGTTTCGCCGAGTCGATGCGTCTCTCGTGGATCTCGAAGAAGCTAATGGCGACCAGTATTAGCAATTCAAGCATCGATGCAATCTATGATGCGGCGATTGCGGCCGGTGCGCGTGCGGGCAAAGTATCCGGCGCCGGTGGCGGCGGTTTTATGATGTTCGTCGTTGATCCGACGAAGCGACCTGACGTGATGCGCACCCTCGCGCAATTCAACGGTCAGGTATTTACCTGCAACTTCACCGAACACGGTGCGTATTCCTGGAGGACCTAATGAAAGATACGATCCGGAACGAAATCTCGAAGGCGATCGACGTTTTCACCGCAATTCACGCCGACGAAGTCCTGCTGGATAAGGTCGCGGGTTTCGCACAGACGATCGTCGACACGTTCAAGGCAGGCAACAAGGTGCTGATCGCCGGTAATGGCGGCAGCGCAGCCGACGCGCAGCACATTGCTGGCGAGTTTGTCAGCCGCTTCAACTTCGACCGTCCCGGCTTGCCGGCGTTTGCGTTGACGACGGATACCTCTGCATTGACCGCTATCGGCAACGATTACGGTTACGAGAAAGTGTTTGCACGCCAGGTGCAGGCCGTTGCCACCAAGGGTGACTTCTTCTGGGGCATCTCGACGTCCGGCAAGTCTGCGAACGTCCTGCGTGCCATGGAAGAGGCACGCGCGAAGGGCATGTATGTGGCGGGGTTCACTGGCGCCAACGGTAACGCGATGCTCGATCTGTGCGACGTGTGCATTGAAGTGCCGTCCCGCTCGACGCCGAAGATCCAGGAAGGGCATATCCTGCTGGCCCACATCATTTGTGGCCTGGTTGAGTCGAGCCTTTTCACCCCGGCATGATTCCCGCAATCGTTCTGGCTGGCGGACTTGGTACGCGCCTTCGTTCGGTCGTACCTGATCTGCCAAAGCCGATGGCCGTGGTGGCGGGCAAGCCATTCCTGTGGTGGGTTCTGCGCCGTCTCGAGCAGCAGGGTATCGCGGATGTGTACTTGTCCGTCGGCTATAAGCGCGACGTGATCGAGGATTACTTCGGCGACGCCTTCGGAGCACTGAAGGTGCACTACGTCATCGAAGATGAGCCGCTCGGTACGGGCGGCGCCATTGCCAAGGCGATGGCTGAGATTGGCGGCGACGAAGCGTTCGTGCTCAACGGCGATACGATGACCATCGTCGATTTCGACGACCTGCGTGCCGCGGGCGCATCGGGCGAGGCCGACGTCGTCATGGCGGTGGCAAAGCTTGACGATGTGGCGCGCTACGGGGCCGTGGATTTCGACGCGGCGCCGCCGCGCCGGGCCACCGCATTCCGCGAGAAGGGGCAGACCGGTGCAGGCTTTATCAACGCCGGTGTCTATCTGGTGAAGCGGGCTTCGTTCATGCGCTATGTGAACCAGGAGCGGTTTTCGTTCGAGCAGGACTTTTTGCACGCTCATCTTGCCGAGCTTCAGGTTCACGCGGTTCCGGCCGTTAGCCAGTTGATCGATATCGGTGTGCCCGAAGATTATGCGCTGGCACAGACGCTCGTGCCGCAGATGGTGGCTTGAGACGATGACAGCATTGAAGCGTGCGCTGTTTCTCGATCGCGATGGGGTGATCAATGTCGACATTGGTTACCTGCATCGTGCCGAGGACTGCGTGTTCGTACCGGGAATTTTTGAGTTGGTGCGTCAGGCGCGCAAGGCGGACTACGACGTGTTTGTCGTGACCAACCAGGCGGGGATCGCGCGCGGTTACTACAGCGAAGAGACGTTTGCAGCTTTCACAAGCTGGATGCTCGAACAGTTCGCTGCGCAGGGAGCGCCGATCACGCAGGTCTATTACTGCCCGCACCATCCGACGGCCGGGATTGGCGAGTATGGGATTGCTTGCGAGTGCAGGAAGCCGGCGCCGGGGATGTTGTTGAGGGCGGCGGCGGAGCACCACGTTGATCTTGGCACGTCAGTCATGGTGGGAGACTCGTTGACCGATATGCAGGCGGCCAAGGCTGCAAAGGTCGGCACTTGCTATTTGTTTGGGGACGCGGTTGTCGAGGATTTGGAGCCGGACGTTATTCGTGTCGACGATTTGCTGGACGTTGCGGCTCAACTCAGTAACCATCCCTCGGACGTGCAATAGCGTCAGGTTGCTGCGCTGACGAATGGCTAGCGTTAATGATTAGATTGCCGCTAGCTACTCCTGCGATAGTCCGCACATCAACGCGTCAATCTATCCGCGAGCCTATTAGCTCCGCCGGACCGCAGAAACGAAGTACCCGAGCGGGTCTTCCGCCGCGCCTCTTCCCGCAGCGTCTGCCCAATGCGTGGCAATCAGGAATCCCAACGCGATCGGCCCGCATAAAACCGCGAGCGGCAGCGTCCATACCATCTCGACAGTTTTCGCTGGGCGAAGAAGTCGCAAGGTGAGCACGGTGAGTTTGTTTGCGATTACCCCGATATCGCTGCCACGTTCAACAATCTGCACGTCGCTGAATCCGTGTTGCTCGAGCAGCACGCCGAGGCGTTCACGCGTAAAACGATGATAGTCATGAGGTATGTGGTGTCTGCGCGCCGACCAGGGAACAGTCAACAATAGGGTGCCCTGGTTCTTCAGTACTCGCGCGATCTCCTCCAGCAGCAGTTCCGGGTCTGCCGCGTGTTCAAGCACCTCGATACAAATTGCGTTGTCGAAAGCGGCGTCTGGAAACGGAATCTTGCGCCCGTCATAGTAGGTGATATCGGCCCGACCGCGCGACATTCCGAAGTCGTCTGAATTCCCAATGTCGATGCCATGGTACGTGGCATCTGCTGGAAGCCAATCGCGCCATGGTGATTCACCGGCGCCCACGTCGAGGACGCTTCCATGCAGGCCAGCCAGGTGGGGCCGCAGAAATTTGGCGATGGAGCCAAGCTGCACGTCGACCAGGCAGCGCAATTTGAATAGAAGCGGGTGCTGAGTTGGCGACGTGACCGCTATCGGCTGGAACTGTTCTTGCAAGGCAGTATCCCTCTGGACTCGGGCGCTGGAACTTCGTTGTTTGTTTAGAGCTTGAGCGTTGCGCTGCTCCAACCCCTGATTTTACCGGCTATCGCGATTCGCTCCCGCCGTTGGCGGGTGTCGCGAACACCACGCGCGACATGAGCAGGTAGGCAACGACAGCCATGATCGGCGTCAGAATGACCTGGCTCAGAATTGGCCCGCCCACGACGGCCGATAGCCAATGAATCAGGAAAAGATTCAGGAAATAGGTACCGACATAGACAGCCACGAACTTCGGTATACGGGCAGGGGAGAGATCGGCAAATACAAGTCCGCCGGTCGTCAGGAAATTAAATACCAGGCCGGCCACGTTTCCGCCGACGAGTGCAAACCACGTCGGGCTGCCCAGCCGAATGAACAGTGTATAGGTCGCAAGGCCAAAGACTGTGTTGAGCGCCCCGACCGCGACAAATCGGCCGACGCGCCCAGACCGGTTGTAAAGTGTCCTGAGCACGCTATTTTGGCGGCTTAAAGCCGAATGCTACGGTGTTGCCGACATTCATTGAAATCTTGATCCCGCTCAGTCCAACCGATGAAAGTACGTTTTGGGCGAGCCCTTTGACTCCTGACGGAAGGGGCGCCAGCCGGGTCCAATATCTCAACGAATATCGGTTGATGAACGGGCGCGCTCGAATGTCGGTGTAGCCCGTGCGCGTGAACAGCGCTTCTATGCTACGCGTGGAGAAAAGTTGCATGTGTTCGATATCGATAATGGGTGAGCGCCTTCCCATCAATCGATTCACAACGCTCCTGTAGTCATGCGTAACCGTGACGAATGCGCCGCCCGGCTTGAGCAGGTTGATCACTGAACTGGCAATCTCCTTGGGCTCGCGCACGTGCTCCAGGGTCATGAAGCAACAGATCAGATCAAACGACTCTGGTTCATAGTCGCTTTCCACGAAGATGCCTTCGCGGATCCAGCCATTCCGGTGCGGCGGAGCAGCCGCAATAGCTGCGGTAGAGGGTTCGATGCCGACTACATTATCGAAACCCATCTCTTTGAGCTTATCCAGGAAGACACCGGTGCCGGTGCCAATCTCAAGCGCACGTCCGAGACGGAGCCCGCCGAGTACTGGCTGAATGACGCGCGCATAAGCTGTCGCAGCATCATCGGCTTCTTCACTGCTGTCGTAGTCGGCAGCGTGGTAGACCTCCGCCAACGCCTGTTGAGACGGTGGCCGGTCTACGTAGACCAGATCGCACGCGGGGCACTGGACCATCTGATAGCACAGGTACTCAGGCTCCTTTCTCGACGCAAAGCTAAATTCCGTCAGCTTTGACGAGTCGATGTGCTCGTCGAAGAAGACCTTCGCTGTCGAGGGAGGGCTGCCGCAGACAGGACAGTTACGCTGAGCTCGTTGTGAGAGTTGCATCTTGACGGTTCTATGAGGTCAGGGGAATGCCAATGCCGCACATTGCAACACGACAGGTGCGTGCATGGATTGCGCTCAAAGCTGCGGGACTTTTGCCATCTGTTCCGTGACTACACCGTGCCTGATCAACGCGGCGCGGATAAGCCGAGGTCGGCCCTTCACCTCGATCATGATTTTTCCGATGTATTCGCCAACCAAGCCGATGCCGAACAGGTTGATCGATCCAAACATGAGTACTGCAATCAGCAGTGTCGTAATACCGCGTGGCGCTATATCGGGGAATGCGAGCCTCAGTATTGCAATGATGACAGCAGCAATCAGCGACAGACTGAACAATGCAAGCCCGGCCGTCGTCAGCATGGTGAGCGGCACGTTACTGAACGAAAAGATTCCTTTCTTCGCCCAGTCGATGTTCTTCGCCAGCGAATTCGTCGTGTGTCCGAACATTCGCTCCGGACGTTCGTAAGGCACGCCCGTTTGACGGAATCCTACGTATGCGCGCAGGCCGCGCATGAATAGATCTCTCTCCGGACATGCCAGCAGCCACCGAACGACCTTTCTATCAATGAGGGAAAAGTCACCGGCGTCGAGGGGGATTTTCACGTAACTAAACGCCGCGAACACCCTGTAGAAGGCCTTATACAGCAGGCCCCAATGCCACGGCATTTCTCGACCGACCCGATTTCCATACACGACGTCATTGCCTTGCTCCCAGGCAGCGTAGAACGCTTCGATCAATTCCGGCGGATCCTGAAGATCGCCATCCAGCAGAACAACGGCGTCTTTGGTCGATAGCTCCATACCGCTGCGAAACGCCATCTGGGAACCGAAATTGCGCGAGTGAGAGATGCCGATGACTTTGGGATCTGTTGTCGATATCTCACGGATGACTTCCGCAGAGTTATCGGGGCTGCAGTCGTTTACAAAGATGATTTCGTAGTCGATGCCGAGCTTAAGAAACGTGTCGGTGAGCCTGCGATACATGATCGGAATGGCCGGCTCGTCCTTATAGCACGCAATAATTGCCGAGACACTGCGCTTGCGCTTGTGCAAGGTCTGCTTGGACCGTTGCGCGAGTTCTTCCTCACTGAGCGTCTTGACCCAGTTCGCAGTCAGACTCAGTCCGTCGGCGAGCGAAATCTGCGTTTCCCAACCCAGCAACGTATTGGCCTTGTCAGGATTCGCATACCAGTCCGACATGTCCCATGAGCGGTCGTCCATCGTGCCAAATTGTGGCTCTTCCTTGACATCAAACAGACCTCGCGTCAGCCCCGCCAATTCGCGAATGGTTGTCTTTGTTCCGCTGCCAATGTTGAAGCTTTCACCATATAGCGAGGGGTTCATCCGGACTGCAGCGCTGATAAATGCGGAGCATACGTCGTCGACATGGACGAAGTCGCGTGAGATATCAGGAGCAACAAAGGGAGGAAGCGCGCCAGACAAAGCCTTCCGCAGGAGGGTGGGGATCAGGCGCGAGCCGTCTTCGAGCGGGCCGTAGACGGAGTACAAACGCAGGTTGACGCACGGAAACCGACGCTCGATTCCCATGTAGCGCAGGTATTCGCCAACCGCGACCTTCGAAACCGAGTAGTGGCTATTCGGTTCGCGTGTGCTGTCTTCGAGCGGCGCCGCGCAATTCTTCCCATACTCCGAAGAGCTGCCAGCGTGAACGAACGCCGAGATCGACCGCTGCGCGAGCAAGCTGGTTAGCGTGACGATGGAATTGAAATTCGTTTGATAGATCAGCCCCGGATCCTGTTCGAATGAATATGCGCCGTAGGCAACGCAATCGAAGACAGTTTGAGGAGCGACGGTGTCCAGCATGTGTTTGACGGCAGCGGGATCGTTGACGTCGACAGCCATCACATTCGTGTCCGGCACGCCAGCGAGCCGCCACGCTTTGTCCCGATGCACTACGGCAAATACATCTTGTCTCGATGCGAATATCTTCAGAAACAGGTTTGCACCGACGAAGCCTGAGGCACCGGTAATGAGGATCGGCCCCCGCAGGGAGCGGATGTCTAAACTCGGATTGGTCATGATGGATGTTGACAGCGGAAGGTCAGATGAGGCCGAGCGCGCCGAGCAGGCTTTGCGGGTCGAGGCCGGATTCGCGGCGGAGGTAGTTCTGCGACCCGTAGCGCGGGTAATGGTGTGCCTTGGCGTGCAAGTGATGCAGCTTTGCGAAAATCCCATGAGTGAGGAGGTGCAGCGCCAGCTCGGAGCCAAAGCTACCACGTGCAACGTGTTCCTCGACAACACAGAGCTTTCCCGAGGCTGCGATCTGCGCCGTTAGGCGCTCCGGCAGCCCATTAGCCGCGAGCGGTAGCTCGCCAACGACCCACAGGTTAGGTCTGTTCGCTTCCGGTAGACTTGCCAAGGCATTGATGTACGTTCCCGCGAGCGGGCCCACCGCGATCACGGGCTGCCCATTACCTGAGACGAGTTGGCGCCAGGGTGAATATGCTGGGATGGCGAAATCTTTCGGTGCCTCGCCTCGACCCAGCCGGATATACGCGGCTCCCGCGGAGGCGCCGGCGCGCTCGATCACTGCAGCGACGTCTTCATCGAACGCCGGCACAAATGCGGTGATGTTTGGCAGCGTCAGCAGAATCCCATAGTCCTCGATGGCATGATGGGTCGGTCCCATTACGCCGTAACCGTAGCCGCCACCGTTTCCGATCATCCGGACCGGCAGTTTATGAAACGTGATGTCGTTTCGGATCTGTTCAAACGGTCGCGCATAGCAGAACGGGGCAATGCTGTAGACCCAGGTCTCCCAGCCTTGACGCGTCATTGCGGCTGCCACCGTAATCATGTTCTGCTCTGCGACACCGGCATTAATAAAGCGTTGCCCCATTGTTTCGCGGAGTGGTTCCAATGCCATGAAACCCAGGTCGCCCGTCAGAAACGCCATATCCGGGTTTGCGGCGCGCGCTACCAGCGCATCACACAATTGCTTTCTCATGATCCGGCGAGCTCCGCGATTGCCTGCTTATACTGAGCTTCGCTCAGCGGCAAATAGTGCCACTCCATCTGGTTTTCCATAAACGATACGCCCTTGCCCTTTGTCGTTTCGAGCATGACGATATGTGGGCGGCCCGGCCGCTTGTTGAGTGCGGTTCGAATAGCTTGTAGGTCATGACCAGGCACGACATCGATCTCGACGTCGAAACCACGAAGGCGTTCCCAGAGCGGCGCCATCGAGGCGATTGCATTCGTAGATCCAAAACCCTGAAGCTGATTGTGGTCAACCAGAACGGTCAGATTTGCCAGTTGTTGGTGACTCGAGAAAATAAGGGCTTCCCAGGTTGATCCTTCCTGCCACTCTCCGTCTGACGTCACGCAATATACGTGGTCGGCCTTTCCACGCATGCGGGTTGCGAGGGCTGTGCCGGCAGCGAGAGATAGTCCGTGCCCCAGACTTCCGGTGGCAAACATGATCTCAGGGATTCCGCCTGCGGGAGGATGGCCGGCGAGTAACGTCCCGTCCTTGTGGAACGTCGCGAGTTGACTGTCGTCGAGTTTTCCGGCGCTCCAGAGTGCGATATAGAGCGCCCCGGCTGAGTGCCCCTTCGACAAAACGAAGTGGTCGTTTGGACCGATGTACTCGTTGAAGAGCAATGCAATCGCATCAAGGGACGACAGGTTGCCGCCGATGTGACCCACACCACTCTCGTAGTGCATGCGAAGCAGTCGGCGGCGGATCTCCAGCATGCGCTGCTGATCCAGAGTTTGGAGTGGTTCCATGGGATGCGGGGCCGGAGGTTACTTCGGTCTTACTACGGGAGTGAACGACGCACCTGGTGTGTAGCTGAATGCTTGCGCTGACGGGTATGTCTTCAGCAGGGCGTCGAACGAGTCATCGGTGAGCGCGCAGTAAATCTTTCGAACCTGTCCCTCGTACAGTTCAAAGAAGCGTCCTTCCTGCAAGGTCCACTTGCAATGGTCGCGTGCTGCGTGCAACAGCAGATCTTGACCAAGCGGTGCTGCGTGAGCATCCACTATGTCACGCTTTGCAAGCGAGGCAGCAGTCGCGGAACTTATGAAGTAGATCCGGGGGATATATTGGCTCAGAAGGATATCCAGCGTGAGCAATGAAAGACAAGCCGCAAGGCTCGCGATCGTTGGCACAATACGTTTGCTTCCGTCCAGTCTCGCAGCCCATGCAAAAAGAAGCAAGAAAAGCGCCAGCGGAGCGTAAAGCCAGCGCTGTTCGAGGCGAATTGTCACGATCGGTGGAACTAGGATCGTAATCAAAATCGCTAGCGTAAAGACAGGGTACCAACGGAGCGGAGCGCGGGATCGTCCCCCAACTAAAACTGCATAGGTGGTTGCGACGAGCGCGGCGCACACGATTATCGTTGCTAGAAGGCGTGCAGCGTCATCGCCGGTTGATGACTCGCCGAATACGATGCTATGGCCAACCAGATATTCGGGACCATAGTTGAATCCAACCACTGACAGGATCGCTTGCATTGCCTGCTCAACGATTCGCTGCACATTCACGTCAATGTGCGTCGCGCCCGTGCCTACGAAGAATGCCAAATGAAGTAGGCTTGTTTTTACTAGCGCGTTGAACAGCGGTATTGCAACACACACAATCGCTGCGCCATATCGATTGAAAAAGCTAGCACTGCGACGGCGCGATAGCGCGAGCATAAATGCAAGTACGGGCGTAAGGGAGATATACCGCTCATGCGTGTGTATGCAGAGGAAGAAGGCGCCTACAACGAGCCATTGCCAGCGGCTATCTTCCGGGTATTGATACGCTTTTAAAACCCAACCAATCGTAAGTAGGAACAGCGTTAGCGCGATCGCTTCGACCGGGCCCGTGGCCTGAGTGATCTGATAGAGTGCGAAGCGCGAGCCGGCAAAGGCGACAGCCACACCTACACTCACCAGTTTGTTGCCATTCGAGATTTGCATTGCAATAGCAAACAAAATCATTGCGTTCAGCAAATGCACGCCAAAGTTGAAGGCGAGGAAGCCGCGTAGATCCGTCTGGAATAAGCGGACGAGTGCCAGCCATATCAGCTCGAACACGGGCCGGTACTTCTCGTAGAATGGCGTCGTGAATGGTTGCTGCCATTCGCTGGCGAAGGTATGGTCTTTCAGCGTCGCCAAGACGTTGTAGAGGTCATCTCCAAAGAAGACTGATGGCTCCCACCGCACAAACCGCCAGTACGTCATCGCGGCAAGCGCCAAGGCCACTACTATCCAAAGTGGTATCGCGATGCGTACTTCTGAGCGGGCGGGCGCCTCAAGGGACCGGGGTGGCAAGTTACTTAAGCGACTCTGCATGGACTTTCTTGGGATGGTCGGTCTTGGGTGCGTGACGTGCACTGAGCTCAGTCCCGCGCGGCTGTTGGCGGGACATATCGCATTTGGAGATGCGCGAATTATGACACATCGGAAGCGGACTCCCGTGGCCTGGGGTTTTGGAAGGAACCCTGTCTTCGTGCCTCCAATAAAATTGCTTCGTTTGAGGTGTTGCACGACCTCCGAGACGTCAAAAATTTGTGTACGGCAGTTCGCGCGCCGGTGCTGCCGGTTCGACGAGCTGGATCGCAACTGCGACAAACGGCGCTAAACGGTCACTAAGCAGAAGCGGCCGAGGCTTCATTCGCTGAATGCTCGGAAATGGAAGTTGGTGATGCCGGCCGATCAGCTGATTCGCCGTTTCCGATTCGCCTCGCTATGTCCGCGCCCTTTCTTCGAAGTGGTGTCTCGAGCAACCGGTAATTCAGTTCGCTCAGAATGACGGTCAACGCGATCCATACCAGCAGGTACCGTAATGTATATCTCCCGTCGAATACTGTACGGGCTGGCTCAACGAACCACCAAATAGTTTTCGTTGCCTGAATGGAAAACCAGTGAATCAGGTAAATTGAGTACGAGCGGGACCCGATCCATAGCAGAACGGTTTTCGCAATTGGTCCCTTGGCGATATAGTCGCCGTCGAATGAGGCGATAAACACCAGCACAGATGCTATTATCGCGACCATTCCAGTTGAGAACGGTACGGAACTGATTTTTCTCGCCGCATCGGGCATTGATGCCATTAACACAAGTAGAACTGCGACTATAGGAATCGCATACAGGCGATTTGCCAAGAACTTTGGATTCACCGCTTCTCGGAGCTTGGTGTTCGCGAATATAGCCAATAGAACCCCAAGGGCAAGCGCATCTGTTCTAAATACCCACCCGTAGGTCCAACTCGGACGATGAAGAAATATCTGTGCCACCACGACGAGCACCATGAAGTAAGCGATTTTTCTTCTAAAGAGAAACGCGGCGAATGGCAATAATATATAAAACTGTTCTTCGAGCGAGAGACTCCACCATGGCCCCGCATTTCCGCATTCCGACCGAGGGAGGCAACCGACCATATGGAAGTTAGCGGTCTGAGTTACAACCGCTGCGAAGTCAGCTAAGTTCTCCCTGAAGTGGCCGAAGTACCCAGCGTGCCTGAAGATGACCCCACACGCGACGATGGCCGTTACCCAAAAAATAGATGTAGGCCAGATGCGAAACACTCGACGCACCCAGAAGGCGAATACGCGGCGCCAGAACGTCTCGTTGTCCGACGCAGAATCTAGGGTTCGGAGGAGGCTTCGCGCTATAACGAACCCCGATATGCAAAGAAACAAGTCGACGCCGGTCGTGGCACTAAAAAACAGGTCGAATATGTACACATAGTGGTTGCCCCATGACAGCACATATCTGACATGTTCAATAACCGTGAACAGGACGGCAAACGCACGAAGGGCTTCGATATCGTCAATGCGGCGATGGGCGTGCTGGATCATGTAGCAGTTCGTAGGGTAAATGGCCGCGTAGAATTCCCGCGATTCTATCCCATCCGCAAGGCAAGGTGCCCGATTTGCGGACTGGGCAACCAGTAGCTTTCGGGCGCGACTGGCACGATTAGATGGTGGTAAGGACCGGTTGGCTTGTGACGTCTAGTCGACATTCGCGCCGGCTGTATAAATCCGGTCGGTGTTCCCGCGGGACTCCATGTTTGACTCCCTGCCAATCCTCAGTTCCGGCATGTACGTGCGGCGATCAAGGACAAAAACTGTGGCAAACTTGCCGCCTCAAACTGTATGGGAATAACATGGAAAAGAAGCTGGCCGTGATGGCCGCATGCCTCGTCGCCGTAGTTGTGCAAGCGGCACCTGCGGCGCCGCTTGGAGACGATTTTACTCTCGCACCGTCCAAAGGTTTGGCAGCTCCCGTTCCTCTCAAGATAGAAAATGTGCTTGCGAAGCCGGTGTTAACGCGAGGCGCTCCTACGCAATGGGACGCTGTTGATGTTTTGAACCCGTCGGTTGTGCGATTGAACGGGAAGCTCTTCAACTACTACTCGGGTTATGACGGAAAAGTTTGGAGGACTGGAATTGCTACGTCCTCAGACGGTATTGTCTGGCGGAAATTTGACAGCAATCCCGTCCTGCAACCCGACGGAAAAAGCTGGGATGTTTCCTATATCGCGGCGAACGGAGCCGCCATAGTCTGGAAGGGCAAGATTCTCTATTTCTACCAAGGTCGTGATAAATCCGGGCGTACACAGATTGGTCTCGCGACTTCCAGCGACGGGTTTAAATTCACAAATTATCCCAAGCCGGTATTTGCGACTGGTGCGTCCCATACGTGGGATAGTCAGGCAGTTGGTGATCCCTATGTTATCGCCAAGGACGGCTATTTAGTCGGCCCTGCAAAATTCAGTTTGCTTGACGCACGACGCCGATCGGGTATTTTGTCGGAGCGGGACGGTTAGCCCGCCGGAAGCGTTCCCGGTGCGCAAGCAGCGGATGCGACAGGACATCGGCGATCGAATGCAGCCAGGCGAGGACAAAAAAGATGGGCCCCAGACCCAGGCGAACAATCGCGCGTAACAGCCAGCGCAGGTTGTAGCCCGTGGCGCACAGCACGGCATGCAGCGCATCGCCGGTTTGTCCTTTGAGCCAGCAGCGACGCATACCGTGGTCGTGCTTCACATGGCCGATGATCGGTTCAATCGCCTGGCGTCGCTTGAGCCAACGTCGCTGCGTGCTGGTCAGTGTCCTGTGTTTGCCGCGATGAATCAGGTGTACTGATGATACCTCCACGTCGACGCCGCGAAACCCGAGATCGACCAACACGGTCTTCGGCTGTGGTGTACCGGGCAGGTCCTGCAACAGAATGGAGCTCTGTTCGAGTTGCTCGGCCAGCGTATGGCCGTCATAGGGGTTGCCGGGGAACGCCCGCGCACCGACGATCAACCCTTGTTTCTCCGTGATCGCGAGGCTCACCTTGACGCCGAACTCGTAGGGCTGGCGTGCCTTTCCTTTCCCAATGCATTCAACTTCAGGCGCATGCAGTGCGTAGAGTTTGTTCCTGTCCTTTGGACGTTGGTGGCAAATGCGCCAGGCCCGCTCAAGCCAGACGCGCAGTTGTGCCTGCCGTTCGTCTGAAGCTCCAGACAGCTTGCGTTCGATATCGCGCAGCAACCGTCCCAGTACCGTGCGCTGACGCTTGAGTACACGACGCAGGCGCCTGAACTGCTTCGCATGGGCATAGCCGCCCGCGCGGCGACGCAGTCGCTTGCCTTCGCGCTCGTACGTTTGCTTCAGCCCCAACCCTGCGCGTTGCGCCAACTGAACGAGTCTGGCCCGCGCCACCTCAAGCAGACGGCTGTCGGTCGGATACGCAATCGCCTTCTCCTGCACCGTGGTGTCGACAATCACGCGCTCGAATTCGACCGGCGTCACCGCCTTCATCTGCACCGCAGCCGCGATCGTCGCCGCGAGCAGCTCCTCGACACCGGCTTCGCCCAGCGCCTGCCGAAAACGCACCAGGTTGGTCGGGTCGCACGGCAGACGCGGCTGGAAATACTCCTCGCCGCAGAAGAACTGAAAGTACACGTCCTGTGCCCAGCGCTCGCACACCGTTTCGTCACTCTCGTTGTAGGCGTGCTTCAGGTACAGCAGACCCACCATCAGCCGCATAGGCAAGCGCGGACGTCCAGCCGCACTGACGCCACCGGCAAATTCCAGCGAGTTCGAGCCAAACAGGTCAACCGCTTCGCTCACCCGTCCATCGCGTGAACGTCGCTCGAACAGGGGAGCAAGCGTCGTTTCGATTGAAGCCCATGACATCTTCGTTGCCAACACGGCAAGCGGGTGACGTAGATCAATCATCGCGTCCAGACGGCTACGAAAGAAATCAGGCGTGCTCATTGGCGACCACTCCGAAACTCCCAGAATCTTTATCAGATCGATATTCGTTCTGGGAGTTCTATTACCCTCCAACAAACTGCATCGCTTGGCCAGGCGGGGCTTCACGAACTTCTGCAAGGCCGACTATTTATACCTGTATTACCTTGGGCAAGATGAAATAGCAACGCAGCGACTCGGCGTCGCCAGATCATCGGATGGAGTTACTTGGCAAAGGTCCCCGGCTAATCCGATCTTGGATGTCGGCGCTTACGGCGCGTTTGATGAGAACGGCTTGGGGGAGCCGAGCGTTGCGTATGCCCCGCCCTATTTCTACATGCTTTATACGGGGAGAAGCAATGCGGAGATTCGGAACCTGGGTTATGCGGTTTCGACGGACGGGATACACTGGAAAAAGATGTCGATCGCAGGTCTCATCACGGATCGGCAGCGCGCTGCTTGGAATTTGAAGGTCATTTGTGACTCGACCTTGCTTTCAATGGGGAACGGAAAATGGGCGGTGTGGTTTGGTGGTGGCGATAAGGCTGAGCCCGCACAGAATTTGAATGGCGAAGTTGGCATGATGACGGTCGATCTGACCCAAGGTCGGAATGTCGCGGAATTCGACGCAAACGCAGACTGGGACAAGACTCCGATCCGATCCACTGATGTCGTACGTGGCTCCTTTCCTATTGAAGGGGATCCCGGTAAGCGCCATGCCTGGGTTGGCCCCTCGACATTTTTCACTTTCCCAATCGAGCAGACACCGTCGGACAAATCGCTTTTGGTTTCCGGTTGGGTGCCTGCTGCGACGATTGCGAAAACGACCAAAACGCAGGGGAGCGATCGTATTTCTGTTGTCGTCAATGGCACCGAAGTCGCGTCGAAGGAGTTCATCGATGACGACGTCTTCACAATATCAGTACCGCTAAAGAGCGTGCGCGTAGCCGCCCGTGATGCGGACTACGCAGAAGTTGAAATCCGCGCTAGTCGGTCAATGGTGCCCGCCGAGGCCGGAAGCAGTCCGGATACTCGACGTCTTGCGTTCACCTTAACATCAATCAAAACTCAATAGGGCGTCCTAAGGGCCGATTGTGTGACCGTCCCCGCCTAGGCTCGACTCCCTGCCAGGTTGCCGTAGCTGATGGCATTGTGGCGGCATCGTCTTTCTGCGGCGCCATCGCGAAATGGCGCCGCCTTCATCAGCCGTATGAATGGTCAGGGTGAGACGGGGACAAATGTCCCGTGCTGGGTTGTGCTGCTATGAGGCTTGCAGACCGTATGAGTGCTTTCGTTCGCTCATACCTCAACCAATCCGGAGAGCGTGTCTGACCAGGAGCACCAGTTGTAGCGAACGTACAGATCGCGGACAGTGGTGCGTCTGCTAACTCGCGTGGCGCTGCACCCAGCGCCGTGCGCGTCCAAAGAAGCCAGCATGATCGATGGGGCTGCCCGTTTCTGCGGATGTATCGTGTACGAGGGTCTTATTCGCAAACTTCCCTTCCACGCGCTCGATGTCCGCTTGAAGCGATCGAACCCATTCCATGCGTTCCACCGCTGTTGCATGCTCAAGATAACAACGAGCCGAATCTAGCCCTGCGTGGAACATCAAGGAGCCTCCACTGCCGTCTCTGAGCGTGGCGGCGTTCTCGGGAATAGGGGACCAGATTCGGGCCTCGAGTTGTTCAATGGGCGGTTTAGTTGTGGATTTCGATTGGTATTCGACAAGAAAAGCCCAGTGACGCCCCGGCAAGGGAATTACCGTGAAGCCGTGCGGCTCAAATATCCGTCTTGCCCCCTCGAGAGAATAAGACATAATGTGTCCCCGACCGTGAGGGTCCAGATAGCCGGGATCTTCTTTCAGCACGTAGTTAGGTTGACCGGAATTGATCAAATAAACTGCCTCAGGTGCTGAGGTCTGTGCCATTTGCTTTGCGAGTGTGTCGAGCATGGACGGCGTCAAATGTTCGATGACCTCGATACAGACACCTCCCTCGAACTTTTGATCAACGTCTGCGAGAGGGCACAGCTTGTAGTTCGGGTGTTTTGACCGGAATGCAGGCTCGGGAGGAAAGAGTTCCACTCCATAGAACATATCTGTTGCGTCGGGTAACGCAGCTGCAACCGCATCCAGCAGGTACCCGGGTCCCGAACCGATATCAACAAAACGGGTAATTGGAACCCGGCTGTAGAAGAACGTCTCGGCAATCCGCTGCAATGACGATCCGTACGCCCTTTCCTTTGCCGCACGCAGTTCCATTTCCCAGTAGGTGTCGCGGTAGTTTGAGACGGTACCGTCTTCCACTGCGCGCAGGAAACCTGGGTCTGCAAACATCGAGCCGCACGCGCCGCAGATGTAGTAGGCGATGTCATCAATCTTTTGGTAGGCGTCTACGGCATGTGATGAACAGACTGCACAACGAGTCATATCTGTCTCCGGCAGCACGAGCGTGCCGCAAGTTGTCTAGTCAGTGGGATGTTTCAATCTATAACATACCGAAATTACCTGAGTGATATTACTTACAAATGTATCCGGATGTATTCGCCTTACGCGTTGTGCGCCTCGTGCGCTGGGACAAAGATTTCGTGCCCCAGCGCACTATTGATTGGGAGACGTCAAGCTAGTTTCGTGCAGATGCTCCCGGACGGTCAGTTGAAACTCCCCCACTTATGGTCGCGCAAATTCCCCCACCCTGTGAAGCAGGACTAAGGGTTATTTAGCTGGTTTTCGATTTCCGTGCAAGCGTTTCAGCGGCTTCCTTGAGGCGGTAGCTGTGGCCGTCGAATTCAAGCAGGTGGCAGTGATGCATGAGCCGGTCGAGGATCGTGGTGCTCATCGTGTTGTCGCCCAGGTATGCGCCCCAATCCTGCACAACGCGGTTGGACGTGACGACAACGCTTCGATGCAGTTTGTAGCGTTGATGGATCAGCGTTTGCAGCAGTGCGCCAGCGGCGTCGGGGATCGTACGCGACAGGAACAGGTCATCCAGCACGAGCAGATCGCTCTCGAGGATGGCTCGCAGCCGGGCTTCGCGCTGGGCAGTCGGGCTCAGCGCGTAACGGTTAAAGAATTCGTCGGTCTCAAAATACTGCACCTTGTGGCCTTGCAGGACGGCCTGGTAGGCGACGGCCTTCGCAACGTGCGATTTGCCGGTGCCTGGTTTACCGATGATCAGCGCGTTGTCGCCGGCGGCGATGAACTTCAGCGTGTGCAGCTGGAAGCAGGCCTGGCGAGGCACTTTGGGATTGAAGGCCCAGTCGAATTCGGCGAGCGTGAGTTTCTCTTCGAGGCCGGAGAGCTTGTAGCGGCGTTCGATGAGCCGGGACTGGCGGCGATCCAGTTCGTCCTGCAGGATCAGTGCGAAGGTTTCAAGGAACGGCTGCTGGGAGCCCTGGGCCTGCAACACGCGCGTTTCGAGTGTGTCGCGCACGCCAGACAGGCGGAGCTGTCCGAGAGCCCGTTCGATTTCCGGTAACGTCATGGTCATGCTTGTGTCTCTCCAGTTGGAGGTTGAGGTTCGGCGCCGTGCTGCGCACCGAGGGTAAAGAGTTCGCCGTACTCGGCGGCAGGACGGATCAGGGGTGATCCTGCGTAAGAGGTAGCTCTAGCTGCGGTGCCTGATCGAGACGCTCGAGTGCCTGTTCGAACAGCCGTTCGACGATCGCGCGCACCTGTTTGTAGCGGTAGACGTGATGACGCAACGCGTGATCGCAGGCCTGCTCGACGAGCCGGGCGGGATACTTCTTCGCCAGACCAACGATGCCCCACATGGCGCGATGGCCGACGCGACCTTCGCTATCGAACATGTGCTGGCACAGCGCCTTTGTTTGTGGCCCGATGTCGCCGGCGCTCGCGAGCAGGAAGGCGCTCTGGCGGGACGGATTGAACGGGCGTTCGTCTTCGGGCAATTCAAGCGAACCGGCCTGCAGGGCGCGAGCATGGGTGCGCAACAACGCCTGCGTACGGCGATCGCGAATCTCGATGGTGGAATCGTATATGCGCACTGAAACGAGACTGCCGATCGGTGCAGGTCGTGCCGCATAGTTGCTGCGATCGATGTTGACAGTGGTGTCGTCCCCGACGGTACGCACGACCTCCGTGAAGTAGCGAAAGCCGGTGGTCGACAACGGCCGCAGATGCGGCCTCTCCTCCTGGAACATGGCCTCGACCTGTCGCCGGGTGCTGCCATGGATGCGTTTGGCCGCCCAGTTTGCCTCCCAGTGCATCAGGAATTCGTTCTGGGCTTCGAGCGACTCGAAACGGCGGCCGGCAAGCGCGGTGCCCTGCGTATGTTGAATCGCGTTCTCGACGGTCCCCTTTCGATTCGGGTCCCGCACACGTGCCGGATCGGCGACGACACCGTAGTGCTCAAGCATCGCCTCGTAGAGCCGGTTGATCTCGGGTTCGTACAGGTCGGGCGTGATGACGCCCTCCCGGAGGTTGTCGAGCACAACGTAGCTGACCGCTCCCCCAAAGTAACGAAAGGCTTCTTCGTGAAGCTGGGCCCAGACCTGCTTGCTGGACTTCCAGACCACGCGCCGGAAACTGCGCCGCGAGTACCGCAGGGTCATCACGAACAACCGCGGGCGTCGGTAGCGGCCGGTCTTTGGATCGCGGGTCAGTGCACCTTCGCCATAATCAACTTGAGCTTCTTCGCCGGGGGCGAACGCGAGACGGTCGAACTGCTCGGGATCAATGTGGCGCAAGGCGCGCACGAAACGCTTGACGCTCTCGTAGCTCGCGGTGAATGCGAACTGATCGACCAGATCCTGATAGATCGCCTGCGCGTTGCGCCTCAGGCGGACCTGCTGTTCGATCCACTCGCGATGCGGTTCGCTTGCGGAGCGGGCGAAATTGAACGTTGTGGTCTTGCTGGAACCGTCGGTAGCCGGTGGTCGCGGCGGTGGGGGAGTTTGCCGAAGCGGACTTCTCCGACTCGAAGATCGCCTGATAGCGACGAATCGTCTTGCGGTCGATGCCCGTGAGCCGCTGGATCTGGCGCTGGCTCTTGTTGCGCTCGAGTAATGTGAATACGGTGCTTTGCAGGTGCGGCTTCAAGACGTTCACTCCCTGAACTCCTTCTTGTTCGAAGGAGACGAAGATAGACGTCCTGCAACACCTCTCCCGGCGGCTTTAGTGGCTCAGCCGACGGTCGTCAGGTGGGGGAGTTTGAAGTGACCATACCCGGAGGAATTTGACCGACCGCCGGGGCAGATGCTTTGTTTGGATGTGCCCGGCAAACCTCTAAGTTAGCGGGAGCGGGTGGTTCAATGGCAATGCACGAAGAGTCGTCAACCGTAATTTGATCGAGTTCGTATAACCGTCGAACGTCGTCGCCCATTTGTCGATTATCGCGCAAAACGTAAATAGGGCCATTATGTTCTGCGACTCGCTGCGCAATCATTTGTTGCAGCTTCGGGTTATAGGAGGGGCTCGTGAGATTTGATATTGCCGCAAAAAATTTCGGATGATCGGGCCATTGCGGTACAAGGTACCCAATCGGTTCTTGTGTGGTAGAAATGATCAGCGAGTCATACGGCAACGTCGGCAATTTGTTCCGAAAGTAGGGGCCGCCGTCCAACGGTAACCTTCCCCAATCCGGCACCGACGTCAGCAGTGCAAGTGCAACGAAGGTCAGCACAGCAATAGTTGAACCAGCTTCCAAGCCCGTCCGACAGATGTCTTTGAGCACCACAAACAGCATAGCGCCACAGAGCAGTTCCAATACGATAGCGTAACGGTAGATCGCAAAGAGTTCTGACCAAATGAGGTACATAACAATGTAGCTCACGGCGAAGAACAGTTTTAAGCGCCAGATATCGCCTTGTTGCTTACGTGCAATGGCACGCACCATGCCGCCCGCTACCCAGCCAAGTGCGATAAATAGACCCACTAATAACCTGGGATCCCTAAGGCCGAGCTCCGATCGCAGCGTGTTTCCGACCAGTGCTGAGTAGGCCGGAAAGCTTATTAGAGCGGTAACGTCGTGCGGAATGAATCTGATATCCCGGCCGCTGGACGGGCCAATTAATGGTGATCGGAAAAACCCGTTGAAGTAAGGGAAAATTGGATTGTGGAAGTTTGAATACATTTTCCACATCCAAGGTCCAGCGAGGACGATGAATCCTGCCGCCCCGGCCAGCACATAGGCTATGGCCAGTCGCCCCATTTGTTTTTTGTCTACTCCAACGACGAGAAAAGGTAGCGCGATGGTCAGCGAGAGTGCCGGCACAACTGCAGTGAGCTTCAGTGCTGCCGCGGCGCCGATCGCCAAGCCGGCACCTAACATCGCGGCGCGTCCGCCCAGCTTGCCTGTTTGCCATAGCGTAAGCGCTAGCACGGCCCCAATAATCAGCGCAGCCACGGTCCATTCGCCCGTGGTGCTGCCAATTTGCCCGAGTCCTGCGGCCCCCGTCATTCCGACAACACATGCGCCCGCTCGGACCCAGAAGCCTGTCAGGGCGGGCTTTTGGGCGTCACCCTCATTTAGGCTAGCCAGCAACCGCCACAAGAAATAGGCTGCCAATCCAGCGGGCAGACCCATTAAAAATACAACAATGTAGTCCGGCAGTTGCGAGTCCGCCAGCTTGTAGAAAGGCAGGTCCGAGAGCGGGTTGAGGAACGTTTGCAGTTGCGCCGGGAAGAGGTCGACACCCCATCGATCATGCGTCAGCGCCCACGGATTATAAAAGTGGTAATTACGAAGATCCCAGTTCCAGTCCTTGCCTAGATATATCGACACCACACCGCCCATTAGCAAAAATGGGAGCAATTGGTATGTTATTTCTTGAAAAAGGGTACGCCAACGAACTTTCATAGTTTTAGTGCGAGAACAGGTGGTGGGAACATCCGACCGAAAAAAGGCGGCTCGATACTACCATCCGCGACACGCACGTTGAACGAGTTTGTGTGTGGGGGAGCCTTCCTATACCACAGTGAAAATTCACGTGGGCTGATTCAACTGCGGCCGAGCGCTTCGCCTTCCTGATGTCTCATGAGACGACGTCCGCGCACGATGTTGCGGTTCGCCATCGATGCGTCGCTTCCATGTCGCCTTCTCATCTGCGATGGCCGGACAAACCATCGCTTGTTCTGTCACGCAACAATCTCGGCAGTGCCGGGCGCGGGCCCGTCGCGTAGGTCGTTAGCGTCGTCGCACAACGTAGAGTCCGGCGCAGGGTCCCCTCGTATCGCTCTCACCCCGCCTTCGCTGTATCATCCGATCCTTAACGACGGATAAGGATCGGAGAGATTTTGTGAGGATTGTCGGCAACAAAGGTAGTCAGTTTGTCCCCTGGCTAGACAACATGCGCCTGATGGCCATGGTCGGGGTGTTGTCGTTCCATTTTTGGATATTTTTCTATCCGATGGCGCATAGTCTCCATGAACTGGTTTCGACGCCCCAGCGGATTCTCGCCCTGCCGTTCCAGCTCGGCTGGGAAGCGGACGATCTGTTCTTTGCCGTCAGCGGGATGGGGTTGGCTCTTTCTCTAACAGGCAAGAAGCCTGACTGGCTCACCTTTATCGTTGCTCGCGCCAAGCGTATTTACATACCTTATTGGGTGACGGTTGTCGCCATTTTCGCTTTTCAGGGGGCCTCAGTTGCCGCAGGAACTTGGGATCGTCCATTCGGCGGACCATTTACGCCGGCGGATTGGATTTGCAATGTCATCCTCGTTCTGAAAAACGGCTTCAGTCCGTTCTCTACGCACTACTGGTTTTTATACGCACTGATCGAGCTGTATCTCGTGTTTCCCTTGCTCTACATGGCGATAAAGCGATATAGGCTGCGCGCGGTTGTTGCGATCGTGATATTTCACTCAGTGTGGATACATCATCCTCTCGGTATGGGCTTGTTCTCGCAGGCCTCATCGGTGATTTTCTGGCTGGCTTCGTTTGCCATCGGCACGTATATCGGCATCAATCTCGGAGAAGACCGCACTCGCACGGAGGCTCTCCTGAGGAGGTCGCTGCCGCTGGGCATGCTGCTGTTTGTGACGGGGACAGTCCTGACTTTTTATAAGCCTTTCGACCCGATCGTCCACCCGATGCTTGGGCTTGGCGGCGTCATTGTTGCCTTTGGAATTTGCTCACTGCCTTGGCACTTGCCACGTCTGACGCAGATCAGCTTCGAAGTCTACCTCGTCCATATGCCGTTTATCGGGTGGTATCGCCACTTCTTCGGTTTCGTTGAGCAACCCAAGGTTGCTATCTACGTATTCTATATGGTCACTGTCACGATCATGGGGTTTGCGCTTCATTACATATCCGGTCGCTTGACTACGCCGAAGCCGCTAAAGATCCCTGAAGGATCTGGCAGCCGAAACTCGCCGCGTAGCCATGAAGCCTCTGCCTATCAGAATCCCACTTAGCGCCGATCTCATGTTTGCTAGGTCCCCCGTGAAGGACCGGCCGCAGCGTCACGCGCGCGGCCTTGCTTTGGGGTTTGGTCGAAACGCTCGGATGACCCGTTCTCGTAGCCTTTTTCGAACCGAAGGGGGACTGTTCTCCAGTTGGCGTGTTAGTAGATTTGCCGCAAACCTTTGCTCTGCTTCGCGATAGAGCAATAGGTCAAGCGCGTTGTGCTCGAGTAGTTCACGGTACAGTGACGGTCCGAGCTCGCTTTCGATATGTTCGAGTCGATCTTCCAATGTCGCCTTGCGCCCCGGGGTGAAGTTCTCGATCGAAAAGTCGATATTGAGTTCCCCGACGTGAGGTCGGAGGAACTCCTGCAATATCTGCATTGACTCTTCGAATGACTCGACGATGCCGAAGAACGGAAGGCTCCTCAGATGAGCTAGCGCCTGGAGGTAGTCGCTATGCGTCGCACGCGCTTCGCGCATATCGCTCTGGGCGCTAGCGAGGTGAGCAACCTGGAAGTTCCGACAAACGGCAGTCGCTTGACGGTCGACAACCCAGTTTGCAAACGCGACCAGCCCGCCGTTTCGGGCAATCGCTACGCTTGGACTGATGCTATCCGCGGGTTGCCGCCGCTCAAACTCATAGACCGACGCAAAGCGGTCGATTGGGTGTCGAAGGAAGAGGATGGGGAGAAAGGTAATTGATGGGTGCTCGGGCAGCGGTAGCCGGGCCTGATGACTCGAGATAACGCGCAGTCCCGGATTAGCAAGTGCGTACTCCAGAATTTCGTTTGGGCTGACGGTGGACCAAGGGTAGGGACCTTCAAGGTGGCCGTGCGCATCGCCGGCGAAATTTCGATCCAGAACGCTGTCCATCGTAGTGCCAGCGTTTTTAAAAAGATGGTAGTGAACGATTACGGTCCGCATTTTTGTGAAATAAAAGAATTTATTGGAAATAACTTTTACGCTGAGTTAGCCCGCACTCTGCGGATTATTGGCGGTCAGGTCATCATCTTGACCAAACGTTAGGCGGATATGGTTATTAATGGAGCTGGCCAGCGTCGTAATTGTCGATATCGATCTCGAACAAAAAATTGATATCAACCGTTCTCCCATCTGCACATTGTCTTTGCGCGGATTGACCGGTTCGAATCGGTCACGTATTTGTGGCAGCGGGACGGAGCGTGTTGGCTGGGCTGCCCTCCTGTCGCGATAGGAGGAAGACGGCTTCGCATCGCCTGAGCCTGCTTCGGTAGCAGCAACCCGAGGGGGCTGTTCGACCGCGGAGGTGGCAACTCCGCCGCCGCAGTTAC
Source organism: Paraburkholderia phytofirmans OLGA172 (assembly GCF_001634365.1). NCBI lineage: Bacteria > Pseudomonadati > Pseudomonadota > Betaproteobacteria > Burkholderiales > Burkholderiaceae > Paraburkholderia > Paraburkholderia phytofirmans. The sequence continues at coordinate 757,805 of NZ_CP014578.1, forward strand.
GTGGATCGCGTACTGCTCCATTGTGTGTTGCACGACTTTGACTGCCGGTTGTCGACCTCTGCTCCTTGCGACGAAATCGGGCCGGCCTTCGCGTACCGGCATTAGCTGAAGTTGTGCCTTGGCGAGTCATCGTTACGGAGTGAGGGGTGACGTGGTTTCGGGTCAATGTCCGACTCGTTCAACGGGTTTGTGTCATCGCAACCGACTTAGCGCTACCGGCCAGCACGAGTGCACGCAGTGCCGGAACATCGGCCAGCGTGCCGGAAGGCTGATTGTAAGCAGCGATTATAGCGAAGTCATTAGTTCGGTACCCTGTCCCCGGCCGAGACGGGCTCCCGTCGAGAATGGACCGCTATGCCATTCAGATCGTTGGGTGCTTTTGAGTCGCACCTGAGATTGAGGCGGTGTTGTGTTCCGTCAAGCTGTCCGTTGACTTGTTTGTTGGGCGGGACTTTCCCGCTCCGGGGGGCAGTGTGCGCTCAATTTTCGATTTGCTTGCTCTTGTTTTCAAAAGCGGCCCTCGAACGAGTGCCCGAAATTCGGCAACAGTCCACGATGAAGATCGTGCTTTTTCGGAGTAAGGGCTGATGTTTATATTAAGCCGCTTAAAATCGTTTGTATTTAACAAAACAAAAACGTAAGTTCGTCGACTCGTTACTACTCGCTCGGTGGTTATCACATAGTCTCTCACGCCGAGACATTTGATCGGAAGGTGTCGCTTTTTGACTAAAACCGTGTATTTCCCGTCGCCAGTTGGTCATTTCAAAGACAAGGGCAGGTATCATGTCGGCTTTGAACATTAGCGGTGTTCTGGGGCGGGGCTTGCGCTCGTATGAATTAGATCGCCCCGGCTACGCCGATCGACGAACGAGGGAAAGAAGTGGATCACGATGTTGCGGTCATCTTGCCGTGCTACAACGAGGCGAGCACCATCGCTCAGGTCGTCGCGGACTTTCGGCAGTATCTTCCGAACGCCCGGATATACGTTTTCGATAACAACTCAACGGACGGAACGTCGGAAGTTGCGCGTGCGGCAGGTGCCCAGGTACGTCGCGTTGCGCTTCAGGGTAAGGGTAACGTGATCCGTCGCATGTTCGGTGATGTGGATGCCGACGTCTATGTGATGGTCGACGGCGACAATACCTATGACGCCAGCGTTGCGCCTCAGTTAATCGAGACCCTCGTCAACGATGGCCTTGATATGGTGGTGGGTTGCCGCGTGTCGGATGAAGCTGCGGCCTACCGGACGGGCCACCGTCTCGGCAACGTCATGCTTACCGGCTTCGCCGCGTCAATCTTTGGCCGTACGTTTCGCGACATGTTGTCCGGCTATCGCATCTTTTCGCGCCGGTACGTGAAATCGTTCCCCGCCCACGCGCTGGGTTTCGAGACCGAAACTGAACTGGCCGTGCACGCTCTGGAGTTGCGCATGCCGGTGGCGGAAGTGGACACGTACTATGGGAGCAGGCCGGAAGGCTCGGTCAGCAAGCTCAACACCTACCGGGACGGCTTCAGGATTCTGATGACGATTCTCAAGCTGTTTAAGCTTGAGCGTCCTCTGGCGTTCTTTTCCATCTGTTTTGCTGCAAGTCTGCTGCTCTCGATCATCCTCGCCATCCCCCTCTTCGAGACTTACCTGGAGACAGGGCTTGTGCCGCGCATGCCCACCGCGATCCTGTGCGCCGCGCTGGTGTTGCTCGGTTTTCTGTTCCTCGTTTGTGGACTGGTACTCGATACGGTGACGAAAGGCAGACTTGAAGCGAAACGTTTTGCTTATCTGGCGGTGCCAGGACCGTCCTCCACGTCGCGCCAATGATGATCTCGCCGTGCTTTCGCCCCGGTGTCGTTGGGGCGATTGTGCATCGAGACAGCGGGCGAGCTATATGCTGGCGACATCCTGAGGCGGACTCACCATTCAATACCAGATGCAAGCATCGAATCGAGCGAAGGCGTCAACCGTAGCGATTGTGGCAAGTGTGCTGTTTGGCGCACTCGTTGCCTACACCCTCATCGGTCTGGTGCGTTACTCGATGGTCGCGCCTCCAAGCTTCGACGGGGCGATGAATCTCAACACGGCCGCGTCTTTCGCCCGTGGGGAAGGTTACGGATTCTTTTACGACCAGTTCTTTACGTTTCCAGCGCAAACGGATGGGCCATACATCTTGCCCGCGGCGTTCGCATTCTGGGTAGGTGGCATTACGCCGTTCACCAGCCAGGTTGTCAATCTTTTCTACGTGGTCGCGCTGATTTGCGTGGTGGTTGCTCTGGCCTGTCGCGTCGGCGTACCGCTGTGGCTTTCCCTGTTTGGCACGATGGCATGCATGGCGACTCCGGGTTTCATCGAATACTCGATGAACGGATACGGAGAGATCCCGGTACTCGTCTGGTTCCTCGCCGCGATCTTCGTGTTGGCGCCGGGCAAAGTGCGTGGCATTCCTGATCATCGCAGACTGTCTGTCGCCGGCCTGTTGTTCGGCATGGCCTACCTGACGAAGGTCGTAGCGCTGGTTTGTGTTGCCCCTGCGATGTTGGTTCTCGCATGCCTGATTTTGACGCAGCCGCACAGATGGCGTCGCTTGATTGCTCTTGGGGTCGGATTTGCCGCGCCGGTCGTGGCTTGGGAGATATTCCGGTTCGTCGAAGTGGGAACTGCGCATACCTACGCTAGCTGGTGGCGGTTGCAATTCCAGCAGATTCGGATGCAATCGGGAGCAAAGCACAGCGATGTTGTCCAAGGCTTTCGGAGCAAGGGCTTGCACCATTTGTCAATTCTTGCAGACATGACGGGCGTGGCTGCGCCGATGCTAGCCATATTCATCATTGTGCCCCTTGTGCTCGGCTCGATCTTTGCCGTCGACCGTAGGACGTCTGCGCATGTCCGCCTGGTTCTCGCGGTGCTCCTGTTCGTCACTGGGCTGTACTTTTTCTGGTGGATCTTCATCAGCCCGGACGCGATGACCTGGTTGCGTCGAATCGTCGATGGCTTGCTGCTGTTGCATTGTCTCATCGTGGTGGTGCTTGTTCAGACGTGGCGCCGTCCGGTTGGGGGCCCCGACCGTTCCGTGTCGGATCGCCGGGGTGTGCGTGCGGTCATGCTGCTTGCGCTCGTACCGGTGGTGATTTGCCAACTGCTCCTGATTCGAAGCGGGGAAACCGTCACTCGTCCACCGCAACCTCCGAGCTACGCCTTGGACATGTTCAGTGTGGCGAACAAGGTGCGCACATTGCCGCGCGATGCGACCATCTTTGGTACTGGCTGGTGGCAGGCGCCGAGCATTTCACTGTTTTCCCAGCGTCAATTCATGAACTTCGAGCACTGGTCGCCCGAAAGACTCAATGCGGTCCGGGACAAGTACTTCGTGACAGACATGTACACCGAAGGGATTAGCCAATCGTCGATCCACAACGTTCTGGACGAGTCACAGTACAGCACGCTCCTGAAGCTGAACGGAGGCGCTTTGTACAAGCTGGATTCCATCCAGCCTTATCCTCCATTCACGCCGCAAGACAGCGATCCAGCAAACTTGTCCAGCGGACTTGACTTTGCCCGTGAGGACTACTCGCATAGACGGGGCATATTCCAGCGAGAGAGTGACCGTGACGCGTGGGTGGGTGTCGACGCGGCGGTGATGCTCAAGCGCTCGAACGAGAACGCCCTTAGGATGACAATCGAGGTGCCGGATGAATTCATTCAGGGAATTGCTCGGAAGCAACCAATCCTCCACGTGACTAGTCCCGGGTGCCTGGACCAGACGCTGCCGCTTGTTAAGGAAGGTGTGCAGACCATAATGCTGCCGTTGACCTGCGAAAGCTGGCCGGTTGCGAGAGCCTTCCAGCTCAATCTGGCCGCAAATGACCACGTTCCTTTCAAGCCGCAGATCGACGCCGACAATCGCCTGAGGTCGTTCAGGCTGCACTCCATGGAACTGATCCGGACGCCAGCCCAGCCCTGAACGAAAGCCCCACGCCCAGAGCCTCCTCAATATTTACGGCGCGTTTCCTGCCGTAACAAAAGGAAAGGCAAGTTGCCGAAGCACCCCAATATGAGCAAAATTGGGGTTCCGTCGCGGGCCAAACATACATAAGTGTCGCTAAGACGACGCTCACTTTCGCACATGACAGCTACAAACGCGCCCCGTCCTGAGAGCGATAACTTGTCCGTGTCCGTCGTCGTCTACCGGCCGGACCTGGCGCTTCTCACTCGCACGTTGTCGAGTCTGGAGGCCGCATGCAATGCGTTGCGCGTCAACAATCCTGCTTTTACGGTCACCCTTTACCTGGTCGACAACGGTGAACTGCCGGACATCTCCGCAGAACTGCGTGCGTTGCACGATCGTGGCATTCCCTCCGTTGTGATCAGCGGCCACGGTAACGTCGGGTATGGGCGCGGCCATAACCTGGCAATCGAACGGTCTGCGAGCCGTTACCACCTCGTCCTGAATCCGGATATCGATCTCGACGGCGACGCTTTGGTAAACGCCCTCGATTTCTTCGCCAAACATCCTGAGGCAGGTCTATTGACGCCGTGGATTGGCGACGACGAACGGCGTTTGCAGTACCTGTGCCGCCGCTATCCGACCCTGCTCGATCTATTTGTCAGAGGATTTCTGCCGGCCAGTATCGCGCGTCTGTTCGCGAGACGACTCTCGCGCTACGAAATGCGCGATGTCATCAATGACCGCGACATAGTCTGGGACCCGCCTATTGTGAGCGGCTGCTTCATGCTGTTCCGCACGGAATTGCTGAAAGGGCTCGCCGGCTTCGATCCGCGTTACTTCCTCTATTTCGAAGACTACGACCTGAGCATGCGCACGCACGAGCACGCACGTGTGGTCTACACGCCGGATGTGCGGGTGCTCCACCACGGCGGCGGCGCCGCGCGCAAAGGGTCGACGCACATCCAGATGTTCGTCGCGTCTGCGTTCAAGTTTTTCAACCGGTTTGGCTGGAAGTGGCTATGAGTCATGTTCTCGTCACCGGCGCCAACGGTTTTGTCGGACGCGCCCTGTGCGGCGCGCTGCTACAGGGCGGTCATACGGTGACCGGCTTGGTGCGTCAGCCGGGCGGCTGCCTGACGGGTACGCAGGAGTGGGTGCACACGGGGCAGAATTTTGCGGCGCTCGCCGAGGCTTGGCCTGACGCACTTCAGGCTGACTGCGTCGTGCACCTCGCGGCGCGTGTTCACGTCATGCAGGACGTGGCTTCGGATCCGCTTGCCGAATTCCGGGCGACGAATGTCGACGGGACCTTGCGGGTCGCGCAGGCCGCTCGCGCAAAAGGCGTACGGCGCATGGTCTTCGTCAGCAGCATCAAGGCGGCAGCGGAGGCCGATGCCGGGCGCCCACTGCGCGAGGACGCCCCGTCGTTGCCGCAAGACCCCTATGGCCAGTCGAAATACGAGGCCGAGCAGGCCCTGGTGCAATATGGCAAGGAGTCCGGGCTCGAGATTGTGATCGTCCGGCCGCCGCTCGTGTACGGTCCCGACGTGCGCGCCAATTTTCTGCACCTGATGACGGCCATCTCCAAAGGCTTGCCCTTGCCGCTCGGCGCCATTCGCGCGAAGCGCAGTCTTGTCTACGTCGAGAATCTGGCTGATGCGCTGGTGCACTGCGTGACCGACCGGCAGGCGGCGGGCCAGCGTTTTCACGTCGCGGATGGCGAGGATCTGACCGTTGCCGAGCTGGCTCGCTCCTTGGCCAAACACTTGCATGCACCGGCTCGTCTGGTGCCCGTGCCGGTGAGCTGGTTGCGCGTGGCGGGCCGGTTGACCGGTCGTTCTGCCCAGGTCGATCGTTTAATCGGCAGTTTGCAGGTCGATACGAGCCACATTCGCACGGCGCTCGGCTGGCAGCCTCCCTTTTCAACCGATCAGGGGCTCGCCGCAACCGCCCGCTGGTATCGAGCGGCGCACTGAGGTCGTCCATGGTCACGCAAGCTCTTACGACGACGCTCTGGGCGGATACCGCACTGGCTGCCTTGATGGCCGCGTGTGCCTGCGCGCTGATTCTGCTGGTTTTGCTGAGAACCGGGCTGGCATGGCGTCTTGCCACCGATATCCCAAACGATCGTTCGCTCCATGTCCGGCCCACGCCGCGAGTAGGGGGGTGGGGCATCGCGCCGGTCTCGGTGGTGGGCATTCTGCTGGCTGCCCCGAGCCTGTGGTGTGCGGCTGTGGCGGCGGCGTTCCTCGCCGCGGTGTCGCAGATCGACGACCGTCGCGGACTTCCAGCTCGCGTCAGATTCGCGGCCCATCTGATCGCAGCCGTCGGCTTCGTGGTTCTCTATCCGGCGCCGGTGCCCTGGTTTATGCTCGCCGCCTTGTCATTTTTGATGATCTGGCTGGTCAATCTTTACAACTTCATGGACGGCGCGGACGGTTTGGCCGGCGGTATGGCGCTATTCGGCTTCGGCGGTTATGCCGTGGCAGCGCTGACAGGGGGCCATCCACTGCCCGAACTGGCTCTCGCGTGCGCTTTGGTCGCGGGGGCGGCGCTGGGCTTTCTGTTGTTTAATTTCCACCCAGCGCGGATTTTCCTCGGCGATGCCGGCTCGATCTCGTTAGGCTTTCTCGCCGGCGCTTTGGGCTACTGGGGCTGGCTCCGCGGCGCCTGGCCTATCTGGTTTCCGGTTATGGTGTTCGCGCCGTTTATCACCGATGCGTCAATCACCCTGGCGCGGCGCCTGTTGCGCGGCGAGAAATTTTGGCAAGCTCACCGGGAGCACTACTATCAGCGTATGGTGCGTTCAGGAATGGGGCACGCCAGAACCGCCAGTACCTGGTATGTAGTGATGGTGGCGGGCATAATGCTTGCAGTCTATACGCTTGGCCGCCCTCCGGCTGTTCAATGGTGCGTCGTCGCTGCGTGGATCGCCGTTCTCTGTCTGTTGGGCCTTGCGGTGGATCTGCGTTGGCGTCGTTTTCAATCAACACTGTCTGAACAATCCTCTGAGGTATGACGCTGATGTTCAAAAATAAAGCCTCACTACTGTCCCTCAGTGCTTTCCTGTTCGATCTGTTTGCGGTCACGGCGGCATGGCTGACCGCTTACATCATTCGCTTCAACGGCTCGGTCCCGTTTGATTTCATGAACGGCGCATTTCGTTCGCTGTTCTGGGTGCTGCCCGTCTATGGCGTGATGTTCCGCATCTTTGGTTTGTACCGCGGCATGTGGGTGTTCGCGAGCCTGCCGGACCTCATGCGCATCTCGAAGTCGGTTATCGCCGGCGCGCTGGTCGCGATGGTGGTTTCGGTGATGGTGCAACCCGTTCCGATCGTGCCGCGTTCCGTGCTGGTGGTCTCGCCACTGCTGCTGTTCCTTGTCATGGGCGGCTCCCGCGCACTCTACCGCGCGACCAAGGAGTTCTATCTGTATGGCGGTCTCGTAGGCCAGGGCAAGCCCGTTGTCGTGCTTGGCGCGGGCTCCGCAGGCGCGAGCCTCGCCCGCGAACTGTCGCGCTCGAGCGAGTGGCGTCTGGTTGGCCTGCTGGATGATGATGTGGCCAAGCATGGCCGCGAAATCTACGGCTACAAGGTGCTTGGCTCGATCAGCGAGCTGCCGAAACTGGCAGAGTCGCTCAAGACCGAATACGCCATCATCGCGATCCCTTCTGCTTCCGTGGAAGCGCAGCGCCGCGTGGCGACGCTTTGCGTGCGCGCTGGAGTTCGCGCCATGGTGTTGCCGGCCTTGACCACGTTGACGCAAGGTGAGGCGTTCCTGTCGCGGGTCCGGCAGATCGACCTCGAAGACCTGTTGGGACGCGATCCGGTCAAGATCGATACGCCGCACGTCGAAGCCCTGCTGCGCAATCGGGTGGTGATGGTGACGGGAGCGGGCGGTTCGATCGGCTCGGAACTGTGCCGTCAGATCCTCCGCTTTGAGCCGGCGCAACTGGTCGCGTTCGATCTGTCCGAGTATGCGATGTACAAGCTCACGGAAGAGTTGCACGATCGCTTCCCGGGCTTGCCGGTGGTGCCGGTGATCGGCGACGCCAAGGATTCGCTGCTGCTCGACGAGGTGCTGTCGCGCCATGCGCCGCACATTCTGTTTCACGCCGCGGCCTACAAGCATGTGCCGCTGATGGAAGAGCAGAACGCGTGGCAGGCGGTCCGCAACAACGTGCTGGGTACTTACCGCGTGGCGCGCGCCGCGATACGTCACGACGTGAAGCACTTCGTCCTGATCTCGACGGACAAGGCCGTCAACCCGACCAACGTGATGGGTGCGAGCAAGCGCCTCGCTGAGATGGCGTGTCAGGCCTTGCAGCAAACCAGCAAGCGCACCCACTTCGAGACGGTGCGCTTCGGCAACGTGCTGGGCAGCGCAGGCAGCGTGATTCCGAAGTTCCAGCAGCAGATCGCCAAGGGCGGTCCGGTCACGGTGACGCATCCGGAGATCACGCGCTTCTTCATGACGATTCCCGAGGCCTCGCAACTGGTGTTGCAGGCGTCGAGCATGGGACGCGGCGGCGAGATCTTTATTCTCGATATGGGCGAGCCGGTGAAGATCGTCGACTTGGCCCGCGACCTGATCCGTCTGTATGGGTTCAGCGAGGAGCACATTAGGATCGTGTTCACGGGGCTGCGACCGGGTGAGAAGCTTTACGAGGAATTGCTCGCCGACGACGAAACAACCACACGTACGCCGCATCCGAAACTGCGGATCGCGCAGGCTCGTGGCGTACCGGATAACCTGCTGGATGAGTTGCTGCCCTGGTTGATGCAACACCGAGTGTTGCCCGACCAGGACGTGCGTCGCGATCTGCGTCGCTGGGTGCCTGAATATCAGCCGACGCTATCAGCGCCTCTGCAGAGCGTGCCATCGGTGACCAGCGTTCGCGCGTCGTAGTGATGCTTCGGGCGCGTCGGCGCCTAAGGTGAGTAGCGAACCTTTCACTGCAGCATGGAAGAACAACAAAGGCACAACAAAGGCGCCTGTTGAACTGCACCCCAAAAGTTGGACGCCGATCCAACCTGGGTGTGTTATTGATGACGAACAGTGAGCGGCGGCACGCCACGAGACCCAGAATCCTCTCCCTCAACAGCTGGATGGCGTGATGCAGCTGTGGGGTCGACACCGCCAGCCGATCAGGATGCTCGTTCTGACAATTCGCGGTGCCGGGCGCACATTGGACTTTCCGCACCCCAGCCAGATCGGTATCGGTGGAGAATTTTTCGTGCGATGCGCGTAGCGCACGATCAACAATGTGACCGGCAGTGAGACGAGAAACACGAGCGCGAAACTAAGCTTGAGGGCGCGCCTGAGCGAAGACGCCGAATCATACAAATGAAATAAGCGGGCCTCGAAAAACCGGCCGGGACGGACTAAGGTTTCAATCAGCGGCCAGTTAGCTAGCGCATCGCCGGTATCTGCAGCAATGCACTCGCCGCGCCACTGAAAAGAATTGCCATTTAGTCATGCTGTTGGATTCCCGTTTAGCCGAGCGCCCCCATGTTGGCGATCTCGTCGTGTCTTTCATTCTGGTTTCGATTGCAGGCAACGTCCTAGCCGATGGCTATTCGCGCCCTGTTGTGATGACTGGTGTCACGCAAATGGCCGACACGGCTGAGCTGCACTTCGATCCCGCTCCAAAGGACAGCGGCACGCTGGTTATTCTGGGCGATCACACGAAAACGTCAAAGCAAAGCTATTCTTTTGTCTACAGCGTGCTGGCGGCGCAGCACAGTGGGGTTGACCCGGCGGTCAACCTCGATTTCAGCGGCAAGCAAAAGTTGACCATCTTATGCGATCCACGATCGGATAACTGTATTTCAACCGGCTATGTGACCTTCGGGTCTGCGACCTTTTCGATGCTGTGGAAAGTCACGCTGCGTATTTCGGCGAAGCCGAACAGAGATTTCGGTTGATGTCGAACAGGGTTTTCGCTGGAAGATGAACACGCGTTTCGGTTGAAGTCGAACAAAGACGCTGGTGTTCCGAAACGGTTGTTCGATTTGCCGAAACACCTGTTCGGATTCCCGGAATGAGTGTTCGGCAAACCGAAACGGATCGTCGGCTTCATCATGGCGGTGCTGCGTATGGACCAATCTGCCAGCATTAAGGTAGCTCCCTTTGGGAGTATCCGTCAGCGCATCCCGTCTTGAACGCGCGTAAGCGCGGTGCGAAGGTGATGCCATCGTAACGACGGAGCAAGGCAATGGACGACGCAACGGGCGAGGCCGTACCGACGGGCGCACGGCGCCCCCGGCAAGGCGAAGCATTCTGGCGCGAGATGGTCATGGCATGGACCACAAGCGGACTGGGCCGTCGACGTTTCTGTCGTGAGCAGGGGCTCGCCGTCAGTACCTTCGGCCTGTGGCGCAAGAAGCTCTCTGGCGAGGCACGAGCAGGCGCGCACCCGCTCGCGGTCACACCAGACGCTGCATTTATCGTTTCCCATCCGGACACCGCACCAGCCACTCCTGCGCCACCGTCGACGGCGGACGCTTTGTCATCTTCGCGTGATCGGGTGATGTTGTCGCTCGCCGGTGTTCGCATCGAGCTGACCGGTGCTCATGCCGAGCGCATCGTGCGTTTCGTGCTCGGACAGCTCGGAGGTAGCCGGTGCTGATCGCAGCCGATGTTCGGTATGCGGTCCGTCAACGACGTCCTTGAGCGAAATTCGTAACACTCTGATGCTACGTGTCCACGTGGACAGCTGGCATCAGAGTGTATGAGTGAGAAACGAGATTTGCTTAGCCGGTTGGTGATCGGCCGGAAACGAGATGGTCGTCGTGAATACGACGATGCTGCTCGCGATGAACTTGTGCAGCTTTGTCTGCAGCCTGGCGTCTCCGTCGCGAGGACTGCAATGGAGCACGAACTCAATCCGAACCTGCTGCGCAGCTGGATCGCGCGGTATCAGAAGAGCCAGGCCCAGGTAGAGCGCGAGAAGGTCGCCCAAGCGCCGATGGTCGCCGATGGCGTCCCGATCGACCTCTCGGGTACACCGTCGGCATTCGTGCCGGTCGTGTCGACTGCAGATCCGCCGGTGGCACTGCCACCAACATCGTCGGCTTCAGTTCCTTCGATGACCCTCTCGTTGCGCGTGCGTCTTTCGAACGGCGTCGAATTCGATGTTGGTGAGGCTAGCATCGACGAACTGATCACGGTGATCCACACGCTCGGGAGGATGCCGTGTTCCGGTTCGACAAAGATCTGAAGGTGTACCTGCACCGCGATCCCATCGATTTCCGGGCCGGCATCAACAGCCTGTCGATACTTGTCGAGCAGGCGATGCGTTTGAATCCAATGTCGTCAGCGCTCTACGTGTTCGGCAACCGGCGTTGCGACAAGATCAAGATTCTCGGCTGGAGTGGCAATGGCTTCTGGCTCCTGATGAAAAGACTCGAAGCGAAGGACCATTTCGTCTGGCCTGATAGCAAGACGCAGATCGTAACGCTGTCCGTGGAGCAGTTGCATTGGCTTATCGAGGGCATCAACATCACGGCGGTCCAGCGACATCCCAAACGCAACTATGCCCGGGTAAGCTGAACATGTCATCAGCAGACTGGTCTAAGCGGTATGCCGATCAACGTGACGATCACTGCTGAAGAGCTGAAGCAGTTGCTCGACGAGCGCAACGCCGCTCGTGAACTCCGGGACGAGCGCGAAGCTTTACGTGGCGAATTGCGCCTTGTGACCGCACAACGCGATCTCGCCGAAGAGCGGCTACGAGCTTATCGGCGTGAACTTTTCGGCGCGAAGAGCGAAGCGCGCGCCTCTGAGCAGCCCGGTCTGTTCAATGAAGCCGAAGCGCTCGGCACGAACACCACGCCCGCGCAGGAAGATACTCCGGAAACGAAGGTCGCTGAACACACACGCAAAAAGCGTGGTCACCGCAAACCGCTCGATCCCAATCTGCCCCGCGAGGTCCGTCGTCACGAACTTCCCGAAGCAGAACGTTTCTGCGCTCACGACGGTCATGCTCTTGTTGAGATCGGTGTCGAGACCAGCGAGCAGCTCGACGTGATCCCGGAACAGGTTCGTGTGGTCCAGCACCAGCGCGTTAAATACGCGTGCCCGTGCTGCGATCTCGGCATCAAGGTGACGCCGGCGCCGCCGCGGATCATTCCGCGCGGGCTGTTTACCGAATCGGCCCTTGCGTGGATAGCGGCCGGCAAATATCAGTTCGGCATGCCGATTTACCGTCAGTCGGGCTTGCTGCGCCGCTTCGGCGGCGACATCTCGTCGAACACGGTCGCCGCGAGCATGGTCCGGGTTGGTGTGGCTGCACAGCCCGTGATCAACCTGATGCGCGACGCGCTACTTGATGCAGAGGTGATCTACTGCGACGAGACAACGTTCCAGGTCCTGAAAGAGAAAGGACGTCGCCCACAAACGAAGAGTTACCTGTGGGCGCAGATGACCGGTTCGGGTATCCCGATACGATGCTTCACTTATACACCCGGACGTGGCGGTAAGCTGGCCGACAAACTGTTCGCCGGCATCCGCGAGGGTGCAGTCCTGATGACCGACGGGTATGAACCGTACAACGGCATCGCGGAGCGCTACCAGCTCGTCCACCTTGGATGCCTGGCTCACGCGAGACGGTACTTCGTCAAGGCAGAGGACAACGTTCCCAAGGCTGCGCGCACGCCGGATCTGCTTGCGACCCGCTTCATCAAATTATTCGGCAAACTGTTCGCCGCCGAAGCGCGCAGCGAGACGTGGACCGTCGGGCGACGGCAGCGGTTGCGACGCCGATACAGCGCACACGTGCTCGACGCGATCAAGAAGCTGATGCTCGAACAGCTGCCTGCCGTCCTGCCCAATAGCCTGCTTGGCAAGGCGCTGAACTACCTGCGCGGGCAATGGCCGAAGCTCGTTCGCTACGTCGAGAATGGCAGTTGGCCAATATCAAACAATGCCTGCGAAAATTCGATCCGCCCCTTCTGCCTTGGACGCCGCAGCTGGTTATTTGCTGACACCGTTGACGGTGCCCGTGCAAGCGCGAATCTCTATACCCTGGTCGAATCTGCGAAGGCGAATCAGATCGACCCGTATCGATACCTTACCTGGCTATTTACGAAGCTGGCGCTGGCAAAAACCGTCGACGACTACGACGCGCTTCTCCCCTGGAAGATGCCTGCCGAACTCCGCTGATCCCTGTCACTAACAAATATGACGCGTTCCTCGACGTCACTCTGAGGGGCGTCGTCAATGGACCGCATACGATGTTCGTGCGTATATCTGCCGTGAGCCGGTCGACATGCGCAAATCCATCGACGGCCTGTCGTATCTGGTCGAACCACTGCTTGCCCAGAACCCTGTCTCCGGCAATCTGTTCGTGTTCGTCGGGCGCGACCGCTCGAAAGTCAAATGCCTTTACTGGGATCGCACCGGCTTCGCGCTCTGGTACAACTAGCTGGATTCATACTGCAACTCCTATTCGCGGATCAGAGGGTTTTAGATGCTACGCTCGCTTGCGCCGCTTTCGCACGGTTAGTGAGTCGATCCCATCGGCTGCTGTGCTTTATTGGCGGGTTGGAATCCGGGACTTCATAGAGAAACGCGTAATCGTTATAGGCGTGTCGTTTGACGAGGCCGTATTCGACCCACCTTGTGAGCGTGACGACGTGAATTCCAAGGCGGGTCGCAGCTTCCTCCTTCGTCAACATGCCTCGTTCCCGCAATCTATCGCGGCAGGATCGAAGTCCATTTCGCTGTGCGATGTATGAGACGCGCAGTGCGTCGAACCGAATGTTGCTCTTACCTGGACGGACACAACCGCCGGGGCGGATACCCCGATCATTAAGGATCTGTGCAATCTGAGAGCACGTATGGTCATCGAGAAGCTTGTCGATGAGCTCCAGGACCTCTGGCTGGGTTTTGACCTGTTGTGCAGATGTTTTGGGATTCTGCGCCGTGAGCGTTTCAGTCTTGCCGGCCTTGAAGCGAACGTGAATCTTTGTTGTCCCTTCGTCTGGAAGTTTGACCAGTGTGACGTCCTCGACGACGTAGGCTAGCAGCCGCTTTCGCTCTCGATTCGCCAGCGATGGATCACGCCAAAGTGTTTTGAAGTCCGCTGTCATTGCAATGAGCCGGTCGCGGATCGCATCGTCGAGTACGAGACGCTCCTGCTGCTGGCTACGCTCCCTTTGTTCTCTCGCGTCGGCCAGTATGCGCAGCTTGTCGTTCCATTCTTGCTCGAGGGTGTCGGCGACCAGTCGGTTACTCGGGTCGACCAGCATGTAGCGCCGTTGCGCAAGATCCGCATCGAACTGGGCGCGTTCGATGGCGCGCAGGCGTAATCGGTCGGCTTCATCGTGACGCGCTTCGATTTCCCTGCGTATCTCCCATGCCAACTCAACGGCAGCCGGAGTCATCGACGCGACGATCAATGCGCCAACTGCCTCATCAATCGGTGCTCCCGCAATTGACTGGCAGCAAGGTTCTCCACGAGCGCCTTGTGCTCGATCGCAAACATACCAGGCTTCCTGTCGCCCCCGCCGCGTAGCGTACCGGAGTCGAAGGTGCCGACCACAGCGTCCGCAGACGGCGCGTCCCTGCAGTAGAGCAGCTCCCTCGCGAGGTGGCGACGATCGCGCAACTTTGTACCCGCGACCATTCATCTCCAGAACAGCAAGGTTCTGCTGAAACTGCTCCCAGGTAATGTATCCAGGATGGGCGTCCGGAATGCAAGCAAGCCAGTCATTGCGATCACGCTTTCTCGGCACTTTCCGCCCGTCCGCAAGCCGGCGATAATGCCGCCGGCCGTAGGCGTAAGCACCTGCGTAGCGCGGATTGTTCAACATCCGAAGTGCCGTCGACGCGGTGAGGTGCTGGAAGACTAAGAACTTCGCATTGCGCATGCGGGACGGGAACAGGAGGCCTTCCTTCTTGAAGACCTTGACCGTCTGGCTGGCAGAGCCGACTCGCAAGAATGTCTCGAAGAAGTAAGTGATGGTCTCTCTGACCTGGGAATCTGGGTCAAGCACTACGTTACCAAGGTCGTCATATACGAAGCCGGTCGGTAGCAGGCACCGATACTCGCCTCGATTCACCTTGTTCAGAATGCCGCCTCGTAGGCGCGCTTTGAGAACATGGAGCTCAGCTTCACTCATTGTTCCCTTGAGCCCAAGCAGGAGCCGGTCATTGAAGCTAGCTGGATCGTATATCCCGTCTTCGTCGAGAATCAGCGTATCAGCGAGCGCGCAGATTTCCAGGAGCCGATGCCAGTCAGCATTGTTTCGGGCCAGGCGTGACACCTCCAGGCCCATGACGATGCCTGCGCGGCCCATGCCCACGTCAGTGACCAATCGTTGAAACCCCTCCCGCCAGGACGCCGATGCTCCAGACTCCCCTTGGTCGCTATCGATAGTGACGATCTGCTCGTCACGCCAGCCGAGCGCCGTCGCGCGTCCACGCAGGGCATATTGTCGCTTTGTGCTCTCTACGTTCTCGAGGACTTGCCGCATCGACGACTGCCGGACGTAGAGGTAAGCGCTCCGTTCGAGGTGGTGAGGCTGAACTTTAAGGGACGCGTTCACGGTGTTCTCCGCTCATTGACCGTCACAGCCATGCCTGCGAGTACGTAGATAAAGCCTTGGCGCTCGATGGGCTGAGCGTTCGACGATGACCGAGTAACATTTGGTTCGGTGGGCGGTGCACGCCCCGGAACCGTCATGCGTGCCCACGCCCACATCCCTCGCGCAAGGAAGACGCTGAGTCCGCGCCGGGCTTCTACAGGCAAGGCCTGGCCAAGAGCGGCGGAACGCATCACCTCGTATTGCGCGGTGATCGGCGCCGACACGGCCGACGGCCAAGCACAGCATCCCGCTATTCCACCGTTTTTTTTACACCGAACGCTCGCTCGATCGTTCTCGGGTGTACATCCAGACCAAATTCTTTGCGAACTAGCTTTGCCAGTTCGCGCGCCCGAAGTGGTTCTCCGGGCGTGTGTTGTAACTTGAGGAACGCCAACACCTCGCCCTGGATCTTGTGCGGACCGTGCGGCCCTCGCTTCCTCGGAACCAGCCCTGCGATTCCTCCTTGCTCGAAGTCCGCCCGCGCCTGATAGAAGGTTGGCCGCGAAACACCATATTCGTCGGAGATCTGCGTTATGGAGGCCTTCTCAACAGAAACGCGACGCAACATCTCGTACTTGACCTGCACAGCGTCATGGGGATCGAAGAATCCACCCTCTTGGAACTTGGCATCGAGAACGTTCGACGGCGTTGGATTCAGCGTACCGTCCTCCGCGAGGACATCCGTCTTCGAGCGCTTGCGTTCATTGGGCGGCACATTCACTCCAAATGGTTGTATCTCACTGTAATTAAATTATGCCGCGAAACAGGCTTTGTCAAGCTCTAGGACGTTCAGTTTTTGGCATTTAATAAGCCGATCTATGCCCATGTCGTAAGACGTATCCTTGAATTTGGCGGCGTTAATTATCTTACATGTGCGGCAAAAATCCCTTTACGGTCAAGTACCGCTCCCGGCACGCCTGTACGAAAGGCGTCTCACGAGTAGCGCAAGCTCCATCAAGTCGTTGACCGTGAACAACGCGCGCTCTCGTCCGATAGAGATCTCGGGATCAGGCACGCTCATATCGGTCCACTTCGGAGGAACGGAGCAATAACTCTTGTCGTCGATGCGCAGCAGGAGACGTCGGCCAGACCGGTTATAGCGCTCACCGACACAAAGAAGTTGCTGTCCGCTGAACGGGTGGAACGGGTGAGTGATGCGGACAAGATGTTCTGTGGCAGCCCCAGAGCCTGCATTTCGAGGTATGTTACAAGCGCCTTGAACGGGGACGCTTTCCATCACCGTTAGCGCTCGCGCAACGCGGCTTCACGCTCGCCGAACTCAACGCCTGGCTCGAAGGTATTGAGATCCCGGCACGCGAGCCACATCGCGCCGTCGCGGTGACGCGCGTGAGCTGAACTCGCTGTCGCCTGCGCAGATACAACGCTCCCCCGATCTTGTAAACGTAGCGCGAGTTGGGCATCATGATAGCCATGCCGCCCACCGCCATCACTGTCGCGGAATTGCCGGTCGAGCCCGACGCGCTGCAAGCCTTCGCGCTCGAACAGAACCGGCTGGCATGCGTGCTGTGGGAGCAACTGGAAGCGCTGCAGCACCAGATTGCCCAGGCGAACCGTGCGCGCTTCGGCGTCAGTTCCGAGCGGCTGGCGGGTCAGGCGGAACTGTTCGACGCCGCGACAGAGTTGCCCGTTCCTCCTGAGCCGGCGCAGGTTCCGGTCGCGGGCCACACCCGCAAGGGCCGTCCGGTGCTGCCGAAGGACCTGCCGCGCGAGCGCGTTGAATACGATCTGAAGGACGAACAGAAAGCCGCATTCGATTCGCTCGAGCGTATCGGCGAGGAGCGCAGCGAGACGCTGCACTACGAGCCGTCGAGGCTCACGGTCATTGAACATATCCGCTTCAAGTACGTGGCGAAGAAGGATGACGAGTCGACCATCGTGACCGCAAGTGCCCAGCCTTCGCCGCTGCCAAAGAGCAATGCGAGCGCGAGCCTGCTGGCTAACATCCTGGTCAACACCTACGTCGATCACCTGCCTTTGAACCGGCAGGAGATGCGCTATGCACGACGTGGTGTGCACCTGCCCCGGGCAACGCTGTGCGAATGGAAGCTGGCGGCAGCCGAACTGCTCGAAGTGCTGCTGCCACCGCTACGGGCTCACCAGTTGCAGGCACCCCGCATGCACGTCGACGACACGACGCTGCCATTACTCGAGAAGGGTCGCACGGCGACGCGCACGGCACGATTATGGGGATACCTGGGCGCGGGCCAGCGCGAGGAGAACGGCGTCTGGGTTGACCACCCGCCAGCGGTCGTGTTCGAGTTCGCCGAATCGCGCTCCGGTTCGCATCCGCTGCGGTACCTGCAGAAGTACAAAGGTTATCTGCAGGCGGACGCGTACAGTGGACATGGCGCACTCTACGAAACCGGAGACATAGTCGAGGTCGGATGTTGGGCCCATTGCCGTCGACGCTTCTTCGAAATCGCGAAGGCGCAGAGCAAACCGGGACTTGCGGCGCAGGCGCTGCAGTGGATTGCCAGCCTGTATGCGATCGAGTCGCGGATCCGGGACCAAACACCTGATCTCAAATATGCGGCGCGGCAAATCGATGCGCTGCCGGTGCTCGCACAGTTCCGGCATTGGCTGGAAGGCAACGTCATCGGTTTGCCGGCTCAGGCGCCGCTCGCGAAAGCCTTCGGCTATGCGTTACGCCATTGGCCGGCGCTCGTTCGTTACACCGAGAGCGGTATCCTGCTGCCTGATAACAATGCTCTCGAGCGTCAAATTCGCCCTATCGCCCTGGGGAGAGCCAATTGGACATTCGCGGGCTCGCCGCGTGGCGCAAGGGCCGCCGCCACGATGTACTCGCTACTCGGCACGGCTCGGCTGAACGCCTTCGAGCCCTATGCATGGCTCAAGGACACACTTCAGAAGTTGCCGTCGTATCCTGTCAATCGCGTGCACGAACTGTTGCCGCTCGCCCGTTAAACGCCTAGACATTCATGGACATTCTCGACTCGCTTCGGCAGGCGCCCAGCGCCGAGTTGTATCGCCTCTATCTCGCCATCGGCAAAATGCTGGACGACCCGCGACGTATTCTCGAAGTACGTCAACGCTTGCACCTGGGAATGGAGGTCAGTTATATCGGGGGCGATCCGCTCGCACCACCTTCGCACGGAACGGTGGTGGAGCTGCGGCAAACCCAGGCGGTGATTCAGGACAACCAGAGCCGTCAGCGTTGGTCGGTGCTCTACGCGGCGGTTATCCCTGACACTGCGAGCGGCCCAACCCACGCGCCTGCGTCGCCGCCACCGCGAGCTCAGCGCGAGGAATTCTTCATCGGCGACACCGTCGGCTTCACCGACAAACATCTGAGCGAGCGGGTCGGTATCATCGTCCGCCTCAACGCAAAAACCGCGTCCATCGCTGTTAATGATTCGGAAGGTCAATGGCGGGTCTCTTACGCTCTGTTGCGGAAGATCGTCGACATCTAACCGCGCGACACCGTCAACATGGGTTCCGCTGACGGATACGTTGCAACTGCTCTGGGAGGAATACGTTGAGTCCCATCCCGGCGGGCGCACGTACCGCTACACGCAGTTCTGCCAGCGCTACAAGGACTGGGCGCAAACGCTCAAGCGTTCAATGCGTCAGCAGCACCGCGCCGGCGAGAAGTTGTTCGCCGACTTTGCCGGACAGACCATGCCGGTCCTCGCTCGCGACGGCGGGGTTGCCTTCCAGGCCCATATCTTTGTTGCTGTACTCGGCGCATCGAATTACACATATGCCTGTGCGACACGCTCGGAGACGACGCCGGACTGGATCGGCGGGCTGATCGACGCGATGGAATTCTGTGGCGGCGTTCCCGAACTGCTCGTCCCGGACAACCCCCGCGCGCTAATCGCGAAGCCCGACCGGTACGAGCCTGGTCTCGGTCGAACCACGCAGGACTTCGTGAACCACTACGCCACCGCGATGCTCCCGGCGCGGCCGCGCAAGCCACAGGACAAGGCCAAGGTCGAAGTCGGCGTACAGATCGTCGAGCGCTGGATTCTCGCCCGGCTGCGCAATCACCGCTTCTTCAGTCTTGCCGAGCTGAACAGAGCGATCGGCAAGCTCATCACCGACCTGAACCAGCGCCTGAATATTCCACGCCAAAGTAAACAGGGATTCCACGGGAAAAAGAACACGAATTCCACGGCAAAGTTAATGCCGATTCCACGGCAAAAAGAACAGGGTTTCCACGCCATCGCGAACAGGATTTCGGGGTGGCGGCGACGCGGGTCAACGGTGGCACGATCGACGGTTTTGTCGGGAGTGCCGAATGGCAAATGTCAGGTTGACCATGCGCAAAATCAGGGAAGTGCTGCGGCTGCATTTCGAGTGTGACCGCAACCAGAGGGAGATCGCCGACGCGGTCGGTGCCTCGACAACGACGGTGTGGCATTACCTGCGCCGCACGCGGCTGGCAGGGCTGAGCTGGCCGCTGCCACCGGAACTGCTGACGGACGACGCGGCGCTCGAGGCGAGACTGTATCCGCCGCCGGCACGGCGCGAGCCAACGCGCGGCATGCCGGACTGGCCGACTGTGCATCGCGAGATCGGCAGGAAAGGCGTCACGCTCGATCTGCTGTGGCAGGAATACAAGGCGCAGCATCCGGACGGCTGCGGCTACAGCTGGTTCTGCAAGGCTTTACCAGGAATGGGCGCAGCGGCTTCCGGTCACGATGCGGCAAACGCACGTGCCGGGCCAGAAGCTGTTTGTCGACTACTCGGGCAAGAAGCTGGGCATCATCAACCCGAGCACCGGTGAAATCCGCGAAGCCGAGCTGTTCGTCGCTGCGCTCGGCGTGTCCGGGCTTACGTTTGCGGAGCTCACCTGGACCCAGCAGCTTCCAGACTGGATTGGCTCGCACGTGCGCGCCTTCGCGTTCTATGACGGCGTGGTCGAGATCCTGGTCCCCGACAACCTGAAGTCGGGCGTGCACAAGCCCGGCTTCTACGATCCGGACATCAACCCGACCTATCAGGAGATGGCTTCGCATTACTCCGTGGCGGTCATTCCAGCCCGGAGTAAAAAACCCCGGGATAAGCCGAAAGCAGAGTTATCGGTTCTCCTGGTGCAGAGATGGGTCCTCGCCCGCCTGCGGAATCAGCGCTTCTTCAGCCTGGACGACGCGAACCGGGCGGTCGCCACGTTGCTGACCGATCTGAACAACCGGCCCTTCAAGAAATTGCCCGGCTCCCGCCGGAGCGTGTTTGACGAGATCGATCGTCCGGCACTCAGGCCGTTGCCCGAGCGGCCCTATCAGTACGCTGAGTGGAAGGTCGCGCGTATTGGCCCGGACTATCACGTTGAACTTGATCAGCACTATTACTCGGTGCCGTACCGCTACGTGCGCGAACAGGTCGACGTGCGCCACACGGCCAACACCGTCGAAATCTTCCATCGTGGCCAACGCATTGCTGCCCACGGCAAAAGCGCTCGCCGTCGCTACCACACCACGATCGACGCGCACATGCCGCCCGAGCATCTCGCGGTCGCGAAAGGCTGGGATCCGCAACGGCTGCGCGACTGGGCCGCCGACATCGGCCCGCATACAGCGGCCGTCATACAGCATCTGCTGGGTGCCCGCAAGCATCCGCAGCAATCCTATCGAACCTGCCTGGGCGTGCTGCGCATGGGCAAGGACTACGGGCGTGACCGGCTCGAAGCCGCCTGCCGCCGCGCCATCGATCTGAAAGCGCCGAACTACAAGTTCATTGCCTCGACGCTGAAGAACGGCCTGGACCGGGAGCCCGAAGCGGCTACCGCCCAGGCTGACCTGCCGCTCATGCACGCCAACGTGCGCGGGCCGTCTTACTATCATTGAAAGGGAGTCGTTATGCTGCAACATCCCACTGTCGACAAACTGCACGCGCTGCGCCTGCCCGGCATGGCCGCGGCGCTTGCCGAGCAACAGACCCAGGACGGCATTGACCGGCTGGGCTTTGAAGAACGTCTGGGGCTGCTGGTCGAGCGCGAAGCCAGCGAGCGTGACTCGCGACAAACGGCGGCCCGGCTGCGCCGGGCCAGACTGAAGGTCCCCGACGCGTCACCTGAGGACATCGACTATCGCACCGCCCGCGGGCTGGATCGGGCACTTACCGCCCGACTGCTGACCGGTGAGTGGCTTCGGGAGCGGCAGAACCTGATCCTGGTCGGCCCAACCGGACTCGGCAAGAGCTGGTTGGGTTGTGCCTTCGCCATTCAGGCGTGCCGCCAGGGATTCTCCGCCTGCTATCTGCGCGTGCCAAAACTGAACGACGAACTCGCGATCGCGCACGGCAGCGGCCGCTACGCGCGGTGGCTTGCACAACTGGCCAAGACGGATCTCGTAATTCTCGACGATCTGGCGATGGCGCCGCTGACCGATTCGCGCGACGTGACCTGCTGGAGGTGCTTGATGACCGGCACGGACACCGATCCACGCTGGCCACAAGCCAGATTTTACGGGTTCGACTCCGTAAAATCTGTAATGCGATGAACAACATTATGCGGAGTTCGTCCGTACGAACCCCGCATAATGTTGTTCATCGCATTACAGTTGCCGCTCGAACACTGGCATGCATGGCTACAGGATCCGACGCTCGCTGACGCCATTCTCGATCGCCTCGTGCATCAGGCCCACAAGCTTCCGCTAAAGGGCGACTCGATGCGCCGAAAGAATAAGCCCGATGACGGCGTAGCCTGATCCCGAACACTCACGCTACAATCCATGCACCTCGCAGCACCGCCCTCCAGCTTGTTCGACTTCACCGAAACGAGCGTTCGCCTTCCCCGAAATCCGCAGTCACGCAGCGATAATAGCCGTCTCTCCGTAGTGGTGTGGCCGAGCAGGCCGCTTGCACGAAGCGACGCAATCGGTCGAGCATGTGACCGGCATCATCGGCGAAATCTAAGCTGCGGCGCTCGGATAGAGCGAGGACATCGTGCAGGTCAATTCGCCGGAGCGATTGCTCCGCTTCAGTCGGCCTAGCGCAACGTGATCAGCGTTGCTTGAAAACCCACAGCTTAGCCGAGGCGAAGTTGACTACCATGCCCGCCAACGAACCGACCCCGACCGCGACGATGGGCAAGAACGGCAGCCCGTTTAGGGTGAGAACTGTCGCGCTGTATGCGCCATAGTTGACAACTCCGCCCACCGACATCGCGGCAAGATAACGCCACCACTCAACCCAGGCCGACTCGCTGCGGCCTGAGGCGAACGTGTAGCGGCGGTTGATTTGCCAGGTGGCCCAGACTGCGCAGAGGAACGAAACTGCGCGACCGGCGAAATAGCCGAGGCCCACGGCGAGCGCCAGGTATAGGATGCCGGCGTCCACCACGAAGCCGGCGACGCCGGCGATCACGAATCGAATCACTTGCTGGCGCATGCTATTGAGAGCTCCAGTCGAGTTTTTGCTGCTTGATCGGCAGACTGGGGCACGACCCAGTCTCGGGACGCACGCTGGAGGTTGCTTCGAACTGCAATATCGTACGGTGGTACCGGGGTGTCGGTCTTGGATGGATTCACGATAATCGGCGATGTCACAGCAAGGGATTGGGGTGGCAACGAGGCCTGATGCCGGGCCTACGGCAACTGGCGGGATTTTAACCCGGCCGTTGTCAAAGTAGTGGTCACCTCGACGGTTGAACTTCAGACTGCTCTTCGCGCCTGGTGACGGGGTTGCGTAGTGACATCGTGGTCGTTGACCCGATTGCTCTGACTACCGCTTCCCCTTCCTCACCACCATCCACCGTGACGACTTAAGCGGCACGATGCTCATATAGAGCCACACATAAGTCGCCGCAAACACCACCACAAAGCAGAAAAGGTGCAGCGTATGCCGCCAGAACATCGTCGCCGGCACGACTGCGACCAGACATAGCAACCACAGATACGGCGACGTCAGCGAGTTACGCCGTGTCAACTCGCGAGCGGTACGTGCACCGACCGCCCAGCGCATCAAGCGCTTATAAATCAGCATATGCAGATGCACGCCGTCGGGAATCCCCGGCGACATCCCGCGAATGAACTTCTTCCGGTAGATCGAGAAGCACGTCTCGAAGATCGGGTACATGAAAAGCAGCACCGGATACCACGCCGACACATCGCGATTGCGCATCACGAGCATGATCGATAGCTCGGCGAGCATGAAGCCGATGAAATACGCGCCACCGTCGCCGAGGAAAATCAGCCCCGCCGGAAAATTCCAGATGAAGAAGCCGAGCACCGCGCCCATCATCATGAACGATGCCGACAGCACGATCGGATCGGACACCTGGAACGCCACGTAGGCGAGCGCGGCGACGGCGAGCACCGTGACCGCGCACGAGATCACCGCATAGGAGAGCAGGAAGTCGAGCACCGGCACGCCGATGCGCGTGACAGCGATATTCAGCATAAAGTAAGCAAGGGCCGTCGCGACGATCGTGCAGATCAGACGCACGATCAGTGTTACCTCGCTGCCGTCGAGAACACCTTGCGGTGCGCGCGAGTGCCGAGGTGGCGAGCGCGAGCAGCAAACCGACGAGACGGCGCGTCACGCAGCGCGCGAGCGAAACTGCCCGGGAAACGCCGAGCTGTAGTAGCAGCACAGAGCACAAGGCGGACATCTTGCACAATGCTGCGGCAAGCATGGAAGATCTGTCGGCCAACGGCAAGCAGAATACCGACGTCGCGAAGCCCATTCAAGCGTTCCGCGCAAGGAGCGCTCAATTGCGTAGCGCGCGGCAGCGACCTCATGACGCCCGTCGCGGAAAGGATGAGCGGGCTTACCGATTATTCGCTGAAGGTTAGCGAAGTCGCTTGCGTCATCGCGAATATAGCGCTCCAGACCAGTACACGTGCCTTGAATGCGGTCGTGGAAGCGGCGCGTGCGGGCGAATAAAAACGGGACGTCAAGAGCGTCTACTGCAGCGCGCTCGCCAACATGATGCGGCGGATGGTAAACGTCGTCGATCTGGAAGACAACGGGGCACAATGTCTGCGCATTTTGGCGGCGCGGCAAAGTCTGATCGTCGTCGGCTCATGTGCAGCGCCAGCAGGCTAGGCTACTGGTCGTCATTGAACCGGGATCGATACCGCATTGCTGTGTATCCGTCAGCGGAACCCGTGTTGACGGTGTCGCGCGGTTAGATGTCGACGATCTTCCGCAACAGAGCGTAAGAGACCCGCCAATGGCCTTCCGAATTATTGACGGCGATAGACGCAGTTTTCGCGTTGAGCCGGACGATGATGCCGACCCGCTCGCTCAGATGTTTGTCGGTGAAGCCGACGGTGTCGCCAATGAAGAATTCCTCCCGTTGTGCTCGCGGTGGCGGCGACGCAGGCGCGTGAGTTGGGCCGCGCGCAGTGCCGGGGATAACGGCCGCGTATGGCACCGACCAACGCTGACGGCTCTGGTTGTCCTGGATCACCGCCTGGGTTTGCCTCAGTTCCACCACCGTTCCGTGCGAAGGTGGTGCGAGCGGATCGCCCCCGATATAGCTGACCTCCATTCCCAGATGCAAGCGTTGACGTACTTCGAGAATACGTCGCGGGTCGTCCAGCATTTTTCCGATGGCGAGATAGAGGCGATACAACTCGGCGCTGGGCGCCTGCCGAAGCGAGTCGAGAATGTCCATGGGCGGTGAGGTGTTTATCGGGCGAGCGGCAACAGTTCATGCACGCGGTTGACAGGATACGATGGCAACTTCTCAAGTGTGTCCTTGAGCCATGCATAGGGCTCGAAGGCGTTTAGCCGAGCCGTGGCGAGCAGCGAGTACATCGTGGCGGCGGCCTTGGCGCCACGCGGCGAGCCCGCGAATGTCCAATTGGCTCTCCCAAGGGCGATAGGGCGAATTTGACGCTCGAGAGCATTATGCCGACTCCCGGATAACTCCGCGTCGCGAAGCCGGACCGCCGTCCACCGATGTATGACCAGGCGGCGATGCAGCGGCTTGTTGAGGCGGCAGGACATAGCCTGGCGGCCAAGGCTACCGCATACATTTCGACATTTGCCACCGGTGAACGTCTTTCCCGGCCCGCCGTTTCTCCGGAAGAGGCGATAGCGGCCGTTGTGGCCGCAAACGGCAACAAGTCAGGCGCAGCCAAAAGCCTCAACATTTCCAGGCAAGCACTTTACCGAATCCTGGCGAAGTGCGGGAATCGGCACGCTGCGCCGCTCGTACGCGAGGACGCGATCGTTCTGGGCGAAACAGAGGGCGACCCTCACCACTGACTCATAGCGTGGACTATTGTCGATCCGCATGGAGTTGTCGACTCTGCTTCCTTAACCGTAGAGCGTCCGAGGCCGGCGCTGGCCCGAGCGCGCCGCGCTCAGCGCCGCTACCGGTGAGCGAGGTCGGATTCGGCGTCTCGACTTCACTGCTCAAGTTAAGTGAGTTCCTTGGCGTCCTCCCCGCCCTTCTGAAGAGGACGGGGATTCCTACGGTGCTTAGGCCGCGATGGCCCGAGTCACTTCGGCGGGTTCATGCTTCTTCGAGCGGCCCGACTGCGCCGTCTCTCCACAGGCTAACAAGCGCTGTCCGCGCTCTAAAACATTGATCGCGCCGACGTGATCGGCGTTCGCTTCGTGGCTGCAGCGCACGCACGCGAACAGCGCCTGCGTGCGACGGTTGTCGGCCGAGATATGCCCGCATGACGGGCACGTGCGGCTCGTGTTCTGCGGCGGGACGGCGACAAAGAATCCGCCGCGCCACGCCGTTTTGTACTCCAACTGGCGGCGGAATTCGAACCACCCCTGGTCGAGAATCGACTTATTGAGGCCCGATTTTGCGCGGATATTGCGTCCCGGCGCGTCGGCCGTACCGCTTGCCGACTTGCTCATGTTGCGTACCTGCAAGTCCTCGACGGCGATCATTGCGTGGCTTTTGCTGATCTCGTTTGAGGCTTTGTGCAGGAAGTCCGAGCGGGCGTTCGCGATACGAGCATGGACGCGCTGCACGCGGGCCTTCGCCTTTTTCCAGTTCGACGAGCCCTTGACCTTACGCGCCATGCGTCGCTGATACTTCGCGAGCCGCTGTTCGTGCTTTTTGAAGCTGGCGAGCGGGGCGATGAATGTGCCGTCGCTCAGAGTCGCGAAGCGGGCCACGCCGACGTCGATGCCGACCACCGGGCCGTGCGGAACCGGCTGTTCGACCTCGCGCCTCGTGAGGATCGACACGTACCACTTGCCGGCGCGATGCGATACCGTCGCGCTGCGAACCTCGCCGAGCACCATACGGCTGTTGCGGTAGCGGATATACGCGAGTTTCGGCAGAGAAATGCGGCCGTTCTCGCGGTCTAGCTTCATCTGCTTCGGGTCTGGATAGCGGAAGCTATCGCCCATACCTTTACGCTTGAAACACGGGTAGTCGGCGCGCTTCTCGAAGAAATTGACGAATGCGCGGTCCAGATCCTTCAGTGCGTGCTGCTGGGTATGGACCGGAGCATCCTTCAGCCACGGCGTATCGGGGCCATTGCGCCATTCGGTGAGCCGCTTCGCCATGCCGACGTAGCCGATGAACTTCCCGCCAGCCTCGCGATTCTCCTGCTGCAACGCCAAAGCCTTGTTATAGACAAACCGGCGTGCGCCGGCGAACTGGCGCATCTTGCGCGCCTGCTCGCCGGTCGGCATAAGCTCGAATTTGAAGGCTTGGAGTCGTTCCATAGTCACGATTATAATTTGGTCTATGAGTACTGACAACGACATTCGATACGGACGCCACTGCGTTTTCTTGATACACGTGCATTTGGTCTTTGTCACCAAGTACAGGCGTGGCGTCTTCACGAAAGATATCCTCGACGATATGCGCGTTGTGTTCGCAAGCGTGTGCGCCGACTTCGAGGCCGAGCTAGTCGAGTTCGACGGCGAGGACGACCATGTGCACCTGTTGGTGAACTATCCGCCCAAGGTCGCCGTATCGGCGCTGGTGAACAGCCTGAAGGGCGTTTCGAGCCGCATGATCCGAAAGAAGAACTACCCGAGCATCCGGCGCAAATTGTGGGGAGGTGCGCTTTGGTCGCCATCCTATTTCGCCGGTAGCTGCGGAGGCGCTCCCATTGCAGTGATCCGTCAGTACATCGAGCAACAGCGAACGCCGCACTGAGCACCCCAAAGGACGGCTATGCCGTCCGCGCTATCCTTCCCCGCCCTTCTGAAGGGGCGAGGTTTGACGCGCACTAGATCACTTCTTTCGCGTGAGGCGCGAGCACGCTTGCGACAGGTTCCAGTACTTTGGCTTCCGTGCAATGGCCGAACGCCTGCGTATTGGTTGCCGACTGGTTACAGGCGCCAGCCGGGCGCAATCCGGCGGGGTGTGGACAATTGAGGCGCAGAAGTGATGTCAGACCCGTTTCAGGTATTTGCAGCAATTGCCGCTTCCTGATCGTGTAGTTGAGTGTGAAGACGGGTCGCCGCGGCTTGCGATGCAAGCGGCATCGGTTTGGCGAGCATGCGGGTTCAGGTGCAGGAGAGCTGCCGTAGCGGTAGGTCCGGCTGCGCTGATGCCTGGACGTGAACTGCGACTTGCACATGCCACGCGCGGCGCGCGCGACGCGGATTTGCGAAATCCGCGCGCTTGATCAGTCAATCCGTTTTTCGCAAATCGCCCTGTTTTGTCAATCAAAACAAGGCAATGAAGTCAGTCGACCAGTGGCGCCACAGGCTTTAACACGTTAAACGCGACGGCGCTTATCTAGGAGGAAGACGCCCGAAGTCGAAGAAGCGCAGAGCCCACCTGTCGTCGATTCGCCAAGACAGAAATGACTGGCTCAAGTGCTTGGCATGCTCCCGCCGCTCCCTGGGAGTGGACGAGGTACACGTCGATCATGCGTAAGCAGCTGGCGGTAACACCTTCGCATGCGTTGCGTTTTCCCGCGACGAAACCGGCGCCAGGGTCGACTTCGCAGACGCAGCAATAGCACTGCGTTCCTATTGCGCGAGAGACCCACTTTCTGACAAGGAAGCCGATTTTTGACGCCTTTGGCGGCCGCCACACGCACAGGCGCCCGCTATTAGGGTCTCGATAACTCAGGACGAGTGGGAGATGTCCTCACAACGCGCATATCCTTCCAGTCCGCATCGGTTTTCTTCGACCGTTCTCACCCGCCCAGATAACGCGGAAAGAGCAAGAGAGGTACTGGGTGGGCTTCGGTCGGCCCTGATGCTGCGACGCTTCGGTTAGTGCGGCACGTCCTAACGTGTTACAACGTGGCCCTAATTTTACGGTGGCTAACCCGTTGAAAAAATTGTGATTTAATGAAGTCGTGTTATTTCCAACTTTACATCACCCCCCAATTGGAAACAACCAAAACGGCGGGGGATCCCGGACTACTACCAGTTGGCGCCCATCTTTGCGCACCAGAAAGACGACGAAAATCGGCGCCTTTGTTCGGAACTGGCAGTAACACGTTGTGCGCTAGTCCAAGGAGTAGCTATGTAAAAGGTCAACCCGTTTTCAGGCGACCCTATCGAGCTGCAGGGGGCTTCACTCGATCCGACGTTGCGAAAATTGTGCGCATGAGCTGTGAATGGGTGCGTCTATTTTCGAGTACCCCCGGTAACGGGCCGCGCCGTTCATCGCTGCCCGCCGGTCGTGCCTCCGCCCGGGACGCCCATGAATGCGTGACCATTCTTTATAGCCGTTTATCGTCCTTTCTTTTTTCGAAAGACGATACGTTTTGCACTCCATTCCGTCGCCATTCGCGCGCAAAATCGCGTATCGTTGATACGGTGGCTGCGGAAGACTGCGACACCAGCCCAAATGTGAGATATGACTATGACCCATAATGGACTGCTTCGATCATTCAAAAAGCGCAGTTGCTACACTATTGAGTTTCTCTATGAAAATGGACTTGCCGAGGGGAAGTGGACGACGCAGGCGGACGCATTGAATGCACTGGGTGTCAGTCAGGCGGAACTGTCGTTGGCACTTAAGTTAGCTGAATTGCCAGATGGGTTGATCGAGTTGTTCGAAAAGCCTGCTGAGATAACCCCTTATTCGGTACGGGTTATGCGCGAGGTTATAGCGCGGGATGGCCTTGAAATCGTGGGTCAGCGAATTGGGGAGCATGTTGCCGCTGGCAACAAGTTTCCAACCAGGGCGGTGCTTGCGATGGTAAAAGGGCAAGTGTTCGCGTCGAAGCAATCATTGCGCTGGTCCCGCGAGTCTGAGAATCGAATCCTGAAAAGCACACTAGACTTACCCAGGAACATCTCCCACCGATATCATCTCGGTGTCGCCAAAGGGGAATGGACAAGTTACAGCGGTTGCTCCCGTGCGCTCAATATTTCCCGAAAGAACATACGCGACGCCGTGTACATCAAAGCGCTCTGGCACAGTCTGCCGGTTCTTTTCGCCGAGACTGAACTGACTTTTGCCGTCGGACGGAAACTCCTTGCGCTTGACAAAGATTGGGGCAGGCAAGTACTGCTCCAGCGCGCTCAGAGCATTTATTTAAAAATGAAGGGGATGGGGGCGACGGCCGAAACCGTCCTTCGAGAGTTTAATAACGAGAATGTCCGGCCATCTGATCTTTCTCGTGTGCGCATCAGGCGGGGAAGGGGAACTAAACGACTCATTATCGAGTGCAACCATGCAGACTTCCTCTTCCAATATCGTCGGGAATTGGAGTTCGCCATTCGCAGTGCTCTGAAAAAAATTACTGTTACCTCCGAGGGCATCGAGATCAACCGTCTGTTGAGCAATCATCTCTGCTTCAAGACCGCGGCTCCTCGGTTTTCCGCTACCTGACACGCTGCGCACGGCGCATTGCCTAGGCAGCGGGCATCAGGGTCCAGCCTTTGAAAGACCACGCGCATCAACACCGTCCGGATATGGAGCGACCTCGTCCCAGCGGCCAGTCAGCGCTCCCCCTGAAGGCGGGATGATCGTCGAGATTTTCTCGCTCAGGAGTTGTATTCGGAGGCATGACGTCTCCATTGAAGCTCTGCTTCTTAACACTGCCCTGGTCGCAATCCTCCCGTCGATTCGCCCCAAACCCCCCTTGTTCGCGGGCGTCACATTCCTGCTCTCCGTTGGACTTACTAAGTTTGAGTTCCCGCGCGTCACAGCCGTGCTCTTGGTGCCAGGTAACCCGACCAATGGCCACGAGGCTCCAGATCTCCTTTTTGTTGCGCCGTTACCTTGACTTCCAGCTGCACAAGGCAAGCTCAAGGTATCGAAAACAGCAGCGAGCGAAAGGAGAACAGATGGAAAAGGTTAAGGTGCAGCTTCCTTCAGCGGGCAACGAGGCATTCAACATTGCTGCGTGCTTCGAGGGTCTAGGCATGGATTCCAGGCGGCTGGATTATGAACGCGCCGGATGGATGGCGCAGCGACGTCGGCTATGTTCTCCATTAGCAAAACATGTTGCATCGGTGCTCAAGGCGATGACCGACAGTGCGTTCGTTGTCCGCCGTGGAGTTGTGTTGGAGCACGCGCCGGGCACGCGCAATCCCGTAACATGGATAGATTGTCTTGCTGTCTCCGCGTACGGCGCGTTTGCCATCGATCGATACGACTGGATGGGCATGGTCAAGAGCTCAATGAATGCTGACGAGCTTCTTTTGCATGAAAGGCCTGGCGTTGTTTCCGTGCAGACATCTCCATTACGCAGGGCAAAGCCAGCACTGCGACACCTGCGCGTGATACTTGGCGCATACAATTGCCCCGTTGAAAGCATCGCCGTATTTTCTGCCTCGCACTGTGTGCTTGATCCCGCGTTGCCGGAAACCATCCTGCAAGCGGCTGAGCTGCACCATTTCATGCGAACTAGGTTAAAGCGCTATCGCGAGACCCATTCCCAATATCTTGATTCCGACAGCATCTCCGCGCATTTGCAATCGCGCTGTGCGGATTGGGGGAAAAGCTGAAATTGCCAACTATTGATTAGTAAATGGCCGGGAATGAGGGGGCTGGAAGTCCCAGTCAATGCGGCGCGGACGTTTCGGGCACTCACGTGAAACCAGCAAAACCCGTATGGCCGCTAGACTGCGGGCCGGGTGAGACGCCTGATGATGGTTCGGCCGCCGTAACACGAGCACGCGGTGAACGGCACCTGCTATTTCGTTGGACGAGGAAAAGACCCCCTCTTTTCCTTAGCTTTCTGCGTGGAACGTAGTGCGTAGGGGCGCTATAGTCACCTTACACACCGCGTTTTCAACGCATCGACTGGAACGAATCGTACGATTCACGGAAGGCCTTTTCTCTCGCCCATCAGCGTCTGACGCTGATCTGGACTCGGGAACCGGCTTGGGGATTGTCGAGATTCTCACTGCTTTTTTGACCACCGGAAGGTGGCAGCCTCTTCTGGAAAAGCGCTTTTTTTCGGATCATTCATCGTCTTTGGGCGATTGGCCTTACGAAGAAAACCATCAATCATTTAATAGTGGAGTAGCCATGAAATTAATAGGTGTTGTCGTGTCCTATGAAGATGGGACTGTACTTGCTGATCGTGCTTTACTGAGCCCCGAATCAGCGCAGGTGACGTTGCCGGCACGTTTAATATCGCTAATAGAGATCCTTGATCAATTCGACCGACGAAAATCATTTATTGCTGAATACGGTAGCGCTCGATTCGCGATAAAGCATGATTCTGAACGCGGGTATTTCATCGATTTCAATGCCGCTGTTCGTCGCGAGACGCTTTTTAACGTCAAGCGCCTCTTTTCTCAGTCCGCTGGTCAGCGGGAACTTAACGGGCGATTTGCACACATGCTTAGTGCCATTGCTTTAATTGGAGCCTGCCTTGAAGTTGCAACTACTCCCGCTCTGAGCGGGAAGTCCCTTGTTGAACCTGTCGCACTTTGTTTTTTGTCGATAGCACTTCTCGTTATTGGGCATCGCTGCTTTGCTATTCAAAGTTCATGAACTTGTGCGCCGCAGTTGGTCAATGCCGCAGCGGCGCAGCCATGCAGGAGGAAGGCAGCGGTGTCAGACCGATCAATGGTCGCGTTGCCGCGCCTTCCTCAGCGGTACCGCGGCAATCCTGCCGCATAGTGAGTCCTCGTTGCGATGCGCCAGAGTCTATGCGCGCCATCTTAAGATGGCTGCCAACTATGCGTTGCGGCGAGCTGACGTCGTATCGCATGGGAGGCCAATGGGCAAAGCGCGAACTGTACCCAACAGAGAGAAGTATCGTCCAGGCCAGTCGGCCACCTGGCCAATACTCATTACCTGTCTGTGCCAAGTGCTGTCACGCGGTTTTGTAATCCGACGTGACAGCGACTGGTTGCGTGACAATTTCACAATAGACTAATTGCTGTTTTTACAACGCCCCCCGCGCTACCGGCGTTTTCACGACGGCGAACAAGCCCAGCTTTCCTCAGGCATCTCAGCGGAGCATCCGTCAAATTGACCTTGAGTTCATTCATCATCAGATAGTGCGCCTCACGTCAACTTTACGTGAGTCCGTATCTCGCTGTGGGCATCCACCCCGTTCCGGGACCTTTCCACTCAAGGGCCTATCCGATAACGGATCCCACAGCTCAACGCGTCACCCGGCCCTTCCAATTACCTCGAAAACCCTCGCATATGCGTGTGGGCAACCTCCGCCCAGCGCGCTTTTTTAGACATCCAACGATGTCCAGATGTGTCACGAGCCATTCGTGACCGGAGGCGTGTTCGCGTATCCCGCGCGCGAACATGGGTTGAGACGCGGGTCGGACTCTGGAGGTAGGCGATGAGCATGATGTCAAAAGCCATACACGATTCAGCAGTGAGCAGCAAAAAGGCGGGCGGTAGCTTTGCAACACAACAGAACAGGCGGTTTGATACGACAGGTCTTTTGCGCTTCGCCAGACAGGTTGGCGAGTTACATTCGTCGATCAGCGAGATTCCAGCATGGGTAATTCATGCGTATGCCCAATACTGCGCAGCGCAGGGCAAAGCTGCGGGCACGCTGGCAAATATATTCGCGGCTATTCGAGTCACGTCGCGCTATGCCGGTCGGAACATTGATGCCGTCTGCAGCAATAAGGAGCTGCAACTGGTTCGGCGAGTAAGGAAAGGAACAAAGCGGGCCATGACCCCGAGGGAAATTGAGGCGTTGTTCGTGCGAGCAAGGAGGATTGACCAGGGGCTAACCCACATGATTTCGCTCGCACTTCATCTGGGCCTGCGGCGTAAGGAAGCGTTGATGTGCCCGCCTGATCTAAGGATGTGGCTTGATGCACTCGAGCGCGGCGACTCCACGATTTCGCTAATGCGCGGTTCTAAAAATGCAAGACCCCGGCAAGTACGAGTCATCGAAAGCGAGCGAGCGCAGACAACTGAATCGGTCCGGTCTGCACTCGCTTACTGTCGCGAGCATAACTTGGAATTGATCACGGGCAATGGCAAAACTCTCAAATCGGCAATGAATCGCCTGAAGGCATTGCTGCGGCGTGCCGGCGTCACCGGTCCTACAAGTTTCCATTCTCTTCGCTATACCTATGCGCTCAAGAGTGCGCTGGAGCTGCTGGAAGCCGGAGTACCCCCGTATGATGTTCTAGTCCAACTAAGCGAATCGCTCGGCCACGGTCCAACACGCGCCCAGATGATCCTTGGACACTACTGCCAGTCCATCAGGGACAAATTTGAAGGTCAAATATCGCTGTACAACGTCAAAGATGAGCGCCGCCCACCGGCCAAATTGCCGCGTGCAGCAGCCCGTCAATTGGCGAAGCGCCGACATAGCGCGCTAAGTGGCTATCCGATCGGCCGCGCTGGCCCCGCAGACGATGAGACAGCACTCCACGGCCGCACTTCGGTCGAGAAGTGTCTTTTCAAATCCTGAGGTATTTCTATGTCAGATTCTCTGTTGATTCATCAAGTGAGATATTGCGCCGAACGAATCGGATTCAACGACACAATGCGCACTATCACGAATACCGTTTGGCTTGCAATTGAACAATTTACTGCTCGATATTCGGAAATTCCGAAGCGGTTAGAAGACCTGAACGTAGCTTCGGTTGCGCGCTTCATCGAAACTCGTTCAGAGGGGAATCCGGACGTGGAATCGCTACTGTTGGAGCTCACCTGCGTCAGGCTGATTTTGCTCGAGTCAGGTTTCTCCCACAACGAGTTGACACAGCTTAGCGTTCGCGTGAGACGCGAACGGCTTGTCAATGACAAAAGCGGTAAATACCAGTTTGCCAAAAGACTTTATGCCTGATTCCAGTAGGCGACGAGGCCTCGGGCTGACGCCGCGTTGAGCGCGTCGGCGACGCAATCGATGGTAGAGACGCAGGCTGCAGGCTGCGATCGCATCACACGTGCGTGTGTCGGCTCCGTCTGCCATGGATTAAATAATACGCAGCAAACCAGACTGCGAGGTCCACCTTGTGAGCCCCGCCGGTTTCGCAGTTCGCCTCTTCGCTTCGCCGATGGCGCACGCAGCCCGATAAACGACGCGCCCCCGAAAAAGCCGGCGCGTTGCGCCGCAGTGATCTTTCACCGGTTAAAAAAGGAAAATTGGTATGCAAGTTGTCTATGATTACCGATACGTTATTGCCTGCAGCAGTTTGCCGGGCGAATTCAAGCGCGAATTTCGCAAGCTTGTCAGGCGCAAAGTCAACTGGAAATATGATCGGCGAACAGGTGCGAATTACCCAGTCTCGCCCGAAACACAATGTCGTCGCGTGGCGGAACTGATGGATGGCTTTGAGGCGTTGCGTGCTGGTGGCTTTGCCCTGCAAACGCCATGGAACTTCCAGGGCAAGCATTTAAGCTATCTCATTGCCCGATGGTCGGCGCAAGATGCAACCTGGTACGATCAGGCCAAACTCGTACATTGGCGCGAGTTTCTGCTTTGGATCAGAAAGCGCACACTCCTTGCGCTGCTCAATTCGACTGTGCGAGCGCAGACGGCGTACGGCGACAAATCACCCGCTGTGGCGGCCGTTGCGCCAGCCCGCGGCGGCCCGGCTATCCCCGTGCTCACATATGACAACGTCCTGTCGGCGTTGACGGAGCATCGCGGCAATCTGCGAAAGGCGGCGCGTGCGCTTGGTACGACGACGCGCGCGTTGTCACAGGCCTTCACCGAAGATACTCCATCAGAAAAGCGGCTTCCTTCTGGCATTCGGATTCTCACGTGATCCTTGACTTCGCAAAGGACTGCATAAGCTGGTTTTACCGATATCAACACAGGAGAAACCAGTATGCTGTTACAACTAATTGCGCTCGGCGCCTTGTTGCTGTGGGCGTATCTGAGCTGCAACAGTAAGTGTTTTTTGGATGACAGAGCCCCCATAGCAGGGACGTTTCCGCCTATGGCGCCCGGCGAGGAAGGGGAGAGGCGGATTTCAGGCGATCTGCACAGGCATCTCGCACGCTTGTGT
Organism: Paraburkholderia phytofirmans OLGA172; assembly: GCF_001634365.1. NCBI lineage: Bacteria > Pseudomonadati > Pseudomonadota > Betaproteobacteria > Burkholderiales > Burkholderiaceae > Paraburkholderia > Paraburkholderia phytofirmans. Next base: position 793,623 of record NZ_CP014578.1, read on the forward strand.
GGCGATGACTGGTTGGTATTCGATGGCCTCATTCTTATTCACGCGCCGGGGAGCGCCTTTCCGACCGCCGAGATAGATCATCTGGTGATCACGCCGTTCGGAATATTCGTTATCGAAACAAAGCATTGGGCTGGCGCTGTCACACGTGGTGAAACCGACGATAAGCTGATGCTCGCGGCGATTGACGGACAGCGACTCGCGGGCACATCGCCGATGAAGCAGAATGCGGCAAAGGTGCGGTTTCTCAGGGGGCTGCTCCCGCCGCGACTGTGGAACGTCGAAGGTCTCGGCGTGTTTTCGCACGAAGCAGGAACGGTGGATCCGACACTTCCCGCCGCATTGCTTGAGCGTGGCGAACTTTACAGGCATCTGAGGACATGCCAGAAGCGATTTGCACATACTGGAACGGGGCGCTTGCCTGTGCGCACGGTCGCCGACGAGATTCTGCGGCATGCAGACATGCGACCACAAGCCCTCGTAGAACACCGGCAACGCATTCAGGAAGGTCGCGCACGCGGTCAAGGGTGATACGAATTGTCTGCCCTGATCTGAGTTCGGGACCGCTTCAAAGTGCTGTTGCTGCCAGCTAATCAGGATGGCGACTCTGAAGTCACGCCCCGATCACGGCGAAGGTGAGCCTTCGGAAGAGACTAAACTGCGGGTAAGCATGGTGGGGCGGTTTCTGTCGGGCGTGCTACCTGCGATCACCGCCTCGCTTTCTCACCACCATCCACCTCGGCGACTTGAAGCGCACGATGCTCATGTAGAGCCACACATAAGTCGCCGCAAACACCACCACAAAACAGAACAAATGCAGCGTATGCCGCCAGAACAACGTCGCCGGCACAACCGCAATCAGACACAGCAACCAAAGATACGGCGACGTCAGCGAATTCCTCCGCGTCAACTCCCGCGCCGTCCTCGCCCCCACCGCCCATCGCATCAACCGCTTATAAACCAGCATATGCAGATGCACGCCATCGGGAATCCCCGGCGACATCCCGCGAATGAACTTCTTCCGGTAAATCGAGAAGCAGGTTTCGAAGATCGGATACATGAAAAGCAGCACCGGATACCACGCCGACACATCGCGATTGCGCATCACGAGCATGATCGACAACTCGGCAAGCATGAAGCCGATGAAATACGCGCCACCGTCGCCGAGAAAAATCAGCCCCGCCGGAAAATTCCAGATAAAGAAACCAAGCACCGCGCCCATCATCATGAACGATGCCGACAGCACGATCGGATCGTGCACCTGGAACGCCACGTAAGCGAGTGAAGCGAACATCATGAACGCGACCATCGACGCCAGGCCATTGAAGCCGTCGATGATATTGATCGCGTTGGCAAGCGCAGCGACCGCCAGCACAGTGACCGCGCAGGAGATCACCGCATACGAGAGCAGAAAGTCGAGCGGCGGCACGCTGATGCGCGTGACGGCGATATTCAGCAGGAAGTAGGCGAGGGCGGCTGCTGCCATCGTGCAGACGAGCCGCGCGAGCGGCGACACGCGCTTGGTCAGATCCTCGACCAATCCCGAGCCGAACGCCGGCACACCGCAAGCGATCAGCCCCAGAATGCCGCCCGACACGGCGGGATACGCATGATGCAACTGCACCGCGGACACGATCAGCCCGATCAGAATCCCAACGCCGCCGATACGTGGCACCGGGCGCACATGGAATTTCTGCACGCCGGCCAGATCGGTATCGGTGGAGAATTTTTCATGCAGATGCGCATAGCGCACGATCAACAGCGTGATCAGCAGTGAAACGAGAAAGCCGAGCGCAAAACTAAGCATGAAAGTGGGCCTGAGCGAAGACGCCGAATTATACAAACGAAACGCGCGCCGTCCTGAAAAGTAGCGTTCGCGCCAAGCGTGTGGAAAATCCCGGATGGCGAAGTACTGGAGGAAGGGCGAATCTGCTTGGCATCAGCAGGCCTGGCGACAAGAACATCAGGCGCGTGATGGTTTTGTGCGCGCGAGCTTACATGCGACAGCTTGATAAGCGAACCGGCCGCCTCGCCGAGTAGGTTCGTTCAATGTTGACACGCCGGCATTCGAACGTCGTGGCATGAGCTAGCCAACAAGCTAGCGCGCGCGTCGTGGGCCATCACTGCCCGAAATGCGGTGTTCGACGCGGGGCAGGCTAGCTCTGTACCTGAACGAATTAAGGAACGGACCGTATGAAGCCGCCATACACCGGTATAGACATAGCTACAGATGCGATGGCATGCGCAGTGAAGGCGGCGTTAATGCGCTGTTGCTACATTACTTTGAACGGCCGTCGTCAACCGACGCTCTCTGCAGCGACTTGCTGGCTGCTTTGCCGGTATACAGCGACAGACAGGCCGATAAGCGGCACCGCAAATGCCAGGGCAGATGCTTCGACGCCGCTTACGATGTCCCGGGTCGCTATTGACAGTCCCATTGCTAAAGCAGGGCCACCCGCGACGGTGATCAGCAGATTAGCCCACCACAGCGGCCCGTTGCTCCCGGCTGCCGCCGCAATGATCGCGGCTACCGATGCCCCATATACCAAAAAGCCCAGCAGTGCGTCCATTCTCGGCCTCCGTAAATCTCGCGGTTGTGGGGCAAGTCTATCTGAGAAGGGAAATTCGAAGGGGTGTTTGGTATCACGAAATGGGCCTGAACTGTGCGGAAGGCCCCATACGGCGAAAAAAGGGCAGCAATAGCCCATTCGAGCGGGCCGGGGACCGGCAAAGTAGTACCAAAAGCGCCGGTTGGCCCGATGTCCAATACGTGCGCCCGGCAATCGGTCACGCGCGGCGGCCCAGGAGATGTCTGGGCGTCGTCTGCGTTGATCGCTAATAGGCGTCAAAAACCAGTATGCCCATTACCGGTCACTGCCGGCATTTCGGAAATGGATACCGATTGCCAAAGATAAAGCGATCTTCGAACTTCCGCACCGTTGCATAAAATGCACACCGATTTATTGCCGGCGGCAGTTACCCCTCTTGTGTTGTTCAGCGCACGGATATCCCGGAGATCGAAACGTAATCTGCATGTAACGGCAAGGCAAAGGTGTTAGCGGCCTGGAGTGGCGCGAGGCACGCATCAGGCTTTGTCATCATTCGGCTCGGAATTCCGGAGCCAGCGCGGGACACAGAATTAATACTTTCTGCACCGGGTTGACTGGCCAAATCGGGCGCATGCCATTTTCAAGTGCGCGCTCGCGTCGAATCTTCAGACCAGAGGCAGAAGAAAAACAACAAGAACATAAGTCCGTAAATACAAGGCGACACTCGAAGTCCAAATAGACGGGACGGCGGGGTGTTGAGGGCGAGCGACAAAAACAGTTGGTTTCTGTCCGCTCACGGAATTCTTCTTATCGTTAGTTTCGGCTGTTTGATAATAGGATATGAGCATATGAACCTCAGATATCCCGTCTATTCTCCTTACCTAAACGGTCGCGAGAAAGCTTTGGTGGTCGATTGTATCGATTCGACATGGATCTCGTCGAAGGGCAAATATGTAGGGCAGTTCGAGGATTCGTTTGGATCATGGCTGGGCGCGCAGCACGCGATTACCGTCAGCAATGGCACCGTCGCGCTGCACGTCGCGTTGGCCGCGTTGGGCATTGGCCCGGGCGATGAGGTGCTGGTTCCGACCTTGACCTACATTGCCTCCGCGAATGCAGTGAAGTACACCGGCGCGGATGTGGTGTTCGTCGATAGCGAGCGCGCTTACTGGCAAATCGACATTGAAGATGCCGAGCGCAAGATCACCAGCAGGACCAAAGCAATCGTCGTCGTGCATCTCTACGGTCAGGCTACTGACATGGATGCGGTGATGGCGCTGGCGAAAAAGCATTCGCTAAATGTGATCGAAGACTGTGCGGAGGCAATCGGAACGCGATACGGCGACGCACACGTGGGCACGATTGGCGATGTCAGCTGCTTCAGCTTTTTCGGCAACAAGACCATTACGACCGGCGAAGGCGGCATGGTGGTGACCAACAACGCCGAGCTTGCCCGGAAAGTCAGGCATCTTAGAAGCCAGGGAGTGAGCAGCGAGCGGGAATACTGGCACGACGTAATCGGCTTCAACTACCGGATGACGAATTTGTGCGCGGCGATTGGATGCGCGCAGATGGAGTCCATCGACGATCTGATCGCCAAGAAGCAGCAAATTGCCGAATGGTATCGGCAGAGCCTGGTCGGGCTGCCAGTGCGTACGCACGATACCAATCCGCGTACGCAACACAGTTACTGGATGGTATCCATTCTCGTCGACGACGCCCGCGAGCGCGACGCGCTTCGCGCCGCGCTCCAGCTCGACGGTATCGAAACCCGTCCGCTGTTTTATCCGGTCCATCAGATGGAGATGTATGCGGCGCCGGGCCAAAATTTCCCGGTTGCGGACGACATCTCGCGCCGAGGCATCAACCTGCCGAGCTACCCGGCTCTGATGCGCGACGACATCACGTTCATCTGCGAGCGCATGCGTGACTTCTTCGCCCGACAGGAGACAAAAATGGAGCCTTTGCTGGAGACGAAAAGCTGAAGACGCCATCGCGGGCGCCCGGTTTTTGTTACGGCGACGAAGCGCTTTGACGGTCAAGTGAAGCGCCGTTCCAGTGTTGTTGTAAGGCTCGATCAGGTTTTGTATTCATCAGGCTGTCAAGGCAGTTGCATCAAGTATTCATTGTTATTCGCTGTACTAATGTTTTGTTGATTGCGGTTTGGTTCTGATGTTGCTGTCAATACATAACAGGTTGACATGGCCGGTCTAATACCGAGAAAGGACAAATCATGACGCACTTCATCGCCCGCGCACGCGCGCCCCTGCGGCTTGGACTGGCTGGAGGCGGAACCGACGTTTCCCCTTACTCCGATCGTTTTGGCGGACTGGCGCTTAACGTCACCATTGACAAGTTTGCCTACGCGTCGATCGTGCCACGCGATGACGCGAAGCTCGAACTGAGCGCAGCGGATACGCAGGTGCGCTGGATCGGAAATATTTCCCCTGAACTCCCGCCAATCAAGGGCCTGGGTTTGCATGTCGGGGTGTACAACCGGATCGTCAGGCAATTCAATGGCGGCCATCCGCTTGCCGTATCGATCACCACGCATTCAGAAGCACCTCCGGGATCCGGATTGGGTTCTTCGTCGACCGTCGTGGTCGCGCTCGTGCGGGCCTTTTGCGAACTGCTTTCGCTGCCACTCGGCGAATACGACGTCGCGAAACTGGCTTACGACATTGAACGGATCGATCTTGCCCTCGCAGGCGGCAAGCAGGACCAGTACGCGGCGACCTTTGGCGGCCTCAACTTCATGGAGTTTTATGGCGACAAGGTCATCGTCAATCCATTGCGGATCAAGCAGGAAACGAAGGCCGAGTTGGAGGCGTCGCTGGTGCTGTTCTACACCGGCGTATCGCGCGAATCGGCCAATATCATCAAAGAGCAAAGCAACAATGTGACGGAGAATTTGACCGATCCGCTTGCCGCTCTTCACGAAGTCAAGGTGGAAGCGACAAGAATGAAAGAGGCGATTTTGCGCGCCGACTTCGCCGGTTTTGCCGCCTCCATGCGCGACTCGTGGGAATCAAAGAAGCGCATGGCGAAAAACATTTCGAATCCGTCGATCGACGAGCTGTGGAGGATCGCCACCAACGCAGGGGCGAAAGCCGGCAAGGTCTCGGGCGCGGGAGGCGGCGGTTTCATGATGTTCTTCGTCGACCCGATCGACCGCTCGGCTGTGATGCGCGCGCTCGACAGCCGCGATGGCCAGGTCATGTCCTGCACGTTTACCGACGTCGGAGCCCAATCCTGGAGGGTATCGTGAGCATTACCGTCAACAACGAAATCGAAAAGACCGTCGCGGTTCTGAGCGCGCTCGCAAACAGCCGCCAGGTCATCGCAAACGTCGAGGCGCTGGCGCAGCAGGTCACGAAAGCGCTGCGCGCCGGCAACAAGGTGTTGCTCGCGGGCAACGGGGGCAGTGCGGCGGACGCGCAGCATATTGCGGGTGAGTTCGTTAGCCGGTTCAATTTCGATCGCCCGGGCTTGGCGGCGTTTGCCCTGACCGTCGATACCTCCGTGATGACGGCGATCGGCAACGACTACGGCTATGAAAAGCTGTTTGCGCGGCAGATCGAAGCCGTCGGCCGGCCCGGTGACATCTTCTGGGCGTACTCCACGTCCGGCCGCTCGCCGAATATTCTCCGCGCGCTCGAAGTCGCAAATGAACGGGGCTTGTTCAGAGTCGGCTTCACCGGCAACCATCCGGAGGGCGTAGCCGAAATGCGCGCCCGCACCGATCTCTGCATCGAGATCCCCTCGACGTCCACACCCAAGATTCAGGAAGGCCATCTGGTCTGCGGCCACATCGTGTGCGGCATTGTGGAAGAGAACATCTTCGCGTCATGAGAAAAATGCTTCCATGTCTGATCCTGGCGGGTGGTCTCGGTACGCGTTTGCGGCCAGTGCTCGGCGAAGGTTTTCCTAAAGCACTGGCCAGTGTCGATGGCCAGCCGTTTCTCGCCTGGATGCTGCGCTGGCTGGAGCGGCAGCGGGTGACGGACGTCGTCCTGTCGCTGGGTTATGGATGCGGCGAGATCACCCACTGGTTGTCACGGCAGTCCCTGGGACTGTCGGTGACGATCATCGAAGAGGACAAGCCGCTCGGCACGGGCGGCGCGATCTTGCATGCGCTGTGGACCTGCGGCGCGCCGCGGATGATCGTCCTGAACGGCGACACGATCACGGATCTGGATCTGTGCAGCTTCGTCGAATTTTTCGATGTCGGGGGCGCCGACCTGGCCATTGCCGCGACGAGCGTGTCCGATGCGTCACGGTATGGAACGCTCGAATTCGACGCCGGATCGAGGCGCCTGATCGCATTCGAAGAAAAGCGCCCCGTGCAGGCGCCGGGGTTCATCAATGCCGGCGTGTATGCGGTCGATGCAGCCCGGCTGCTCGGCTTTGATTTACCCGAACGCTTTTCATTCGAAGACGATTTCCTGCGCCGCCAGATCACCTCTCTCGACATCCGCGTCTTCCCGGAGATCACGGAGTTCATCGATATCGGCATTCCGTCGGACTATGCGCGGGCCCAGCATGTGGTGCCGCTCATGTGTGAACAATCGGCCCATGACACGTAAAGCGCTTTTCCTCGATCGGGACGGGGTCGTCAATATCGATTCCGGGTATGTGCACGAGCCGAACGAATGCGTGTTCGTCGAAGACATTTTCCAGCTTGTGCGAGCGGCGAATCACGCGGACTATGCGGTGGTCCTGGTCACGAACCAGGCGGGCATCGGCCGGGGTTATTTCCCGGTCAGTCAGTTCCAGGCATTCACTGATTGGATGTTGGGCGAATTCCAGAACAGGGGCGCGCGAATAGACCGTGTCTACTACTGCCCGCACCACCCGGAGTTCGGGCTGGGGGATTACCGGCAGGCGTGCGATTGCCGTAAGCCGCAGCCCGGCATGTTGGTCCAGGCGCGCGCGGACCTTGATCTGGACATGGAAGGATCGCTGATGATAGGCGACAAGCTGTCGGATCTGGAGGCGGCGGCGCGTGCCGGAGTGGGGCATCGTTTCCTGCTGGCGCCCATCGGCGGGCACGACCTCGAATTGCCCGCATCGCTCGGTTCGCGCATCGACTGTCTGTCCGAACTGACCGACTGGTTCGGACAGGACCGGCTGCGCGAGTCTGAACGTCAATCGGGCGTCACTCTGAGCGCCCGACCATGATCGGCGACGATAAAACGTTTCTGAAGAAGGGTTTGCCGACCGCCTTCAGGTAAAGCGTTCCGGAGGCGCTCGCCGGGAGCGCGATAACGGCCGTCGCCGGCGCATACCGATTCATCAAACGAAACCCGCCCCCCGCCAACGACTCATAGAGCTCGAGGTGATCGACGGTCGCAGCATGTGACAGTTTGACGGCGAGCGCGTTGCCGGAAAGATGTGTCTGCAGCGTGACGCAGTTGTCGATCCCGGGTTCCAGCGCCGTACCTTCCTCGTAATCGTTCCAGGTAATCAACTGCAGGAAGGGCAGTTGACGCGTGGCGCTGTAATTCTGGTTGATGAGATCGAAGGTCTGCAGCCAGGTATTGCCACAAGCTTGCGGCATATACTGCTTTTCCTTGGGCTTGGCCCACGAGGCCAGATCATCGTCGAAGCCCTTGAAGACGCCGCCAGTCGCTATCTTCGCCGGCTCCGTTCGCGCATACCGGTAGAACTCCTTTAGCTGGGATAGATTCGCAACGCTGACTTTGTGCGCCGCGGGGCCAGCGGTAACCCACACGAAGGCGCCCGCGCTGTAATCCCGGTCGAATCCCTGCTTGTGGATGTGAATCCAGGAAATCTCGGGATGCGCGGCCTGGATGCGCGACCAGTCGACTTTGCCGGACCAGTCCATGCCGAATTCGAATACCACCGGATGGCCGTTATACCTTAGGTATTGTCGGGAGGAAAAGTAGGTGCGTGAGATATAGTCGAGTTGAGAAAGGACCGTCTGAGTAACGTCACAGTCCTTGCAGCGATTGAAGGAGTAAGTCCCGCTGTCGACCATGATCGAGAACGAGAGATCGGGGAATTTCGCCAGTTCCGGCATCGACTTGCGCCACGCGACATCAATGGGTTCGGGCTGGTCGCGCGTATCTGGCTGGCCGCCGTGCGTATCTGTCTGGCCATACCAATCGACGATGACGCCGTCGACACCGCGCGCCTGCATGTCCTTGAACGTCCGCAGCGCTTGCGCCGGATCGTCTGAGCGATAGCCTACCGAGACGCGGCGCGACGCGGGATCGGCCCACCACGGCAGATAGTGCGCAAGCACCTTGGTCGTGTGCCCCGGATAAAGCAGCGTGTGAATATTGACATTGGAAACTGATGTCGATCCCCCGAGATTACCGTTTGACGTGCCCGCGAAAGTAAGGCTTGCCGATGTATTCGGCGGCGCGAGCGTCTGGACCGATTCTTCGCATTGTGCAGTGAGGGGTAGCGCACTGAAACACATAGTCAGCACGGGCAGTATCCACTTAACTGTTCTCATGATTCAGAGCGTGAACCGAAAGTCTGCATTTTATGAATTATTCGCGGACGTTGGTATTCCAGTCCAGCAGGTTTTGTTCCGTCAGCTCTATTTTCCGGACGCCTAGGCACGCAAGCCATGGTGCCCCGAGAACGGCCCCGCGGATTTTGCCCGGCGCCAGAGCACCGTTTTCATTTCTCGGAGTTTGCAAATGCGCAACGATATCGGTCGCGAAAGAAGCCCCGCTATTGGTCAAGATGAATCGGCGCTATCGATGTTCGATGTGTTGGAAAATGTACTGACTTATCGATATCTTTTCCTCAGCGTCCTTTTGTCGGGACTGCTGCTGGGATGCGTCTACGTGTTGCTCGCCACACCCATGTACTCGGCTAACGCGCTGATCCAGATCGAGGACAAAAAGAGCAGTGCTTTGGGCTCGTTATCGACCGTGACACGGGCTCTCGATGTCAATGGTTCTCCGATTCTCGGCGAGATCGACGTGGCGCGTTCACGGACCGTCGTCACGCAGGCAGTCGAAGCAGCTGCTGCCGATACGACCTTCACGGTCACGAACACTTTCCCCCTATTTGGCCGCTGGCTCGCCACGGTCCTGTCCAGAGAGCCGGATGGTCTCGCAAGCGCGCCGTTCGGGGCGACGCATTGGGCATGGGGGGGTGAGAACCTCACGCTGGGTTCGTTCGAAGTTCCCGCGGCTCAGATGGGCAAGCCCCACAAGCTCATTTATCAGGGTGACAACAAGTGGACGTTGCAGGACCGTAACGGCAATGAGTTGCTTGGCGGAACCATCGGGGTGCCCGCCGTCTCCGGCGACTACCGGGTCCTCGTGAAGGCGGTGGTCGGGCGTCCGGGAACCGAATTTAGCATCATCAGGCATGCGACGCAGGGGCAGGTCGACCGAATCATCAAGAAGCTCAACGTTGCCGAGACCAAGCGGGAATCCGGCGTGTTCGAGGTGGAATACAACGACGACAACCCGTTCTATGCCGCACGGCTCGTCAACGCGATTGCTGACGCGTACCTGGCGAACAACGTCACGCGCCGCGCCCAGGAGTCGGAACGCAGCCTGAGCTACCTCAACACCCAAATCCCGGCTGTGCGCGCCCGGCTGCAAAAAGCGGAAGAGGCACTCAATGCGTTTCGCTATCGCGAGGGCAGCATTGATGTGGAGGGCGAAATCAAGGTGTTGCTCGAACAGTCCGCGGCGGTCGAGAAGGCCAGACTCGAAACCAACCTGAGTTACCAGGAGCTGCGGTCAAAGTACCAGCTGGGTCAGGCGCCGCTGGATGCCGTACTGGGAAAACTCAAACAACTCGACGTCACATCGCACCAGCTGTCCGCCCGCATTGCGCAACTGCCTGGCTTGCAGCAGGAACTCCTGCGGCTCTCACGGGATGTGGAGGTCGAGAACCAGCTGTATGTGGGCCTCATGAATAATGCGCAGCAGTTGCAGATCGCTACTGCTGGCAATGGGGGCAACGCGTCGATCGTGGATCACGCGGAGGTGGCGGAGAAGCCGGGGCGCCCGAATCCGGTGCTCGCGCTGGCGCTCGGGGGCATGGCGGGCGCGTTATTCGGTTTCATTGCCACGCAGCTGACGGCACTCGGTTCAGGCCGGATTCGTGACCCGAAGCGGTTGGAAGCCTTGGTCGGTATCGATACGCTCGGTATCCTGCCGACTTCGCCGGCGCAGAGAATAGAGGCAAAAAAGGCAGAACATACCTTCCTGATCAGCGCAGAGGAAACGGAAACACCGCTGGTCGAGGCCATGGAGAGCCTTGCGCTCGCGGTGCGATGCTCGCTTGCGGAGAAGGAAGGGGGCAAGGTCGTCCTGATCACTTCTGCGGTGCCCAACCAGGGCAAGTCGCTGATCTCGGCCAACCTTGCGTATCTGCTAGCCGAAAAAGGACTGAAGACCTTGCTGCTCGATGCGGACATGCGTCGATCCAAGTTCCATCGCTATCTTTCCGTCAATACCAGCAACGGTTTGTCCGGGGTCCTGCAGGGCACACTCGAGTCGGGCGACGTCATCGCCAAGCCGAGTGAGAATTTTCACGCGATGCCGGCAGGCAAGAAAACGAATAAGGCGGCAAAGCTATTGGGCTCCGACAATTTTGGACCGCTGATCGAGTCGCTGCGAGACGAGTACGACATTGTCATCATCGATTCTCCGCCGGTCCTTCCGGTGCTCGATGCGGCAGCCATGTCGAGACATGCGGACATGACGGTTTTCGTGGCGCGGCAAGGGCAAGTGAGCTATGCCGAGGTCGTCGAATCGGTGGCGCGGCTCGCGAAGGTCGGGACGACTATCGATGGCCTGGTGTTTAACGGCTTTGCACCTTCACCGCTGCGTTACGGGTATTACTCGAATGCTTACCGGTACATATCTTCCCAGGACTAAACAACGTTCACCGGCTGCCCAGCAGCTCCAGCTTGATCACAAGGCGGACGCGCATTGTCGCAATCGGGGATATTCATGAGATTTTTGTCGATGCTGGCGGGTCCGGAAACCGGGGGGCTGGAGAATTCAGGCTCATCAGAAAGCGCAGTTCCGAATGCGCGCGGCGACCTACGGATCGTCTGGTTTATGGGGCCGCGGCCAAGCAGTTGGAACGGCGTAAGTCAACATAGCCTGATATTTATCCGGGCTTTGAACAGGAGCACCGGCTTCAATGTCGAGGTGATCGATATTCCTGCTGAATCCCGTTCACTGAAGCGCTACTGGTGGCAGTTCGTTCTGTATCCGCTTCATGCGATCCGGGTAGCCCGGTCGTGCGAAATGGTCGTGCTTTATCAGGAGGATCTGAGCTTCCTCGTTCCGTTCATCCGCCTTGCCGGTGGCAAGGTCTGCGTGCTTTTCCATCACGTTCAGCGTCCTGGGCAAGCGCGAGGCTTAACGGAGCGGCTTAAGGAATTGTATGTTCGCGCAATCCGGGGACAAGTCGCCAGGTCGAATCTCGTGCTGGTGGAAAGTGAAGTGACCGCGACGGAGATGCGCGAAGTCGTGCCGGTCCCACCCGAACGCATCCAGATCATGCCTTGCCCGTTCGAAGACAAATATTCGCCGTTTGATGAGCCAACGCCGCGCGCTGCGCGGGCTCGCGCCAGGGCGATCGTCAAAGAGCACATGGGTTTGGAGATCGGCGATGCGATCCTGTTGCTGAACGTCGGCTCCGACGAGACCCGCAAGAACAACGTGACGCTATTTCGGGCGTTGGCCAGGATGGCGCGCAAGGATCTCGTGATCGTTCGCGCCGGCAAGCCGTTCAACCTCTCCAATCGCAAGGAATGCACGAGGCTGGTCAGCGAGTCGGGCATCCGCGCTCATTTTCTCGATTCCGTCAGCGACGAAGACCTCGGTTATCTCTATCAGTCCGCGGACATGTACGTCTCGGCGTCACTGCATGAGGGCTTCGGCCGGACCGTGATCGAGGCGCAGATCGCCGGGATTCCGGTCGTTGCTTCCGACACGCAGGTCTATCGGGCGACGATGGGCGATTCGTTTTTACCGGTCAGTGATCCGGCCGATCCCGACGCGTGGGTGACGGCGATCACTCGTCTCGCGAACGACCCCGCGCTGGCGGAACGCCTCGTCGAACGCGGCAAGATCAATGCGCGGCAGTACTCGTCGGACGTCGTCTGCGTTTCATTGCGCCGCAGTCTGCTTAGGGCTATCGGCGCTGACGCTCCCGACGGCGAGTACACATCTGCAGAATAAGAAGCGGACAGGCCATGCAAATCCATCAGGCTAGCGAACCGACGATCTCTGTGACTCACCTGATCGTACCGGCGGTCGGCATCGTCGCATTGCTGTTCAATACGGCGCTGCCATACCTCGGCTACGCCGAGGCGAGCGCGACGTGGACCTTCGTGCTGGCAGTGCTCGCGGTCATCTATCTGGTGGTAACGCAACCGCTCTTTTCAGTATCGACGCTCTTTTTCATGATGATCGGGCTGACTGGATTTGTCGCCGGCATCGGCATCGAGGCGGGCGGTCTGATGACCGAAACGGCGGTCCAGGGTGAAGCGAACGGCGCCTTTAGCCGGCAGTTGCTTTTCTATGTCGCCTTCGTCGGTTGTGCGCTCTACGGCTTCAATCGATATTTGAAAGTTCGCGACACGAGCGTGCCGGTTGCGCTGATCACCACTGAACTGCGCAGTGTAGCGCTGGGATTCACACTGGCGCTCGCGATTATCGGCGCCGGCGTGGCAGCGGGGCTGACCCAAGGGTTCGCGCTGCTCAATGGTGTGAACCGTTACACCATTCGCAATGGAAGTACTGGGACCGAGAGTGTGTTGTTCAACCTGTTCCTGAACAATCAGACGTTTCTGGCGTTGATTCTCGGCGCGCTCGCCACCAGCAAAAGCCGTGCAGTCAAATGCTTTTCGATCCTGCTGATCATTGCGACGACGGATCTCTATATCCTTCACGGCGAGCAGTTCATGTCCGTGCTGCACTTCGGCCTCTCCGTCCTCGCCCCTGTGGTTGCGGTGCTCGTCATGAAAGGCAAGCCAGTACTACGATACATGGCAATCGGAGGCGCCATCGCGCTGGTGATCGGTGTCGGTTCGGTGTTTTCGGCCTACCAGGGGCAGGGACTCGATGTGCAAAACACGATGACGGACCGTTCGCTACTGCAGGGGCAGGTCTGGTACGTGGTCGATTACGACGCGCATCTCTTCGCCGCGCCTCCGTTGGGCGGCGCGCCGGCATTCTGGCGCTTCGTGCATTCGCTGTTCTCGATGGACGCGCCCAGCTTCGACGACAGCTTTGGCTACAGCGGCTTGCGCGACGTGATGGTCGCATACGGCGAGCCGCACGTGATAACAGGGTATATAAAGGACGACATCACCTTCACCATGGGGCAGATGGCGATTCCAGTATTCTGGTTCGGCCTGGCTGGCGGCGCGTTGTTCGTCGCGTTAACGGGCGTGATATACGGTGCGCTTTGCGCATTGCAGATAGTGTTCGCGCTTCGTGGCGGTGTGATCATGCTCTGGCTGGTCGTCAAGGTGCTGAGCTATGCGTCCTCCGGGCTCCAGCAAGGCGACTACTGGTCTTTCTTCGGTGTTCGCACGCTGTTCTACGTGGCCATGGCGTTCCTGTGGTGGGTCCTGGTTGATTCGCGGTCCACGGCGAGAAAAATGAAACGGCTGGTGGCATCGTGAAATCTTTCAGAACACTGCTGTTTTCGTCGCTCTCCGGCGTGGTGTGCGAAAAGGTCATCGGGGCGCTCGCGGCAGTCGCGAGTAATCACCTGTTCGCCAGTCTGTACGGCGCTCATTTTTTCGGTGAACTGCAGTTCGCATTGTCGCTCGCGTATGTCGTTAGCAGCGCCGCACTGATATTCAGCGCTCAGGCCGTAGCGCCGATCTTTGGCAGGCATCCCCGACTGCGACACCTCGTGTTCTATCGGGCCTTCCGTTTGCGCCTGGGTTCGACGCTCAGCGTGACGCTGCTCTTTCTGATTGTCGTCGGGTTGCTGATGCAGTCCTCGAGCGGCGCCCTGACGCTGATCGCCGGACTGGTGATGCTGGGCGAGCCCATTGCGCTCGGCGCCCTCATGGCCTATGCGGAAACCAAGCCATGGGTCATCACGCGGGCAAAAGCCTACGCCAGCGGCGTTCGGGTGCTCTGGCTGCTGGGTGCCGCCCACGCGTCGGTTGGTGCGGTCGTCGCGTCGTTCGCATGGCCGCTCGAAGCCTGCGTGGCCGCCGCCGCGCCGTTCAGCCGTTATCGGACACTCGCCTTCAATCGACCGCGATCCCTGCACGGTTCGGAAATGGTCACGCGAACGCTCGTCGTGCGCGGACTCAGGATCTGGCCGGCGATTGCCGCCAGCATGCTGGTGTTGCGAATGGACCGGCTTCTGCTGGGCACGCTGATGTCGAAGACGGACCTTGGCATTTATTCGGCAGCGGCGTCGCTCATCGAGCAGTGGAACTCTGTCGGTACGACGCTTGCGCTGGCTCTTGCACCGGCAATGGTCTTCGCCGCTCGTGGCGAGGACCAGTTGCGCAGCAAGGCGATCAAGCTCAGTGCCTATCTGGCGGTGATCGCCGCAGTAGCACTGGTCGGAAGCCTGTTCGCGGGGCGGCCGGTCTTCCTGGCGATCTATGGACCTGCGTTCGAAGCCGGTGTGCCGGTCATGATTTTCGGCACCGCATGCTCGATCGCTACGTTCGTGGACGCAGGGCTCACTACCTGGCTCATCGCTGCCCGGCGTTACCGGCTGATGACGGTGAAGCTCGTCGTGACCATCGTTGCAATCGGAGTGGCGCCATTCGTGATGCCTTCGGTGCTCATGATGTATGCGCCGGCGGTGGCGACGGCCGTGTCCATCGTCCTGTTCTGGGCTGTCGTCTTCGGACAGGGGACGCGCGTGGAGGTGGCGCCATGAAAGTCTGCTTCTGCAATAATCGCTTTCCTCCGAAGGTTGTCGGGGGCACCGAGTTGATCGTCTACGATCTGGCGGTTCAGCTTCGTGACCGGGGTCATGACGTTTCCATTCTGACCTTGTCGGACTCGCGCGCGGCTGAAACAGCGGTCGTGGATGGTCTTCGCGTGCACAGCATGCCGAACACGAACATCTACAACCAGTTCTCGCATGCCGTGCGAAGCGGACTGAAAAAGGCCTTGTTCGGTGCATTGGATACGTTCAACCCGTTCGTATTCCTTTACGCACTGCGTCATCTGCGGCGCCTTGATATCGACACCCTCTGCACGAACAACCTCAAGGGAATGGGGCCGGCCATATGGCTCGCTGCATGGTGTTTGCGGATCCCGGTTGTGCATGTTCTGCATGACTACTGGCTGCTATGCCCGACCTCGACGATGTTCCGCAACGGTCGCGCGTGTGAGCAGGCATGCCAGGGATGTCGGACCGTTTCGTCCCCGAAGGCGTGGTTCTCGCGGCTGGTGGGGCATGTGGTCGGAGTCAGCAACTTTGTGCTGGAGCGCCATCGGCAACAAAATTTCTTCAGCCGCGCGCTGCCCTGCGTCATCCATAACGCGCGGCAGCCGTTCAGCGCGATCCCCGCGACGCCCGCCGAGCCGCATAAGCCTTTTCGGGTCGGCTTTATCGGACGCACCGACGCGACGAAGGGTATTCGTGAGTTTTTTGCGAGCGCGGCGGCGGCGCATAGAGGCGACCTGGAACTGCATATCGCGGGCCGGGACAACGAACAGGTTCTGGACCAACTGATCGCCGCGCACCCGGATCTGCCGGTCGTGCGTTATGGCTTCGTCGCTCCGAAAGACTTTTACTCATTGGTCGATCTCGTGGTCGTCACATCGATGTGGAACGAACCGTTCGGAATGGTCGCTTTCGAGCCTTGGGAATTTTTCAAGCCATCGATCGCGTTCGCCTCGGGCGGACTGCCGGAAGTATTCAGTGCCTTTCCCGAATTGACCGTGCCGCGTGGCGACGTCGCAGCACTCGGGGCGCTCATCCGGCGACTCGTCGACGCCCCGGTTTTCTACCGTGACATTGCCCGCCGCTGCCACGCACAACGTGATCACTTCCTGCCGCCGCGACAACTGCAGCAGTTCGAAGCGGTCCTGCTGGCTGCGGCGAGACACGAACAGCGCGATGCAGGCGTCCGTGCAATCGAAGTCGAGCGGGATACTCGAAGTTAGATCAGCGTGCGGGTGGGGTGATCGCGTCAGTCATTCGGGGCGCACAGGTAGTGCAAATCTTGTAGCGAATTGGATTTCTGGCGTGTTTGGATGTGCGGAAGTTTGCATCGCCACCGGCCTTATCCAATTAATTTGCATAACGAATCATATGAAAAAACGAGATGGATTTCTGAGCATGGCGGCATAGCTGTTCAATTGGCGCGGCGGCTCTTCAGATCTGAGCTTGCTTCCGTAGACCTCTGGAACGAATTTAGAACCATCTCCAATCGGAGGCTGTATGAGAAAACGCGTACTGATGGTAATGACCCGGGATATCCCTCGGGCGGCGTCGAATGGACGTGAACGCACTTTGCGCTTCATTCGCGAAGCGATCGGTATGGATGCCGAGGTGCGCGAACTCAAGATCCGCTCGGTATTCGAAATGGGCACGCTCGTTTCGAAGCTGCGCGCCGGCCTGAGGATCGTCGAAGGCATGCTTGCAGGCAAGCCGTGCGCGCTGCAAGTCGCCATGTTCGCCAGTGGGGATGGAAAGAGGCGACTGATCGAAACGATCGACGAGTTCAAACCCGATGTCATCTACTTCGATGGCATCCGGATGGTCGACTATGCCGCGTTCGTTCGCCGACGCTATCCGTCAAGCCACATTATCAGCGACCTGGACGATCTGATGTCGCGGCGTGCCCATATCCTGAGGACCGGCAATTTCCCATTGTCGATGGGCTACCTCGCGAAGTCGATCCCGACGGCGGTCGTCTCGCTGATCAATTTGCGGTTATTCCGCAATCTGATGCTGAGATATGAGGAATATGCGCTGAAAGGCCATGAGCGGCTGGCGGCCGCTTCCTCGAATGCCGTGACCTTGGTCTCGACAACGGACGCCGACGCGTTGGAGCGCATCCTGCCCGCCGCAATGAAAAAGCGGGTGCATGTGATCGCGCCGCCAATCGACTCGGTCAAGCCGGTGATGCGGCCCGCCGATCCGGTTCGGTTCGTATTCATCGGCGCGGACAGCCAGCTGCAGAACCGGCTCGCAATCCAGTACCTGCTGGCGTCATGGAAGCAGCTTGAGTTGCGCTTCCCGCTGGTCATTTACGGGCGTATGTCCGGTCAATACGAATCCGTGCCGAACGTGACGTTCGCCGGCTTTGCAACGACGCTCGACGACGTCTATACCCCCACCTCGATTGCCCTATGCCCGACGTTCCTGCGTGGTGGCATCAAGTCGAAGGTGCTGGAGGCTATCTCGTTTGGTTGCGTTCCGGTTGGCAATGACGCGGCGTATGAGGGGCTGAATTTTGAAGATGCGGCGCTGGCCATGGACGATGCGCGACTGGAGCGTTTTCTCGCCAATCCCGATGCCGATCTGAATGAGGTAATGGCCGCGGCGATACGGTTTTCCGCCTTCTGCGAGCGCAATTTCAGCCTGCCGGTGTTTGCGCGCCGCTGGGGCGATCTGCTCCGGCCAGGCGTGTACGCTCCGAAGATGGAGATGAATGTCGTTGCCGGCGAAGGCAACCTGTCCGCCATCTCGATTGACGTGGTGCAGCATAGTACCCATGCAAAGCAGCGTTGAAGACGGGGTAGCGCCTCGCGTTTGATTTTAAGGGCCGGAGTTTCGCCGTTTTTCCGTGAGTATTCACGAGGCGTTTTCTGCTCCGGCCAAATTCGGATGCGGCGGCTCGTCGCATCGCAGAAAGCAGATGTCTGGCAACACACGGACGAATCGCTGCTGGCAGGACTACGCTGTCATAGCGAAAAAGCCACAATCGACAGTATGCGAGGCGCAAAACCACCTCCGCGTTGATGCGCAATCCGTCTCGCGCGGGGTCATCCCGGACGCGGCAGGCCACCACGGTCGCCCGGCCTGATAGGTCGCTTGAGGAAATTCCACCCACTAGCCAATTTCGCAGCAGGTTTTTGCTTGCTCTCGAGTAGTGTGGTCCACCGAACTAAGTCGGGGTGATTGCCGGCGTTTAATGGGCCTTGCTCGAACGTGAGCGGGCCTTATTGCATCGCTGTTTTCAATCTCCCATTTCGACCGCTGCGCATGAAGGAGTTCCCGGCATGTGTCGCTTGTTATGTTCCCAGCAAAAACTGCCGGAAATTGTTCTCGGCGCTTCGTTGAGGGTTGTGAGCGGCGTGCATGTGCAGCAATCGTTCGCAACAGCACAGGGCATCACGTCGGATGAAAGCGTCTGCATGAATACGGCAGAGAAAGCCCGGCTACGACAGCATGAGGCCGCGCTGCTCGGCGCCGAACCTACCGAGGTTCATGCAGCAGCGCGCGTTCACCAGCGCTGAGTGATTCAGGGTCTGGCAAACATGGGCACCGCTGATGCCGAAATGTACGCCGACGTCGCTGGTCTTTCGGACGCAACGAGCGAACAGTGGAGCCAATCTTTGGTTAATCCGGTGTTCGGCATCGCTTCGGTGTTGGTCAATGCCGGCAAGGATCGATTTTCCATCATGGGGCGACAGCTTTTCTATTAGTAAAGTGAGCTTAAACTGGGGGTTAATATGTTAACAGGGAAGGCAAAAAAAAGTGATTTCTTAAACCTTTGCAGAGAATTTGTGGATGACGGCAGGCAGGGGGAAGAGTACATCCGCGCGCACGAGGAGAGGCTGTGGAATATTTTCAGAGTGTGCTGTGACAGCATTCCCGATGGCGCGAAAATAATCTCAGTGGGTGCTGGCAGTGCTTATATAGAGCACGCGCTATACCGTTTCAAAAATGCCGATATCACGGTGGTCGATTTTCCTGAGGCCATTGACTACCATCGGAAGTACTACGAAAAGAGCAACTTCAATACCATTGGCTGCGACTTGTCCACGCCGTGGGTTTGCGAGGAAAAATTCGATCTTGCTCTGAGCTCTTCGATCATTCAGCACATCCCGAGGCCGCCCTACGAGCACGTCCTGATGCTATCGGCGTTGCTGAAAAAGAACGGCAAGCTCATCATCAATACGCCCAACTTTGCCAACATCAGAAACGTCATCAGATTGATTCTGATGCGGCCCATCATGCAATCTCCCGAGAAAGTTTTCGGCGAGGTCAGTTTCGAGAATGAAGGGGTTCATCGCCGGGAATACGTGCCTCTGGAGATCTACGATGCAATGAAGCGGTGCGGGTTGAGGGTTGCTGAAATCAACTATACGGAAAATAAAAGAGTCGAGTCGTTCAAGGATTTCTTCTTCTACAGTTTCGGCTTGCTGGGCCTCAAGCAATTCTGGCTCAGCATGATCATTTCAGCGACGAAAGAAGCCTAGAGGCGGCGGGGCTCGGGTAGCGAGCAACAGGCAGATAGTCTGTTTTCATCTAAGAGGCGCTTTGATGCGGCAGTGGTCTGCCATCGAACTGAGTTCTGTTGCGAACCGTAGGCGTCAGCGGACTCAAGGATCAACTGTTTTCAGACGGCAGCGCTGCGCAAATGCGACGGCCCACATCGCCGGGTGAGTGGGCGCTGCCGCGTTTAGAAGTGTCGATGAATTGATTCGGTATCCTATAATTTTCGATCTGAATCATGCCTGCAAATCGCGCCCCCGCGGGATCGCCTTCCACGATTACCGAATTTCCATCTCAACCGGAGGCCGTCATCGCAATGACATATCCGAGCCGACGCTGAGTCATTGGAGGAGACGCCCATGCGCGTCGGCCGGTCAGGCTGTCAACGATGACGTCGAGCGCACTCATCGCTTGCAACATTGCTAATCGATGTCTCGATGAGATACCCAATGTGGCGGTCTCGTTCTTAGCGCAGACGTATTGCCTGATTAGCCAGATCGCGCACCCTACGTCGCATTTCGCGTTTTTATTCTGATCGAACGTTCGTGGACTAACCTGGTGTGCTGACGAGAAAAATGATCGGATAACGAACGTTGTAAAAAGTCATTTCACTGAAGCCAATCCATCCTGTTCACTGCCAACTCCGCGAGACGCGAAGAGGTTTGCTGGAAAGTGATGGGTAAACACCACATGCGCTGTCGACAGTCGATTTTTTTTGTCGATACACGTTGCTGTTTTTAGCTACCTCGCTGTCGGAAAAATCTGGCTTGTCCGTCCGGTAAATCGTTCGCCATCCTATTGATCAGAGGAATATCGTTAGGTTCAAATTGCCTCTTTGGTATGAATGAATCGCGTAAGTCAAGTGGTTCATTGTGCTCAACTGACCAATCGAGAAGAGCTGTTGCGCTTTGCGACGGATGCGAGGAAAAACTGTCTTCAGACGATTGGATGCGGGGAGCTATCTCTTTTTTGCCGCGTCTTTCGCCGCGTTGCAGAGTTGAAACGTTTTTTTGCGAATATAATTCGTGCCTGGCGCTGCTACGTGAAAACACCGAGCCGTCATTTGCTTGCTGCTGCGTGCGAGATGTGCTAGCGGCGCTAGTGCTTCTGATGCAGTCGGAATTCGCTCGCTGTTCGTCCTGCACACACCGGAAGCGGTGTGTCCCTGATTGGCCCAAGACGCGCTCGCGCTGCCGCGATCGGTGGCAGCGATGTGAAGGGTGGCTTTGACGTAAGAGTGGCTCGCTAGTCACCAGGGTCGGTTCTGTCGCAGGTCTTCGGTTTGGCAAGACAGGGCCGAGCCTGTAAGAGTCGAAGCAGCTTCCGATCACAACCTGGATATCGATACGTCGGATTCGAAGAGTCCGGCGAGGCGACTGGGAGCACATGAAAGAGCATTCCGCGCCCGATGAAAGGGTGGAACAATTTTTTACAATTTAATTCGTAATACGAATTAACCGAGCGGTCCATGCGAAGTAGAGAGCTTCGAAGGTTCGCCGCGCTCTCCAGGTAAAAGCATGCGCTATTGGCGCGTCTGTGGATTGGGATGAGTGCTGATGTAGTCCGGATGTCGCAAGAGCGGAATTGGAGCCCCGACTTGTGTCATCCCCAGTGCTCATCGATTGGATTTTGAAAGGAAGCAGTTGCATCGGCCTTTCATTTTGATTTCGGTGTACTAACCGACAAAAATGAAAGATAGATGAAATCGCACTGTCATCGCCGGAAGCTGTTTCGCGTATGCAATGCCGTCGCTCATTGAAGCGCAAGTGCATTGGGTTTTCGCATCAGATCAGTGTTGATGATCGAGAACAGGCGCGGAAGGGCAGTTTTTCCGATCTGGCATCGAATGCGTTGCCACGGCTGCTTCCGGAACCTGCTCAGCGTTGCGCGTCGGCGATCAGCCGTCATGGAGCGGGCGAGTCCAGTCACGTTTAAACCAAGGCATCCGAAGGAGGATTTCTACTATTCGTCACCGAAAACAAGCGGATCGCAATCAGTACTGCTTACAGAAAGATCACGTTCCTAACGTGGCCGAGTAAGAGCGGAATCCGTATCTCGAAGTCAGCCTGCTCGCAGGGCATTGCCGCTGCGAACGGCGTAACGGCCTTGCCGCTTGCGTCGTGGCCACGGGGTAGCCAAAGCGCCTTCGGCCGGGCAACCCCCCTACTTTTTTGCAGTGAACCCTGAGGTTCACGGCTTTACGTTTTCAATCAAATACGAGTCAGGATATTGATGGTGTCCACGAAACTAAGATCCAAATTCTCCCGCGCTATGCTCGCGGGCGTTGCCACGCTTTTTATCGCGGGTTACGCGCAAGCGCAGACAGCACAATCGGCGCTGATGGCTCCGAACACTTCGGCTAATGCGGCCACAAAGGCCTTCTCAAACGGTACGCTGGCGGGTGGGACCAATGTCTCGAAGGTCAACGTCCACACGCTGCTTTACCCGGGTAACACGACGAAGGTGCTGGTGCACTATCTGCCGTGGTTCGACGGCGGCAACGACACCGGGGTCAACGTCAACTACTCGAACGGCAATACCACGTACGTCAAGGCGTTCTTCGCCGACCTCGTCAGCCGCGGTGTCGATGGCGTGATGGTAGATTGGCAGGGGCAGACCGATATCAGCGACCAGGACTGGCTCATTTCGCAGCCGATCATTCACAATTACACTACGCTGTCCGGCAATAAGCTGTCGTTTGCGATCATGCTCGACGCGAACTTGTTGAACAACTACAGCGGGACCAACCAGAACAAGGTGATGGCCGCGTTGAGCTACATCAACTCGCATTACCTCAGTGACGCGTCTTATCTGACCTATAACGGCAAGCCGGTCGTCGGTGATTTTGGCTTGACGGCGGCGGGCGGGGTCAACTGGACGGCCATTCAAAACGCATATCCGAATATTCAGTTCGTCCATCTGGACAACGCAACGTCGCCGGATGGGTTCGGCATTGCCAAGAGTGCCGGTTCGTTCCTGTGGGTCAACCCGACCAGCACGGACGTCACGCCGCCTGATCTGTCCACGATGGACGATTTCTACACCCGGTCCAATTTGCACCCGACGCAGATCACGATGGGCGCAGCGTACAAGGGTTTCAATGGCGCACTGGCCCCGTGGGATGGTCCGACGTTTGTTGATCAACAATGCGGCGAAACGTGGCTGAACAGCTTCACGAAGATCAACCAGTACTTCAATTCGGCCAAGCAGTTGCCGTTTCTGCAACTGGTTACCTGGGATGATTACTACGAGGGGACTCCGCTCGAGACGGGTATCGACAACTGCCTGGGGGTGACCACTTCGGTGAGTAGCCGTACGATCAAGGTTTCGTTCACGCACGCGGATACCGTGGATCATCTGGAGTTGTGGAGCTACTCCAACAGCGCCTGGGTCCAGGCGAGCTACCCAGCCACCACGACCACGATTCCGGTGACCAAAGCGGGCACCTACTACGTCAAGGTGGTCGGCAAGCCGTTCGTCAAGAACGCCCTTTCTTCGGCCATCGTAGTCAACTAAGAGATTGCGTTCGCACCGCGTGGCATCGAATGAGCCACGCGGCGCCGCGCATTCGAGAACTGTCCGCCACCTAGGCCCAGGGAGGGAAGCGTGCTGCGCAATGCAGCGCTTTTCGTTCTTCTTTCCTCCCTCAATCTACCCATCCATTCCTCGCAGCACGGCGCGTCTGTTCGCCAGCCTTCGCGGCTCGGTGCGTCACCCGTCTTCACGAATATTGAATGCAGTCCACAACTGCGCCTCTTTGCGATGCCAACGAAAACGTGTAGATATTACCGAAGCACCTGTAGTGGCGTTTTCATCTGGGCGCTATAACACACAACTAATGCATTTGTAAGTCAATTTGAGGGAAGGTGGAGGTACCATCAGCATTCAGATCCTCGGGACCAGTGAGACAAAGGCGGCAGGGTCCTGATTGCCGTGGAAGAACGAAAGACCGGTGCCCGACTTGAAGCGCTGGCGCGAAGAATCGGGCGGTATTGACATCGCGAGCAGCGGAGCTGACGGCGTGATCCCGGAAGAGGGCGGGAACACGCATGCGGGACGGAATTATTATTTCGTCTCCACGCCCCTTGAGCGATTACGTTGAGGAAATTCCGCAATGAACGGATTCGATCTAACAATCCTAACTTTCCTGACCCACGGCGCTTTCAGCACTCCATTCGTGAATAGCGCGATCAAAGCGATCGCCGGTATGTACACGTTCAAGGGCCTGCTGCTCGTCCCCATACTGTGGTGGATCTGGTTCAGGCCTACTCAGCGCGGCGAATGGGAGCGCGAGATCGTCATCGCGACCTTTGTGAGCGGTCTTGTGGCACTCGTGCTAGGCAGATTGCTCGCACATTACCTGCCATTTCGCGTGCGACCAATCTATAACCCGGATTTGCACCTTCAGTTTCCAGTAGCCGAGGGGGAACATGAGTTGCGATTCTGGAGTTCTTTTCCGAGCGACCACGCAATGGTGTGGATGTCGGTCGCCATGGGAATTTTTCTCGTTTCATACCGCGTGGGGATACCCGCGATACTCTACACGGCGATCTTTATCTGCGCGACGCGTATCTATCTCGGCCTGCATTATCCGACCGACGTTATCGCTGGGTTGCTGATCGGCGTTGTGGTCACCTATGTAATGACCCGCGACTCCATCAGAAAGCCTCTCGCAGCGCCGTTCTTGCGATGGATCCACCGATGGCCCGGGCTCTGTTACGCGATGGCCTTCGTACTGTGTTTCGAGCTGGCAACGCAGTTCGATGAAGTGCGGATGCTCGTACACGCCGTTTCAAAAGTCGTCGCGCACTCGTAGAGGCGACGAAAGCCGACGGCGGTCGAATTCCTGTCTGGCAATTCGTTGGCACCGCCGTCGACTTTCACTTCATTCAGGCGAAGCCGTGCGGATTCGTTGACTGCCAGCGCCAGTGATCCGCGCACATCTGTTCGATGCCGAACTGTGCACGCCAGCCGATGATGTTCTCGGCCGCCGCCGGATCGGCGAAACACGACGCGACGTCGCCCGGACGGCGCGCGACGATCTCGTACGGCACCGGTTTGCCGGACGCTTTCTCGAACGAGCGCACCACGTCCAGCACGCTATAGCCCTGGCCTGTGCCGAGGTTCACGACGAAACTGGTATCGCGCTTGACCAGTGCGTCGAGCGCGGCCAGGTGTCCGCGCGCCAGGTCGACCACATGGATGTAGTCGCGCACGCCGGTGCCGTCGGGCGTTTCATAATCGCCGCCAAACACCCGCAGCTTCTCCAGCTTGCCGACAGCAACCTGTGCCACATACGGCATCAGGTTATTTGGAATACCCGCCGGATCCTCCCCAATCAAGCCGCTCTCATGCGCGCCCACCGGATTGAAATAGCGCAGCGTCGCAATCCGCCATGAAGGATCCGCCACTTCCAGATCGCGCAAAACCTGCTCGGCAATCAGCTTCGACTGCCCGTAAGGATTGGTGGCCGACAGCGGAAAGGATTCGTCGATCGGTGAGCTCTTCGGCACGCCATACACCGTCGCCGAGGAACTGAACACGAACTGCTTCACATTGCGATCGCGCATCACGCCGAGCAGCGCCAGCAAACTGCCGACGTTATTGCTGTAGTACTCGATTGGCTTGGCGACCGATTCGCCCACCGCCTTCAGCGCGGCAAAGTGAATCGCGCCGGTGATCGGGTGTGCGTCGAAAATGCGCTTGAGCGCCGCTTCATCGCGCGCGTCGGCTTCGTAGAAGGTCACGGGCTTACCGGTGATTTGCTCCGCGCGCCGCAGCGACTCGCGGTTGCTATTCACGAGATTGTCGATTACCACGACGTCGTAACCGCCGTTCAGCAGTTCGACGCATGTGTGCGAGCCGATAAATCCTGCACCGCCCGTTACCAGAATCGTGCCCTTCGTGGTCATGCTGTTGCTCCGTTAAAGTAGAACGCCCGTCATTTTTTGCACCAGGTCTTTATACGTTTCGACGACAACGCGTTCGTCGAACTCTTGCGCGACTTTCTGTCGACCGCGTTCAGCCATTGCGCGGCGCTCGGCGCTGCTCATGTCGAGCATCCGCGCCAGCTGCGCCGCGAGACTCTCTGCATTGCGCGCTTCGCACAGCAATCCATTGACACCGTCCGCCACCACTTCGCGGCAGCCTGGTACGTCGGTCGTCACGATCGGCCGGCCCATCGCCGATGCTTCCATCAGCGTGCGAGGCACGCCTTCGCGATAGGACGGCAGGACGACGCAATTCGCGCCGGCGATGAAGGGCCGCACGTCGTGCGCCTCGCCAAGATACTCGATGATGCCTTCCTGTTCCCACGCGGCCACCTCTTCGCGTGTGATCGCGCTAGGGTTGTCGACGCCCACCGGGCCGAGCAACTGGAACCGCGCCTGGGGATAACGTTCACGCAAACGCCGTGCGGCTTCGACATATTCGCCGACGCCCTTGTCCCACAACAGCCGCCCGATCAGCACGAACTTGAATTCCATCCGCTCCGGCAGCGGGGTGAAGGCGAACTGCTCGAGATCGACGCCTTCGCCGTGGAGGAGGCGCGCACGTTCAGGATGCGCCAACAAATTCTGCTCGACAAAGGCGGCCTGATCGTCGCGATTCAGAAACCAGATTTCGCGCGGGAATCGGAAGGCGAAACGGTACAGTTTTTTGGCGACTTGCGCAGCGCGGCTCTGCTGGATGAACACGTAACCGAGCCCGGTGGTCACCGCCACCGACTGCACGCCCGCCAGTTTCGCAGCGACCGAGCCGTAAATGTTCGGCTTGATCGTGTAATGGAACACGACGTGCGGGCGGATGCTTCGATACAAGCGATACAACGACAGAAGTGTGCGCAGGTCCTCGCGCGGACTGGTGCCTTTGGACGCCACCGGCAATTCGATGCAGCGGCACCCCATCGCGGTGAGCAATCCGAACGTGCGGTCGCGCGGCGCGAGCACCGTCACGTCGACGCCGCGTCCAACCAGCATGCGGATCAGCCCTTGCCGATACGTATAGATTGCCCAGGCGGTGTTACAGACGAGTGTAATGCGTAGCGCGGGCGTCGACTTCAGGGCAGGCTTCATGCGGGAACGGGCTCGACGGTGAATAACAGGGTGAATGACGGCGTAACGGAATCAATGACTCGCACGCGGCGCAAGCAGCGTGCGTTTGACCCGCTGCAATGCGCGGTAAGGCGTCACGAGATGCAGCATATTTTTGGCGAGACCCAGCCAGTCGTAGAGATTGGCGACGTTGAAGTAGCGTAGTTGCAGACGCAACGTCGAGCTGACCTGGCGGCGCCGTTTGGTCGCGCTGATGCCACCTTCGTTCAGCTCGTAGTAGAGCCCGAGTTCCGGCAGGTTCGCGCAGTCGTAGCACGCCATCAGACGCACGAACAGATCGAGGTCTTCGGCGGAAGGATATGCTGCCTGGTAGTTGCCGACCGCGCGCACGGCGTCGATACGCAACATCATCGAAGGATGCGCGAGGCATGAACGAAAGAACCGCAAGCGCCGGATCTCATGCGGCTCAGCCGGCGGTGTCAGCATGAACAGCGGTTTCCCTTCACGCGTGACCACTTGCGTCCACATGCCGAGACCGGCTACTTGCGGATGCGACTCCATGAACTCGCGTTGTTTAGCGAGCCGTTGCGGCACGCTGCGGTCGCCCGCGTCGATGCGTGCTGCGTAGCGAAAGCCACGCTGGGCAAGGGCGTCGATGCCGGTTTGCAGCGCGCGTTCGATGCCGCGGTTCTGCGGCATGCGCAGCACTTCGATCATCATATTCGGGATCGTGGGCGCTGCGATCGGCGGCGTGCTGCCGTCGTCGACGATCAGTACATGCACTAGCGCGTTTTCGCTGAACGAGGCCAGCGTGAGATCGACGTCGGCCTGGCCGTTGTACGCGGGCATCAGGACGGCGACGTCGTCGAGAGACATATGCGCGGCGGCGGATGAGTTCGTCATGGGCGCAATTTGAAACGAATGTAATAAAGATTAACTGACGCGGCGGCGAGATAACCGGCTGCGAGTCCCACCAGCGCACCGTAAGCGCCAAGCCGTGAAATTGCCAGCAGATTGACGACGAATGCAATCGCGAGCGCCAGCAGCCACTTCGAGAGCAACACGAATTTGGCCTGATATTTCAGCACGATCAGATTGCCGATCGCTTCGACGCCGGCCGGCACGGAAAGCCACACGGCCCAGCGGAAAATCTCGATGGCGCCTTCAAAGTCCGGTCCGAATACGCTGCGGATGATGAAGCCGGCCAGCAGATCCAGCACGATCGCGCCGCTCACCATCAGCGCGGCGGTCATGGCGGTGAGCCGCCACACGTTGCGGCGCAATTGCGCGGCGTCTTGCACGCGGTAGACGAAGGCGGGCGCGATCGTCTGCGCGAGCATCAGCGCAAGCGTGATCCAGTTTTCGTTCAACTGCTGCGCGGCGGAATAACGCCCGAGGTCGGCGAAGGAAATCGCCCGCTCGAGCATCAGTCTGTCCAGTTTCAGGAACAGATACATACAGACCAGGCCGAGCCAGAACACCGTGCCCGCGGTCGCGAAGTGCTTGAAGAGCGAGCGGTCGAGACGCCAGCCGAGCTTGCCGCCATGCCGACGGATGTAATAGATCAGCAAGACCGCGCCGATCGCCGCCGATTCGGCGGCCCACAGCCAGCCAAAGCGCGCGGGCGTTGCCATGGCGCGCACCAGCAGATAGGCGAAGCCGGCCTTCAGCACCGCGGTGCTCATGCTGGTGAGCAACTGCGGCTTGCTATACGTCATGCTTTGCAGCCACGCGTTGATCACGCCGACGAACGGCTCGCGAAACAGCATGGTCACCGCGAGGCCGGCGAGCATGGCGCCCACCAGCGGGTCGAAGAAGTGCAACGCAATGCCAAGCCACGTGAGCAGCAGCGCCGCGACGGAAACCGAGAAGCGCAGCGCGAAGGCGCTGCCGAGCACCGTGCCGAGCTGGGTTGGCGGCCGGCTGACGATGGTGGGAACCAGAATTTCCGCGCCGCATACCCAGGTGATTGGCGAAAGCACCAGCAGTAGCGTATTCGCGTACTGCCATTTGCCGAAAGTGTCGGGCCCGAAGTAGCGTGCCAGCATGCCGCTGATCACGATTGCCACGCCGATTTGCGTGAGCCGCTCCAGCCCGAGCCAGACGATATTGGTGAAGGCGCGCGTGACGTCCGGATTGGCGAAGCGTTTGAGTGTCAGCATCCGGTGGACACTCGCCAGTCCCGTTGTGCGGGGCGCGCGAGCGGCGCGGGTTGTCTGCCGGCAATCTGCGCGAATGCCCATCCACAGGCCGACTGTCGCGGCAACTTAACAAAAGGTGGGCGTCTAAGCATTAGAATGGGCGTCTATCAGGGTATGTCCGAAAGGCGCAATTATAAGTTGGAACCGGATCGCTTCCGGCAAGGACGCATCGCTCGGTTTAACAGCGTGTTTTACCGATTTCTCGGCGATGCGTCGGTCAAAATTTTCCATTGCACGTAAGTGAGCCATCATGATCTCCAAATCTATTTTCAAGGCGTATGACATTCGCGGTGTGATCGGCAAGACGCTCGACGCCGACACAGCGCGTTCGATCGGTCGCGCCTTCGGCAGCGAAGTGCGGGCGCAAGGTGGCGACGCCGTCGTGGTCGCGCGTGACGGGCGCCTCTCGGGTCCCGAGCTGATCCAGGCACTGTCGGACGGTCTGCGTGCGGCCGGCGTCGACGTGGTCAACGTCGGCATGGTGCCGACTCCGGTCGGCTACTTCGCGGCCAGCGTGCCGTTGAAGCTCGACGGCGGCGAACGCCGCGTCGATTCGTGCATCGTCGTGACGGGCAGCCACAATCCGCCCGACTACAACGGCTTCAAGATGGTGCTGCGCGGCGCGGCCATTTACGGCGAGCAGATCCTCGCGCTGCATCAGCGCATCGTCGACGAAAACTTCACTGATGGCAGCGGCACATACACCGAGTACGACATCGCCGATGCGTATCTGGATCGCATTGCCAGCGACGTCAAGCTCGCACGCCCGATCAAGATCGTGGTCGACACCGGCAACGGTGTGGCAGGCGGGCTCGCGCCGAAGCTCTTCAAGAAGCTCGGCTGCGAACTGGTCGAACTGTTCACCGAGATCGACGGCAACTTCCCGAACCATCACCCGGACCCGGCTCACCCCGAGAATCTGCAGGACGTGATCCGCGCGTTGAAGGAAACGGACGCGGAAATCGGTTTCGCCTTCGACGGCGACGGCGACCGCCTCGGCGTCGTCACCAAAGACGGCGAGATCATCTATCCGGACCGCCAGCTGATGCTGTTCGCCGAAGAAGTGCTGTCGCGCAACAAGGGCGCGCAGATCATTTACGACGTGAAGTGCACGCGCAATCTCGCCAAATGGGTCAAAGATAAAGGCGGCGAACCGCTGATGTGGAAGACCGGCCACTCGCTCGTGAAGGCGAAGCTGCGCGAAACCGGCGCGCCGCTGGCAGGCGAAATGAGCGGCCATGTGTTCTTCAAAGACCGCTGGTACGGGTTTGACGACGGCCTGTACACGGGTGCGCGGCTGCTCGAAATCCTTACGCGTGTGGCGGATCCGAGCAAGCTGCTGAACTCGCTGCCGAACTCGAATTCCACGCCGGAACTGCAATTGAAGCTCGAAGAAGGCGAAAACTTCGAACTGATCGCACGTTTGCAGCAAAACGCGAAGTTCACCGGCGCGGACGACGTCGTGAAGATCGACGGCCTGCGTGTCGAGTACCCGGACGGCTTCGGCCTTGCGCGCTCGTCGAACACTACGCCGGTGGTGGTAATGCGTTTCGAAGCCGATAGCGACGAGGCGCTCAAGCGCATCCAGGAAGACTTCCGCCGCGTGATCATGGCGGAGAAGCCTGACGCGAAGCTGCCGTTCTAAAGGCTCGAGCGCGCCGTGGTTCTTCGCGAACCGCGGCCACCGTCGAACGCGGCGCGGGTTTCACTTACCGCGCCGCGTTTTTTCATGCCATTTACCCGTATCGCGCTAGAATTGCGGTCCTCGCCCCCTCGGGGGACCTGGCGCGAGGGCACTTTTCTCAACGCATCTTCGGGCCGGATAGCCGGTTTTCCCACACTTGAGCGTGCAAAAGATACTGATCGTGAGGGTGTCGTCATTGGGCGACGTCGTTCACAACATGCCGGTGATCGCCGACATCCAACGCCGCCATCCCGAAGCCCAGATCGACTGGCTCGTCGAAGAAAGCTTCGTAGGGCTCGTGGAGCTCGTCAGCGGCGTGCGGCGGGCGATTCCCGTGTCGCTGCGGCGCTGGCGCAAGCGCATCCTTTCGGTCGACACCTGGCGCGAGATCGGCGCGTTTCGCCGCGCGCTCGCCGCCGAGAACTACGACCTCGTGATCGACTGCCAGGGGCTCATCAAGACGGCGTGGGTCGCGAGCATGGCGCGTGGACCGCTGGTCGGCCTTGCGAACCGTACCGACGGCGCGGGATTCGAATGGCCGGTGCGCTTCTTCTACAAAAAGCGGGTACCGATCGAGCCGCGCACCCATGTGGTCGAGCGTACCCGCCAACTGGTGGCCGCGGCGCTGAACGACCCGCAGCCGCAGCCCACCGACGATATCGACTTCGGCATTGACACCGGGCGCGCGGCGCTGGCTTTGTCGGGGGCGAATCTGAATCTGCCGGTGCCTTACGTGGTGTTCGTGCACGCCACCTCGCGCGCCGACAAGCAGTGGCCCGATACCGCGTGGATCGAACTCGGTCAGTCTCTGGTGCGGCGCGGCGCGTCGATCGTGCTGCCGTGGGGCAGCGAGGACGAGCGCGTCACCAGCGAGCGTCTGGCGAAGGAATTCGGCGGTGCGGCTATCGTGCCGCCCAGGCTGTCATTGCCGGCGGTGGTCGGCCTGATCGAAGGCGCCGCCGCGACAGTCGGCGTTGACACAGGTCTGGTTCACATTGCGGCGGCGCTGAAGCGGCCGACAGTCGAGTTGTACAATTTCGCCACCGCGTGGCGTACTGGCGGCTACTGGTCGCCGAACGTCGTCAACCTCGGCACAGCCGGCAAGCCGCCCACGCTGCAAGAAGTCAAATCCGCGCTGGCAGGTTTCGGCCTGCTCTAATGTCGTAACGCTGTAATGCGGGGTGCTTCGCCTCACGCTCCATCCGTTTTCAAGGGCGACCATGAACGAAACCCAGATCATCGAAGTAGCGAACGCAGACTGGCACGGACGCAACCTGTCCGTGCCACGCGAGATGCTGCTGGCCGGCGTCGAACGCGGCAAGGTGCTGTATTTCCCGAACCTGCGCTTTGCGATCGAAGGCGGCGAACAGGCGTTGCTCGATCCCAAACTGGCCGATCCGAGCCGCAAGAACATCAGTCTTGAGCCGAACGGCGGCGCCTTGCACGGCGTGGCTGGCGATGCGGTCACGCAATCGGCGGTGCGCGCGTTGATCGCGCGCTATCAGACCAATGCGCGCACGCTCGTCGATGGGCTGTTCCCCGAATACAACAGCAAGTTGCGCGTCGCGCCGACGAGCCTGCGGCTGCATGAGGTGCAAGGGCGCGAGACGTCCTGGCGTAAAGACGATAGCCGTTTGCACGTCGATGCCTTTCCGTCGCGGCCGAATTACGGCGAGCGCATTCTGCGCGTGTTCACCAACGTCAATCCGCATGGCGCACCGCGCGTGTGGCGCGTCGGCGAACCGTTCGAGGATATGGCCAAACGCTTCCTGCCGCGCATCAAGCCGCAGATGCCGGGCTCGGCGTGGCTGCTGAACCTGCTGCACGTCACCAAATCGCCGCGCAGCGAATACGACCATCTGATGCTGAATCTGCACGACAGCATGAAGGCCGATCTCAACTATCAGAAGTCGAGTCCGCAGGAGACCATGCCGTTTCCGCCGGGCAGCGTGTGGGTGTGTTTCTCCGATCAGACTTCGCATGCGGTGATGTCCGGCCAGTTCATGCTGGAGCAGACCTTCTTCCTGCCGGTCAAGGCGATGGCGCAGCCGGACTGCGCACCGCTCGGCATTCTCGAGCGCCTGAAGGGCAGGGCGCTGGTTTGAGCGCCGCTGTCTGTTTCGATCGCGCTGTGAAACTCGCGCTTGCATTCGGATTCGCGCCCGGATGTGCGGAGTCCCGATGCTGAGGGCGATTTATAACGCGCTCTGGTGGATCGTCGCGCCGCTTGCCGTGCTGCGTTTGCTGATCCGTTCGCGCAAGGAGCGCGGCTATCGCGAGCATATTGCCGAGCGTTTCGGTTACTCCCGTGGCCGGTTGCCGGAAGACAATGCGCCGCTGATCTGGGTGCATGCGGTGTCGGTGGGCGAGACGCGTGCCGCGCAACCCCTGATCGACGCGCTGATGAAAGCGCGTCCTGACGCACGCATTCTTTTGACGCATATGACGCCGAGTGGCCGTGCCACCGGCGAGCAGATTTTCGGCGACCGTGTGTTGCGCAGCTATCTGCCATACGACATGCCGCACGTGGTGCGGCGGTTTTTGCGGGCGTGGCGGCCGTCGCTCGGTCTCGTGATGGAAACCGAAGTGTGGCCGACACTGATCGACGAATGCCGTCGCGCGGACGTGCCGCTCGTGCTGACCAATGCGCGGATGTCGGCACGCTCGTACAAGCGCGCGGCCAAGTTCGGCCATGCGACCAAGGACGTGTTCGGCGGATTTGCGCGGGTGCTGGCGCAGAGTCCGTCGGATGCGGAGCGGCTCACTGCACTCGGTGCGCGTAACGTCGCGGTACTCGGTAATCTGAAGTTCGATATGAGCACGCCGCCGGAACTGGCAGCGCGTGGTCATGCGTGGCGTGCGGCGATCGGCACGCGGCCGGTGTGGGTCGCGGCGAGTACGCGCGAAGGCGAAGAGGAGCTGGTGCTGCAGGCGTTCGCGGCGCTTGGTATCGATGATGCGTTGCTGATTCTGGTGCCGCGTCATCCGCAACGGTTTAACGAAGTGGCGGCGTTGGTCGAGACGGCGGGTTTGCGGCTTGCGCGGCGTTCGACCTGGGCGCCGAGCGCGGCGGTAGCGTCGGCTGCTGCTGCAACTGCAGGCGGCGGTGTGCCTGCTTTGCCTTCTGACGTCAACGTGCTGCTCGGTGATTCGATGGGTGAGTTGGGCGCTTACTATGCCGCCTCGGATCTCGCGTTTATCGGCGGGAGTTTGCTGCCGCTGGGCGGGCAGAATCTGATTGAAGCCTGTGCGGTCGGTGTGCCGGTGCTGATCGGGCCGCATGTGTTCAACTTTACGCAAGCCACGGCGGATGCGGTCGCGGCGGGTGCGGCGGTGCAGGTGCAAGATCCGGCTGATCTGGCGCGGGCGTTGCGCGAGCTGTTCGGCGACAAGGCAAGGCGGCTGGCGATGGGCGGCGCGGCTTCGGCGTTTGCCGCGCGCCATCGCGGCGCAACGGCACGGACTGTTGATGTGTTGATGGCGGTGTTGCCGGAGTAGTCACAGCGTAGTCATTCAAGCGCCGCGAATTGCGGCGCTTGTCTTATCGGTTTGTGCGCCAATAAATCATATATTCTGCGAACATCGGGCGTGCGCATTGACCACCTTCTGATTCGAACCGCATTTTCCACTGCTGCCATGACGCTCTTTACTGACCTCGGTTTTCAATGGGATCGCGCCGCGATCCCGCAAGACTTGCCGACCCATTCGATTAAACGGGTGTGTTTTCGCTTTCATCGGATGCTGCCGGAATTCGTGTGGGATGCGAGCGTGCTCGAAGGTAATCCGTTCACGTTTCCTGAGGTAAAGACCCTGCTCGACGGCGTAACGGTTGGCGGGCGGAAAGTTTCTGATCAGGAGCAGATTCTGAACTTGGCGGAGAGTTCGAAACATCTACTGGCGATCGTGCAGAACGGCAGATTTGCGCTCGACAAAACAACGTTTTGCGACCTGCACCGCCTTGTTGCGCGTAATGAGGCGCTCGAGTGGGGCGTGTTCCGTGGGGAAGGCGAGGAAACGCGATACATGCCCGACGAAGCGTTGGGGGAGGCGGGGCGACATACCCCGCTGCCGACCTTGCCCGGTGCCCCTGAACTCAACCAGGTTTTTGCCGCGGGCACACACGCACTGACCGATCAGGTTTCCAACGCCTTCGAGAGAGCTTGCGCTTTCTTCCTGTTCGGCGCATTGCAGCAATTCTTCTTCGACGGCAACAAGCGCACGTCGCGCTTCATGATGAATGGTGTGTTGATGTCGAACGGTATCGACGCGATCAGCGTGCCAGCGCAGCGCGCGGGCGACTTCAACGAGAAGATGGTGCGCTTCTATCTATCGAAAGATGGATCCGAAATGATGGCATTCCTGCTTGAATGCCATCCGGGCGAGTAAGGTCTCAGACCTTCAACAACCCCTTCTTCTCGATAAATTTCACCACCACATCCAGTCCGTCGAGCGCCTTCAGATTGCACATCACGAAGGGCCGCTCGCCGCGCATCTTCTTCGCGTCGGAAGCCATCACCTCCAGATTCGCGCCGACCATCGGCGCGAGATCGGTCTTGTTGATCACCAGCAGATCCGATTTCGTAATACCCGGGCCACCTTTGCGCGGAATCTTCTCGCCGCCGGCCACGTCGATCACATAGATCGTCAGGTCCGACAGTTCCGGACTGAATGTCGCCGCGAGGTTATCGCCGCCCGATTCAATGAACACGATGTCCGCATCGGGAAAGCGCGTCAGCATGCGGTCGACGGCTTCGAGATTGATCGATGCGTCTTCACGAATCGCCGTGTGCGGGCAGCCGCCCGTTTCGACGCCCATGATCCGTTCGGCGGGCAATGCGCCTGCCACTGTCAACAGACGCTGGTCCTCCTTCGTATAGATGTCGTTGGTGATCGCGACGAGGTCGTACTGTTCGCGCATCGCCTTGCAGAGCATTTCGAGCAGCGTGGTCTTGCCCGAGCCGACCGGGCCGCCGACGCCCACGCGCAGCGGCGGCAGTTTTTTCGTGCGGACAGGCGGTTGAGTGGGGTGGTGAGGTGCGTTCATGATGGGTTAATTTATGAGCGGAACAGCCGCGAATACTGCGACTCGTGACGCGCCGACAGAATGCCCAATTGCGGCGCGAAGGTGTTGATGTTGTCGGGAGAAGTGGCCAATGCTCGTGTGACGGCAGCGTCGATCGGCTCACGCAACGCGACGATGATGCGCTGGCCCGCGAGTTGGCCGAGCGGCACCGCCTTCAATGCGGCGGCGGTCTGGTTTTCCACCCAGCTGAATGCGTAGGCGGCGAGCGCGGCGTCAGGTGCTGCATTGTGTGCGAAAGCGGCGAAGGCGAAAGCCGTGGGTTGGGCCAGCGGCTTGAGCGACGCCAGCGTCGTGCGCCGTTCGGCGTCGCCCCATTCCAGCGAGACGCACAACTGTCTCAGCGACCAGCCCATCTGTTCCGTCTCGCGTCTTAGTTCCGCGGACTCCCGGCTTGCTAGGAATTCGCTGTTCGCTTCCTTTAAGCCGTCTGCGTCGTGCGCACGCCAGCGTTCCATCTGATGCGCGAGAAACGGCAGCTCGCCACGCGCGAGCACATCGGTTAAACCGCTCGCGATCCAATCGCGTGCGGAATCTGCGTCGGTGATGAGTTGCGCTTCGATCGCCGCTTCGAGACCCTGCGAGTAGCTGAACGCGCCGATCGGTAGTGCCGGCGACGCGAGATGCAGTAGCGCCGTGAGTTCAGCGATGCGCATGGTGGTGATGATGCCCGTGGCCGCACGATTCGTCGTGGACGTGATCGTCGTCTTTGTGATCGTGCGAATGCTCATGGCCGTGGTCATGCTCTTGCGAGTGACCGTGCGCGTGACTATGACCTTGTTCGTGTGGGTGGCCATGGCCATGCGAATGCTCATGCCCATGATGCTCGCCGAACACCTGCTGCGCGAGGGCATAGTCTTCTGCGAAGGTCTCGTCATGACCATGCTTGTGACCGCCGCCGTACGCGCCGGATTCCGGCTGGAACGGCATCGACACCTGATCCACGCTTGCGCCGATGCGCTTCAGCATATCGGCCAGCACCGGATCGTATTCAAGCTTCAGGTAATCCGCGCCGACTTCAACCGGCGTGTGACGATTGCCGAGGTGGTACGCGGCGCGCGTCAACGTCAACGCGTCTTTCGCGCGGACCACCAGCACCGCTTCGGGCGCGGCGACTACGCGCACGAGACCTCCATCATCGGCGACCAGAACATCGCCGTCGCGCAGCACAGTGCCGCGCGGCAGCAGCAGCGCGACTTCTTCGCCGTTGTCGAGCGTTGCTGCAAGACGGCTCTTGCGACGGTCATCAAAAGCGAGCGTCAAGGTCGGCGCGCGCTTCACCAGCACAGGTGCCAGTTTCAGATGCGGCGCAATCAGTTTGTCGATAGTGCGCATGGTTTAGAACAGAAAGTAGCGTTGCGCCATCGGCAGCACGGTTGCTGGTTCGCAAGTCAGCAACTGACCGTCTGCGATGACCTGATACGTTTCCGGATCGACGCTGATCGCCGGACGCCACGCGTTGTGAATCATGTCGGCCTTCGAGATGTTGCGGCAGTTCTTTACAGCAACGATACGCTTGTTCAGGCCATAGCGTTCGCCGACGCCCGCATCGGCGGCCATCTGCGAAACGAAGGTCAGGGAAGTGCGTCCCAGCGCCCCGCCACGCGTCGCGAACATCTCGCGATAGTGGACCGGCTGCGGCGTCGGAATCGACGCATTCGGGTCACCCATCTGCGCCATCGCGATCATGCCGCCCTTCAGGATCAGCGACGGCTTGATGCCGAAAAACGCTGGCTCCCAGAACACCAGGTCGGCCCACTTGCCGGGTTCGATCGAGCCGACTTCATGCGAAATGCCGTGCGTGATGGCCGGATTGATCGTGTACTTGGCGACGTAACGTTTCGCGCGGAAATTGTCGTGCCGTGCGTTGTCTTCAGGCAGCGCGCCGCGTTGCACTTTCATCTTGTGCGCGGTCTGCCACGTGCGGATGATGACCTCGCCCACGCGCCCCATTGCCTGCGAATCCGACGACAGCATCGACAACGCACCGAGGTCGTGCAGGATATCTTCGGCGGCGATGGTCTCGCGACGAATGCGCGACTCGGCAAACGCGATATCTTCCGCAATCGACGGGTCGAGGTGGTGGCACACCATCAGCATGTCCAGATGCTCTTCGAGCGTGTTGACGGTGTACGGGCGCGTCGGATTGGTCGACGAGGGCAGCACGTTCGCTTCGCCGCAGACCTTGATGATGTCCGGTGCGTGGCCGCCGCCTGCGCCTTCCGTGTGATACGTGTGGATCGTGCGGCCCTTGAACGCGGCCACGGTCGCTTCGACAAAACCCGCTTCGTTCAATGTATCCGTGTGGATCGCGACCTGCGTGTCGGTATCGTCGGCGACGGAAAGACAGTTGTCGATGGCGGCAGGCGTCGTGCCCCAGTCTTCGTGCAGCTTCAAGCCAATCGCACCTGCGGCGATCTGTTCAAGCGCCGGTTGCGGCTGGCTCACATTGCCTTTGCCGAGGAAACCGAGATTCATCGGATAACCATCCGCCGCTTGCAGCATGCGTTCGAGATGCCACGGACCCGGCGTGCAAGTCGTCGCGTTCGTACCCGTTGCCGGGCCCGTACCGCCGCCGAGCATCGTCGTCACGCCGCTCGCGAGTGCTTCTTCGATCTGCTGCGGGCTGATGAAATGAATGTGCGTATCGATGCCGCCCGCCGTCACGATCAGGCCTTCGCCCGCGATCACTTCGGTGGACGCGCCGATCGCGATCGTCACATTTGGCTGGATGTCGGGATTGCCGGCTTTGCCGATCGCGGCGATGCGGCCGTTCTTGATGCCGATGTCGGCCTTGACGATGCCCCAGTGATCGAGAATCACCGCATTCGTCACGACCGTATCGACCACGTCGGCATGCACGCGTTGCGACTGGCCCATGCCGTCGCGAATCACTTTGCCGCCGCCGAATTTCACTTCTTCGCCGTACGTCGTGAAGTCGCGTTCGACTTCGATCAGCAGCTCGGTGTCGGCGAGGCGCACGCGATCGCCGGTGGTGGGGCCGAACATTTCCGCGTATGCGCGGCGGCCAATGCGTAATGTCATGGTGTGGGTCCGGAAATGAGCAGGGTGGTCACATGCAGGCTGTGCGCGTGGCGCATCAGAGCTTGCCCATCACCTTGCCGTTGAAGCCGTAGACGACACGGTCGCCTGCCAGTTCGACCAGCTCGACGGTGCGTTCCTGGCCGGGCTCGAAGCGCACGGCGGTGCCTGCCGCGATGTTCAGGCGGAAGCCGCGTGCCGCTTCGCGATCGAACGAGAGCGCTTCGTTCACTTCGTAGAAGTGATAGTGCGAGCCGATCTGCACCGGCCGGTCGCCGGTATTCGACACGAGCACCGTGACGGTCGCGCGGCCCGCGTTGAGTTCGTGTTCGCCGTCGTCGATGAGGAGTTCGCCGGGAATCATGGGGCTGCCTTTCGGGGTACGGGTGTACGGGGGTACGGGTTACGGGATCGGATGGTGAACGGTGACGAGCTTGGTGCCGTCGGGGAACGTGGCTTCGACCTGGATGTCGGGGATCATTTCCGGCACGCCTTCCATCACGTCGGCGCGTGTCAGAAGCGTGGTGCCGTAGTGCATGACCTCGGCGACGGTCTTGCCGTCACGGGCCGCTTCCATCAGCGCGGCGCTGATGAAGGCGACCGCTTCCGGGTAATTCAGTTTGAGGCCGCGAGCGCGGCGCCGTTCGGCGAGCAGCGCGGCGGTGAAGATCAGCAGCTTGTCCTTCTCGCGAGGTGTCAGCTTCATCGATTATGTACTTAGGGTTGCGCCTGTCCCGGGGGAGCAGACGACGACAGTGATAGGCGCTGCAAGTCGTGGACTCATTACGTGCTGCGCACAGGATGAGTCCACGACGAGTGCAATGCCGGATAAGGCAGTCACGGTATCAAGTTTGGCTAACGACGCGCTTACAGATCGGCCGGCAGCGGCGCGCCGAACCACTTCTTCGACATCGTGTTGAGCGTGCCGTCCTGCTTCGCTTGTGCGATGGCGGCATTCACCTTCTGTTGCAGGCGTCCTTCGTTCTTGTTCATGCCGACGAAGCACGGCGAATTCTTGATGACGAACTTCGGTTCCGGACGACGCGGCGGATTCTTCGCGAGGATCGCGGCGGCGACGATGTTGCCAGCGGCGATCAACTGCACCTGACCCGAGAGGAATGCCGCGATGGTCGCGTTGTTATCTTCGAAGCGCTTGATAGTCGCGTTCGGCGCCATTTGCGAGAGACCGATTTCTTCGAGCGCGCCGCGCGTCGCGCCGACCGTTTTGCCGGTGAGATCGGCGGGGCCGGTGACCTTGATATCGGCGGGACCGAATACGCCTTGGTAGTACGGCGCATAGGCCGTCGAAAAATCGATGACCTTGTCGCGTTCAGGCGTTTTGCCGAGCGACGAGATGACCAGATCGACCTTCCCCGTTTGCAGATACGGGATGCGGTTCGCGCTGTTGACCGGCACGAGTTCGAGCTTCACGTTCATCGACTTCGCGAGCAGGGCGGCGGTATCGATGTCATAGCCTTGCGGCTTCATATCAGCGCCGACCGAGCCGAACGGCGGATAGTCTTCCGGCACGGCGACTTTCAGCACACCCGCCTTGGCGATGTTGTCGAGCGTATCCGCGTGAGCGGCCGGCGCATTGATCGCGAGGATGGGCGAGAGCAACAGTGCGGCGAGCCAGGCGCGACGCGCGGGGCGGAGGGTCGATCGGGTCATGTTATGTGGGCGGTGGTGGCGAGAAGCGGTCGGCTGCCATCAGGGCGTGGCAGCATCGTGGGGGATTTTGATGCAAGGTATGTGCCATGGCGGTGCAGCGTGGCTTCGCGGGGCGAAAGACACGATAGTGCACCGACTTGGCGTAGTCGGCCGCGCCAGATTGGTGCTCGCGACGTCTTGCGAAGGTGAAAGGCTTGCTGCGCTGCCAGGCGTCTATGCTGAGCGAATCAGGTCGACCAGATGCGAAGTGGCACAGCGTCGACGCCATGCACGACCGGGCGCAACTGAAGCCAGCACCGAGTCAAAGCCCGCTGCAGCATCTCCATAGACCGCGAAACCGCCCGCACGAGCAAAACCCCATCAGTGACACAGGAAGCCGCCGCCCGCAACGAATCATCAAACGGCAGCTGGGCAGTGAGCGCTTCAGCGAGTGCATCATCGCAGGCTGTCCCGACAGCCCACAGCGTCCCATAAGCGGGAAACCCGGCAAGCCCTTGCGCCGCATCCCGCAATGAATCCGCCGCCGCAAGACTCGCGCGTTCGAGCCACAGCGCCTCGCCATTCGCGCCAACGATCCGCGACACAGCCCGCAAATGCCCGTCCGACCACCGCTCGCCAGCCGCTTGCCGCCCGAGCTGAGTCGCATCCCACCCAATCGCGGTAGCCCCTTCGCCAAGCGTCAGCGAAAAATCCAGCATCGCGTTGGCGTGATCGAAAACGATATTGTTTTGCGGCAGCCAGTCGAGCTTCGCCTGAGGGCCGACACGCACCGCAATATTCTGCCGTGCCGCACAGCCATTGGACTTGTACCACTTGGTTGCGCCGGGCGTGGTAATAACGGCGTGCGCACTGTCGCCGACGACAACGTCGATATCGAGTTGATCGCCGCCTGCGATCCCGCCCGGCGGATGCACGATTACTGCGTGACAGATCGCATTGCCTTCCGGATAGAGCGGCCGTTGCACGCGCAACGGACCATCATGCAGCCGATGCTTGAGCGTCGTCCGTTCGCCCTCTTTGACGAAGCCGAGTTCGAGGCGCGCGCGCCATTGCGAGTGTGCGGTATTTTGCGTGGCGGCGAGTGTGGCGTGGTTTTCGTGGAGCGACATGCGAGCGGACTTGCGAATGAATGAGCGGCTGGGCACAGTAGTGGACGCGGCAACAGACGCGTCAAGGCGCAGCGTGCCTGCACGCGTTATGCAACGACGAGCCGCGTTGCCACAGGATTCGGCGAGAATAGCACGCTGCGCTGCTTGTCCTGCTTGCACCCGTCAGACGGCGATCAGTGCACGTACGCCATCCGTATCCATATTGACCCCTTCGCCGCCCGCGACGATT
Source organism: Paraburkholderia phytofirmans OLGA172 (assembly GCF_001634365.1). NCBI lineage: Bacteria > Pseudomonadati > Pseudomonadota > Betaproteobacteria > Burkholderiales > Burkholderiaceae > Paraburkholderia > Paraburkholderia phytofirmans. The sequence goes on from NZ_CP014578.1 coordinate 835,640, forward strand.
TCTCCGCGGCTCATGACCCAATACCGATCGGCGATCTCTTTGGCGAAGTCGTAATACTGTTCGACGAGCAGCACCGTCATGCCCATTTCTTCGACCAGCTGACGCAGCGTGCGGCCGATGTCCTGAATGATCGACGGTTGGATGCCTTCGGTGGGTTCATCGAGGATGAGCAACTGCGGATCGCTCATGAGTGCCCGGCCGATTGCGAGCTGTTGTTGTTGACCGCCGGAGAGGTCGCCGCCGCGGCGGGCGCGCATATCCTTCAGGACTGGGAACAGCTCATAGATACGGTCCGGGATCTTCTTCGGGGCTTTTTTGCTGGCCGCACCGACCAGGAGGTTTTCTTCGACCGTCAATCGCGGGAAGATGTCGCGGCCTTGCGGGACGTAGGCCAGGCCTTTCTCCACTCGCGAGTAGGTCGGAAGTTTGGTAATCGGAGTGCCGCGCCACGCGATCGAACCGCTTTTGGTCTGGACGACGCCCATCAGGCATCGAAGCAAGGTTGTTTTGCCCACGCCGTTGCGGCCCAGCAGCACGGTGAGCTTGCCGCCAGGCACGGTGAGCTTCACGTCCCGGAGGATGTGGCTGCCGCCGTAGTACTGGTTCAGGTTTTCCACTTCTAGCATGTCGGTCGATCCTTGAATTCTGGCGGCTTGTTGCGGCCGTGGTTTGATTGTGGCCATTACCGCCCGAGATAAGACTCGATCACCGTCTCGTCCTTCTTCACCTCGTCAAGCGTGCCATGGGCGAGAACACGCCCTTCTGCCATCACCGTGACCTTTCCCTTTTCACCCGACAACGCCGCAACAAACTCCATGTCGTGTTCGACAATCATCATCGAACACGTCCCGCGCAAATGATTAAGCAGCTCGGCTAGCTGCATCGTCTCATCATCGGTCATGCCCGCCGCAGGCTCATCGAGCAACAAAAGCGCCGGTTGCTGCATCAGCAACATCCCGATCTCAAGCCGCTGCTTCTGTCCATGCGACAACTCACCAGCAAGTCGCCGAGCCTCACGCTCAAGCCCAATCAAAACCAGAGTCTCTTCAATCCGCGCTTGCGCCTCACGATCCAATCGCGCACGCAAAGAAGCCCACCATCCCTTGTCAGCCTTCATTGCCAACTCAAGGTTCTCCCACACGGGATGCTGCTCAAAAACGGTAGGCTTCTGAAACTTCCGCCCAATACCCGCACGTGCAATAGAAGGCTCATTCATCCGCGTCAGATCGATCGATTGCCCCAAAAAAACCTTGCCGGAATCCGGTTCGGTCTTCCCGGTGATGACATCCATCATCGTCGTCTTGCCGGCCCCGTTCGGACCGATGATGCAACGCAACTCCCCCGCGTTGATCGATAAAGTCAGCGCATTCAACGCGCGAAACCCATCGAAACTCACGGTCACGTCTTCAAGGTAAAGAATCGTCCCATGCGAAATATCGATCTCGCCTGACACCACCGCGTGCCCCATGCTCGCGACGCCGCTCAACGACCGTTCAGCAGGCTCTTCAGTCAATGCAAGATCAGGAACCATCGGGTTGTCGTTCATGAACCGTTCCTCTTGCGCGTCACCGTTTCGATCAGCCCCATGATGCCGTTCGGCAACAACAGCGGGACCAGCACGAAAATCAGGCCAAGAAAGAACAGCCAGTATTCAGGGAAGTTCGCCGTAAAGAAGCTCTTCGCGCCATTCACCGCGAACGCGCCGATGATCGGTCCGATCAACGTGCCGCGTCCGCCCACCGCCACCCAGATCGCCATCTCGATCGAGTTGCCCGGCGACATCTCGCCCGGGTTGATGATGCCGACCTGCGGCACATACAACGCCCCTGCAATCCCGCACAAAATAGCGGAGACGGTCCACACGAACAACTTATACGCGAGCGGGCTGTAGCCGAGGAACATCAAGCGCGTTTCGCCGTCGCGTACCGCAGTGACCACGCGGCCCAGCTTCGACGTGACGATTGCCCGCGCGCCGATGAAGGCCAGAATCAACACCGCGAACGTGATCAGCAAAAGAGCAGTGCGCGTGCCCGGATGCGTAATCGGAAAACCGCCGATGCGCTTGAAGTCGGTAAAGCCGTTATTACCGCCGAATCCCGTTTCGTTGCGGTAGAAAAGCAGCATGGCGGCAAACGTCATCGCCTGAGTGATGATCGACAGGTACACGCCCTTCACCCGCGAGCGGAACGTGAAGAAGCCGAACACCCAGGCAACAACGGCGGGCACCAGCACCACCAGCAGCAGCGCATAGCCGAGGTGCTGCGTGCCTTGCCAGTACCACGGCAGTTGGTGCCAATCGAGAAACACCATGAAGTCGGGCAGGTCGCTGCCGTATTTGCCTTCGTGGCCGATCGAGCGCATCAGGTACATGCCGATCGCGTAACCGCCCAATGCAAAAAACAACGCGTGTCCCAGACTCAGGATGCCGCAGTAACCCCACACGAGATCGAGTGCCAGCGCGGCAATCGCGTAGCACATGAACTTGCCGGTGATCGTCGTCGCATACGCGGACAGATGGAATGCGCTCGTCTCCGGGACCACCAGGGTGGCGAATGGCACGCCAAGACCGAACACGATGATCAGTGCGATCAGCGCGAGCCAGGCGCGGCGCGACAGCAATGCGGGACGCGGCGGCAAGCCGAGCGCGAAGCCGGACTGCGCTTCGCGTCCGGCAGCGGTACCACCGCCCGCTGCGCCGACGTGCGCCGATGAGGTAGTCGATGTCATCTCATGCCTCCGCGCTACGGCCCTTGAGGGCGAACATGCCCTGCGGACGCTTCTGGATGAACAGCACGATCAGCACGAGCACCGCGATCTTGGCGAGCACTGCGCCCCAGAACGGCTCGATCGCCTTGCTGACCAGTCCGAGGCCGAAGCCGCCGATCACCGTGCCGGCGAGTTGGCCGACGCCGCCGAGCACCACGGCCATGAACGAATCGATGATGTAGCTTTGGCCGAGGTCCGGGCCTACATTGCCGATCTGCGACAGCGCGCAGCCTCCCAGGCCGGCAATGCCAGCGCCGAACGCGAACGCATACGAATCGACGCGCGCGGTCTTCACGCCGACGCAGGCTGCCATCCGCCGGTTTTGCGTGACGGCGCGCACGAACAGACCCAGACGGGTTTTAGTCAGTACAGCCCACGCAATCCCAACGACGATCAGCGAAAACGCCAGGATCGCCAGCCGGTTGTACGGCAGGATCAGATTCGGCAGCACGGTTACACCGCCGCTCATCCACGCAGGGTTGATCACCTGGACGTTCTGGGCGCCGAACAGCATGCGTGTCGCCTGAATCAGGATCAGGCTGACGCCAAAGGTGGTCAGCAGGGTTTCGAGCGGACGGCCGTACAAATGCTTCAACACCAGCCGTTCGAGCACGATGCCGACCAGTCCGGCTGCGGCGAATGACGCCGGCACGGCAAGCAGCGGATACCAGTCGAACACGCCGGGCGCAAAGCGCTGAAACAGGTTCTGCACGACGTAGGTGGCGTACGCGCCGATCATCAGGAACTCGCCGTGCGCCATGTTGATGACGCCGATCAGCCCATACGTGATCGCGAGGCCCAATGCAGCGAGCAGCAGCACGCTGCCCAGCGACAAGCCCGCGAACAGCGTGCCGGCGATCTGGCTGCGGCGCTGGATCGAATCTAGTTCGTCGATGCCGCTTTGCGCGGCGGCGCGCACGCGATCGTCTACTTCGCTGAAGGTGCCGTCCGGCTTCTTCGCGACGAGTGGGCGCAGCAGTTCGTTCATGTCGAGGTCGTGCCGCGCGGCGACTAGTTGCACGGCTTCGAGACGCTTGGCCGGGTCGGCGTCGTGTAACGCGGTCATCGCCCACAGCGTGTCGAGGCGCTTCTTCAGCGCCGGGTCGGTTTCCTTCGCGCGCGCCGCATCGACGAGCGGTTTGATCGACGGATCGGGGTTTTGCAGCAGCGCGGTGATGGCGGCGTCGCGCGTGGCGGCGTCGGGCGAATCGAGTTGCAGACCCGAGAGCGCGCCCGTCACTTTCGAGCGCAGCAGGTTGTTCAGGGTGACCGGTTGCGCGTCGCCCGCGGCGACCGTTTTGCCGGAGACGGCATCGCGTGCCGTGTCACCGTCTTGCAACAGCACGGCACCGGAATCGGTGGCGAGCGCGCTGTCCTCGGAGAGGGCTTTGAGTACAGCGAGCGATTCTTTGTCGTGGTTGGCTATCAGTTTGTCGATTGCCGCGGATTTCGCATCGAAGTCGTCACCGGCGAGTGGCGCGACATCGGCCGGGCTCAGCGCGAAAGCGGCAAGCGGCGTGCTGGCGAGGAGCGCAAGCGCCCCGCTGACGATGGTGCGTCGTGCGCTGCGTCGTGCGACATTCAGAAATGAAAACGCCATGATGGCCTTTGAAGAAAAGCCGCCGAGGCGGCGCGGCATCGCGGTGCTGCATCGGCGCAGCACCGTTGTCTTGCTTCTTGCAGCGTACTGTCGGGCAGAGCAGCGGTTCAGCCCCGGCTCTGCCCTGGCTCAGACTCAGACAACCCGCGAGCGCTTCAGGAATGCGGGAATCGAACTGACTACATCCGGCTTGCTCGAATTGCCGGCGATAAACGGGCTCCACGGCTGCGCGCGGACCGCGGTCTTGGTGCGCCACACCACGTTGAACTGGCCGTCGGCACGCACTTCGCCGATCATCACCGGCTTGTGCAGATGGTGATTGCCGTCCATTTCGAGCGTGAAGCCCGACGGTGCCGCAAAGGTCTGGCCGACCATCGCCACACGCACCTTGTCCACCTCCGTGCTCTTTGCTTTCTCGACGGCCTGCTTCCACATATGGATGCCGACGAAGGTCGCTTCCATCGGGTCATTGGTCACGCGCTTGGTGCCGCCCGGCAGGTTGTTGTCCTTGACCCATGCAGCCCATTGCTTCTTGAACTTCTCGTTGGCCGGGTTGCGCAGCGACATGAAGTAGTTCCATGCCGCGAGATTGCCGACCAACGGCTTCGTATCGATGCCGCGCAGTTCTTCTTCGCCGACCGAGAATGCGACCACCGGCACATCGGACGCCTTCAGCCCCTGGTTGCCGAGTTCCTTGTAGAACGGCACGTTCGAGTCGCCGTTGACGGTCGAGATCACGGCGGTCTTGCCGCCCTGCGAGAAGGTCTTGATGTTCGCGACGATGGTCTGATAGTCGCTGTGGCCGAACGGCGTGTAGACCTCCTGGATATCGGCTTCCTGCACGCCTTTCGACTTGAGGAACACGCGCAGGATCTTGTTGGTCGTGCGGGGGTACACATAGTCGGTGCCCAGCAGGAAGAAGCGCTTGGCGCCGCCGCCTTCCGCGCTCATCAGGTATTCGGTTGCCGGAATCGCTTGCTGATTCGGCGCGGCGCCCGTGTAGAACACGTTGCGCGACATTTCTTCGCCTTCGTACTGCACCGGGTAGAACAGCAGGCCATTCAGTTCTTCGAACACCGGCAGCACCGACTTGCGCGACACCGACGTCCAGCAGCCGAACACGACGGCGCACTTCTCCTGAGTGATCAGCTGACGCGCTTTTTCGGCGAACAGCGGCCAGTTCGATGCCGGGTCCACGACCACCGGTTCCAGTTGGCGGCCCATGACGCCGCCGTTCTTGTTGATGTCCGCGATGGTCATCAGCGCGGTGTCTTTGAGCGATGTTTCCGAGATCGCCATCGTGCCGGACAGGGAATGTAGAACGCCTACTTTGATCGGGCCGCTGCCCGATTGCGCCTGAGCAAACGGAACCTTACCTGCAAGCGCCAATGCGCCCGACATGGAGCCGAACTTCAACAGACTGCGACGTTTCATGTATTTCCCCTTGCCATTGATCGTGGATGTTTATGGGCGTCGATTTCAGCCAGCAGGGCTTATCCCGCATGACTTGCCGCTTGTGTACTGCAAGGCACATGCCAAGCGGCAATTTCGACTTGAAGTCCGCGAATCGTGTGCTGCGACGCGGTGAAGCGCTGCGTCAGTTATGCGTAGCGCGGCGCAAAATTGGTGCAGGAGCGGGGCTCGCGCCTCGTCCAGGTGCGTGCCGCGCCGCAACGAAGCGTGTCCATCGGCCAGCGGGCGTCGGCGGTGCATGGGCGCCGCCCCTTTGTGCATGCGCCGCGCTCTGCCTACACTGGAAGACCAACCACGCGAGGAGACCCGACATGAGTGAGCGCGCCAGCGTCAATACACCCGATATGTCCGCGTTCTGGATGCCCTTTACGGCGAACCGCCAGTTCAAGAGCGCGCCGCGTCTGCTGGCGAGCGCGAAGGGGATGTACTACACATCGCACGATGGCCGGCGCATTCTCGACGGCACGGCTGGGCTGTGGTGCGTCAACGCGGGGCACTGCCGCGACGAGATCGTGGCCGCCGTGCAGGCTCAGGCGGCGGAAATGGATTTTGCTCCGACGTTTCAGATGGGGCATCCGAAAGCTTTTGAAGCCGCGACGAAAATCGCGCGGCATACGCCCGGAGATCTGAAGCACATCTTCTTTGTGAACTCGGGTTCGGAGGCGGTGGATACCGCGCTGAAGATCGCGTTGGCTTATCACCGGTCGCGTGGCGAAGGGCAGCGGACCCGGTTTATTGGACGCGAGCGTGGGTATCACGGCGTGGGCTTTGGAGGGATTTCGGTGGGCGGCATTGCGCCGAACCGCAAGGCGTTTTCAGGTGGGCTGCTGCCTGCTGTCGATCATTTGCCGCATACGCTGAATATCAAGGAGGCGGCGTTTTCGAAAGGGCAGCCGGCGTGGGGTGCGCATCTTGCCGATGAACTGGAGCGGCTTGTTACGCTGCACGATGCGTCGACGATTGCCGCGGTGATTGTTGAGCCGGTGGCGGGGTCGACTGGTGTGCTGATTCCGCCGCAAGGGTATTTGCGGCGGTTGCGTGAGATTTGCGACAAGCACGGCATCTTGCTGATTTTCGATGAAGTGATTACCGGCTGGGGGCGTTTGGGTACGCCGTTCGCTGCGCAGTATTTCGGCGTGACGCCGGATCTGTTGACGATGGCCAAGGGCACTAATAATGCGGCAGCGCCGATCGGGGCGGTTGCGGCAAGTGGGAAGATTCACGACTCGATCGTGAATGGGGCGCCGGCTGGGATCGAGCTGTTTCATGGGTATACGTATTCAGGACACCCGATCGCAGCTGCCGCTACGTGCGCGACGATCGATCTTTATGAGCGGGAACAACTGTTCGAGAGGGCCGCGCGAATGGCGCCGATCTTCGAGAACGCGATTCATAAGCTGCGCGGCGAGCGGCACGTGATTGACGTGCGCAATCTTGGATTGGTGGGTGGGGTGGAGTTGGCGCCGCGTGACGGAGCACCGGGTGCGCGTGCTTACGATGTTTTCGTGCGCTGCTTCGAGAAGGGGGTGTTGACGCGTTATACGGGGGATATTCTGGCGTTTTCGCCTCCGCTCATCATCGAGGAAGCGCAGATCGACGAGATCTTCAGGACGGTGGCTGAGGTTTTGAAGGAGACGGATTAGCGGTCGTGCAGGGCGCTGTCTTTCGAGGGTGGGAGTGTTAGCAAGAAAAAAGGCCGGCGCCTTTGCGGCGCCGGCCTCATGTGTTGCGCGCGTACGGCTGTTGAAGTCAGAAGGCGACGAACGGCCCGGTCTGCGTGCCGATCTTGGCGCCTTCCAGCACGGTGTACACATTGCGGCCGAAGAAGAACGGCAGACCCCACATGAAGCCTCCGGAAAGTCTCGCGCCGAGGTTATCGTAGGCTGCGTTCAGGTTTGCCCGCAAGCTGAGCCCGTTGCCGACCGAGAACGGCACTGTGACGGGCGTGCCGACACCGCTAGTGGCCTTCAAGACGGCAGACAGGCTAAGGGGCGACGATGGTGTGTACCAGACGCCCGCGTAGGGAATTGTGCCATCCGGAAAGTAATACACATTCGTGCCACTGTCGAACACGCCGGTGAGCGTAATGCCCTTGTACACGGTCGTGAAGAAGCCGTTCTGATCCACAGGCACGATATTCGCCGTCGACGGCAGCGCATTGTTCTGACGCGTCCCGACGCCGAACACCAGTTCACCTGTGGCCGTCGTCAGACCGTCTGCGGGTAATGCCGGCAAACGGATGATGGTGCCGTTGTTGTCGGAGGTAAAGTCGGCGACAGGATTCATGACTTGCGTGTCGAGCGGTACGCGCGTGCCCGTGCACGAGCCCGTGGTGGGGCAGTAGTAGTAGGTCGCCGACAATACTTGTCGCGCAGCAAGCGGATAGTCGCGCGCCGTATGGCCGATGCCGATCACGCCGTTGGCGCCAAGCGCGGCTGCCGTATTGAGATCGATCATGCCACGCGAATTGCACTCAGCCGGCATGGCATATGCGCCGTCGCCGATCACTTGGACCGGCAGATTGCCCGCCGCTTTGCCTCCGATTGTCACGTCGGCTCGTTTGATCGAGCCCCATGTATAGCCGCCCATGAAAGTCGCACATTGGGCAATTGGAGCGCCTCCGGTCGGATCGTTGGAAGCTCCGGTCTGTGCCGGCAAGCGGGAAGCGAGTGTCGAACCCAGCGCGCTTGCCATCACGCGCACGCCGACCGAACCGGTATCGAGCAGCATGTGATCGACGGTCGAGCATTGGTTGCTACCTTGCGAGCCGGGGAGGCATATGGTTGCGCTCACGTAGAGCATGTTGGTTTCGCCCATCGTCCGATCGACGACGATTTGCGCACTGTTCACGTCGGCGACCGGCGTCGGAGTCGGGGTCGGTGTCGGTGTCGGTGTTGGCGTCGGTGTTGGCGTCGGCGTCGGCGTCGGCGTTGGAGTCGGAGTCGGAGTCGGAGTCGGAGTCGGAGTCGGAGTCGGAGTCGGAGTCGGAGTCGGAGTCGGCGTCGGCGTCGGCGTCGGCGTCGGCGTCGGCGTCGGCGTCGGCGTCGGAGTCGGAGTCGGCACCGGGCTCGGCGTAGGAGTCGGAGCGGGACTCGGCGTAGGCGAGGGCGTCGGACTCGGCGTCGGCGTCGCCGGCTTATCGTTGTCCTTGGCCGCGTTCGAGTTGCCGTCGTCGCCACCGCCACCACCGCAAGCGGAAAGCGCCAGACTTGCCGTCAGCAGCGCGAAGCAAAGTTTCTTATTGAGGGTCTTCATGTTTCTTGTGTTCCGTGAAATCGATATGCCGCGTTACTGCAGATCGTCTGCACGGACATTCGCGGGGACGAGGCGCGGCAGAACGGCCTTGCCGAAGAAGTTTCCCGCCCGGCCTGCGGACTCGATCTGAAAATCGCCGTTGCGTTCGATCAACGGACCGGTGCCGCGCGCGCGTCCCGCACCAGCGGAGACAGCGTTCGGAAAGTAGCTGCCGAGTAGCACAACCATGTCGGGGCGCACCGGCCCTTGCCACGTGACAGCAAAGACGACATTGGTAGGCAGCACGTATTCGCGAATCCTGACGCCGTCGGTGTCATATGATTCGCGCACGCTATAGGTTGCGGTGGATGTAGAAGAGGCATTAGACGCTGCCGATTGGAGCAAGGACTTCGGGGCTGAACCTGCACCCGGTGCCCCGCCCAATGCCGCATACGACGCGTGCGGCAAAAGAGCCGACACGGCCAGCACGAACTTTACAAATTTCATCACATTGCTCCAAAAAACAGGTCGGAGCATGGTGCCTGCGGGCGATTAATGAGAGGCTCTGAAAAGTCCCAACGGTGAGTAGGAAACACCGATGCGATTCGGCCGCTTCTGCGCGGCGGCAGGAGGTAGAAAAGCGCGGGAGACAGAAAGCAGGAGACAGGCGCCTCGCGACGCCGCCTCCTAAACAAGGCACGCCGAATCGTCAGAACGCGACGAACGGGCCGGTCAACGTACCGATCTTGGCGAGCCCAATCACCGTATACACGCTGCGGCCATAGAAGAACGGCAAGCCCCAGAGGAACGTGCGGTTGTACGGGGAGTACGCACCGACGTTGTTGTACGCAGCGTTACCACTTGCCGACAGGTTCAGGGCGTTGTCGATCGGGAAGGTCACGTTAACAGGCGGACTGGAACCGTCGGTGGGCTCGATCGTTGCCGTCAGGTTGAGCGGACTCGATGGCGTGTACCACCCGGAAGCCGTGGGAATCGTGTCGTCGGGGAACACGTACGCATTCGTGCCACTATCGATCGCGCTCCTGTTAAGCACGGTGCCGTGATACTGCGTCGTCATGGTGCCGTACTCGTCGAGTGCAAAGATGTTGGCATTGGTTGGTGGCGTATTGTTCGACTGGGTGCCGACGCCGAATATCAGCTGACCGGAGACACCCGCCTGGCCACCCGCTGGAATCGCCGGCAAGCGGATGACCACGCCGTTGTAATCGGCGTCGAATGCCGCAACCGGGTTCATGACCTCCTTGGCAACTGTCATGCTCGTACTGACGCAGGAATTAACCGACGGGCAGTAGTAGTAGAGCCCCGGCACCGCCTTCGTCAGTGCATCCTTTGAGTCTTGCGTGAAGTGCCCAATTCCCAGGATACCGTTGGCGCCCAGGCTCCTGGCGGTGCTGAGGTCGGCCCCACCGCGCGCAATGCAGTCCGCCGGCGTGGTAAATGCGCCGTCACCGGTCACCTGGATCGGAATGTTGCTCGCCGTCCGGTTACCGATCGTGATGTCGGCGCGCTTGACCGAGCCCCATGTGAAGCCGGAGGCGAACGTCATGCATTCGGCGATCGGAAAGGCGCCAGTATCGTCGCTGGGAGCACCGGCTTGCGTGAGCAACTGTGGACTGAGCGACTGCAGCGCGCTGGCCGCAATGCGTACGCCGGTCGACCCGGTGTCGACCAGCATGCGGTCGACGGTCACGCACGGCCCTTTGCCCTGCGTGTCGGGCACGCATACCTTGATCGAGGCGTACAGCATGTTGATGCTGCCCATCGAGTTGTCGACGCGAATGGTTACCGTATTGTTCTTGTCGGTTTTAATGTTGCTGGTATAGCCGGCGTTACCCGAGCCGCTGGTGCCGCCGGAGCCGTTGGGCGGGCTGATCCAGTCGGGAGTGGCGTTCCAGCCGATGGAGCTGCCGTCACTGTTGCTTCCGCCGCTTCCACCGCCGCAAGCTGCAAGTAGAACGCTGGCAGCCGTCATGGCCGCCCAAAACGTTTTGTGAATGGTTTTCATATTTTTTCCGTAGCTCGGTGGACGTCTTATTTCAGATCGCCCGGGCGGACGCTGGCGGGTTTCAGCCGCGGTAAATAGGCGACGCCGAAGAAGTGGCCGAGGCGGCCAGCGGACTCGACGCGAAAGTCGTCATTGCCTTCGACCATGGGGCCGGGCCCGCGCACACGGCTTTCACCCGCGTTCACGTAGTTGGGGAAATAGCTGCCGAGCAGCGCCTTCATATCCGGCCGTATCGGCCCTTCCCAGGTGACCGCGAACACGACATTGCTGGGCAGCACGTATTCGCGGATCGTGACGCCGTCGGCGTCGAGCGACTCGCGCACGGAGTAGGGCGCCGTGGCGGTTGGGTTGGCCGCGCCCGTGCTTGCTGCGGCGGCAGACTTTGGCGTAGCGCGCAGCATTGACGGTGAGGATGAACTGGAGCTCGGCGCACCGCCCAAAGCCGCATACGACGCAAGCGGCAATAACGTTGCCGCCAGCATCATGATCTTCAAACCTTTCATCAACTTGCTCCTCCAAAAATGGTCGGAGCATGGTGCCAGTGCAAAGCTCAGGAAACCGTAAGAAAATTCTGCGGAGCGGACCGGATGGATCGCAATGAAAGGGAGGGGTCAGGGAGGTCGAAAACGGTCCGCGCCCGGAGGATGAGCGAAGAGTCGCTGGCATCGGCAAACAGCGACCAGCAGTCGTTCGAGAGTGCTTCGTCGTAAAGCCGAGAGAGGCCGGCGGCGTGCGCCGCGAGCGGAAAAAACGCGAGAGCCGCGCAATGAAGCGCGGGAGCGGCCGCGAGGGCCGGCGCCCGCGGCCGGATTATCGCGACCGTGCGATCAATAGGTGGGGACGGACGGATCGACCTGACGCGACCACGCGTCGATCCCGCCTTGCAGATTGAAGATGTTGGCATGGCCGCGCGATTCGAGGAACATCGCGACCTGGGCGCTGCGCGCGCCGTGATGGCACACGCAGACGATTTGCGCGTCGTCGTCGAGCTCTTCGCTGCGCGCGGGAATCTCACGCATCGGGATCGACACGGCGCCGGCGATCGACGCCGTCTGGATTTCCCACGGCTCGCGCACGTCGAGCAGTACGGGCGCGGGGCGCGATTGGTCGGCGAGCCATTCGGCGAGCGCGGGAGCAGTCAGATTTTGCATCAGCGGGACATCCGGTTCAGCGGCCGGCAGCGTGCCGGCCGTACAGATAAGCGTGTGAATTAAAACTTGAAGCGCGGCGGTTGCGCGGCGTTGATCAGCGGTTCGACATAGGTTTCGAACACGTCGGCGATGCGGAACTGCTTCTCGTCGATGCGCGTGATGATCTGCGCCTTCATGACCGGCGCGGTGCCGACAAAAGCCGCCAGACGGCCGCCGATCTTCAGATGTTCGAGGATTTCCTGCGGCAGCACCGGCAGGCCGCCCGAGACGCAGATCACGTCGTACGGCGCAGCGCCGGCCCAGCCGCGCGAGGCGTCGCCGGTGGCGACTTCGGCATTCAGCACGCCGTTGGCGATCAGGTTGTGCTTCGCCAACTCCGCCAGTTCCGGTTCGATATCCACCGTCAGCACGTGCTGCGCGCGGTGCGCAAGCAGGGCGGCCATGTAACCCGAGCCGGCGCCGATTTCGAGCACGCTTTCGTGTTTCTTCACCGCCAGTTCCTGCAGTACGCGCGCTTCGACGCGCGGCGCCAGCATGTGCTGGCCGGCCGGCAGCGGCACTTCGAAATCGACGAAGGCCAGATCGCGGTGGACGGTGGGGACGAAGTTTTCACGCTTGACGATCGAGAGCAGATTCAGCACGTCCTGGTCGAGCACTTCCCAGGGGCGGATCTGCTGTTCGATCATGTTGAAGCGCGCTTGCTCGATGTTCATGGTGGATTCGGCAGTGTGGTTTGGCGAGTTTGCGATTCTTTGCCACTGACCGGCGCCCTCAGGGTAGGACTCCGGGATACAGCCCCGGGGTGCAACTCGGCACACAGCAGGTCGCAGCAGGTAACTGCGGGATTGTACCAAATGGCGGCGCAAACCCACGCCGTCGCGGGCAGAGCGCCGCTGCCTAGCTGCCCTTGCTCTTCCTGATCTGCTCTTCAAAAGCGATATCGAGTTTGCTCGCTTTGCGCGGCTTGGGCGGACCGAAACCGTCGACGAACTTGACGAAGTCGTCGAGCGTGAGCGGATCGGAGACTTTCTTGTCCGTGCCGCTCGATTTGTCGACCAGGTAGAACAGGCCGCCGGACAGGCTGATCGCGGCGAACTGCGGATTGCCGCTACGGGTTTTCAGCCGCTCGACAGCGTGGATGGCTCGGGTGGTGCGCATGATGTGGGACGGCTGGTCGGGGAAAGACTTCTACTGTAGCAACTTCGCGTGGGGCGCGCGAAGTTGCGCCATTGCGCGGCCTTCTCCCTTATTTATGCGTGATCTTTTACGGTATACACCGTGCGTCCGAACTTGCACCACAGCCAATCCCGCCCAATCCTGCAGCAAATTCAGGCGGACAGACGGCGGCGGTAGGCAGTGCGATGCGCGCGGCTGAACCGGGATGGAACCCGCCGCGCATGCCATGCTCACTGACTCAGGTAAACGAACTTGCCGTTCCTGATGATGCCCATCACGCTCGCGCGCTGATCCAGACCGACGTGGTCCTTCGGGCTCGTATTGACCACGCCGTTCGGCACGACCAGTTCATGCGCGTGTTCCAGTTCGTCGCGCAACGCAACGCGGAAAGCCGGCGTGCCCGGCTGCGCTGTCTTCAACGCACGCGCGACTGCATCCTGCAAACGCGGGTACACGCCTGCCGCATCGCCCGCGAACTGCGTGACGCTGCCCGGACCGTACTTCGCTTCGTATTCGTTGGTGAACGCGAGCGCCGCCTTCTTCGCCGGATGATCGGCCGGCAGCGTGCGCGCGACCACGACCGGCTGGGTCGGGAACAGCGTGCCTTCCACATCTTTGCCGCCCAGCTTGATGAACTCGGGCGTGGCGATGCCGTGCGTCTGATAGATCGGGCCTTTGAAGCCGCGTTCGATCAGCGTGCGCTGCGGCAGCACGGTCGGCGTGCCGGCCCCGGCAATCAGGATCGCGTCCGGCTTGGCGGCCATCAGCTTGAGGATCTGGCCGGTGACGCTGGCGTCGGTGCGGTTGTAGCGCTCGGTGGCCACCAGCTGAATATGCCGCAAGGCCGCGAACTTGCTGAACTCGTTGAGCCAGCTTTCGCCGTAACCGTCCGCGAAACCGATGAAGCCTACCGTCTTCACGTTGTGGTTCGACATGTAGCGCGTCATGACGTCGGCCATCGCGCTATCGGTCTGCGCCATCTTGTAGGCCCAGACCTTCTTGCCTTCCTGCGGTTCGACCACGCTCGCCGAGCCGATCAGCGTGATCATCGGCGTCTGGCTTTCGGCGACCGGATCGAGCGCGGCCATCGCGGCTGGCGTGATATTCGGGCCGACGATCACGTCGACGTGATCTTCATTGATCAGCTTGCGGATGTTGCGCACCGCGTTGCCCGGGTCTGAAGCGTCGTCGAGGAAGATGTAGTCGGCTTTCTGACCGGCGATCGTGGCCGGCCACATCAGCATCGCATTCTTGCTGGTAATACCGATCACGGCCGCGGGGCCGGTGCTCGACAGGTCGATGCCGACCTTGATATCGGCCTGTGCTGCGGTGGCGAACAAGAGCGCGCCGAGAGCGGCCAGGCCGCTGATTTTTTTCTTATACGACGTCATCGATGGGTCTCCGTAGCGGGAAGCGTGGTCAGTTCAAAGTTCGTAGGTTTCGTGTTCGCCTTTGAGTGCCTGTTCGATCAGCCTGCGGTTCATGCTCGGCGACAGCAGTTCGACGAGCGTATACACATAGCTGCGCAGATACGCGCCCTGTTTCAGCGCGACCCGCGTCACGTTGCTGCCGAACAGGTGGCCTACCGGCATCGCGCGCAGATGGCGGTCGCGCTCGGCGTTGAACGCGATGTCCGCCATAACGCCGACGCCAAGTCCCAGTTCGACGTAGGTCTTGATCACATCGGCGTCGATCGCCTCCAGCACGATGTCCGGATGCAGGCCGCGCAGGCGGAACGCCTCGTTGATCTTGGTGCGGCCGGCGAACGCGTTGTCGTACGTAATCAAAGGATATTGGGTCAGATCATCCAGCGATAAAAGTTTGCGGTCGAGCAGCGGATGATCCGGCTGCATCACGGCGACGTGGTGCCACTGGAAACACGGTAGCGAGACCAGTTCCTTATAGTTGGCGATCGCTTCGGTGGCGATGGCCAGATCGGCCTGGTCGTGGATCACCATCTCGGCGACCTGCGTCGGGCTGCCCTGCAGGATTGAAAGGTGAACTTTCGGGAAGCGCTTCTTGAACTCGGCGATAGCGGCCGGAAGTGAGTAGCGGGCCTGTGTGTGGGTGGCGGCGATCACCAGATTGCCCTGATCCTGGGCCGCGTAATCTTTACCAACCCGCTTGAGGCTCTCGACCTCCTGCAGAATTTTCTCAACCGACTGAAGAATGATGCGTCCCGGCTCGGTCAGCGAGCGCACGCGCTTGCCGTGTCGTGTGAAGATTTCGACGCCCAATTCGTCTTCCAGCTCGATGATCGCCTTGGAAACGCCCGGCTGGCTTGTAAACAGTGCTTTAGCCGCTTCGGTCAGGTTGAAATTCTGCCGCACAGCCTCGCGGACGAAGCGGAATTGATGCAGGTTCATATATAACCTCTCCGCATATAAAAAGAATTTTTTAGTCGTTTGAAATATAAGGGGAGTTTATTACGATCTGTCCATCTTTTTCAATATGGATATCTGTATTTGTCATAAGCAAATGAGAGATGGGTCTAAACCCTGACTCGCATGGGCTGACAAAGGGAGGTATCCGGAGCGCGGCGGAACCGGGTGGCCGGCCCCCGGACCGCCGTGTGTAACGCAAAAAATTGGGGTCCCCGAATGTACCAATACGATCAGTACGACCAGACCATCGTCGATGAGCGGGTCGTGCAATACGCCGATCAGGTTCGCCGCCGCTTGTCGGGCGAATTGAGCGAAGAGGAGTTCCGTCCGCTGCGTCTGCAGAATGGCCTGTACCTGCAGCGTCACGCGTACATGCACCGCATCGCGATTCCGTACGGCAATCTGCGCAGCGACCAGATGCGCGTGCTGGCCCAGATCGCGCGCGAACACGACCGCGGCTACGGCCACTTTTCGACGCGCTCGAACATCCAGTACAACTGGATCAAGCTTGAAGAAACGCCGGAAATCCTGCGCAAGCTTGCGGCCGTCCAGATGCACGGCATTCAGACCTCGGGCAACTGTATTCGTAACATCACGGCCGACCAGTTCGCGGGCGTAGCCCCGGATGAAGTGGTCGATCCGCGTCCGTGGGCAGAAATCCTGCGCCAATGGTCGACGTTCCACCCGGAATTCGCGTGGCTGCCGCGTAAGTTCAAGATCGCCGTGTCGGGTTCGAAGGAAGACCGCGCTGCCGTGCAGATTCACGACATGGGTGTGTATCTGAAGAAGAACGAGCAGGGCGAGCTGGTGGCCGACATTCTGGCCGGCGGCGGCATGGGCCGTACGCCGATCATCGGCGCGATCATCCGCCGCGATTTGCCGTGGCAACATCTGCTGACCTACTGCGAAGCCGTGCTGCGCGTGTACAACCGCTATGGCCGCCGCGACAACATGTACAAGGCGCGGATCAAGATTCTCGTGAAGGCGTTGAGCCCGGAGAAATTCTCGGCGCAAGTGGAAGAAGAATGGCAACACCTGAAGGACGGTCCTTCGACGCTGACGCAAGCCGAAGTGGATCGCGTGTCGCAATACTTCCAGCCGCCGGTGTATGAAAAGCTGGCCGACACGGATGCATCGTTCGAAAAGCATTTGCTGGAAAACCGTGCGTTCGCGCGCTGGGTCGAACGTAACGTGCGTCCGCACAAGGTGACGGGCTATTCGTCCGTCACGCTGTCGCTGAAGCCGACCACGATCGCCCCGGGCGACGCCACCGACGCGCAGATGGAAGCGGTCGCCGATTGGGCCGACGAATACTCGCTCGGCGAAATCCGCGTGTCGCACGAACAGAACCTGATTCTCGCGAACGTGCAGAAGCGCGACCTGTTCGCGCTGTGGGAAAAGGCCAAGGCGCAAGGTTTCGCAACGCCGAACATCGGCTTGCTGACCGACATCATCGCGTGCCCGGGCGGCGATTTCTGCTCGCTCGCGAATGCGAAGTCGATTCCGATCGCGCTGGCGATTCAGGAACGTTTCAACGATCTCGATTACGTGTACGACCTTGGCGACGTGTCGCTGAACATCTCGGGTTGTATCAACGCTTGCGGTCACCACCACGTCGGCAACATCGGCATTCTGGGCGTCGATAAGGACGGTTCGGAGTGGTATCAGGTGACGCTCGGCGGCGAGCAGGGCACGGGCGCCACGGGCGCGCATCTCGGCCGCGTGATCGGCCCGTCGTTCTCGGCGGAAGAAATGCCGGACGTGATCAGCAAGGTGATCGATACGTTCGTGGAAAACCGCATTGAGGGCGAGCGCTTCGTCGAAACGTACAATCGCATCGGCATCACCCCGTTCAAGGAACGTGTGTACGCCTCGCGCCAACCGGCTCACGCGTAACCGCGAAAAGGATACTGAACAGATGGCTTCTATCATCAAGAACCGCGCGATCGTCAACGATGACTGGACGGTGGTCCGCGCCGCCGAAGACGGCACGCTGCCCGCAGTCGATGCCTTGCCGGCCGGCAAAGTGCTGGTGCCGCTCGCGCTGTGGCAGGCTGAGCGCGATGCGCTGACCGCTTCGCGCAGCACCGCTGAAATCGGCGTGTGGCTCGCGCCGGATAGCGAACCGGCGGATCTCGTCGGCGACTTCGACACGATCGCGCTGATCGGCGTGGACTTCCCGGTGTTCCGCGACGGCCGCGGCTACAGCATCGGCCGCCTGTTGCGCGAGCGCTATGGCTATAAGGGCGAACTGCGCGCGATCGGCGACGTGCTGCGCGATCAGTTGACGTTTATGTTCCGCTGCGGCTTCGACGCTTACGCATTGCGTTCGGATAAAGACTTCGACGACGCGCTCAAGGCGTTCGACGAATTCAGCTTCAACTATCAGGGCGCGGTGAACTCGTCGCCGCTGTTCCGCCGCCGTGAAGCGGGCGAACCGGCAAAGGCCTCGGCATGAGCGACGCCCAATCGCTCACGCCGGAACTCGCCGCGAAGGTCGAGCGCCTTAATGCGCTGCTCGATTCGATCGCCGCGCGTCACGCGAACGTCAAGCTCGCCAGCAGCCTCGCAGCGGAAGACATGCTGCTCACCCACGCGATTCTGTCGCGTGGCGTGAAGATCGGCATCTTCTCGCTGAACACCGGCCGTCTGCACGCGGAAACGCTCGGCATGCTCGATCGCGTGAAAGAGCGCTACGGTTACGATATCGAGCAGTTTCATCCACAAGCGGCCGCGGTTGAAGAATATGTCGGCTCGCACGGTCTGAACGCCTTCTATGAAAGCGTCGATCTGCGCAAGCGCTGCTGCGAAATCCGCAAGGTCGAACCGCTGAACCGCGCGCTGTCGGACGTCAGCGCGTGGGTGACGGGCCAACGCCGCGAGCAGTCGGTGACGCGTGCCGAGCTGCATGAGGAAGAACACGACGCCGCGCGCAACATCGCCAAGTTCAATCCGCTGACGGACTGGACCGAAGCTGAAGTGTGGGACTATCTGAAAACGTTGAATGTGCCGGTCAATCCGCTGCATGCGCGCGGTTACCCGAGCATCGGCTGCGAGCCTTGTACCCGCGCGATCCGTCCCGGTGAAGACAGCCGGGCGGGGCGCTGGTGGTGGGAGTCGCGCGATACGAAGGAATGCGGACTGCACATCACGACGATTACGCCGATCCCCGTCAGCAGCAGCGAAAAGGTTTCGGCATAAAGCATTCAGGCGGTTCAGGCCTTGGTTTTTAGCTTGAACGCCGCAGATACCGATTTGAATACTTTCGCCTGGGCGAGCAAGCGCCCGCCCAGGCGAATCAACGAAGGACCCAAACATGAGCACCACGCTCGATTCCACTGTGAATGCACCGCTTGCCAACACGGCGAACCGGATGGACCACCTCGATTGGCTCGAAGCCGAGTCGATTCACATCCTGCGCGAACTGGTCGCCGAATGCAGCAAGCCTGCGCTGCTGTTTTCGGGCGGCAAGGATTCGGTCGTGGTGTTGCACCTCGCACTGAAGGCCTTCGGCATTGGCGCGAATCGCAAGACCGTGCTGCCGTTCCCGCTCGTGCATATCGACACCGGTCACAACTACGACGAAGTGATCGACTTCCGCGATCGCCGCGCGAAAGAGATCGGCGCCGAACTGGTGGTGGGCCACGTTGAAGATTCGATCAAGCGCGGCACCGTGCGTCTGCGTCGCGAACTGGATTCGCGCAACGCTGCGCAAGCCGTGACGCTGCTCGAAACGATCGCGGAACATGAGTACACCGCGTTGATCGGCGGCGCGCGACGCGACGAAGAAAAGGCACGTGCGAAAGAACGGATCTTCTCGTTCCGCGACGAATTCGGCCAATGGGACCCGAAGGCTCAGCGTCCGGAGCTGTGGAGCCTGTATAACGCGCGTCTGCACAACGGCGAACACCTGCGCGTGTTCCCGATCTCGAACTGGACCGAACTCGACGTGTGGCAATACATCGCCCGCGAACAGCTCGAATTGCCGTCGATCTATTACGCGCATCAGCGCGAGATCGTGCGCCGCAACGGCCTGCTCGTGCCGGTCACGCCGCTCACGCCGATGCGTGAAGGCGAGACCAGCGAAACCGCGCTGGTGCGTTTCCGCACCGTGGGCGATATCAGCTGCACGTGCCCGGTGGAAAGCGATGCGGATGATCTCGAGAAGATCATCGCCGAAACGGCCGTGACCGAAATCACGGAACGCGGCGCGACGCGGATGGACGATCAGGTCTCCGAAGCCGCGATGGAACAGCGTAAGAAGCAAGGTTATTTCTAAGCACACGGGGTAATGCAAATGAATATTCATCAACCAGAAGACCTCGGCGTGCTGCGTTTTATTACCGCGGGCAGCGTCGACGACGGCAAGAGCACGTTGATCGGCCGCCTGCTGTACGACAGCAAGGCTGTGCTTTCCGATCAACTCTCGGCGCTGTCGCGCGCGAAGAATAAGCGTACCGTTGGCGACGAAATCGATCTTTCGCTGCTGACCGATGGCCTCGAAGCCGAACGTGAGCAGGGCATCACGATCGACGTCGCATACCGTTACTTTGCAACGGCAAAGCGCAAGTTCATCATCGCCGACACGCCGGGTCACGAGCAGTACACGCGCAATATGGTGACGGGCGCATCGACGGCGCATGCGGCGATCATTCTGGTCGACGCAACGCGTGTGACGTTCGTCGACGGCGTCGCGCAACTGCTGCCGCAAACCAAGCGTCATAGCGCGATTGTGAAGCTGCTCGGCTTGCAGCACGCGATTGTCGCGATCAACAAGATGGACCTCGTCGACTACAGCGAGGCGCGCTTCAACGAGATTCGCGATGCGTATGTCGAACTCGCGCGTCAACTGGGTCTGGACGACGTGCGTTTCGTGCCGGTGTCGGCGCTCAAGGGCGACAACATCGTGACGGCTAGCGAAAGCATGCCGTGGTACGCGGGCGAGCCGCTGCTCGATTTGCTCGAAGCCTTGCCGGTCGAAGTTCCGACGGGCCAGGCGCTGCGTTTCCCGGTGCAATGGGTGGCGCGTCAGGACGGCAGCCAGGCTGACGATTTCCGCGGCTATATGGGCCGTGTCGAAGCGGGTGAGGTGAAGGTTGGCGACACCATCGTCGTGTTGCCCGCGAACCGCGAAGCGACGGTTGCCGAGATCATCGCGCCGGTGACGGGCGGTACGGCGGCGGTGGACCGCGCGTTTGCCGGTCAAACCGTGACGATCCGCCTGGCGGAAGACGTCGACGTGTCGCGTGGCGATACCTTCGTGCTGCGCGAAGCAGCGCCGGAGCCGGCGAAGAAGCTGGAAGCCGACCTGTGCTGGTTCGACGACACACCGCTGTCGACGCAACGCAAGTATCTGTTGAAGCAGACCACCAACACGGTGTTCGCGCGGATCGGTTCGATCAAGGAAGTGCTCGACGTGCATACGCTGTCGCAGGCGACCGATCGCAAGGACCTGACGATGAACGACATCGGCCGCGTGTCGCTGACGTTGCAAAAGCCGCTGGTGTGCGACGTGTACGACTCGCATCAGGGCACGGGCGCGTTCGTGCTGATCGACGAAGCGACGCATCACACCGTCGCGGCTGGGATGATCCGGGCGTTTTCGGCGTGAGTCGTTGACTGGGTGTTTGGCGCGCCGTCGCGCTTTGGGTTTTGCACGAACCGGACGAATGGGGTTAAGGCGAATGGGTAAGGTGTATCTGATCGGTGCGGGGCCAGGGGCCGCGGATCTCATCACGGTGCGCGGCGCGCGGCTGCTCGGCATGGCGGATGTGGTGTTGCACGACGCGCTGGTTGAGCCGGCGATGCTCGATTATGCGCCTGCTCATGCGCGGCGGATTGCGGTGGGCAAGCGGTGTGGTCAGCTTTCGACGGCGCAGCAGTTCATCAACAAGCAGATCGTGGATGCGGCTTTGGAGCACGATGTCGTGGTGCGCCTGAAGGGCGGCGATCCGATGTTGTTTGGGCGTGCCGATGAGGAGATGCGGGCGCTTGAGGCTGCGGGGATCGAGTATGAGGTGGTGCCCGGGATTACGGCTGCGCTGGCTAGTGCGGCTTCGTTGAAGCGTTCTTTGACGCTTCGGGGTGTGTCACGGAGCGTGGCGTTGGCTACGCATAGCCGGGCGGCTGATACTGAGGCAATTCGTGAGCAGGTAAATGCTGATTCGCTCGTGTTCTATATGGGGCGGGACAGTGGGCCTGAAATCGCTCAGCAATTGATTGACGCCGGGCGAGATGGCGCGACTCCCGTGGCAATTGTCGAAGCGTGTAGTACGGCTCGCGAGCGGACGCTCACTCTCACGCTTTCGGCGCTCGCGTGTGGCGAGGCTCAGCAGTGGCTTGATGCGTCGCAGCCTAGTCTTTTGATGATCGGGGAGGCTTTTGCTGCCCGGCAGCAGGTGGGCCGCTCCGCGGATGGGCTTTTAGTCGCGGCTTAAAAAGGCCAACACCGCGGGTGTACAACCAAAGCACCGCGAGTGCCAAAAAGAAATCAAACCTGCCGAAGGCAATATTCTGTGACAGCGTCCAACACAGATTCATCCTCGCCAACGGCAACAGCGCACTTGATCTCGACAGACGGATACAACCCGCGACACCGCTCGATCACCGCAGGAAGATCCTTCCTGACGTGCCCGCCTTGCCCAAAAAACACCGGCACAACAGTCACAACAGCACACCCGCCGGAGACGAGAGAACCCACAGCAGTAGGCAAATCCGGCTCCATCAACTCAAGAAAAGCCAGCAAAACCGGCCCAGCGCCAGCATCAGAACGGCGGGCAGCCCGCACCTTTTCGGCAAGCCTCTCAAACGGTTCCCGCCAGCGCGCATCCCTCGCGCCGTGTCCAAACAGAACAAGCCCATGCGCAGCCATGACGAAGGCTCCTAATGGCGATCCACCCACTTCAACCCGACCAGGCCAAGCACCAGATAAACCAGCCCGGGCGTAGCCGCAGTCAACGGCGCGGGCCACGTATTCAACGTGCCAATATGCGAGAACAGCGTGTTGAACAGCTGGAAACTCATCCCCAGCATAATCCCGCCGAAAACCTTCACGCCGACCACGCCGGCGCGCGTATGCAGATACGCAAACGGCAGTGACAGCACCAGCATCACGAACACCGCAAACGGATACAGCAGCTTGCGCCACAGCGCAATTTCATATCGCTGTGTGTCCTGGTGATTCTCGGTCAAATGCTGGATGTAGCGGAACAGATTGAACATCGACATCCGGTCCGGCGACACCAGCAGCACCGACAGAATTTGCGGCGTCAGTTCCGAACGCAGCGAATATTCGGGCAGCGCCACCTGCTTTGCGCGATACACCGGATTCAACGCATCGGACGGCGTGCCCGGAGGAGGGGGCACGTCGATCAGTTGTGTGTCGGTCACGCCGGTCAGTTGCCAGTGGCCCGGTGGCTGGTACCTGCCGCTTTGGGCGATCCGCACATTGGACAAACGGAACTTCGAATCGAATTCGTAAATCCGCACGTTGCTGATCGTCGCGTCCGGCTTCAATTCGCCGACATTCACGAAGCGCGTCACCTGTTCGCCGTCCGCGCGCGCGGTGAGCGTGTCCTTCACCCAGACGCCCGACTCGAAGTTGCTCGATACCGACGACCCCAGTGCCTCGAGCCGCACGCGTTCCGACAACTGATCCGTGTACGGACCGACCACTTCGCCGATGATATAAGTCAGGAACACCAGCGGAATGCCGATCTTCATGAGCGAGCGCAGTGCCTGATTGGTGGCGAGGCCGGACACGCGGAAAATCGTGTACTCGGAGTTCGCCGCCATTTGCGCGAACACGTAGATCGCGCTGATCAACGCAGCCACCGGAATGATTTCGTAGAAGCGCGACGGTGTTTGCAATGCGACGCGCAGCACCGCGTACTGGAACTTGTAGTTGCCGTGGCCGACGGAGTTCAGTTCGTTGATCAGGTCGAAGAAAAAGAACAGACCCGAGAACGCGAACAGAATAAAGACGAACGTGAGGTAGACCTGACGCGCGAAGTACTTTTCATAGATGCGCATCGGTCAGGCCCCCTGCGAACGGCTGAACATCGCCCGCGTGAATAGCGGCCGGTTGCGCACGCGCAGCCAGAAAATGAACACGACGATCGCCGCCACGATAATGTGCAGGCCGACCAGTCCAACCCCGAACGACATCCTGCCTTGCTCGATCCACGACTGGACCACGTTCAACAGATTCGAATACGTCAGATAGATCAGGACAGCCATCACCAGATTGATTGTGCGGCTGCGCCGCGGGTTCTGATGCGCAAGCGGAATCGCCAGCAGCATCAGGTTGATCGCGATCAGCGGCAGGCCCGCGCGCCACGCGAATTCGGCGAGGTTATCGTTGGTCGGATTGCGCAGCAGCGCGGGGGTGGACAAACCGGTCGTAGTCGGCGTATTGATCACCGGCTGGCTCTGGATCTTCACCCCGTAGCGTTCGAATTCCATGATGCGGAAATCGGGGTGGCCCGGTTCGCCGTCATAGCGGCGGCCGTTTTCCAGCACGACGAAGCGGTCGCCGTTCTTGTGTATTTCGGTGTGGCCTGTCTTCGACACGACCACGTTGAGCTTGCCGTTTTCCGTGCTGGTCACGAACACGTTCTCGACGCGCGCCTGGTCGGGCGACATCTTCTCGATGAAAAACACCCGGTGGCTGGCAGCCGATTCGCGGAACTGGCCCGGCGCGAGGAGCGAGACTTCGTCGCGCTGCTGGAAACGCGCGCGCAGCAGCTTGCTCTGCTGGTTCGACCACGGCCAGCCGACGAACACGAAGAACATGATGAGAATGATGATCGGCGTGGCGAAGATGCCGATCGGCTTGATGAAGCGGGTCAAGCTGACACCCGAGGCGAGCCAGACGACCATCTCGGAGTCTTTGTACCAGCGGGTCAGGACGAACAGAATCGACACGAACAGGGTCGCGACGAGCATGATGGCCAGGTAGCCGATCACGGTCAGGCCGATCAGGACCAGCACGTCGCGCGGATCGATCTCCCCCGAGGCGGCGAGGCCGACGATGCGGATCATCATCGTCGTCAGCACGAGCGTGAGGAGAACCATGAACACGGCACCAGCCGTATACGCGAGTTCGCGCTGGAGGGAGCGTTCGAAGATCATTATTGGTGAGGAGAGGGGGCGCTCTCAGTGACGCGCGGGTTGTTTCCCTTTACGCCTCCGGTGCAGCCGCCGCGGGAAAAATAGCGGATAATTGCGGCTTTCATCCTAAGCCCAGATTTTATCCGAGGACAAGCGCGATGGACTTTAGCATAAAAGCCTGTGATTGGACCAAAGGCTCGTCAAACGGTTTCCTGACCGGGAAATCCGATTGCATCGTAATCGGCGTGTTCGAGTCGCAAACGCTCTCGGGCGCTGCGCTGGAGATCGACGCGGCTACCAAGGGCCTCCTGACCCGCATCATCAAGGCCGGCGACATGGACGGCAAGGCCGGTACCACGCTGTTCCTGCACGAAGTCTCAGGCATCGGCGCTTCGCGCGTGCTGCTGGTCGGGCTCGGCAAGCAGGATGCTTTCAGCCAGAAAGCCTACGGCGAAGCCGTGCGGGCCGCCTGGCGCGCGCTGCTCGGCACCAAGATCGTCCAGGTCACCTTCACGCTCGCCCAGCTGCCGATCCTCGAGCGCACGGCCGATTGGGGCGTGCGCGCCGCGATTCTCGCGCTGCGCGAGCTGACCTACCGCTTCACGCAGATGAAGAGCAAGCCGGACAACGCGGCGCGCGCCTTGAAGCGCATCGTGTTCAGCGTCAATACGGGCGACGAGAAGGCCGCCAAGCTTGCGGCCAAGCAGGGCGCCGCGCTCGCCAACGGCATGGATCTGACGCGCGACCTCGGCAACCTGTCGAGCAACGTCTGCACGCCGACCTACCTTGCCAACACCGCGAAGAAGCTCGCCAAAGACTGGAAGCTGAAAGTCGAAGTGCTGGGCGAGAAGCAGTGCGAGGCACTCAAGATGGGCTCGTTCCTGTCGGTCACGGCGGGCTCGGTCGAACCGGCTCAGTTCATCGTGCTGCAGTACCACGGCGGCGCCGCGAAGGCCGCGCCGGTGGTGCTGGTCGGCAAGGGTGTCACGTTCGACACCGGCGGCATTTCGCTCAAGCCGGGCGAAGGCATGGACGAGATGAAGTACGACATGTGCGGCGCCGGTTCGGTGCTCGGCACGTTGCGCGCCGTCGCCGAAATGGGCCTGAAAATCAACGTGGTCGGCATCATCCCGGCCGTCGAGAACATGCCGTCGGCCACCGCCACCAAGCCGGGCGACATCGTCACCAGCATGAAGGGCCTGACGATCGAAGTGCTGAACACGGACGCCGAAGGCCGGCTGATCCTGTGCGACGCGCTGACCTATGCCGAGCGCTTCAAGCCGGCAGCGGTGATCGACATCGCCACGCTCACGGGCGCCTGCATCATCGCGCTGGGTCATCACAACAGCGGTCTGTTCTCGAAAGACGACGCGCTGGCGGGCGAACTGCTCGATGCATCGCGTGAAGCATCCGATCCGGCCTGGCGCATGCCGCTCGACGAGGAGTATCAGGAGCAGCTGAAATCGAACTTCGCGGACCTCGCCAACATCGGCGGCCGTCCGGCGGGCAGCGTGACGGCGGCGTGCTTCCTGTCGCGCTTCACTGACGCGTATCCGTGGGCGCATCTGGACATCGCCGGCACCGCATGGAAGAGCGGCGCGGCGAAGGGGGCGACCGGCCGTCCGGTGCCGTTGCTCGCGCAGTTCCTGATCGACAGGGCCGCTGACGGTCGGGCCGCGGACGGCGGGGCCGCGGACGGTCGCGCTGCACAATGACGCGTTGCAGTAAGGTTGCGGGCGTCACTGCAGAAGCAAAGCGGAGCCGCCGATGACGAGAATCGATTTTCACTCGAACGTCGGCGATTCGCTGCTGTATGCCTGCCGCCTGATCCGCAA
The DNA here is from genome assembly GCF_001634365.1 of Paraburkholderia phytofirmans OLGA172. Lineage (NCBI taxonomy): Bacteria > Pseudomonadati > Pseudomonadota > Betaproteobacteria > Burkholderiales > Burkholderiaceae > Paraburkholderia > Paraburkholderia phytofirmans. The sequence goes on from NZ_CP014578.1 coordinate 862,396, forward strand.
GGCGTATCAGGCGGGCCAGCCGACCATCGTACTGGCCGAGCCCGAGCGCCTCCGGGCTTTCGACGAACAGTTGTGGACGTTCTCGCCACTCGACTTCGTGCCGCACTGCATGGCGGGCTCGCCGCTAGCCGCGCAAACGCCAATCGTGCTGGCTTCGAGCCTCGATGATGTGCCGCACCATCAGGTGCTGCTCAACCTCGGCGCCGCGGTGCCGGCGCAATTCGCGCGCTTCGAAAGATTGCTGGAAGTGGTCGGCAACGCACACGCTGAACTCGCGGCGGGCCGCGAACGCTATCGTTTCTATCGCGATCGCGGCTATGCTTTGAACAACTACAAGCAAGGCAGCTAGGTCTCGTTCCGCCTGTGCCGCGTGGTGTTTTGTCGGATGGATTCGACGCGTGCGCGGCCTGCTTCAGCTTGGACTCAAACACGGAGAGTGCGCGTGTCCGATCCTAACGATAGTTCGATCCCGGTTCTAAACGAGGTTCTCGTACCGGGCAAGCCTGCCGAGGCACGTCCTGCGCCGGGCGGCGCGGTGGCGCCGGCTACGCAGCCGGTATCTGATCCTGAGACTGTGCGAGAACCGGTGCTTGCGCCGGAGCCGAGGCGTGAGCCTGAGCCGGTCCTTACTCCAGAATCCGGGCACGAGCCAGAACCCGCGCCTGCACCGGAAACGTTGCACGCGCGGCAGGAGCCGACGCTCGCGCCGGAGCCCACGCATGTGTCAGAGCAGGCGCATCCGGCGGAGCCGGCTCATCCGAAAAAACGCTCGAGGGCACACCACGCGGCCGATCACCGGCGCGGACATGAGCCGGCCTTCGCGCCGTCAGCGGGTGTCTTCGATCGGGCTGAACCGCATGCGCCGATCGAGGCGGGCGCGATCGTGCCACCGGATATCGCTTACGAAACACTTGCACAGCCGCAGCCGAATCTCGATGCCGACGTTATCGCCGAACGTCTGCGCGGACGGTTCGTGGGTTTTCTGACGGGCGAGGGGCGCGGCATCATCGAAGCACGCTGTCGCGAGGCGTTGCAGGATCACACTTCGTGGCTCGTCAACCAGATCACGCGCGAAGTGGCGCTGGCTCTGGAGACTGAATTGACCGGCTGGGTAAGGGAAGCGGCCGATCAGGAGGTCGCGCGGCGCTCGGGCAGCGCTTGAGCATGGCAGGAGGCGCACCTTTATCCGGGCGCGCCCACCGCTTTCATTTGAGTCTTCTTCAAGCGTCAATTATTTAAGGGTCATCACCCAGTTCGCCAGCGTAGCCGCCTGATCGGGCGTGAGTTGCGTATTCGCGGGCATCGCCACCCGGCCCCACACGCCCGTGCTGCCGTCCAGAATCTTGTGCTTCAGATAGGCGGCGGCATCTTCGCGGCCGGCATATTGCGCGGCGACGTCATGCAGCGCCGGTCCCATGAATGGGCGCGTCACCGAGTGGCAACTCATGCAGTTCTGCTGCTGGGCAAGCGCGAGGCCCGCGGAGGCCTCCGCGTGCGCCGCGGGACTGCCGGCGCCTAACGTAGCGCTCAGCACGCCGGCCGCTGCAAGCGCCGCATACGACGTTGATTTCATTCTGGTCTCCGCCGGCGCAGGTGCCCGACTCGTAGTGCACGCATTATAAAAGGAATGGGGCGCACGGTTTCCCGTGCGCCCCATTGCGCTTTTACGTAGCGTGGATCGCTTATGTAGCGTCGAGCGGTGCTTCTGATTCGCCCCGAGGAAGCGAGGCGAATCAGCGCGTGCCCGATGTGCGCTTAGCCCGTCACTGCACCCTTGTTGGCCGGCAGCGCCAACGCGGAGTACTTCGCCAGCACGCCACGCGTGTAACGCGGCTTCGGCTGTTGCCATGCGGCGCGGCGGCGCTGCAGTTCGGCGTCGTCGATGTTCAGCTGCAGGAGCAGCTTGTGTGCGTCGATCGTGATCGAGTCGCCTTCCTGCACGAACGCGATCGTGCCGCCCACGAATGCTTCCGGCGCGACGTGACCGACCACCATGCCCCATGTGCCGCCCGAGAAGCGGCCGTCGGTGATCAGGCCGACGCTTTCGCCGAGACCCTTGCCGATGATCGCCGAGGTCGGCGCGAGCATTTCCGGCATGCCAGGGCCACCCTTCGGACCGAGGTAGCGCAGCACCACCACGTCGCCGGCGACGATCTTGTCGGCCAGAATGGCTTCCAGCGCGCTTTGCTCATCGTCGAACACGCGGGCTGGGCCCGTGATGACCGGGTTCTTCAGGCCGGTGATCTTGGCGACCGCGCCGTCAACCGCCAGGTTGCCCTTCAGGATGGCGAGGTGCCCTTCCTTGTACAGCGCCTGTTCGATCGGGAAGATTACTTGCTGATCGGCGCGCGGCTTGCTCGGCACGTCCTTCAGTTCTTCAGCGATCGTCTTGCCGGTGATCGTCATGCAATCGCCGTGCAGCAGGCCTGCGTCGAGCAGAATCTTCATGACTTGCGGAATGCCGCCCGCCTTATGCAGATCGGTCGCGACGAACTGGCCCGACGGCTTCAGGTTGCAGATCACCGGCACTTTCTTGCGCATGCGCTCGAAGTCTTCGATGCTCCATTCCACTTCCGCCGCATGCGCGATGGCGAGGAAGTGCAGCACCGCGTTGGTCGAGCCGCCCGTCGCCATCAGGACGGCCACGGCGTTTTCGATCGACTTCTTCGTGACGATGTCGCGCGGCTTCAGATCCTTCTTGACCGCTTCGACCAGCACGCGTGCCGATTCGGCTGCCGAGTCGACTTTTTCCTGGTCGGGATTCGCCATCGTCGACGAGTACAGCAGCGACATGCCCAGCGCTTCGAACGACGAGCTCATCGTGTTGGCGGTGTACATGCCGCCGCACGAACCCGTGGACGGGCATGCGTTCTTTTCGACCCCTTCAAAATCTTCCTGCGACATCCGGCCGGCCGTGAATTCGCCCACGGCTTCGAACGACGACACGATGGTCAGGTCGGTGCCCTTCCAGTTGCCCGGTCGGATCGTGCCGCCATACACGTAGATGCTCGGCACGTTGGTGCGCAACATGCCGATCATGCCGCCCGGCATGTTCTTGTCGCAGCCGCCGATCACGACCACGCCGTCCATCCACTGGCCCTGCACGCACGTCTCGATACAGTCGGAGATGACCTCGCGCGACACCAGCGAGTACTTCATGCCTTCGGTGCCCATCGACATGCCGTCCGAGATAGTCGGCGTGCCGAAGATCTGCGGATTCGCGTCGGCGCCCTTGACCGCGGCGACCGCTGCGTCGGCCAGACGCTGCAGGCCGGCATTACATGGCGTGATGGTCGAGTGGCCGTTGGCGATGCCGATCATCGGCTTGTCGAAGTCGGCCTTTTCGTAGCCGAGTGCGTAGTACATCGAGCGGTTCGGTGAGCGCGCCACGCCTTGCGTGATGTTCTTCGAACGACGGTTGTATGCCATAGGGAACTCCAATCGGTTTTGTTTTGATCTGTGCTGCGTGTTCGGGGCTCAGGTGTTGCCGCAGGGGCCGCGCCTGCGCTGCCAATGCGTTGCCGGCGGGTTCGGCCGGCGCGTCAGTTCAGTTTAGTTCCGACGCGTCGCGCAAGGATGCAGTTTTGCGAAGCGCGTGTCCAATATATTATTCAGGCTCTATTAGGTCGTAAAATGTATTAATTATGCTGCCTGCCATTCCTGACCTGCGCCAGTTGCGCTATTTCGTGACCGTCGCCGAAGAAAAACACTTCGGGCGAGCGGCCGCGCGCCTTTCCATGACGCAGCCGCCGTTGTCGCAGGCGATTCGGGCGCTGGAGGAGACACTCGGCGTCGAGTTGTTCGCGCGCACCAAGCGCTCGGTCGAACTCACACCGGTGGGTGCCGATCTGTTGCCCGAGGTTCAGCGCCTGCTGGCGAGCGCCGAGGGCCTGCGGCCGTTGGCGCAGAGCCTCGCGCGAGGCGAGGCGGGGGTGCTGTCGCTGGCCTTCGTCTCGACGGCCGATTACGGCCTGCTGCCGTTGCTGTTGCGCGATTTCGGCGCGCGCCATCCACGGGTGCGCCTCGAACTGACCGAAGCCACCAGCGACGTGCAGGTCGACGAACTGGTGGCCGGGCGCATCGATGCAGGCCTCGTGATCGCGCCGCTGCCGTCGCGCCATGCCACCCAGCTCTCGTGGCTGCCGATTGCCCGCGAGCCGCTGGTGATCGCGATGTCGACGGAAACGGCGGTGCGCGCCGGCAGCGCCGCGGGGTCCAAGGCCGACCCGCACGCGGAGTGGCTGGACACGCCGATCAGCTTGCGCGACGTCGCCGACGAGCCGCTCGTGATCTTCCCAAGACGTTTGGCACCAGGCTTTTATGACATCATTATGGATTGCTACGGCGTGGCGGGCCTTGCACCCCGGGTCGGCCAGGAGGCGATCCAGATGCAGACGATCGTGAGCCTCGTGTCGGCCGGAATGGGTGTCGCACTGGTGCCGCAATCGTTACGTAACCTGCGCCGCACCGGCGTCGTGTACCGGCCGCTCTCCGAATCTGTGCCGGCGATCGAGACGGGACTGGTCTGGCGCACGGCGGAGGTGAGTCCGGTGTTGGCCGGCTTCATCGAGATCGTGCGAGCGCATGCCGTCGTCGAAGCGCAGTTCGCTGATTCCCGTGTTTAGGCTCGACGCTGGCGCGAACGCATTGCAAACCGAACCGTCCAACGCAGGCGCCGCATGGTGCGCAAGCCGCCGGTTGCTACTTGAAAATCGACTAGAAATCCGCTTCTGAACCTGAACTGCCCATAACAACACGATGCTCATTCACCCGAATTTCGACCCCGTTGCCATTCATCTGGGGCCGCTCGCTGTGCGCTGGTATGGACTGATGTACCTCGTTGCGTTCATCGCGGCGATCGTCGTCGGCCGGTTGCGGCTGCGTTTGCCGTATGTCGCCGCGCAAGGCTGGACCGCTAAAGATATCGACGACATGCTGTTTTACGGCGTGCTCGGAACGATTCTCGGCGGCCGGCTCGGCTATGTGCTGTTCTACAAGGCGAGCTTTTACTTCGCGCATCCGCTCGACATCTTCAAGGTGTGGGAAGGCGGCATGTCGTTTCACGGCGGCTTCCTCGGCGTGACCTTGGCGATGGTGCTGTTCGCGTATCAACGCAAACGCTCATGGCTCCAGGTCACCGATTTCGTTGCGCCGATGGTGCCGACCGGGCTCGCGGCAGGACGTCTCGGCAACTTTATCAACGGCGAGTTGTGGGGGCGTGTGACCGATCCGTCGGCGCCGTGGGCGATGCTGTTTCCAGGCGCCGCGCCGGACGACGCGGGGTGGCTCACCGCGCATCCGCAACTGGCCGCGCAATGGCATCTGAACGAAGTGTTCGCGCAATATCACATGCTGCCACGTCATCCGTCGGAGTTGTATGAGATTGCGCTCGAAGGCGTGGCGCTGTTTTTCGTGCTGTTCTTCTTCTCGCGCAAGCCGAAGCCGATGGGCGCGATTTCCGCGGTGTTTCTGATCGGCTACGGCCTCGCGCGCTTCACGGTGGAATTCGCGCGTGAACCGGACGACTTCCTTGGGCTTCTGGCAATGGGCCTCTCGATGGGCCAATGGCTCTCGCTGCCAATGATCCTCGTGGGCATCGGCATGCTGATTTGGTCCTATCGCCGTGCGCGGCGAGAATCGGCGCAGGCGGTTAGCGCGAACTGAGCACTGCGCTTATCGTAGTGATCAGCCAATGAAAAAAAGCCACAGCATGACGTGGCTTTTTCCTTTTCAGCGGTATTTCAAGCGGCAATCGTGTTACTTCATCTGCACCGAGCCCGACACGTTGACCGTCACGGTCGACGTTCCGCCTTCGAGCGGTACCGGCGCGGATGCCTTCGCATCGGCGCTCATGGCACGCGCGCTCATCATCATCATTGGGCGAGGCATGACGCCGTTGTGCCCGACGTTGACCTCACGAATCGAATAGCCGTTGTAGCCGAATGCCTGCGCCGACGAAGCGGCTTGCTCGCGGAACGACTTGATGGCTTCACCGGTGAGCTTCTGCTCCGCGGCACGCTGTGCTTCAGGCGATAGTGAGAACTGCACGTTGCCGACCTGCATGATCGATGCCATCTGGCCTGCGAGTTTCGACGCCGCGGCGAAGTCGTGCGATTCGAGCACAACTTCAGTACGGCCGCGCCATGCGGAAATGCGGCCGTCACGATCGGTGGACGGGTAGATTGAGAAGGAACCGGTACGGGCCGTTACACCGTTCAGCCCCTTGGCTTTTTGCAGCGCCGCATCGGCGCGCTGATTCAGCGTGGAGGTGAGCGCGGACGGATCGCTCGCTTCTTGCTCGTAGAACAGCGTGATATTGACGACGTCTTGCGGCACTTCCGCGCTTGCCTGCGCATTCAGCGACAGTACGCCCGCCGGCTGATACTGCGTGACGCTCTGCGCGCGGGCCATGGCCGGTGTCAGCGCGAGCGCGGCAGGGGCGGCGCATATGAGAGCGAGCGCGAGTGCACGTGTGGTGTTTTTCGTCATGCTTGGACTCCTTGCTTGAACAGGTTGTGCACGATTGGAGCGAACGCCATGCAATGGCACAACGTTTGCGAGTCCGTTAGGCGCTTGTAACCTGAGCTTGGTTCCCTAATTTCACGTTCGCTCAAGGTTTGCTTTCATCCGCGCACAGATGTGCGCATGACTCAACCGAGCACGGGTCGCATGTGCGTACGCATCGTCAAACAAGACGTTTGGTGATGAAGCGCCATTCGGCTTCGGTCACCGGCGTGATCGACAGGCGGTTGCCTCTGGCGAGCACGCGCATGTCCTTCAATTCCTCATGCTCGCGCAGCGCCGCAAGCGGAATCAACGGAATCTTCTTCTTGAACACCACATCGACGAGTAGCCAGCGCGGCGTTTCCTGCGACGACTTCGGGTCGTAGTAGGGACTCTTCCTGTCGAACTGAGTCGGATCCGGATAGGCGGTGGACGATACCTCCGCGAGCCCGGCGATGCCCGGCTCAGGGCAACTCGAGTGATAGAACAGCACGCCGTCGCCGACCTGCATCATGTCGCGCATGAAGTTGCGCGCCTGATAGTTGCGCACACCAGTCCACGGCAATGTGTGCTGCGGTGCCTGAGCGAGATGGTCGATGCTTGCTTCGTCCGGTTCGGACTTCATTAGCCAGTAGCGCATGAATCGAATTGAACGTGAGTGAACGTTACGGGTTTGATGCAGCAAGAAAAATCGAGGCCCAAAGAAAAACGGCACCGAACCGAAGTCCGATGCCGTTTTGAATAAGGTCCCCGCCTTAGCCGCTAGGCCGGCATCCTGAACCGGGGGTTCAGAATTGGTCGCAGTTAGCAGCACTTCGGGTACATCAGACAGAGTGACGCGCACACCCGTGCTACAAATTTCCACAACCGTGCACATGGCATTGGTTCAAGGAATATATGACCTTGGCGAACCAGGCAGGGAAGTCAAACCGATTGAACTCAATCGCTTGCATGAGCCTTCGCTCATGCATTCCGCTTGAATCCGTAGCCGATCTCAGGACCGGCCACTTGAAACTGTTCGAGACTGCTGGGTACTTACTGCATGCTGTACTGCTGAATCACAGTACCCAGTTGTTCGTTCATTTGGTGCATTGTACGCCGGATTTCTTCCGCGGGAAATGCTTCCCCGTGTCGCACGCTCGTTTGCAGCTTAAGCAGTTCCGATGCCAGCGACAGCGCAGCCATGACGGCAATGCGATCCGTGCCGCGTACGTTGCTGCTATTGCGGATCTTCGACATCTCGGCGTCGACGCGTGCCACCGCTTCGAGCAGCGCGCCTTCAGTTTCCGGCGAGCAGGCGAGGCGATAGGGCACGCCGAGAATCGATACTTCGATCTGCTTGGTGGTCATGCATTTTCTCCATGGCGGGTGACGTCGCTCTCCGCTTCGACCTCATGCGGCGCGGTCTCGAGCAGATCGAGCTGATTGTCCGGCTCGTTGTGCGCGCGAGCCCGCGGCAGCTTTTCGAGGATCGCATTCAGGCGGACCTGTGCGTCGTCGATCTTTGCCGACAGCGCGTCGCGTTCCGCCTGCAGTGCATCGCGCTCCTCACGCATCAACGCGAGTTCAGTGCGCGTGGCCTCTGCTTCGGCACGCGTTTGAGCGAGCTGATCTTCGAGCGCGAGCCGCGCTTCATTGTGGCGTTGGCTGATCGCGATCAGCTTGCCGATATTTTGTGAAAGTGTTTCGAGTTCGGTGAGCATCTGCTGCGTCCTCTAAAGACATTGCATTTTAGCGCGGAATGTCGCAGGTTCCGACAATTGTCTCGTTTCGAGACGTAACAACATCGCTTTATGCAGGCTTTTATCGACCATATGATGAAAAGCACCACGCGCATCGGACAATAGCCTGCACATAACAGATCAGATTGCGCACGGCCTAACCATTCTTGACGGACCCGAGGGCCGCTCCTAAACTGGCCGCACTCTGGTGCCCGCGCGCGCTTTTCCACAGTGCGCGCAGTTAAACGGGAAGCAGGGCGCGCGTCTCGCCTGAACGCGCGAACCTGCGCTGCCCCCGCAACGGTAAGCGACCGCATTCGTCATGCAGGTCGATCCTGATCGCGTGTTCGAAGCTGAACACGCGAGTGTGCCACTGCGCGTCACGCGTGGGAAGGCGGGATCGATGTGTCGCCAGCCCGGATACCGGCCAGAGGGAGAGGGTCGTCCGCACGCAAACGTTAAACAGCGCGGCCGCCTCGTTACGCATCGGCCTGCGGGGAAGCGGGCCGAGCACGCTATCCACAGGAATGTCATCCCATGTTGTCCCCTATCGCTCGCGCGGCGTTGCTCGCCTTTGCGAGCCTGCCGCTCGTCGCGCATGCGCAAGCTGCTTCTTCTTCTTCTTCTTCTTCTTCTTCTTCGCCGTCTTCATCTTCATCTGCCGATACGGGGTCTGCCGGTCCGTCACCCACGCTGTTGTCGCCCGTTGTAGTCAGCGCGGAACGCGGGCCGCAACCGCTCGCCGATGCGATCCCGCAGACCACGCTGTTCGACCAGCAGGACATCGCCGATACGACTGCGACCGATTTGCCCGGTCTGCTGCAACTCGCGCCCGGTGCGCAGATTTCGCGCACCGGTGGACCGGGTTCAACGGCGAGCCTGTTTCTGCGCGGCGCATCGTCGACGCAATCGCTTTTGCTGATCGACGGCGTGCGGGTCGATTCGGTGAGCCTGGGCGCGCCGCAACTCGCGCAGATTCCGCTCGACCAGATCGACCGCGTCGAAGTGGTGAACGGCAACGTGTCCGCGTTATACGGTTCGGGCGCAATTGGCGGCGTGGTACAGGTCTTCACGAAAGACGGCGGCGAGCATCCGCCACGCTTCAATTTTTCGGTGGGCTATGGCAGCTATCACACGCAGACGCAGCAGATGGGCGTGAACGGCGCGCTGGATCAAGACGGCAAGACGACCTTCAGCATCTCGCTCGCGCGCTCGAAAGACGACGGCTTCTCGTCGCTCAATCCGGCAGAGGCGCCCAACGCGAATCCAAACGCAAACGGCTATCTGAACGAAAGCATCTCGGCTTCGCTGCGCCACAAGTTCAACGACAAATGGGACGCGGGCGTCACGTATCTCCAGTCGAACGGCAATAACAGCTACGACAACGCATACGGCCTGCCCACCGATCTAAACAACCTGTACACCAAAGTGCGCCAGGTGTCGGTGTTCGCGAACGGCAAGCTGACCGACTGGTGGACCACGCACTTCATCGTTGCCGAAGGCGACGACCGCAGCGTGTCGAATACCAACGGCATCTACAACGGCCGCTTCGACACCGACAACCGGCAGTACACGTGGCAAAACGATTTCGCGTTCGCCGCGCAGCAGAACCTGCAGGTCGGCTATGAGCATCTGGATCAGAGCCTCGACTCGGATACCTTCGCGGCGCCCGACCGGCATGTGGATTCGGGCTTTGTCGGTTATACGGGGCGCTTCGGGCGCAACCAGGTTCAGGCCAATCTGCGGCGCGATCAGTATTCCGATTTCGGCGGGGCGAACAGTTACTATCTCGGCTACGGCTTCGACATCAGCGAGCATTGGAAGGCGACCGCAAGCTACTCGGATTCGTTTCGCGCGCCGAGCTTCGACGATCTGTACTATCCGTACAGCGGTAATCCGTCGATCCAGCCGGAGCGCAGCCATTCGATCGAAGCAGCGTTGCAGTACGCCTCGAATGCGCTTGGCGTGATGCGTCTGAGTGCGTTCCAGACGCGGTATTCGAATCTGATCGACTACCCGCAGGTCTCGCCTGGCATTTATCTGGCCGAGAACGTCGGCCGTGCGAAGGTGCAGGGGCTCGAAGGATCGTGGAGCGGCCATGTCGGCAAGACGGATATGCGTGCGTCGGTGACGCTGCAAAATCCCGTCGACCTCGATAGCGATACCGATCTCGTGCGGCGTGCCCGGCACTTCGCGTCGCTGGCGGTGAATCGCAGTATCGCCGGGTGGCGTGTCGGCGGCGAGTGGATCGTCAGCGGCACCCGTGAAGACAGCAGCGGCACGCTGGGCGGCTACGGTGTGGTCAATCTGTCGGCGCGCTACAGCATCACGAAGGCGTGGTACGTCGCCGCGCAGATCCAGAACGTGTTGAACAAGGACTATGAAACGGCCTACTCATATAACTCGCCGCGGCGGGGTGCGTATGTCACGGTTGGTTGGCAGCAGCAATGACGAACGTACTGGCGTGAGAACGTGTCGATGAGCCGCGGTTCGAGCCCTATGCATAACACCACAACCACGCTGCGCGTGATGAACGCGAAGCGCGCGGCCGCGATATGGCTCGCGCTCGCGGCAATCGCACTCGCTGTGCTGATGGCGTCGCTCGCGCTCGGCAGCGTGCCGCTCGCACCCGCGCGCGTGCTGGCGGCGCTGCTGCCTTCGCACGCGTCGCATGTCGAGTCCGCCGATCTTGCCGGCGAGATCGTGCGCACGCTGCGTTTGCCTCGCGCGCTGGGCGGCTTCGCGTGCGGCGCGTTGCTTGCGCTGGCCGGTGCGCTGCTGCAAGTGCTGTTGCGCAACCCGTTGGCCGAACCCTACGTGTTGGGGGTGTCGGGCGGCGCGGCGACGTTTGCACTGGTCGCGATGATCGCCGGATGCGCGTGGTGGATCGTCGATGCCAGCGCCTTCGCCGGCGCCTTCGTGTCGATCCTGCTGGTGCTCGGCCTCGCACGCCGCGAGTTGTGGCGGGGCGAGCCGCAGGATACGTCGCCGCGGTTGCTGCTGACCGGCGCGGTGATCGCGGCCGGTTGGGGCGCCGTCATTACCTTGTTGCTCAACCTTGCGCCAGACAATCGGCTGCGCGGCATGTTGTTCTGGCTGACCGGCGATCTGAACGGTGGCGCGATGCCATGGACGGCGCTCGCCACGCTCGTCGTCGTACTGGTGGCAATCGTGCCCGCTGCGCCGCGTCTGAATGTGCTGCTGCGAGGCGACGCTGCCGCGCAGGCACTCGGGGTGGCGGTGATGCCGCTGCGCTTGCGCGTGTATCTGGTGGCGTCGCTGGCTGCTGCTGCGGCGGTGACGACGGCAGGCACGATCGGTTTTGTCGGCCTCGTCGTGCCGCATATGCTGCGGCTCGCGTTCGGCAACGATCAACGCATGCTGCTGCCGGCCGCGGCGCTCGGCGGCGGTGTCGCGGTGATGGGTGCGGACCTGATCGCACGTACTGCGATCGCGCCGGCGCAATTGCCGGTCGGCGTGATCACGTCGATCGTCGGCGTGCCGGTGTTTCTGTGGATGCTGTTGCGCAGGCGCCGATGATGAACGCACACAACGCCCCGCTATCCGCGCTGAGCGCGCAACGCCTGACCTTGCGTGCAGGCATGCGCACCTTGCTCGACGCGTTCACGCATACGTTCTACGCTGGCGAAATCTGGTGTATCGCCGGGCCGAACGGCGCGGGCAAGACGACATTGCTGTCCACGCTCGCCGGTCTGGCGCAACCGTCGGCGGGCCATGTCGAACTCGACGGCGTGCATCTCGCCGACTGGCAGCCGTTGCCGCTGGCGCAGCGTCGCGCGTTGATGCCGCAAAGCGCAGCGGACGCTTTCAGCGCGAGTGTGCTCGACATCGTGATGCTGAACCGCTTTCCGCATCTGACAGGCTGGGGGTGGGAGGGCGAGGCGGATCGCGCTGCCGCGCATGCCGCGTTGGATGCATTGGGTCTCGCCCAATTCGCCGCGCGCGACGTGCTGTCGCTTTCGGGCGGCGAGCGTCAACGCGTGGCGCTGGCGGCGGTGTTGTGCCAGGAGGCACCGTTGCTGCTGCTCGACGAGCCGCTCTCGCATCTGGACCTGCACCACCAGATCGACTGTCTGGAAGCGCTGACCGCCTGGACGCGCGAGCCCCGGCGTACAGTGATGTTTTCGTGCCACGATTTGAACCTCGCACGGCGCTTCGCGACGCATGCGCTGCTGCTCGACGGCAACGGCGGCGCGTATGCCGGGCCGGTGCACGACGTGCTGACACCCATGCTGACGAGCCGCGCGTTCGGTTATCCATTGATTCTGCTTCGCGACGGCGAGCATGAGGCGCTGATTCCGGCGCCGCGCTCGCGTCATGAATCGCCTGCGGCTGATGACCTGCCAGCAGGCTAAGCGTTTTGTAAAAACACTCTCTCTTTCAGAAACGTCTATGACCTCTTTGCCAGGTTTGCCGGTATTGACCGAAGTCGAACCGCTCGATCAAACGCTGCGTGCCGAACTGCAACACATTATCGATACCAAGACCAAGCCCCCCGGCAGCCTTGGGCGGCTCGAGACACTCGCGCGCCAGTTGGGGTTGATCCAGCGTACGACACACCCCACGGTCGAACGTCCGGCAATGATCGTGTTCGCCGGCGACCACGGCATTGCGCAGGAAGGTGTGAGTCCCTATCCGCAAGCGGTGACCGCGCAAATGGTCGCTAACTTTCTCGCGGGCGGCGCGGCGATCAATGCCTTGAGCCGCGTCGCCGGTATCGAACTCGAAGTGGTCAACGCAGGCATTGCGACGCCGCTGCCGTCCACGGACGGTCTCATTGATATTCCGGTTGCGGCCGGCACGCGCAACTTTGCGCATGAACCCGCAATGACGCACGAACAGGCACTCGCCGCGATGCAGGCGGGCGCGGCTCGCGTGCGGCATCACGCGGCGCTCGGCACCAATGTGATCGGCTTCGGCGAAATGGGCATTGCGAATACGTCGTCGGCCGCGTGTCTGATGAGCCGCCTGTGCGGTGTGCCGATCGACGAATGCGTCGGGCGTGGTACGGGTCTCGACAATGCCGGACTCGCGAAAAAGCGCAACGTACTCGCCTCGGCATTCGCGCATCACGCTGTTTCCAACGATCCGCTCGACGTGCTCGCCACCTTCGGCGGTTTCGAAATCGCCATGATGACCGGCGCGTACCTCGCTGCTGCGCAAGCGCGTATGACGATCCTTGTCGACGGTTTCATCGCGACCGCGGCATTGCTGGTGGCCGATGCGTTCGCGCCGAACGTGCGCGAGTATTGCGTGTTCGCGCATGCCTCGAACGAGGCGGGGCATCGGCGCATGCTCGATCATTTTGGCGCGCTGCCATTGCTCTCGCTCGATATGCGTCTCGGCGAAGGCACCGGCGCGGCGCTCGCCGTGCCGCTGCTGCGCGCGGCGGTGGCGTTCGTCAACGAAATGGCGAGCTTCGAATCGGCTGGTGTTGCGAATCGCGATGCTTAATCAGCTATACGAAGCGCCGTTATGCAAAGCGCCGTTGTACGGACGCGCGCGGCCGGTCCGCTCATGAACCCGCTCGCGGAACTGCGCTATTTCTTCACGGCGCTCGGCTATTTCACGCGCATGCCGGTGCCGCGTTGGGTCGGCTATGAGCCGCACTATCTGAATGCGGCGGCACGTTATTTTCCGCTGGTCGGTCTATTGATCGGCGGATTGAGCGCGCTGGTTTATCTCGCGGCCTTGCATGTCTTTCCAGCGGGCGTGGCGGTGCTGCTGTCGATGGCTGCGTCGCTTCTCGTCACCGGCGCATTTCACGAGGACGGACTTGCCGATTGCGTCGATGCGTTCGGTGGCGCCTATACGCGCGAGGACGTGTTGCGCATCATGCATGACTCGCGCATCGGTGCCTTTGGCGCCATCGCGCTCGTGATCGCGCTAGCACTGAAGTGGCAAACGCTCGCCGCATTGCCGCCGATGCGCGCCGCCAGTCTGATGATTGCAGCGCATGCGGCGAGCCGCGTGTTTGCAATCAGCTATCTGGCCACGCTCGACTATGTGCGCGCCGAAGGCAAAGCCAAACCGGTTGCGCAACGTTTGAGCGGTCCCGCGTTGCTTTGCGCAGCAGTATTCGGTCTGCCGTGCTTGCTCTGGCCGAACGGGCCCGGTCTGCCGGATTGGCGCTTCGCCGGCTCGGCATTCATCGTGCTTGCGGCGCTGCGGTTTGCCATGGGCCGTTATTTCGTTAGACGCATTGGCGGCTACACCGGCGACTGCCTTGGCTTCGCACAACAGATTCTTGAATCGAGCATCTATCTGCTGGGGCTTGCATGGATATCGTCCTGATCCGCCATCCCGCCGTCGCACTCGATGCGGGCGTGTGCTACGGCCAGAGCAACGTCGCGCTTGTCGCGGATGCGGAAGTGTCCTCAACCGCGCTTGCATTGAAACTCGCCACGTTGCTGGTGCCGGCGCCGCGCGTGTTCATATCGAGTCCGCTGATGCGTTGCTCGGCGCTTGCCGCCGCGATGGCGAACGATTTCGGCTGCGCGCTCAGCTATGACGACCGTCTGCAGGAAATGAATTTCGGCGCTTGGGAGCAGCAGCGCTGGGACGCGATCGATCGGGAGTTGCTCGACGACTGGGCGGCCAACTTCGAACACGCGCGTGCGCATGGCGGCGAGAGCGTCGCACAATTCGTCGCGCGGGTGCGGGCGTGGTTCGACGCGTTCGCGCAGACGCGCGAGTTGTCGCCGGCCTATGTGGTCACGCATGCAGGAGTAATGCGGGTGATCGCTTCGCTGGTGCTGGACGTGCCGCTGGAACACTGTCTGCGCTGGTCGCTGGAGATGACGGGGATTGTCTGGCTGCGCAGGGATGAGGCGACGCAGCAGTGGTTGCTGGTGAGGTGGAATGCGTGAGGGAATGGGGCTTGTGCCTGTGTGCGCTCCCGAATTGTGTCAGTCCTGGTTCTATTCGTGACACTTTTTCAGGAAATTTGTCGAGAAACCAGAAGTTGCGCCATTTTTAAGCCTGGAGTGGCGCGTTTAGCTCGATTTGTGCCACAATGCCAAGAGAAAGTGGCGCGATTAGGATTTATCGCGCCACATAGGCTCGAGGGTGGCGCGCATGAACAGCAACGGCATCAAGCAGGAATTGGATCTGATCGAGCACCTCATCGCTGCGAGCGCTGAGGGGCGGGGCGTTCGTGCGCTGGCAGCGGCACTTGCCGCGTGCCGGCATCCCGTGCAGCGCCGCACGCTGCAACGTCGTCTCGACATGTTGCTCGAAGCTGGCCGGATCATCTCGGAAGGTGCTGGGCGGGCAGTGGTCTACAAGCAGGCCGCCGCTTCCAGCGCGGCTGTTTTCCCCGCACAGGTCGTCACCGGCGCAAGCACTTCCGGCGAAGCCTACGTGCCCGTGTCGAGTGCGGGACTCGAGGTGCGCGCAGAAGTGAACAGGCCGCTGCACGAGCGCCGGCCGGTCGGCTATAACCGCGCGTTTCTCGAACGCTATCGTCCGAATCAGGATGCGTATTTATCGCAAGCGCAGCGTGCACGCCTGCATGAGTGGGGCCGCACGTCGGCGGATGTGCGGCCGGCCGGCACGTACGCGCGCGACATCATGAGCCGGCTTCTGATCGATTTATCGTGGGCGTCGTCACGGCTCGAGGGCAATACCTACACGCGGCTCGATACCGTGCGGCTGATCGAGCAAGGGCTCATTGCGCAAGGCAAGGACGCTCAGGAAACGCAGATGATCCTGAATCATAAGGCCGCGATCGAAATGATTGTCGAGAGCGCGGACGAAGTGGGCTTCAATCGATTCACCGTACTGAACCTTCACGCGATTCTCTCCGACAACCTGATGTCCGATCCGTTCGCCAGCGGCCGTTTGCGCGCGCGCGAAGTGGAGATCAGCGGCACCGTATTTTTTCCGCTCGCCGTGCCGCAGCAGATCGCGGAATGCTTCGAGGCGGTGTTGAACAAGGCCGCGCAGATCGACGACCCCTTCGAGCAGGCTTTCTTCGGCATGGTGCACCTGCCGTATCTGCAGCCGTTCGAAGACGTCAACAAACGGGTCTCGCGTCTGACCGCGAATATCCCGCTGATCCGGCAGAATCTGTGTCCGCTGTCGTTCATCGACGTTCCCGAAAAGGCCTACGTCGACGGCACACTCGGTGTGTACGAGACCAATCGCGTCGAGTTGTTGCGCGATGTCTTCATCTGGGCGTACGAGCGCTCGTGTCAGCGTTATCTGGCGATTCGGCAATCGATCGGCGAGCCGGACGCGTTTCGCCTCAAGTATCGCAATGCGTTGATTGAGGCCGTGCAGGAGGTGATTCGCGGCGGCCTTGCCGGCACGCGCGGTGAGATCGAAACGCTTGCGCAGAATCGGGTGGACGCAGCGGATGTATCTTCGTTCATCGACGCAATCCAGTCCGATCTCGATCAACTCTATCTCGGCAATGTCGCGCGTTATCGATTGCGGCTATCCGAATTCGAGCGCTGGCCATTCAAGCGGGCAGACGCCGTCTCGCGCTAACGCACGCGGCACTTCTTGCTGCACGGCTTTGCCGCGGCATCACTGCGCGCTGTTCTTCCTTCGGGAGCGCGCCAGGTCGAGGTCTTCGCATATTTGCCTGGCCCCTTGCGCAATACGCGGCGCCGGCCGGTTGATCAGATCGCCGTCGACGGCGAACAGATTGTTGTTCGCCACCGCCTTCAGACTTGGCCATGCACGCCATGTGTCGAGTTGCGGCAGGGTCGTGTCCGGTTTGGTCGCGCCGGGCGCGGCGGTGAAGATCGCTTCCGGATTCGCTGCGAGCACCGCTTCAGTCGAGACGGTCGGCACCAGCGGCTCGAGTTTCGCAAACACATTGCGGCCGCCGCATAGCGCAATCACGTCGCTGACCATATGGTCGCCGTTGAGCGTCATCAACGGCTGGTCCCACACCTGATAGAACACGCCGACAGGCGGCCGGCTTGCATACTGCGTGCGCAATCGTGCGATGTCCTGACGGTATGCCGCAGCGCTTGCATCGGCAATCGGCGAGGTGCCGAGCAATTGCCCGAGCTTGGTCAACGACACGGCGATGTCGTCGAGACGATGAGGCTCGCTGAAGAACAGCGGCACATGCATTTCACGAAGGCGATCGAGTTGGCGCTGCGCATTGCCATGCCGCCATACGATGATCAGATCGGGCTTCAACGCAACGATCCGTTCCAGGTCGAGCGCCTTGTTGTCACCGACGCGCGGCAGCTGCTTCGCTTCGGGCGGATAGTCGCTGTAGGACACGGCGCCGACCAGTTTCGCGCCACCGCCCGCGGCATACAGCAGTTCGGTGACATGCGGCGCGAGACTGATGACGCGCTGTGCGGGCGCAGGCAGTGTGACCGTTGCGCCGGTGTCGTCGATGACCGTGATGGCGGCGTGCGCGTGCAGCGTACTCGCACAGAGTGCCGCAGCAATGGCAAAGCGTGGGCGCCGAGTCATCGAACAGCCTCGCGCAAACTCTCTTCGAAACGCGCCCATTCCGCATCGCTCGCAGGCAACCCGAAACGCACACTGCCCGATGCCGTGAAGAGACGTGTCCACACGCCGCGCCGCGCTAACGCTTCGTGCAGAGCGGCGGCGCGCGCATCGTCGGTCCACGCGAAGAGCGGCGTGCTGTGTGTGGCGAAACCGTGTGCCTGCAACAGACTCGCCAGACGGGCGCTTTCCGCATCGAGCCGCGTACGCATCTGCTGTTGCCACAATTCGTCTTCGAACGCGGCCTTGACGGCATGCCGAGCCGGGCCGCTGACAGTCCATGCCCCGAGCGTACGACGCAATGCGTCGAGCAAAGCCGGCGCACCGAGTACGAAGCCAGCGCGCACACCGGCGAGCCCAAAGAATTTTCCCGGTGAACGTAACACGATCAGCCCATCGCGATGGGTGCTTGCCGCGAGCGACGCCGAAGGCATCGTGTCGGCGAAAGCCTCGTCGACCAGCAGCGTGCCACCGCGCGCGGCGAGTTGCGCATGCCAGTGCAGTAGCTTGTCGGCGCTCAGATGTTCCGCGGTCGGATTGTTAGGATTCACGATGACCACATGCGTGAGCGTGTCGGGCAAGGTGTCCCAGGACACATCCAGTGGCGCGACGTCGTGTCCTGCCCGCTCGAATGCAGGCACATATTCGCTGTACGTGAGCGGCGCGATGCCAACCCGGGCACCTGGCAGCAGTGAGGGCAGTGCGCGAATCGCCGCCTGGCTCCCCGCTACGGGAAGCACGTGCGCGGCGTCCGGCGCACCATAGTAACGGGCGGCACAGGCGGCAAAACCGTCACCTTCGTCGGGCAGGCGGCGCCAGGCATCGGCGGGAACCGGCGGCACCGGATAGCCGTGCGGATTGATGCCCGTCGACAGGTCGAGCCATTGCGCGTACGGAATGCCGTAACGCTCCGCCGCTTCGTGCAGATTGCCGCCGTGGACCACGGCGTTGAGCGGGGTGCCGGTATCAGCTTTGTGAGTAGCGGTTCGATCAACCATGAAAGGGCGCACTCAGCAACGCCAGCACGATCAGTACCGCCAGCCAGAGAATGACCGTCCGTTCAACCAGCATCAACGCCGCCGTAACATGCGTGGCGTTCGCGGGGTGTCCGAAACCTAGCGTTGGTCTGTGTTCAAGCGCGCCGTGATACACCGCGGGGCCGCCGATCAACACGTTCAGACTGCCCGCGCCTGACGCCATGACCGGCCCGGCGTTCGGGCTGTCCCAGCGCGGCGCCTGTTCGCGCCAGCAACGCAGCGCCGTGCGAGTGTCGCCGAGCAAGGCATAGCTCGTCGCGGTGAGGCGCGCGGGAATCCAGTTGAGCACGTCGTCGAGGCGCGCGGCGGCCCAGCCGAAGCGCAGATAGCGCGGCGTGCGGTAGCCCCACATGGCGTCTAGCGTGTTGGCCAGACGAAACCCCAGCGCGCCTGGACCGCCCGCGATCGCAAACCAGAACAGCGCGCCGAAGATCGCGTCATTGCCGTTTTCGAGCGCCGATTCGACGGCGGCGCGCGACAGTGCCGCTTCGTCGGCATGAGCGGTTTCGCGCGACACGATGCGCGAGGTCAAGAGACGCGCTTGCGCCAGATCGCGCCGCGCCAATGCCTCGGCGATCGGCGCAATGTGATCGTGCAGACTGCGTGCGCCGAGCGCAAACCACAGCAACACGACATGCACCGCGCAGGCTGCAACAAACGGCAGCACGGAAACGAGCCACCAGGCGATCAGCACCGGCGGCATGACCGCCAGCGACCACGCGAGCAGTCCCTTGAGCCGCAAACGCCGGCCGGTGTTGTAACGCGTTTCGAGGCGCATCGCCCATTTGCCGAAGCCGACCAGCGGATGCGCGGTGCGCGGCTCACCGAGCCAACGGTCGACGGCGACGCCCGCCGTTGCCAGCGTAACGATCAGAGGAAGCGACAGCATCACGCGCTGCCCTCTGTTTTCAAGGCGAGCGGCAAGCCCGCGACCATCATCGTCACCTGGGTGCTCAACGCGGCGATGCGCTGATTGAGCCGCCCGAGTTCGTCGACATAGAGTCGCGTTGCCGCGCCGAGCGGCACTACGCCCAGACCGATTTCATTGCTGACCACGATGATCTTGCCTTTGGCGTGGATGAGCGCCGCTTCCAGCGCAGCAAAATGCGCGTGATATTGATCGACCGGCAAGCCGTCGCCCTCAGGTGGGCACAGCAGGTTGGCGAGCCACAGCGTCAGGCAGTCGATCAGAATGCAATGGCCGGGTGCGTCGATTTGCGCCACGGCGCCGGCGAGATCGACGCCCGCTTCGTGCAAAGCCCAATGCGCCGGACGCCGCTCGCGATGATGCGCGATGCGCGCGCTGAATTCGGCGTCGTCAGCCACGCGCGCGGTGGCGACGTACGTGACGGGGAGGGTGCTGTCGTTCGCCAGTTGTTCGGCATGCACGCTCTTGCCCGAACGGGCGCCGCCGAGAACGAAGGTGAGGTCGCGGGGAATCATCGCGTGATTGTACCGGCGTGCAGCGCGTGCCGGCACGATGGGATAATGCCGCGTTCATTGCCTGCGTTCATTACCTGGGTTTATTGCCCATTCACCGCCGAACCCGACATTCCGTGACCACCACTTCGATCCCGCATCCCGCCGTACCTGTGCCGCGCGGCACGCTGATGATTCAGGGCACCACGTCCGATGCAGGCAAGAGCACGCTCGTCGCGGGTTTGTGCCGGCTGGCGCGCCGCGCCGGCGTACGGGTCGCGCCGTTCAAGCCGCAGAACATGGCGCTCAATAGCGCGGTGACGGTCGACGGCGGCGAGATCGGCCGTGCGCAGGCCCTGCAGGCGGTGGCCGCGG
Source organism: Paraburkholderia phytofirmans OLGA172 (assembly GCF_001634365.1). Taxonomy (NCBI): domain Bacteria; kingdom Pseudomonadati; phylum Pseudomonadota; class Betaproteobacteria; order Burkholderiales; family Burkholderiaceae; genus Paraburkholderia; species Paraburkholderia phytofirmans. The sequence continues at coordinate 882,953 of NZ_CP014578.1, forward strand.
GCATCGCCGCGCACACCGATCTGAACCCCGTGCTGCTCAAGCCGACCAGCGACCGCGGCGCGCAAGTGATCATCCACGGCAAGGCGCGCATGAATCTCGATGCGCGCGCGTATCACGACTACAAGCCGGTCGCCTTCGAGGCCGTGCTGGAGTCGTATGCGCGTTTGCAAGCGGCGTACGACACGATTTTTGTCGAAGGCGCGGGCAGTCCTGCGGAGATCAATCTGCGCGACCGCGATATCGCCAATATGGGTTTTGCTGAAGCGGTCGACTGCCCGGTCGTGCTGGTGGCCGACATCGACCGCGGCGGGGTGTTCGCGCATTTGACCGGTACGCTCGCGTGTCTCTCGGAAAGCGAGCAGGCACGTGTGCGCGGCTTCATCATTAACCGGTTTCGCGGCGACGTCAGTTTGCTCAAGCCCGGACTCGATTGGCTCGAAGCGAAGACCGGCAAGCCGGTGCTCGGCGTGGTGCCCTACCTGCACGGCCTGACGCTCGACGCCGAAGACATGCTGCCGCCCGAACTGCGCGCCGCGCAAAGCGGCGAAAGCGACGATCTGGGCCCGATGTTGCGAGTGGTCGTGCCGGTGCTGCCGCACATCAGCAATCACACCGATTTCGACGCGCTGCGCGCGCATCCGCAAGTCGACTTTCATTACGTGCGAAGCGGCGCGCCGCCTCCGCCGGCCGATCTGATCATCCTGCCGGGCTCGAAGAATGTGCCGGGCGATCTGGCCTTTCTGCGTGCGCAAGGCTGGGATGCGGTGCTGCAACGGCATTTGCGCTACGGCGGCCGGGTCATCGGGATTTGCGGCGGCATGCAGATGCTCGGACGCGAAGTGGCCGATCCGCACGGCGTGGAAGGCGCGCCTGGCACGAGCGCGGGCCTCGGCTGGCTCGATTACTCGACAGTGCTGACGCGCGAAAAAACGCTTAAGAATGTCACAGGGCGACTCGCATTGCCCGGTTCGCCCGAGGTCGCCGGTTACGAGATTCACATGGGCGAGACGCAGGGTCCGGCGCTGAGTTCGCCCGCGCTGCAATTGGGCGAAACGCACGGCGCCCGTCCCGACGGCGCGATCTCGGCCGATGGCCAGATCCTCGCCACCTATGTGCACGGCCTGTTCGACACGCCGGCCGCATGCGCCGCACTGCTCGCGTGGGCGGGCTTAAGTGACGCCGGGACAATCGACTACCCGGCGTTGCGTGAGGCTTCGCTGGACCGTCTGGCTGACACGCTCGCCGAGCACCTCGATCTTGCGAAGCTTTTTGCTGCGATCGGGTGATGAAGGTCAATCGGGCGGTGGTCCGCGTCCCGGCGTCGCTCAGTCAATACAACAGGATTTGCGTGCAGCGAAACAGCGCCATCGTCTTGCCGTTCGGATCGGTGACGGTGGCGTCCCACACCTGCGTGCTGCGGCCCAGATGCACGGCCTTGGCGACCGCGCGGATCGTGCCTTCCGTCGCCGTGCTGAGAAAATTGCTTTTCAGCTCGATGGTCGTGAAATTGCGCGCCGTCTCAGGCAGGTGCGCGAGGCATGCATAGCCGCAGGCCGTATCGGCGAGGCCGATCACGGTGGCGGCATGCAAAAAGCCGTTCGGCGCGAGCAATTCGTGGCGCACCGTCAGTTCCGCGGTCAGAGTGCCTTGCTCAAGCGCCAGAACATGCACGCCCAGCAAGCCGGGCAGCTTGCCCTTCTGACGTTCGTGCAGGCGCTCGATGCTGTATTCCGGACGGAGTGTGCTCATGAGATGGGGAGCCTCGATGGAAAAATCAGGGGGGCAGGGCGGTCAATAGCCGTTTGGGGGCTTCGGCCCCGGTGCATTTATCGATATTATCAACGGCGGGATCGGCGGGTGAACCTGAAACCGTTGCGGATCAGGACACGTTGGCGCAAGTCAGAGCAAACTGCGCGGTAAACCGGCTGGCGGCGCCCAGCCTTCTTTCCGGGAGAATTCATGACGGTAATTGTGGTGGCGAATCCGAAGGGCGGTGTGGGCAAAAGCACGCTGTCCACCAATCTGGCCGGCTATTTCGCGTCGCAGGGGGAATGGATCGCGCTGGCGGACATGGACAGACAACAGTCCGCGCACGCGTGGCTGTCGCTGCGGCCGGCCGCGTTGCCGCCCATCGAGACCTGGGAGGTTGACCTTGAAAACCCCGCCAAACCGCCCAAAGGCCTGGAACATGCGGTTATCGACACACCGGCCGGGTTGCACGGCAACCGCCTGAATATCGCGCTGGATCTGGCCGACAAGGTGATCGTGCCGCTCCAGCCGTCAATGTTCGATATTCTCGCCACCCAGGACTTTCTCGAGCGGCTGGCGAAGGAGAAAGCGGTCAGGAAAGGCGCGATCGAGATCGGGGTGGTGGGGATGCGCGTCGACGCGCGCACGCGCTCAGCGGAGCAGCTGCATCGCTTTGTCGAGGGATTGAAGCTGCCGGTGCTGGGTTTTCTGCGCGACACCCAGAATTACGTGCAACTGGCGGCGCACGGCCTGACCTTGTGGGACGTCGCGAAAAGCCGCGTGGAGAAGGATCTGGAGCAGTGGCAACCGATCATCCAATGGACCAACGGCGCCGGCAAGAAGGCTTGAAGTAAATCAGCAGGCGGCGCGGCCGCCCGCTGAATGGGACCGTGCGGCGAGAGGCCGGCTCAGGTTCAGCTCAGGTCCAGTTCTGGGTCGGCACGTGATCGCGGCTGCCCTTGATTTTGTTGTTGTCGTCGACGAACACCAGATCCGGCTTCCAGCCTGCCTTCAGTTCCGCTTCGTCGACCACCGCGAACGCCGCGATGATCACCAGATCGCCCAGTTGCGCGCGCCGCGCGGCCGAACCGTTCAGCGAGATCATGCCGCTGCCCCGTTCGCCCTTGATCGCGTACGTCGAGAAGCGCTCGCCGTTATTGATGTTCCAGATGTCGATCCGCTCGTTTTCAACGATATTCGCGGCTTCCAGCAAGTCCTCGTCGATCGCGCACGAACCTTCGTAGTGCAGTTCGCAGTGCGTGACCGCGACGCGATGGATTTTCGACTTCAGCATATTGCGTTGCATGACCAATCCCTTGTGGCTTCTTATGCGCGTTTGCGCAGACTAAGATGGCTTCAGATTTCGAGGTTGTCGATGAGACGGGTGGTGCCGAGCTTGGCGGCAGCCAGCACGACCAACTCCGCATTCGTGTCTTGTGTGCCCGGCGGCAGCAGATTCGAGCGCTTGCGCACCGCGATGTAATCAGGCTGCCAGCCGCGCACAGCCAGTGCGGCCATCGCCGCCTGTTCGAGTTTTGCGAAGTCGCGATCGCCGGCGAGCACCGCATCGCGCACGCGATTGAGCTCGGCGGCCAGCATCGGCGCCTCGGCGCGTTCGGCCGTTTGCAAAAAGCGGTTACGCGAACTGAGCGCAAGGCCGTCGGTGTCGCGCACGGTTTCCGCGGCGATGATGTCGGTCGGCAGCGCGAACTGGTGGCACATGCTGCGCACGATCATCAGCTGCTGGTAATCCTTCTTGCCGAACACCGCGACGCGCGGCTGCACGCACGACATCAGCTTCATCACGACCGTGCACACGCCCTGGAAGAAACCCGGCCGGAATTCGCCTTCGAGAATGTCGCCCAGATCGTGCGGCGGATGCACGCGATACTCCTGCGGCTCCGGGTACAGATCCCGTTCCGTCGGCGCGAACAGCACGTAGACGCCTTCTTTCTGCAGCTTCTCGATGTCGGCTTCGAGCGTGCGCGGGTATTTGTCGAAATCTTCGTTCGGGCCGAACTGCAGGCGGTTGACGAAGATGCTCGCCACCACCGGATCGCCGTGCTGGCGCGCGAGGCGCATCAGCGACAGATGGCCCTCGTGCAGATTGCCCATGGTCGGCACAAAGGCAGTGCGATTCTGGCCGCGCAACTGGTCGCGCAATTCATGGATCGAGCTGATGACTTTCATGATCGGACAGGGATTTCCTTGCGCGGGGCGAGACCCGGTTGGCGCAAAAACTCAGGGTTTGCGTGACCGGCGGCCTCACTTGTAATGACAGGTTTGGAGCGCCGGATTGTAGTGGATTTGTTCCGGGGGCGCACCGAAGTAGTGGATTTGTTCCGCGGCCGCACCGCAGCGAGGCGTCTGCTGCAGCGATGGCGCACGCAAGCCCCGTTTCCCGGCTTCAGGCCGGCAGATAGGCGAGGCGCACATAAATCGGTGCGAACGGCTCGGCCTGAGTAATTTCGATGAGCGACTCACGGCACAACTCGAGCATGGCGATGAAATTCACCACGACCACCGGCACGCCTTTGCTCGTGTCGAACAGATCCGAGAACTCCATGAAGCGCGCATTCTGCAGCCGCCGCAGGATCGTGCTCATATGCTCGCGCACCGACAATTCCTCGCGCGAAATCTTGTGATGCTGAACCAGCTTGGCGCGCTTGATCACGTCGGCCCACGCGGCGCGCAGGTCTTCGCTATCCACATCCGGAAAGCGCGGCGTGATGCTTTGCTCGATATATACCTCGGCGCGCAGGAAATCGCGGCCAAGCTGCGGCAGGTGGTCGATGCGCTGGGCGGCGAGCTTCATCTGCTCGTATTCGAGCAGGCGGCGCACCAGTTCCGCGCGCGGATCTTCGGCTTCGTCGCCGCTATCGGCCTTTTTCACCGGCAACAGCATGCGCGACTTGATCTCGATCAGCATCGCGGCCATCAGCAGATACTCGGACGCGAGTTCGAGATTGGTCTGACGCAACTGGTCGACGTAGCCCAGGTATTGGACCGTGACGTCCGCCATCGGGATATCGAGCACGTTGAAGTTCTGCTTGCGGATCAGGTACAGCAACAGATCCAGCGGGCCTTCGAACGTTTCGAGGAACACCTCGAGCGCATCCGGCGGAATGTACAGATCCGTCGGCAGCTTGAAGAGCGGCTCGCCGTACAGGCGTGCGAAAGCGATGCCGTCCACGATGTCCGGCGTCGAATCGGTGGCGGGCGCGGCAAGCGCGGCGTCGGGCACCGGCGTGGCGCCTTTTGCCTCGTCGGCGTGACTCACGCGCTTAGAAGTTTTGATAGTACGAGTAAGGCGTCTGCTCTACGCGCGAGGCTTTCTGCTCGGCGCGTTCTTCAAGGTCGATCGGCTGTTTGTCCCACAGCAGCGACCGGCCACGGCGCTGCTCAGCTTCCAGATTCGGTTTTTGCTGCTTGAGTTGGTTCAGGAATTGGGTGATGTCCGATTGATACATGGCTAGACGTCCGTGGTTTGGGGGATGGCGGCTGGCTGGCGGGAACCCGCGCGGCACCGCTGCTATTCCATAATTTTACCGCATGCGCCGCGCGTGGTCGAAAAACGGTGGCCGGTGCGGTGTACCGGCCCGCAGGGCTCGCCGCGCCTCACGCTGCAAACGCTCCTTTAAGAGATGGCGCGGCTTCGCCGATGTGGTCAAATAGCGAGCTTCGGCCGCCGCGGCGGCCCCGAGCGACAGAATTCATCAACCACGGCCGGAGGTCCTGTTTGGCGGGGTGCGCGATCGAAGCGCCGCGAGTGCGGCGCGGCAAAACCGGTGACGAGTCTGGGCATCCGCTGTCCGTTCGGCGCTGGCTGCGCACGTGGCTGGCGTTCGGCATCTTCATGCTCATGCTTGCCGCGGTCGACGCGCACGCAGCGCGGCGCGCGGCCGCCAGCTACAAGGTCGATATCGAAGCCACGCCGCGCTCGCTGCGCAAGCTGCTCGAAGCGCACCTGGACGTGGCGCGTTTCGCCAAACGTCCTGACATCAGCGACGACCAGTTCGAATTTCTGATTACCGCCATCCCCCAGCAGGTGCGCGATCTGGCCTCCACGCAGGGCTATTTCACGCCGGTTGTGCGCACCGACGTGCGAACCGTCGACGACAAAAAGCGCGTGACGGTGAGCGTCGATCCCGGCCCGCAAACCCTCATCACGTCGATTTCGCTCTCGTTTCGCGGTCCGGTGCTGACCGAAGATCCGGCGCAGGAAAACGCCGCGCGTTTCGCGTTTTCACTGCATGAAGGCGATCCGTTTTCGCAAGGCAATTGGGACGACGCAAAAAACGCGTCGCTCAAGGCGTTGCAGGCGCGCCGTTACGTGGGCGCGAAGATCTACCACTCCGAGGCGCGGATCGACCCGCGCACGCACGAAGCGAAATTGTCGGTGACGTATGACAGCGGCCCGACCTTCACCATGGGCAAGCTCGACGTATCCGGCACGCGGCGCTATCCGGAACAGATCGTCGACAATGTGAATCCGATTTCGGCCGGCGATATCTACGACGTGCAGCGCGTCGCCGAATTGCAGCGGCAGTTGCAGAACACGCCGTACTTCGCGAGCGTTGCGATCGACGTGGATAGCGACCCGGCCAAACCGGTCGATACGCCGGTGCATGTGAAGGTGTCGGAATATCCGTACAACAGTATGCGCGGCGGGGTCGGTTATTCGACCGACAACGGCCCGCTGATCCAGGGTTCGTATTCCTATCTCGACACGTTCGGCAAAGCGTGGCCGTTCACGGTCGACGGCCGCATCGACCAGATCCAGCAGTACGGGCAAATCCAGCTCGCAATGCCACCGGGGCCGCGCGCGTGGACCAATAGCGTGCTGGCTTCCTACACCACGACCGACGTGTCCGACACGCGCATCTACAGTATCCGCGGTGGCGTGCAGCGGGCCCGTACGTCGCAATTCATCGACTACAACTACGCGATCCTCTATTACCAGGACCGGCTCGATCAGAACGCGGCCGCGCCGACTACCAGCCGCGCGCTGGTGCCGTCATGGTCGTGGACCCGCCGCAATACCGACGATCCGTTGTTCCCGCGTTCGGGCAACCTGATTCACGTCGAAGCGGGCTTCGCGGTCAAAGGCGTGCTGACCGACCAGACGTTCGTGCGCGGCTATGCCCGCGGCCAGCAGTACCTGCCAATCGGCAGGGAAGACCTCGTGCTGTTCCGTGCCGAACTCGGCGGCGTGTTCACGAGCGGCAGTTCGAGCGGGATTCCGGCTTCGCTGCTATTCCGCGCGGGTGGCTCGAATTCGATCCGTGGCTACAGCTATCAGAGCATCGGCAATAACGTCGACGGCTCGGTGCTGCCCACCAAATACCTCGTGACAGCGGCTGCCGAGTATCAGCACTGGTTCACTCACGACTGGGGCGCAGCCGCGTTCTTCGACGTGGGCACCGCCACCGATACCTGGGGCGAGAAAGTCTTTTATCCCGGCGCCGGCGTCGGTGCGCGCTGGCGCAGCCCGGTCGGCCCGGTCAATGTCGATGTCGCCTATGGGATCCGCAACCGGAGCGTGCGGCCGTACCTGACCCTCGGCATCGCCTTCTGATGGGAACCTGCTTCTACATGATCCACGCATGACCACGCACGTCTCCGCCCAAGCACCCGCGCAGCCGCCCGGCGCTCATCCGCCTGGAGGGCCGCCCGGACAGCAGCCCCCGCCCGACGCGCCGCCGGCGCGCTGTCGCGGCCGGTTGTTGCTGAAAACGCTTGCGTGGATGGTCGCCGTGCAGGTTCTGCTGGTCGCCGCGGCAATCGGCCTGCTGTACGGTGCGCTGACGACCGAGCGCGGAACGGCTTACGCGTGGCAGGCGGCCGTCAAGCTGCTGGGTGGCAGGCTGACTGGCACGCTCGGGAGCGGTGCTATCGCCAACGGCGTCCAACTCCGGCAGGTGCGCTGGCGCAGTCTCGACGGCAGCGGCACGGATATCCAGATCGACCGCGTGGCCGGCCGCTGGGGACTGACGCGCAAGCCTTGGCGCTTCTCGATCGACTATCTGCATATCGGGACGATCGACGCCCGTGTCGGTTCGTCGTCGAGCAGCAGCGGACCGCTGAAATTGCCGCAAGATTTGCGCTTGCCGATGCAACTCGAAGTGCGCGACGTGCAGGTCGACAAACTGCTGTTGCGCCAGGGTGGGTCGACGACCGAGCTTTCCCACTTCATGTTCCATGGCCGCAGCGACGGCCGGCATCACGAGGCCGCGATCGAGCGGCTGGACACGCCGTTCGGCGCGGTGACGGCGGCGGCGAAGCTCGACGGGGTGCGGCCGTTTCCGTTGACCGGCGATCTTGGCTATTCCGGCAAGGTCAACAACGAGGCGGTGCAGGTGGGCGGCCATCTGAGCGGCTCGCTGGAGAATTTCATCGCCGAACTCGACGCCAGCGGCATGAAGCTCGCCGGCCATGCCCAGGTCGAGGCGACGCCGTTCGGCGACGTGCCGTTGCAACGCGCCACGCTGACTTTCGACCACGTCAATCCGCAGGCGTTTGCGCCCGGCGCGCCGCTGGCGGATCTGGCGGTGCGCGCTGAACTGCAGCCGGTGGGGCAGGACGCGGCGGGGGCGGTGGTGTTGGGTAGCGCAAGCGCGGCGAGCGGCGCAAGCGGTGCTGGCGCGGCAAGTTCGGCGAGTGCCACCAGCGCTTCCCGCGCCGCAGGTTTCGCCGTCGCCGGCCATGTCTCGATCGTCAACGCCAAACCGGGGGCGATCGACCAGAACCTGCTGCCTTTGATCGACGCGCAAACCGACGTGCGCCTCGACGCCCAGGCGCAGCGCATCTCGAACCTGAAGGTGCGGCTCGTGAAGAGCGCCACGCTCACCGGCGGCGGCGCGCTGACCGGCAAGCACGGTCAGTTCGATCTGCAAGTCGCCGGGCTCGACCTGAACGCCCTCGAAGCGGCCGTGCGGCCCACCCAGCTTTCCGGTCCGATCGGCATCCGTCTGAACGACGACGTGCAAAGTCTGACCCTGGATCTCGCCGACCCGAAAGCAGGATTGCGCGCGCAAGGCAAAGTGACCTTCGACCCCGCGCGCATGAGCTTCAACGACGTGCGTGTCACGTCGGGTAAAGGCCGCATCGATCTGTCTGGCGCACTCAAGCACGACGCGAATTCCACCTACAACCTGAAAGCGCAACTGACCGATTTCGATCCGTTGACGCTGACTTCGCAGATGCCGTCGCGCACGCCGGTCACCGGCCCGGCGCCCGCGTCGGCCAATGCCAAAGGTCAGGCGCTCGCGCAAGGCGCAGCGCAAGCGGGCAGCACGGCCGGTGCGAAAAGCGCGGCCCCTGGCGACAAAGCCGCCGCCGCGGTAAAGAACACCGCCAAAGCCGCAGTGCGAGCCGAAGTGGTTCAACGCAAAGCGCCGCCGCCCAAGCGCGGTGCGCCGCCGGCCCGCAAGATCGAGGCACGCGTGAATGGCACGCTCACCGCGGCCGGCATGCTCGGCCCGGTTTTCACCACCAAGGCCGAATTCAAACTCGGTCCGAGCGTCTACGACGGCCTGCCGTTGACGGGCGGCGGTGTGGTCCAGCTGGCCGGCTCGCGGATTCTGCCGAGCCGGGCGAATCTCTCGGTGGCAGGCAATCAGGTGGACTTGCAAGGCAGCTTCGGCGCGCGCGGCGACCGGCTGCGTTTCCGTGTCGATGCGCCGGAACTCGAGCGCCTCGGTTTCGGCCTCGCCGGCCTCGTCGCGGCGGATGGCGACGTTACTGGCTCGTTTGCGCATCCGAATGTCGTGCTGAACTACAAGGCAGACAGCGTGGTGTTCAGCAATACCCGCATCGGCCATGCAGAAGGTCACGCCGAACTGCGTGACGGCGCGAACGGCGCGCTCGTTTTCACGACCGACGCGCGCAATCTCAGCGCCGGCGGCGTCGATCTGACCACGCTCACGGCACGCCTGTCCGGCACGCGCGCAAACCATTCACTGGAGGCGGCCGCCACCGGCAAGTTGCAGGACCGTCCGCTCGACCTGACGCTTGCGGCCAACGGCAAGCTGACCGAAGCACGCGACGGCACGCGCTGGGACGGCACGGTGACCCGCCTGCAGAACCGGGGCACGCCGGCGCTGAATCTCGAGTCGCCGCTCGCCGTCAGCGCCGGACCGAACCGCCTGACGCTCGGCGCAACGCGTTTCACGCTCGAAGCTGCGGTGCTGAGCCTGAAATCGTTCGCCTTCGACCACGGCAAGATCCAGTCCGCAGGCACCTTGACCGACATTTCGCTGGCGCGCCTGCAGGATCTGCGTCGCGAGATCACCGGCACGCCACCGGCCGTCAAAACCGATCTGGTGTTCGACGGCGACTGGGATTTCGCGCTCGGCAGCACCGCGAGCGGCCACATCCAGCTGAAGCGTCGCGGTGGCGACGTTACGGTCGAAATCGGCCGTGGTTTGACCTCGCTGGGTATCACGGATATGACCGCGCGCGCCGAGTTCAGCGGCGGCAACCGGCTGAATGCGACCATCCACGCGCAGGCCAGCCGGATCGGCGTGATCGACGCCGACGCGCATACCACGCTCGTGATGCGTGACGGCTTCCTGAGCGTCAACGAAGAGGGGGCGCTCACCGGCAATGTGAATGCGAACGTGCCATCGCTAAAAACGACCGGCGGACTGTTCGGCCCGAGCTATTTGCTCGACGGCCACCTCGCGCTAAAACTCGCACTCGGCGGCACGGTCGCCAAGCCGAACCTGACGGGGTCGCTGATCGGCGACGGTTTGTCGGCGACGATGGTCGACCAGGGTGTGCAGTTGAAGGACGGCGTGGTGCGCATCGCGCTCTCGCAAAATCTGGTGGATTTCCAGCAGGTCGAGTTTCACGGCGCGAGCGGCACGCTGCGCGCAACCGGCCGTGTGCGTCTGGATGGTGCCCAGCCGGATCTGTCCGCTAGCATCGTCGCGGATAAGCTGGAGTTGTTCGCGGCGCCGGACCGCAATCTGTCGCTGTCGGGTAGCGCGAGCGTGGCAAACGGCGGGGCAGAGGGCGGCATGGCGATCAACGGCAAATTCGTGGTCGATCACGCGCTGTTCGATATGCCGGAGCAGTCCGCGCCGAAGCTCGGCGACGACGTCGTGGTGGTGCGTCCGGACGGTACGGTGGCGGGCGAGCGGCCACCGCCGCAGGTGGCGGGCACGAACAAGCCGATCGGTCCGTTTGCGCCACGCGCCAATATCGACATCAGTCTCGGCAATAGCTTCCGTTTCCGCGGCATGGGCGCGGACCTTGGCCTGAGCGGCACGATCACCGCGATGAGCGCACCGAACCTGCCGTTGCGCGCGGTCGGCAATGTCCGCGTGACAAAGGGCTCGACCTATACCGCGTTCGGCCGCAAGCTCAACATCGAGAATGGCTTCTTCACGTTCAACGGTCCGGTTGCCAATCCGGGCATCAACATCCTGGCAATGCGCCGCAATCAGCAGGTCGAGGCGGGCGTGCAGGTCACGGGCACGGTTCAGTTCCCGGTGGCGAAGCTGATCTCTGAGCCGTCCGTGCCGGATAACGAAAAGCTCTCATGGCTGCTGTTTGGACACGGCACGGATCAGGGCAATAACCTCGGTCAGCAAAGCACCATGACGACGGCGCTCGCGTTGCTCGGCAGCGCGAGCGGCAAACGGATCGCACAGACCATCGGGCTCGACGAGTTTTCGATCGGCCGAAGCGAAGTCGGCCTGACCGATCCGCAGGTGGTGATGGTGTCGAAGGCGATCAACGAGTGGCTCGTGATCGGCTACGAACAGGGTCTGCAGTCGGCCAGCAATGCGATCAAGGCGACGGTGAACCTCACGCGCTATTGGTCGGTCGCGGCATATGGCGGCACGTTCGACGGCATGACACTGCTTTATACACGGCGCTTCGACCGGATCCGGTGGTGACACCTAGTGTGCCGCGCCCGGTAATGCACAGGCGCGGCGCTCTCAGACGTCGATCATCCGCGGTCACTGCGCGGCATACGCGGTCTTGCTCAGTTCTTCAAACTTCTTCCTGCGGTCCTGCTCGCTCTGCAGGCGAGACCATGTCCGATCGGATATCGAGTAATCGGACTTGATCCCGGATGCGTCGTTTTGCGACGCGGCATCGGTTTGAACGGTCTTGATAGTGTTGCCTTGCAGATTGCGTACCTCCAGGGTGTGCTCGCCGGTCGCGGTGAGATAGAAGCCGTCTTTGAACAGCAGCGCCGCGTTGTTGCGATTGAGCCAGTTGGCTCGCTCCTGCTGTTGGTCCTGAGTGGCGTTGCGTATGAACGAGCCGGTGTCTTCATAGGTCGACGGGCCGCCGGGCAAGGACGTCACGAAGTGGGTCGCTCCAGTGGGCAAAGCCAAATCTGGGTCCTTGTCGAATTCATACTGCGTTCGGGCGCTGCCGGCGCTGTTGTCGTGATACGAGTAGATGCTCTTCGGCGGCGCATAGGACTTATTGCTGCTGCCGGTCAGCTTCCACTGCGAATAGCTGCTGTCATAGTCATGGTCACTCACATACGCATAGCCTGCATTGGAATAGGTGAGCACCTTGTGGTCTTCTTCGTGAACCAGACGGTTATCCTGGTAGCGGAACACGCCATTCCTGTTTTGCGGATCCTTGGGCGCGTAGTCGAGATTCAGAAAGCCGTCGCTGCCCACCCGCAAGACTTCGTCTTCGCCGAGTACCTTGGTGTGAAACCGGCCGTCGTCGCCCATGCGGAATGTGTGATAACCGCCCACGTCGGCTGCTCTGTTTGTGACTGTGACGTCGGTGTTGCCGGGGCCGTTGGGCGAGAAGAGCTGCCCTGCCGGTGTGTGGACGTTGGCCTGTAGCGTGCCGTAGGCGCCGTTGTGAGCGATGAGTTCCACCGGCCCGCGATAATCCTGGCCCTTGGCCTGCTGGTCGTTCAGGTAGCCAATTTTTTCCAACGCGTGGTTGTAGAAGGTCGCTTGAGTCAGGTTTGGCTCCTGCGTCGGCACATAAGTGGTGGTGTCGTTGTGTGTCTGCGTCGTGGCGAACGGTCGATGCGCGCTGTCGCTCCATGCCGGGTTGTCGGCGGCGAAGCGCGACAGTTGCGGCTGGGCGCCGGCGGTACGGGTCTGGTCGTAGACGTCCCAGCGATAGTCGGGATTGGCCGTGAACTTCCCGAGCTTGCCGTTTTCCATTTTCTGCCAGCCGCGAATCTGCGTGTAGTCGATGCGGCCCATTGCGGCGACTTCGCCGGTATCGGGGTTGCGGGCATTCGCGCTGAGCGAGGCATTGACGTCGACCATGTTGGGCGTGGGCGCGACCGCATAGACATAGCCGTTCTTCGCGTCGACGAGTGCCGGATTCTGCTGTGCTGTTTCGAGCTTACGGAAGGTGCCGAGATAGCCGGCACCGTCGATCACGGAGGGGTTGGTCGCGACGTCGAAATTGTGCAGGTCGAGGTTGACCTTGCCGAGCGGAGTCTGTTCGGCGCTGAAGCGACCGAGCTTCTTCAGCTCTGCCGGCGTGACGATGGAAGGGCGGTATAGCGCCATTGGCTGGCGCTCGCCTTCGGTGTCGGCACTGCGTTTGAGGTCGTCGCGCGGTCGCGGCTGATAGCCCGATGGTCCCGGCTGGTCGAAGTCGGGCGGTGGCGGCAAGTCCGCCCGCGGTGGTGTGAGGGATGGCATTGCCATAGGCGGCGCGGCGCCGCCGGACGACTGCGGGCGCAGCGTTGGAAGGGCCGGCATTCCGTAGCTGCCGCCGATGTCGCCGAGGCGTTCTTCTGCCATGGGGTGCTGCAGCACATTTTGCATCGCGTAGTAGGACGTGTATGCATGAACGGGATTCGGGGTGTCCGGTTCGTTTAACGGAGTGTTGGATATAGCGTAGGCTAACTGATTGAAATTCTCGTAGAGGAAGGCGCCGTCGTAGGGGCTGTAGAGCGCATACCTGTCGTTGCGGTAATCGCCGGTTGTGTGTAATCGCTGCACGGCAAACACCACGGACGGAGACCAGTTGTCACGCCCTGGAATGTTATCGTTGACGGGCGCGTAGCCTATCAGCGCAAACGTCTCGGGATGTCCCATTGCTTCGCCATGAGGGTTGTAGGGCGTGGAAAAATGGCGAGCCAGGTCATCCACCACAGCGGTCTCGTTTTCCAGTCCCGCGGCGCCTGGATGCCTGATGTAGTGCGCGAGCTCTCTCGCGTCGCCGTTCCACTCGCCGTCGTGGTGATAGCCCTCGATGCTGGTGAGCACATGTTCCCTGTCCGTGCCCCCGTTCGCGTACATGTCGTAGATTTCGGCAGCCGCTTCGAGCAGGTTGCTACCGTGCGGCACCGAATTAATGGCGGCTGTTGCCATGGTCGCCATCGTCGTGCCGAAGTCCCGCGGTACGTTTGGCCCTGCCGCCGGAGCCAAGCGGTCTGCGGTGACTTGTGCTCTGCTATCGTAGGAGGGGCGATGCATGCTATCGAAGGTGGCATAGTCTTCCCGTACTTCCGGTGAGTTGTTGGGCGCGGCGCTTGGCCTCAGATTGATGATCGCCCCCCGATACGGGACCTGCGTAGCTTCTGGTGGAAGACCGGCCACGCCCGTAGGAGGGAGCCGCCCTCCGCGTCGTGTCCTGACCCGCTGCGGCGGTTGATCGTTTGCGGAATCTGGCGACGCGATCTGCCTGCTTTCCGGTGACAGATGTGAACGTGCAGTTTCATTGGCCAGGGGGGCAAGGAGATGCTGCACGTGATTTGCGAGCGCCGAAGTCCGGATGCGTGGGGAGGGCGGCGCTTGCGTGGCTGCGCTAGGCGTATTTTGCTTCGCAGTTTGTGCGATGTCCGAAGAGGACGAAGGTGAATTCTCCTCGGTGAGTGGGAGCGGTGCGCTTGCGCTATATCCTTGAACTCGCATGATATGGTCCTCGGGTTGTGGGCAACGTCCGGGGCAGTGATGGGACACTGGACCGGTTCAAACCAGTTTTGCATATTGCAAAGAGGGTGATGACATACCTGCGTATAGCGCGCATCGCTGCAACGACTGCCACTGCGCTGTAAGTGGCAGGCGGCGCGCATCAAAGAAAAAAGCACGTCCGAAGACGTGCTTTTTTACGAAAGCCGCGAACCTGCGGCTGGCTTACTTCACGCGCATGCCCGGCTTCGCGCCGCTATCCGGCTCGAGCACGTACAGACCCGGTTCGGCTTTCTCGTCAGTTGCGGAGGCCGCCAGCACCATCCCTTCGGACATGCCGAACTTCATCTTGCGCGGGGCGAGGTTCGCGACCATCACCGTCAGCTTGCCGACCAGTTGCTCCGGCTGGTAGGCCGACTTGATGCCCGAGAACACGTTGCGCGTTTTCTCTTCGCCGACGTCGAGCGTGAGTTGCAGCAGCTTGTCCGAGCCTTCCACCGCCTTGCAGTCGACAATCTTCGCAATGCGCAGATCGATCCTGGCGAAGTCGTCGATCGAGATGACGCCGGGCGCTTCATCTTTATCGGCAGCGGCCGCTTTCGCTGCTTTCGACTTGGCCTTCGCATCCGCTGGCGCCGCAGCTTCCGGCGTGGCTTGCAGCGAGTCGCGATTCGCTGCGATGAGCGCCTCGATCTGCTTCGGGTCGACGCGCGTCATCAGATGCTTGTACGCGTTGATCGGGCGCGTGGAGGAGAGCGGCACGTTCGCGTCGGCCCACACCAACGGCTCGATGCCGAGGAAGGCTTCCACCGCTTCCGCCAGCTTCGGCAACACCGGCTTGAGCGCCAGCGACAGCAGACGGAACGCCTCGATACTCACGCTGCAGGTTTCGTGCAATGCGACCTCGTTGGCCGGGTCTTTCGCCTGATCCCACGGCTTGGCGGTGTCGACGTACGCATTGACCGCGTCGGCCAGTTCCATGGTCTGGCGCAGCGCGCGGTTGTACTCGCGCGCCTCATAGTTCGCGGCGATTTGCGGCACGGCGGCGCGCAGCGTGGCGAGCAACGGGTGCTGCATGGCGCTGTCCTGCACGCGGCCGTCGAAACGCTTGATCAGGAAGCCGGCGGCGCGGCTCGCGATGTTCACGTACTTGCCGACCAGATCGCTGTTCACGCGCGCCTGGAAGTCGTCGAGGTTCAGGTCGAGGTCTTCCATCGTGCTGTTCAGCTTGGCGGCGAAGTAGTAGCGCAGCCATTCCGGATTCAGGCCCGTGTCGATCACGCTTTGCGCGGTGATGAACGTGCCGCGCGACTTTGACATCTTTGCGCCGTCCACCGTCAGGAAGCCGTGCGCGAACACGTTGGTCGGTGTGCGGTGGCCCGAGAATTCGAGCATGGCCGGCCAGAACAGCGTGTGGAAATACAGAATGTCTTTGCCGATGAAGTGGTACTGCTCGGCGGTCGAGCCCTTGCGAACCCACGCGTCGAAGTCGAGGCCGCGCTTAACGGCCAGGTTCTTGAAGCTCGCGTAATAGCCGACCGGGGCGTCCAGCCACACGTAGAAATATTTGCCCGGCGCGCCCGGAATTTCGAAGCCGAAATACGGCGCGTCGCGCGAAATATCCCAGTCGGCGAGCTTGGCTTCGCCAGCGTCGCCGAGCCATTCGCGCATCTTGTTGGTGGCTTCCGGCTGCGCGAGGCCGCTGACCCACGCGCGCAGGAAATTCTCGCAGCGCGGATCGGACAGGCGGAAGAAGTAGTGCGTCGAGGTCTTGCGAATCGGCGTCGCGCCCGAGACAACCGAATACGGATTGACCAGTTCGGTCGGCAGGTAAGTCGAACCGCATACCTCGCAGCTGTCGCCGTATTGATCCTTCGCGCCGCACTTCGGGCATTCGCCCTTGATGAAGCGGTCCGGCAGGAACATTTCCTTGACGGGGTCGTAGGCCTGTTCGATGTCGCGCGCTTCGATCAGGCCGGCTTCCTTGAGCGCCAGGTAGACCGATTCGCTCAGGACGCGGTTTTCCTCGGAATCGGTCGAGTAGTAATTGTCGAACGAAATCCCAAAGCTGTCGAAATCGCGCTTGTGCTCCTGCCAGACGCGGTCGATCAGCTGCTTCGGCGTCAGACCTTCCTTTTCCGCACGCAGCATGACCGGCGTGCCGTGCGTGTCGTCGGCGCCCACGTAGTAGACCTCATGCCCGTGCATTCGCAACGTCCGGACCCAGATGTCCGTCTGGATATATTCGACCAGATGGCCGATATGGATTTGCCCATTCGCATACGGAAGGGCCGACGTGACGAGAACCTGGCGACGGCCTGACGGCGCGCCTGCGGAGAGATCGGTTGCGGGTGCTGACATAAGGATGGTGGGAGCCTGCGGTGGGACGAAACGTTGATTCTAGCAGGGCACGCGCCCGGCGCGCGCTGGGCCACTTAGGCCGCTTGGGACGCGGCTGGGTCGGTGCCTGGGCTTGACGGTGTGTCCCCCAAGGGGACTTCCTGCGAGGCGAAAAGCGAGCGCCCAAAAAAAACCGGGGCTATTAACCCCGGAGCAACAACGACAAGAGGAGAATGGTGACGCGGCGGCTTCGCCAGCCACGTACCGTAAAGACAGACCGCTGATTTTCGGCAGAGTTCGAAAATTTCTTCGTTCTCGTGCAAGATTTTCTTTCGTCTGCTTTTTACGGTTTGCCTGACGCCTGACGCCTGACGCCGGCGGTAAAAGGCGGCACGAGATGGCAAAGGCCGGCGGCAAGAGCCGCCAGGCACCTGGCGGCTTTGTCCTCTTTCAGGCTCTGCCCTTATTGCGTGGCGTGTTGAGCCGTGGCGCGCAGATAGATTTCCACGCGACGGTTTGCTGCACGGCCGGCTTCGGTGTTGTTGTCAGCGACCGGCTGGTTCTGGCCCATGCCGCTTGCCGACAGGCGTTGCGGCGCGACGCCGCGTTGCCCCAGATAGCCGGTCACGCTTTCCGCGCGATTGACAGACAGCGTCTGGTTGTAAGCCGGCTGACCCGTGCTATCCGTGTAGCCGATCACCTGAGCGATCAGTTCCGGATTCTGCTGCATGGTCTGCGTCAGCTGATCCAGCACCGGCGCGAACGACGGCTTGATCGCGTAGCTGTTGGTGTCGAACGTGACCGAGCTCGGGATGTTCAGCTTGAGCGAGCCGTCCGGCTGCTCGGTGATCTGCGTGCCGGTGCCCTTGGTAGCGCCCGACAGCTTGTTGTGAATGGCTTGCCAGTTGTAGCCGGTGATGCCGCCGACCGCCGCGCCGGCGCCCGCGCCGATCGCCGCGCCCTTGCCGCCGCCGAAGATCGCACCGATCGCCGCGCCGGTCGCGGCGCCCACGCCCGTGCCGACTGCCGTGTTGGTGCCCTGTTGGCTTGCACAGCCTGCCAGCAACGAACCGGCAACGGCGAAAACGGCAAGGCGAGTCATGATTTTTGCATTCATTTTTTGATTCCTCTTGAGTGAAGCGGGTGGAAGCGATCAATCTATCCGTTGAACGTGACGGCCGTAAAGCGCGCAAGTCGACAATACGAGAATCCTGTGTCTTCCCTGGTTCCGGTCCGACAGTGGAGAAGGGTCTTCCGGCAAGGCTTGGCGCCAGCCACTACAATGATGACTGAAGTACGCAGCGATGCGACCCCATGGCGTTCCGCCTGCCCGAAGGGTGCACGGCGCGCCTGGTTTTAGCAATGCTGTCTAACAATTTTTTTCAAATTCCGGCGCGTGGCCGAAGCTTCGATTCCGCCGCGCCGCAAGTGTTCCCCACGGAGTGTCAATGAGTATCGATCGGGCTTTGGTCGACGCTGCCCTCGCGGCCGTCACTGACCCCAACACGGGCAAGCCCTACGCGGCTGCCAGGAACATCAAGAACGTGGCCGTGGAGGGTGACGCGGTTAGCCTCGAGGTGGTACTCGGCTATCCGGCCAAGCGGCAGTTTGAAGCGATCCGCACGCAATTCGCCGAGGCACTGCGGGCCGTTCCCGGCGTGGCAAACGCACGCGTCGAGGTGTCCCAGAACATCGCTGCGCACACCGTGCAGCGCGGCGTCAAACTACTGCCGAACGTTAAAAACATTGTCGCGGTGGCGTCGGGCAAGGGCGGGGTCGGCAAGAGCACGACCGCTGTGAATCTCGCGCTGGCACTGGCGAGCGAAGGCGCGTCGGTCGGCATCCTCGATGCGGATATCTACGGCCCTTCGTTACCGATGATGCTTGGGATTGCCGGGCGCCCCGAATCCCCCGACGAAAAGTCGATGAACCCGATGACCGGCCACGGCTTGCAAGCCAACTCGATCGGCTTTCTGATCGAGCAGGACAACCCGATGGTGTGGCGCGGTCCGATGGCCACCTCAGCGCTCGAACAGCTGCTACGGCAGACCAACTGGCAGGATCTCGACTACCTGATCGTCGACATGCCGCCGGGCACCGGCGACATTCAGCTGACCTTGTCGCAGCGCGTGCCGGTGACGGGCGCCGTGATCGTCACGACGCCGCAGGACATCGCGCTGCTCGACGCGAAGAAGGGCCTCAAAATGTTCGAGAAGGTCGGCATTCCGATCCTCGGCATCGTCGAGAACATGGGCATGCATATCTGCTCGAATTGCGGCCACGAAGAGCATATCTTCGGCGCGGGCGGCGGCGAGCGGATGGGCAAGGAATACGGCGTCGACGTGCTCGGCAGCCTGCCGCTCGATATCGCCATCCGCGAGCAGGCCGACTCGGGCAAACCTACTGTCGTGGCGGATCCGGAAGGGCGCATCGCCGGGATCTACCGGTCGATCGCGCGCAAGGTGGCGATCCATATCGCCGAGCGGGCTCGCGACATGACTTCGAAGTTTCCCAGCATCGTTGTCCAGAACACCTGACTAACCGTTCGGACAAGGGCCAAAGCGGGGCCAAAGCGGGGCCAAAGCGGGGCCAAGGCGTCAATTTGCGCCTGGTCTCGCGGTATCATGTCGACTTCACAAGTTCGGCTCGGCGGCCGCAGGGGCGGCCGCCAGGCCGGCAAGAGGATCGCATGGGAAAACGAATCGACGGGCGGGCGGTGCATGCGTTCATCGTCCTGGCTGCCAGCAGTGTGCTGTTATGCGGCTGTAGCACGTTCCTGAGACCACAGGAAAAGCGTGCCGACGCGCAGTTGCTGCCCACCGTGGGCAATCAGGCACGCGGTCTCGTCACGTTCATCGAGCGTTCGGACGGCGTGCAGGTCACCTACAATCTCTCGGGCTTGCCGCCCAATAGCGACCACGCATTGCAAGTGCATGAGCGCGGCGACTGCAATGCCGCCGACGGCTCCAGCGCCGGCCAGGTGTTTTCGCCGGCCGCCGAGCGTCTCAAAGCAGGGGTCCGGGTCGAAGGCGATCTCGGCAACATCCACGCGGACGCGAATGGCGTGGCCACCGGCTTCATCGTTGCGCCGGACGTGTCGCTCGACGGTATCCGCTCGGTGTTGCAACGTGCAGTGCTGCTGCATCACGACGCGACCGACCCTTATGCGTATCCGCAGCATGGCGCAGGCCCCGCGCTCGCATGCGGCGTGATTCGCCAGTGAGAGCGGCGCAGGCCGCGGGTCTCATTCTCCGCAAGCGTTTAGCCGTTTGAATGAGCTTGCGGCACACCTTCGGGGGTGTCGCGGACTGCTCCGGCACTTCGCCCGCGGCAGCATTCTCGTGATCGCGTAAAATAAGCGCCTTTCGTTCGGGGCACCTGGCCGGGGGCACCTAACCGGGGGCGCGTAGCCGATGGTGCCCGGCCCGGGGCACGTAGCCCGTACACCGGGTTCTTATCCGTCACACATCTGTCACTCAAGTCGAGCAGCGTTCACCTATGACTATCAAATCCGACAAGTGGATCCGGCGCATGGCCGAGTCGCACAATATGATCGAGCCGTTTGCGCCGGATCAGGTCCGCGTCTCCGAAGACGGCCGGAAGATTGTCAGCTACGGTACATCGAGCTACGGCTACGACATCCGCTGCGCCGACGAATTCAAGATCTTCACTAACATCAACTCGACCATTGTCGATCCGAAGAACTTCGACGAGAAATCGTTTGTCGACTTCAAGGGCGATGTCTGCATCATCCCGCCGAATTCGTTCGCGCTGGCCCGCACCGTCGAGTATTTCCGTATTCCGCGCAGCGTCCTGACCGTGTGTCTGGGCAAATCCACGTATGCGCGTTGCGGGATCATCGTCAACGTGACGCCGTTCGAGCCGGAATGGGAAGGGCACGTTACGCTCGAATTCTCGAATACGACACCTTTGCCTGCGAAAATCTACGCGAACGAAGGCGTCGCTCAAGTGCTGTTTTTCGAAAGCGACGAGATTTGTGAAACGTCGTACGCGGATCGCGGCGGCAAATATCAAGGTCAGCACGGCGTCACGTTGCCCAAGACCTGACGTCGGCAGCGTACTGACCCACCAGCTATTCGGGTGACCGCTGCCTGGTCGAATGCAGCGGTCGTTCTTTTTGGAGAATCGCCCATGAAGTTTCGTTTTCCCGTCGTCATCATCGACGAAGATTTTCGCTCCGAGAACATCTCGGGTTCCGGCATCCGGGCTTTGGCCGAAGCTATCGAGAAAGAAGGCGCGGAAGTGCTCGGGCTGACGAGCTATGGCGATCTGACTTCGTTCGCGCAGCAGTCGAGCCGCGCCTCATGCTTCATCCTGTCGATCGACGACGATGAACTGCTGCCGTACGTCGAGAACGTGGTGGTGGACGGCGAGACGCCGGAACTGGCCGCCGCGATCGTCGCATTGCGCGCGTTCGTGACCGAAGTGCGCCGCCGCAACGCCGATATTCCGATCTTCCTGTACGGCGAAACGCGCACTTCGCGCCACCTGCCGAACGACATCCTGCGCGAACTGCACGGCTTCATCCACATGTTCGAGGACACGCCGGAATTCGTCGCGCGCCATATCATCCGCGAGACCAAGGTGTATCTGGATTCGCTCGCGCCGCCGTTCTTCAAGGAGCTGGTGCAGTACGCGGACGAAGGCTCCTATTCGTGGCATTGCCCGGGGCACTCGGGCGGCGTCGCGTTCCTGAAGAGCCCGCTTGGCCAGATGTTCCACCAGTTCTTCGGCGAGAACATGCTGCGCGCCGACGTGTGTAACGCCGTCGACGAACTCGGCCAGCTGCTCGACCACACGGGTCCGGTCGCAGCATCGGAGCGCAACGCCGCGCGCATTTTCAGTGCCGACCACGTGTTCTTCGTGACCAACGGCACGTCGACCTCGAACAAGATTGTCTGGCATGGCACGGTTGCGCCGGGCGACATCGTGCTGGTGGACCGCAACTGCCACAAGTCGATCCTGCACGCGATCACCATGACCGGCGCGATTCCGGTGTTTCTCACGCCGACGCGTAATAACTTCGGCATCATTGGCCCGATTCCGCGCAGCGAATTCGAGCCGGAGAACATCAAGAAGAAGATCCTGGCGAATCCGTTCGCGCGCGAAGCGTTGGCCAGGAATCCGGAACTGAAGCCACGCATCCTGACCATCACGCAGAGCACCTACGACGGCGTGATCTACAACGTCGAGATGATCAAGGAAATGCTCGGCGATTGGCTCGATACGCTGCACTTCGACGAAGCGTGGCTGCCGCACGCGGAATTCCACGAGTTCTATCAGGACATGCATGCGATCGGTGCGGGCCGTCCGCGCATCGGCGCGCTGGTGTTCGCGACGCACTCCACGCACAAGCTGCTGGCCGGTATTTCGCAGGCTTCGCAGATCGTCGTGCAGGATTCGAAGAATAGCCGCTTCGACAAGCATCGCTTCAATGAAGCGTATCTGATGCACACGTCCACCAGCCCGCAGTACGCGATCATCGCCTCGTGCGACGTGGCCGCGGCCATGATGGAAGCGCCGGGCGGCACGGCACTCGTTGAAGAGTCGATTGCCGAGGCGCTCGACTTCCGCCGCGCGATGAGCAAGGTCGACGCCGAGTACGGCGACGACTGGTTCTTCAAGGTGTGGGGCCCGGACCAGTTCGCCGAAGAAGGCATCGGCTCGCGCGAAGACTGGATGCTGCGCCCGAACGACGCGTGGCACGGTTTCGGCCCGCTCGCCGAAGGCTTCAACATGCTCGACCCGATCAAGGCGACCATCGTCACGCCGGGTCTGGATATGGACGGCGGCTTCGGCGAGTCCGGCATTCCGGCTGCGATCGTCACGAAGTACCTGGCCGAGCACGGCATCATCGTCGAGAAGACCGGGCTGTATTCGTTCTTCATCATGTTCACGATCGGCATCACCAAGGGCCGTTGGAACTCGATGGTGACTGAGTTGCAGCAGTTCAAGGACGACTACGACAACAACCAGCCGCTGTGGCGCGTGCTGCCCGAATTCGTCTCGCATCATCCGATGTACGAGCGTGTCGGTCTGCGCGATCTGTGCGAGCAGATCCACAGCGTGTATCGCGCGAACGACATTGCGCGCCTGACAACCGAGATGTACCTGTCGAGCATGGAGCCGGCAATGAAGCCGTCGGATGCATTCGCCAAGCTCGCGCACCGCGAGATCGACCGGGTACCGATCGACGAACTCGAAGGCCGCGTCACATCGATCCTGTTGACGCCGTATCCGCCGGGCATTCCGTTGCTGATTCCGGGCGAGCGCTTCAACAAGACCATCGTCAACTATCTACGTTTCGCGCGCGAGTTCAACGCGCGCTTCCCGGGTTTCCACACGGATATCCACGGGCTTGTCGGCGAAACCATCAACGGGCGCATCGAATACTTCGTCGATTGCGTGCGCGCCTGACGATGCGGATAGTGAAGTCCCTGCTGGGCGTTGACCGCTGGCGGCGCGCGTTTGGCGCGCTGGCCCTGACGTCGGCGATGTCGGCGGCGGTGCTAGGCGCGGTGCTTGCTGCGACGCTCGGCGTGACGCCCTCGGCGGCGCATGCCGAAGCCGCCGCCGCCGATCCGATCGACGCGTCGATGCGCACCTGTCTGGCGCGCAGCGACATGTCGTCGACGGCGGGGCAGGTGCAGTGCATGGACAACGCGCGGATCGGCTGGAAGGCCGCGTTAGACGGCGCGTGGCAGCAGCTTCAGACGAAGCTGCCGCCCGCGCAGCGCAAGCAGTGGGACAAGAGTCAGACCAGCTGGCAAGCCTCGCGCGATGCCGAGAAGCCCTTGCTGAGTGCGGTGTTCGCAACCACGCACGGCTCGATGTATGAACTCGCCGAAGCCGATATTCAATTGCAGCCGGTGCGTGACCGCGCGCTGGCGCTGCGCAGCGCGGCGGCGAAGCTCAGCGCGGGGGGCGATCCGCCGCGTCGTCCGCGAGCCTGTACCGAGGACGCGCAATGCGAACACGCGATGTTCGATCTGAACCGCTACTACCGCCGCTTGCAGGCGAAGATGCCGGTGCGCTCGCGCGCTACACTCACGCGCGCACAAAAGGCCTGGAGCGCGTATCTCATCGCGACCACGCCGTTGATCGATGAGCGTGGGCGCATCGATATCATTGGCGCACGAGTGGCCACGATCAAGCGCTTGTCGGAGACGGTGGGCAACGACTGAGGGCTGTCGCAACGCCGACAAACAATGAGTGTCGGCGCTTGACGGAGTGCCTGGCGCAGGGCCAGCCTGGTAGCCTCCCACTTTCCCCGATCATGCGGCTGCGCTTGCGCCGCGACGCTATCAATCGAGCATGTAACCTTCATCTTCCGGCTTGGGCAATTCCAGCGCCGGCTCTCCGAGCAGATCGCGCCTGCTTGCGCGTGGCGCTGCACCCATTCACCTAGCCAGAGCATCAGCGTCGCCGGTTTGTAGCGCGACGCCATGATGCGGTCGAATATTGGTTTTGGCAGGCGTGTGGCGAGGTCTTCGCTCGGGTCGCTCTTGCGGAGCTGGTGACGCAACGCATGTTGGGCCTTCGGCGATGGGGTCTATTGTCGCTGTTTGCCCAACACTGCAGGCAACCAGACAAACCCGCCGCGAAGGCACAAAAAAACCGTTAATCTCGAGCCGAAGAAGCCGCCCCATGACTCAGCCAATCGAGCACAGCGGTAGCATCGTCATCCGCGCCTTGTCGCGCCTTAGCGACGGTCTCAGCCACATCCGCGCTAGGCACGGCGCGCCGGATCGCTACGCCAACGGCAAGAATATCGATCATGACAAGATGCAAGATCCGCGAAATCATCGACAGCTGCGACTCGCGAATCTCAATGTGATCGGTCTCCAAAGCGACCGTGGCCCGCTTGGCCAGCGGCGTATTGCTGGACGTAATGGCAATCACCTTGGCCCCCGCCTGCATGGCGACATCCAGCACACGCAGTAGTTCGGGCGCACGCCCAGACTTGGACACGGCAACGATCACATCACCCTTGCCGAGCAAGGCAGCAGACGCCGCCTGCATATACAGATCGCCATAGGCAATCGTCGGAATGCCAAACCGGAAGAACTTGTAATGCGCATCTTGCGCGACAATGTTCGAATTGCCGAGCCCATAAAACTCGATCCGCCGTGCACCGTTCAACAGATCGATGGCCCGCTCGACCTGGTCGAAATTCAAATGCTCTCGCAATTGAAGAATCGCGGAAATCGTATTGTCGAGCACCTTCGCGCCGAAGTCTGTCGCGGTATCGCCCAGATGCACCTGGCTATGACTCACCGGAATCGTGCCGGTCAACCCCGTCGCCAGCTTCAGCTTGAAATCCGACAGCCCCTGGCAGCCGAGCGAGCGGCAAAAGCGGATCACCGTCGGCTGGCTCACGTCGGCCTTGCGCGCAATATCCACGATCGGATCGTTGATGATCGAACGCGGATGATTCAACGCGAGGTCGGCCACGCGGCGCTCGGCTGGCGTCAACGCGTCGCGCATCTGGCGAATCCGCTCGAACACGGCCGACGAACTGCCGCCCGTGCGGTTCGACAACTGCTCCGCGAGAATCGCCGAAACACCCAGAAACGCCGGGTATTCAGCGGTGATTACATAGGTCGGCACGTTCTGCAAATACGCCTCGAAGCGGCCCTTCGCTTCGAACCGTTTACGGAACGACGAACGCGCGAAGAATTCGCCGAGCCGCGGCACGACGCCGCCGCCAATGTAGATGCCGCCCAATGCGCCGAGCGTCACCGCGATATTGCCCGCGAAGGTGCCGAGAATCCCGCAGAACACATCGACGGATTCGGCCGCGAGTGGCTCGCCTTCCAGCGCGCGTTTGACGACCTCGACCGTGTCGACATTGGCGGCCACGCGCTTCTTGTCGCGGCCCGCCAGCGCGCGGTAGATCACTTCGATGCCGGGGCCCGCCGCCACACGCTCGAACGAGACGTGCGACCACTTCTTGCGCGCGTACTGCAGCACGATGTCTTCGCGCTCGTCGGCCGGCGCGAAGGTGGCGTGGCCGCCTTCGCTGCCGAGCGCGATCCAGCGGTCGTCGGCCGGAATCAGGCCGGACACGCCCATGCCGGTGCCCGGGCCGAGCAAGCCGATCACGCTGTTCGGACGGCGCGCGCCGCCGCCTACCTGCACGCGCTGCGCATCGGTCAGGCCCGGCAGGGCCATCGCCAGCGCGGTAAAGTCGTTCACCACCAGCAGCGTGTCGAAGCCGAGCGCGCGGCGCGTGGCTTCGATCGAAAAGCTCCAGTCGTGGTTGGTCATGCTGACCTGATCGCCATCGACCGGGTTCGCAATCGCAATCGCCGCGTGATTCACGCGGCCGATCTTGGTGTCCTTCAGATACTTTTTGATGACCTCGGCAACGCCTGGATAGTCCGCGCACGGATAGACCTGCACCGAGCCGATCTCGCCGGGGCTGGTTTCCAGCGCGAAGCGCGCATTGGTGCCGCCGATGTCGGCGAGCAGCCTTGGTCCGTCGGCGTGCTGGCCCGCGCCCGGAACAGCCTTAGTTTGCACACCAGTAGACATCGAGTGTCACTCCCTTGTCATTTGCCAACTGCGAGATGGCATTTTTTTGTAGCGAAGCGGCGGCGGCATTCAGCACGTCCCGCTTTCGCGGTCCTGCGATCAGCAAAAACAAGTGCTTCACTTCTTTCAGGGCGGACAGCGACCAGCTCACGCGCGCATGCGGCGCGTTGCCGGGGTGCACGGCGACGAAGCGCTCGGCGGTGGTGATCGCATAGTCCCATTCGGGCGCATCTGCGAAAATCGACGCGGTGTGGCCGTCTTCGCCCATGCCGAGAATCGCGACGTCCGGCACCGAGCTAAAGCGCGGGTCGGCGTTCAGCGCGGCAACGTGCGCGTTCAGGTCTTGCGCCGTGTCGACCAGCGGCCAGAAAGCAGCGTGCTTCGCGGCGTTCTGCAACAGCGTGTCATGGACGAGCTGCGAATTGCTTGCGCTGTCCGTTTCCGGCACCCAGCGGTCGTCGACCAGCGTCACGGCAATGCGCGCCCAGTCGAAGGATTGCGTGGACAGCGTCTGCAGGAACGGACGCGGACTGCTGCCTCCGGACACTGCGAGCGTTGCCGGGCGCGCGCCAGTATTGGGCGTGGCCGCTTGTGCGGCGAGCGACGCATGTAACGCGTCGCCAACCGCTTTCGCCAACGCGTCGGATTGGGCGCGTTGATCGTCGAAAGCGTGAAGCTTGATCACTTCTCCTCCGTGCTGCTTTCTTGTTCGATCTGCGGAACGTGCTGTACTGCTCTCACGCGATGCCTGCAAGCGGGATGACTCGCAGGCGCCTTCGTGATACCGGCGCCATTCCGTTCAGTTCGTCGGTGGGTCTAGCAGGCGCTGCGCTGTGCTTCAATCGGGATCGCGATCGGGGCACGGCGCGGCGCCGTGATTCAGTTGATTCAACTATTCAATTCTCTTCTTCGAGCCAGCAGGTGTCGTGCTGCGCCAACATCGCGCTCGCCGCGGCCGGTCCCCACGTGCCTGCCGCATACGGCTTGGGCGGCTTGTGCGACGCCGCCCATTCGTCGAGGATCGGTTCGACCCAGCGCCATGCCGCTTCCTGCTCGTCGCGCCGCACAAACAGCGCGAGGCGGCCATTGATGACATCGAGCAACAGGCGCTGATACGCCTCCATCTGCCCTTCGCGGAAGAACCGGTCGAACGCGAGGTCGAGATGGACGCTGGCGAGGTTCATGCCTTCGCCGGGCTGCTTCGCGAGACAGTAGAGGCGAATGGTTTCATTCGGCTGCAAACGGATCACGAGACGGTTCGCACCGCCGCGCAACGCGGACGCGCCCAATGCCGAATGCGGCACCGCACGAAAATTCACCACGATCTCAGCGACGCGGTCGGCAAGACGTTTGCCCGTGCGCAGGAAGAATGGCACGCCGGCCCAGCGCCAGTTTTCGATTTCCACCTTCACCGCAACGAAGGTTTCAGTCGTGCTGTCCGGCTTCACGCCGGGCTCGGTAGCGTACGCCGGGACCGCGCTGCCGCGGATCACGCCCGAATGATACTGGCCGCGCACCGCGACCTTGCCGATATCGCGCGGATCGATCGGCTTCAACGCGCGCAGCACGCGCAGCTTTTCGTCACGTACCGAGTCGGAATCCATCGAGTGAGGCGGTTCCATCGCCACGATGGAAAGCAGTTGCAGCAAATGGTTCTGCACCATGTCGCGCAATGCGCCGGTGTTGTCGTAGAAGTCGCCGCGCGCTTCCACGCCGAGCTCTTCGGCAATCGTGATCTGAATGCTTTCCACCCATTCACGGCGCCACAACGGTTCGAACAGCACATTGCCGAAACGCAGCGCAAGCAGGTTCTGCACCGGTTCTTTACCGAGGTAGTGGTCGATCCGGTAGATCTGTTCTTCAGCGAAGATTTCGCCGACTGCATCATTAATTGCGTTGGACGACTTGAGGTCGTAGCCGAGCGGCTTTTCCAGCACGATGCGCGAATTTTCGTTGAGCCCCACCGACGCCAGCGCGCGGCAGATCGGCACGAACAGCGACGGACCCGTGGCCAGATAGAACACCCGAATGCCGGGGCGGCCGCTCAAGGCGTCGCGCAGCAGCGCGAAGTCTTCGGCCTTGCCCAGATCGATCTTCACGAACTCGATACGGTCGAGAAAGCTCGCCCATGCTGTTTCATCCACACCGTTCTTCGACACGTGCGGCTTGACGTGCTCGTTGACCCATTCGAGGTAGTCGGCACGATCAGCCACATGCCGCGCCACGGCGACGATCTTGCCACTGTCGGCCAGCATGCCGCCTGCACGGTGCGCTTCATACAGTGCCGGCAAGATTTTGCGCATCGACAGATCGCCGGTTCCGCCGAAGAGAACGAAGGTGAAGCTTGAGTCGGTTTGCATGAGTCTCCGTCGATATCCTGGGGCCGCCGGGGTGACCGGAAAGGGCGACCGTAGTCCGATAAAATATTTTTTGACACTGAATTGTAGTTTAACTACAATACAAATCAAGAGGTAGCGTTAATTCGATGAAAAAAGCGTGCGCTGTGAAGCTGGATGCGCCTTTTCCCGAATCGGCGGGCGTCCCCTGCATGTTAACGGACATTGCGTGCGGGCACGTGCCAGCATGCGCCCCGGCGGCCTTGACGGAACGGCCGGAAGGCGGACCTGGCGTCAGGGTTAACGTGTGAGGCACCTCGAGTCTGCCGCGCGCTACGCGGGCAGGCAAAAATCAAAAGAGGAGACAGTCAGTTGCATCCCGAACCACTCATCTCTTGAGCTTCCAGCGGCCGGATATCGGTCCGCCGGCCCATGCCTTAAGCATGCGCCCGACCGTGCTCGATCGCCCAGTGTTTTGCCTGTTTGAACCAACCACAGCACCCTGGCGACATCAGGGGCCATTTGTTTTTTGTTCAGGTGTCTGGAGGAGATAAACAATGAAATTTCGCGCGATCATGGGCGCTTTGTGCGCCGCAGGTCTGATGTGTGGCGTTTCGGCTGTGCAAGCTGCCGAGTCGATCGAAGTGCTGCACTGGTGGACTTCGGGCGGCGAATCGAAAGCCGTCGGCGTCCTCAAGGACGACATGACGAAGCAGGGTTACACGTGGAAGGACTTCGCGGTTGCTGGCGGTGCAGGTGCGGCTGCCATGACGGCACTCAAGACGCAGGTGATCTCGGGCAACGCGCCGAGCGCTGCGCAGATCAAGGGTCCGCTGATCCAGGACTGGGCTTCGCAAGGCGTGCTGGTGCCGATCGATGCAGCCGCTGGCGACTGGAAGAAGAATCTGCCGCCGGAAATCGACAAGATCATGCATGCGGACGGTCACTACGTTGCTGCACCGTTCTCGGTGCACCGCGTGAACTGGCTGTATATCAACAAGGCAGCGTTGGACAAGGCGGGCGGCAAGGTGCCGACCACGTGGCCTGAGTTCTTCGCGGTGGCCGACAAGATGAAGGCTGCGGGCATCCAGCCGATCGCGATGGGTGGTCAGCCGTGGCAAGACCTGACGCTGTGGGAAGACGTCGTGCTGTCGCAAGGCGCCGACTTCTATAAGAAGGCCCTGGTCGACCTCGACGAAAAGACGCTGACGTCGGACAAGATGGTCGGCGTGTTCGACACGGTCCGCAAGATCCAGGGTTACTTCGACGCGGGCCGCACGGGCCGTGACTGGAACCTGGCCACGGCCATGGTCATCAACGGCAAGGCCGGCATGCAGTTCATGGGCGACTGGGCCAAGGGTGAATTCGCCAACGCCGGCAAGAAGTCGGGCTCGGACTACATCTGTGCTGCGGTTCCGGGCACGGAAAAAGCTTACACGTTCAACGTCGACTCGTTCGTGTTCTTCCAGCAGAAGGGCCAGAAGGCTGCGACGCCGGGTCAACTGGCACTGGCCAAGACGATCATGTCGCCGGACTTCCAGGAGCAGTTCAGCCTGAACAAGGGCTCGATCCCGGTTCGTCTGGGTGTGTCGATGATCAAGTTCGACGACTGCGCGAAGAAGTCGTACGCGGATGAACAGGTGGCGATCAAGTCGGGCGGGTATGTGCCTTCGCTGGCACACGGCATGGCGCAACCGGATGCAGCAGCCGGCGCGATCTCCGACGTGGTCACGAAGTTCATGAACTCGCAGCAAGATTCGAAGACCGCGGTTGCCGCGCTCGCGAAGGCAGCGAAGACCAAGTAAGCGACGTAAGCGAAGTGGTGCGCCTGGCTGTTGCCCTCGTGGGTGCCGGGCGCGCGCTTCAGATAGCTTGCAGCCGTTGCGTTACTTAGGGCGAGAGACTTCACCCTTGGTTTCATCGAGTCACACCTATACCGTTCCGGTCTCGCGTTTTCCATGCGTGAGCGCCTCGGCGGTACAGTTTCAGCAGGAGTCGAGTAGTGACTGCTTCTATCAGCGGAAACGGGAAAACCACGGCTTCCGTGACCCGCCGCACGTCGCCGATGGCGGCCCTTGCCGACCGCTGGATTCCGAAGCTGGTGCTCGCACCCAGCGTCGTGATCAGTCTGATCTTCGTGTATGGCTTCATCGCTATTACCGGCTTTCTGTCGCTGTCGAATTCGCGACTGATGCCTCGTTATGAATTTGTCGGTCTCGATCGTTATCGCGAACTGTTCGATAACGATGTGTTCTGGACCTCGGCTGCCAACCTGGGCTGGTTCGGCATTCCGTTTATCGGTATCTGTATCGGCCTCGGCCTGTTCCTCGCGATCCTGCTCGATCAGCAGATCCGCAACGAAGGCGCGCTGCGCGCCGTATTCCTGTACCCGATGGCGCTCTCGTTCATCGTGACGGGTACGGCGTGGCAATGGATCATGACGCCGAGCGTCGGCCTCGAGAAAGTGTTTCACGACTGGGGCTGGACGAGCTTCTCGTTCAGCTGGCTCGGCGACCCCGACAAGGCGATTTTCTGCGTCGTGATCGCGGCGGTGTGGCAATCCACCGGCTTCGTGATGGCGCTGTTCCTCGCGGGTTTGCGCGGGGTCGACGGTGAAATCTTCAAGGCCGCGCAGATGGACGGCGCCGGCTTGCCCACCATCTATCGCAAGATCGTGATTCCGAGCATGCGCCCGGTGTTCTTCTCGGTGCTGCTGATTCTCTGCCACATCACGATCAAGACCTTCGACCTGGTTGTCGCGTTGACCGCGGGCGGTCCGGGTACGTCTTCATCGCTGCCGGCTATTTTCATGTACACGTTTTCGTTCAACCGCGGGCAGCTGGGCGTCGGCGCGGCATCGTCGATGATGATGCTCGCCACCGTTGTGGCCGTGCTCGTGCCGCTGATGTATCTGGAATCGAGGAGCACCCGCAATGCAGCCTAAGATGACGATCAGCCGTGCCGTCATTTATGCGGCCTTGATTCTGTTTGCCCTGTATTTCCTGTTTCCGCTCTACGTGATGCTGTCCACGTCGTTCAAGGACATCGACCAGCTGCGCTCCGGCAACCTGCTCACGCCGCCTACTCACTGGACCATCGATCCCTGGATCAAGGCATGGAGCGGTGCGTGTACGGGTGTGCGCTGCGACGGCATGCAGCCGTTCTTCATGAACTCCGTGCGCATGGTGATTCCGGCCGTGCTGATCTCGTCGATCATCGGCGCGTTCAACGGCTATGTGCTCACGCATTGGCGCTTCCGCGGCGCGGATCCGATCTTCACGATGATCCTGGTCGGCTGCTTCATCCCGTTCCAGGCGATCCTGCTGCCGATGGCGCGTTTCGAAGGCTTGCTCGGCCTGTCGAATTCGATAACCGGTCTGGTGGTGGTGCACGTGATCTACGGTATCGCCTTCACCACGATGTTCTTCCGCAACTTCTACGTGAGCATTCCGGCTGAACTCGTGAAGGCCGCGCGGATCGACGGTGCCGGGTTCTTCACGATCTTCACGAAGATTTTGATGCCGGTGTCGCTGCCGATTTTCATGGTGTGCCTGATCTGGCAATTTACGCAGATCTGGAATGACTTCCTGTTCGGGATTGTGTTCTCCGGTGTCGATTCGATGCCGATCACGGTGGCGCTGAACAACCTCGTGAACACTTCGACCGGCGTGAAGGAATATAACGTGGACATGGCCGGCGCGATTATCGCCGCGTTGCCGACGCTGCTCGTCTACATCGTCGCCGGCCGCTATTTCGTGCGCGGTCTGACGGCGGGGGCCGTCAAGGGTTAGCCCCGGGGCTAGCCCATACGCATCGCGGCGGCGCGTCCTGCACAACACGCACTGAGTGCAAGATAAGTGCAAGAAACGCGCCGCCGTCATCCGACAAGACGTTCCTGAGAAAACGCCGGGCCGCCCCAAGTTTTCTCAGCCCCCCTCGGGGGGCCTGGCGCGAAGTGCCAGGTTTGGGAGCGCTTTCAAGCAGTACCAGAGACAAGAGGATTCACAGCATGGCAAGCCTTTCCATCCGTGACGTGTACAAGACTTACCCGAACGGGGTGCCGGTTCTGAAGGGTGTCAACATCGACATCGAAGACGGCCAGTTCCTGATTCTCGTGGGCGGCTCGGGCTGCGGGAAATCGACGCTGCTCAATATGATCGCCGGCCTCGAAACCGTGACCAAGGGCGAGATCCAGATCGACGGCAAGACGGTGAACAACCTCTCGCCGAAGGATCGCGATATCGCGATGGTGTTCCAGTCGTACGCGCTGTATCCGTCGATGACGGTGCGCGAGAACATCTCGTTCGGCCTGAACATCCGCAAGGTGCCGAAGCAGGAGCAGGCGCAGATCGTCGACCGCGTGTCGAACACGCTGCAGATCACGCACTTGCTGGACCGCAAGCCGGGCCAGCTCTCCGGCGGTCAGCGTCAGCGCGTGGCCATGGGTCGTGCCCTCGCGCGCGATCCGGTGATGTTCCTGTTCGACGAACCGCTATCGAACCTCGACGCGAAACTGCGTATCGAGATGCGTTCGGAAATCAAGCTGCTGCATCAACGCCTCGGCACGACGATCGTCTATGTGACGCACGATCAGATCGAAGCGATGACGCTCGGCGACCGCATCGCGGTGATGAAAGATGGCATCGTCCAGCAGTTCGGCGCGCCGCAAGAGATCTACGATTCGCCGGCCAATCTGTTCGTGGCCGGGTTCATCGGCGCGCCGCCGATGAACTTCATCCAGGGCAAGCTGGTGGAGCAGGGTTCGGGCGTCGGCATCGAGCTGGATACGGGCACGGCGCGCAATGTGTTGAACCTGCCGTTCGACTCGGCCAAGGTGAAGTCGCACATTGGGCGCGAAGTGATTCTCGGCCTGCGCCCTGAGCGGATCACCGACGCACGCGGTGCGCATGGCGACCACGCGAACCTGCAGTCGATCGACGTGAATGTCGACGTGATCGAGCCGACCGGTCCTGACACGCTGGTGTTCGCGCAGGTGAACGGCAAGCGCATTGTGAGCCGCGTGCACCCGGCTTCGAATCCGCAGCCCTTGTCGACTACGACATTGTTGTTCGATGCGTCGAAGGCGGTGTTGTTCGATCCGTCCAATGAAGAGCGGATTGCCTGAGGCGGGTGATTCGCTGAGCGATTCGCATTGAAGAAAGCCCCATGCGTTGTGAGACGCATGGGGCTTTTCTTTTTTTGCCAGGTGCTGTTTGCATCGGGCTCGGACCATGGCGCCTCTGCACCAGGCTCTCAAACGTCCGTAATGCGCAGATCCGGATTGCTTCGCGCCAGCTCGGTGACCCACTCGGTGAAGGCGCGAAGCCGTGAACTCAGATTGCGGCGATGCGCGTACAAAATCGACAGTGGCGTGCCAGGGCTCGTGTAGGCCGTGAGGATTTCCGTGAGCGCGCCTTGCGCGATCAGATCCGCAACCATGAAGCGCGACGGCTGGATAATGCCGTGGCCGAGCGCGCCCGCGCCGATGTAGACGCTGCCGTCGTTCACCGCGAGCACGCTCTTCAACGCAACCTTGACGATCTCGCCGTCCACTTCGTATTCGAACGGAAAGGTCTTGCCGCTGCGCGCGGAAATGTAGTTGACCGCGCGATGCTCGCTCAGCTCGTCGAGCGTGGTTGGCGTGCCGTATTTCTCCAGATAGGCGGGCGACGCGCAGGTCACGATCTTCGCCTGGCCGATGCGCCGCGCCACGAGACTCGACTCTTCCGGCGTGCCCATGCGGATCACGCAATCCACCCCGTCCTGAATCAGATCGATATTGCGATCCGCCAGCCCGAGCCGCACGTCGATCTCGGGGTATTGCAGGTAAAAGTCGTCGAGCGCGGGCAGCAGCAGCGCACGGGCGAGCGTGCCGGACGTATCGACGCGAATCGTGCCGCTTGGATTTTCGCGCTTGTTCGACAGCGACGATTCGGCGTCGGTGACTTCCGCGAGGATGCGTACGCAACGCTCATAGAAGAGCGCGCCGTCTTCGGTGACGCTGACCTGCCGCGTCGAACGGTTCAGCAGCCGCACACCGACGTGCTCTTCGAGAGCCTGAATGGTGCGGCTGACTTTGGCGCGTGGTAGGTCGAGCGATTCGGATACTTTGGTGAAGCTGTTCGCTTCGACCACACGCGTAAATATCTCCATCGCTTCGAAGCGGTCCATGTTTTGCCTTATGAGTGATGGGCGGAAGTGGCTCTCGAAGTGAAGTGTATCGCTTGGAAATAGTGTTGTCGCAATAAGGGCGGCCACGCGAGGGAGGGCATAGAGCTTCAGGGTCATCGTGGTCACCTGTCGCGGTTGCAAGGAGTGCTGGGGCGCGATGACGGCCAAAGGAGCCGTTTACCTCACGACGAACCACAGCGGAGCAAATCGACAGCAGCGCGACAGCCGCGAAAATGCTAGCGGAAGACGGATGTTCACCCGCTTTTGGCGAAGATCTGACGCGACAAAGAGCCGATGCACCGTGATGTGGTACGACCAAACGTCCCAAATTTTCAAGAAAGGTCGCGTAATATTTGAAAAATTTGTAAGCTGACCAATTGCAGCGCGCTCTTGATGAGGCAAGTTTGGTGAGGCAGGCTTAGTGAGGCAGGCGGACGTTGAACCGGAACGTCACCAGTCTTGCGAGCAGGATGAAGGCGGTGGCGATCAACACGCCGTACACCGTATCGACGTTCATATAGTCCAGCAGCACGTACAGCCAACACCCCACGAAAGCGCATGTCGCATACGGCCGCGAATCGCGCAAAATCAGCGGCACCTCGTTGCACAGCACGTCGCGGATCACGCCGCCGAATACGCCTGTCAACACCCCCATCATCACCGACGTGAACCACGGCATCTGCGCGTCGTGCGCGATCGACGTGCCGGCAATGCTGAACAAGCCGAGTCCCACGGCATCGGCCGCCAGCAAGACCCGCTCGGAGAGCAGGCGCGACGTCATCTTCAATAGTGTCGGCGCAAACAGGGACATCACGAAGATCGCGATCAGATACGCCTGATGTTCGACCCAGTAGAAGGGCCGCCGTTCGAGCAGCACGTCGCGCAACGTACCGCCGCCGAAGGCCGTCGCGATTGCCACGAGGAAGGTCCCCACCGCATCGAGCCGTCGGGTTCGGGCTTCGATAAACCCGGAAATCGCGTACGCGAAAAGCGCCAGCGCCTCCATGATGGTCAGCGCCAACGTCAGCCTCGGATGGATCACCGGGACTCCGTCAGGACCTGGGGGAAGCCGGCAATGCGCCCGGCTGCAACAGCACGACCACCGCACCCGCGCCGCCGTCATGCGGACGTGCCTGACAGAACGCAATCACCTCGGACTTCTGCACGAGCCACGCGCGCACTTTGCCCTTCAATACCGGTTCTTTACCGATCGACCCGAGGCCTTTGCCGTGAATCACACGCAAACACCGCAGGCCACGTTTCACCGATTCGCGAATGAACTCGGCCAACGCCTCGCGTGCTTCCTCGCGACGCATGCCGTGCAGATCGATTTGCGCCTGCACGATCCAATCGCCACGCCGCAGTTTTCGCACGACCTCCTGACTGACACCGGGCCGGCAATAGGACAGCGTTTCGTCGGTTTCGAGCAGGATCTCGGGATCGAACTCGTCGGAGATCGCTTCGTGCAGCACCGCTTCTTCGTCGAGTCTGGTTTGCACCGGCAGCGGCGACGGGGGATTGCGCGGCAAGCTGGCGCGCGGCGGGACCGCCAGCGGCGCAACCGCGCCGATCTCGCGACGAAACAGATCGGCGTCCGCCGAGGCTTCGCGCTGCGCCGCCGCTGCGGCCGCGCGCTCGCGTTCACGCCGTTGCGTGTCGCCCTTTAACGCATCGCGCAACGCGCCGAGGCCGGCTAGACCGGCGGCCGGTTCGATCTTCGGTTTGGCGATGGGTGCAGCCACCTCGGGCGCGGGCCTGGCAATGGCACGGGCGCGCTTCGGTTCGCTAGGGTGGGGCTGATTCTTCGGCATATCGGTAATACACAGAAAAGTGGAACGATCGCGCGACGCAAGCACGACGCAAAAAAAGCCGCTGGCTTTGCAGCCGCGGCTTTCTCCAAAGCTAGCGGCCGAGCCTTGCCCAGCCGCCATTTTACCGTCGCGCTTACCCTCGCAGATTCACGCGATGATCAACGGTCGGCTTCGGCGCTCATGACGTGCTCGCCAATCTCTTCGATGGTTTCCAGATAACGCTGCGCGTCGAGCGCGGCCATACAGCCCGTGCCTGCACTGGTGATCGCCTGACGATAGACATGATCCTGCACGTCGCCCGCCGCGAACACGCCCGGCACGCTGGTGGCCGTTGCGAAACCGTTCAGGCCGCCCTTGGTGATGATGTAGCCGTTCTTCATCTCCAGCTGACCTGCGAAAATGTCCGTGTTCGGCTTGTGGCCGATCGCGACGAAGATGCCTTGCAGCGCGATATCCGTGGTGTCGCCGTTTTTCGTGTTCTTGATACGCAGGCCGGTCACGCCGGACTGGTCGCCGGTCACTTCGTCGAGCGTGCTGTTCCACTTGATCTCGACCACGCCTTCCTTTTCCTTCGCCAGCAGACGGTCGATCAGGATCGGTTCGGCACGGAACTTGTCGCGGCGATGGATCACCGTCACCTTCTTGGCGATGCCGGAAAGATAAAGAGCTTCTTCGACCGCGGTATTGCCGCCGCCGATCACGGCCACATGTTGTTGCTTGTAGAAGAAACCGTCGCAGGTGGCGCAAGCCGACACGCCCTTGCCCATGAACAATTCTTCGGACGGCAGGCCGAGATACTGTGCCGATGCGCCGGTCGAGATGATCAGCGAGTCGCAGGTATATTCGCCCGAATCGCCGATCAGGCGAATCGGCTTCTCATCCAGCTTGGCCGTATGGATATGGTCGAAAATGATTTCCGTGTTGAAGCGCTCGGCGTGCTCCAGAAAACGCGTCATCAGTTCCGGGCCTTGCACGCCGTGGGCGTCGGCAGGCCAGTTTTCGACGTCGGTCGTGGTCATCAGCTGGCCGCCCTGGGCGAGACCCGTGACGAGCACCGGAGACAGGTTGGCGCGTGCCGCGTAGACCGCTGCCGTGTAGCCGGCGGGACCGGAACCGAGAATCAGAACTTTGGCGTGTTTCGTGGAAGTTGCGGGCATGATCGAATCCTTTTACGGCGCCCGGCTCGCCCATGCGAGGCCGCGCGACTTGAGCTGAAACTGTAGATGGGTATCAGAGCGGCATTATAAAGGGCGGCACGCCGGCCTGCTTCATGAAGCTTTCTGATCGCGGCGATAGCATTGCCACGGGTCCCGGCGGCCTTTCGTGAGGCCAATCGGCTAAGTTACCGTCATTTACAGCCTCGCGCGAGGCACTGCGTTTACAATAGGCCGCATCGCTGGACCCGGTAGCCGGGACCGGGTCTGGAGCCGCCTTAAGCGCCGCTTCGGGCCGCGACTTTGGCGCCAAATCGGCCACACAAGCAACAGGATCAATGGCAAAAGCTCCCTATTCCGCGAGCGCGCAGGCATTGCCGCACCGCATGTCGCGCCTTTTCACCGAAATCCGCTGGATCTTGCAGGTCGCGCTCGGCGTATTCCTGCTCATGGCGCTCGTCAGCTACAGCCGGCACGATCCGAGCTGGACGCATGCCGCGCAGGTCGACCACATCGCCAACTGGGCGGGCCGCGTCGGTGCGTGGACGTCCGACATCCTGCTGCTGCTGTTCGGGCTGTCCGCCTACTGGTGGATCGTGCTGCTCGGTCGCCATATCTCCGCCAATTACCGCCGTATCACCCGTCACGAGGAACTGCAGGAAGACGTACCGCGCGATGCTGGCTGGCTCGCGGACGCGTTCGCCTTCATGCTGGTGTTGCTCGCTTGCGACGGCATCGAAGCGCTGCGCATGTGGTCGCTGAAAGTGCAATTGCCGCGTGCGCCGGGCGGTGTGATCGGCGAAGCGGTCGCGCGCGGCATATCGCATGCGCTCGGCTTCACGGGCGGCACGCTGGCCCTACTTATCGTGCTCGGCATTGGTTTGTCGCTGTATTTCCGTTTTTCGTGGCTGTCGGTGTCGGAAAAGGTCGGCGAATCGATTATTTCCGCGGTCACCTTCGCCAAGCTGCGCCGCGAGGCCGGCCGCGACCGTAAATTGGGCGAAGCCGCCGCCGTGAAGCGCGAAGGCAAGGTCGAAAAGGGCCGTGTGCGGATCGAGGAGCACGAGCCGGTCATGATCGTCCCGCCGGTCGTCACGCCCGCCAAATCGGAGCGCGTCGAGAAAGAGCGGCAAGTGCCGCTGTTCACGGACCTGCCGGGCGATTCCACCTTGCCGCCGATCTCGCTGCTCGACGCGGCGCCGGCCGCGCAGGAGACCATTTCCGCCGATACGCTCGAATTCACCTCGCGTCTGATCGAGAAAAAGCTCAAGGACTTCGGTGTCGAAGTGAGCGTGGTCGCCGCGTATCCGGGTCCGGTCGTCACGCGCTACGAAATCGAGCCGGCCACCGGCGTGAAGGGCAGCCAGATCGTCGGTCTGGCGAAGGATCTGGCGCGTTCGCTGTCGCTGGTGTCGATCCGCGTGGTCGAAACGATTCCGGGCAAGAATTTCATGGCGCTGGAGTTGCCCAACCAGCGCCGTCAGACCGTGAGTCTCTCGGAGATTCTCGGCTCGGCGGTTTATGCGGACGCGGCTTCGCCGCTCACCATGGGCCTCGGCAAGGACATCGGCGGCAAGCCGGTGTGCGCCGACCTCGCGAAAATGCCGCACTTGCTGGTGGCTGGTACAACCGGCTCGGGCAAGTCGGTGGGTATCAACGCGATGATCCTGTCGTTGCTCTACAAGGCGAGCGCCGACCAGGTCCGCATGATCCTGATCGATCCGAAGATGCTCGAAATGAGCGTCTACGAAGGTATTCCGCATTTGCTGTGTCCGGTGGTGACGGACATGCGTCAGGCGGGTCACGCGCTGAACTGGGCGGTCGCCGAAATGGAGCGCCGCTACAAGCTGATGAGCAAGCTTGGCGTGCGTAACCTTGCCGGTTACAACAACAAGATCGACGAAGCCGCAAAGCGCGAAGAGAAGCTGCCGAATCCGTTCAGCCTGACGCCGGACGATCCGGAACCGCTCACGCGTCTGCCGAACATCGTCGTCGTGATCGACGAATTGGCGGACCTGATGATGGTGGTCGGCAAGAAGGTCGAAGAGCTGATCGCGCGGATTGCGCAGAAAGCGCGCGCGGCGGGCATCCATCTGATTCTGGCGACGCAGCGTCCGTCGGTCGACGTGATTACCGGTCTGATCAAGGCCAACGTGCCGACGCGAATGGCATTCCAGGTGTCGTCGAAGATCGACTCTCGCACGATTCTCGACCAGCAGGGCGCGGAATCGCTGCTCGGCATGGGCGACATGCTGTACCTGCCGCCGGGTAGCGGCTTGCCGGTGCGTGTGCACGGCGCGTTCGTGTCGGACGAGGAAGTGCATCGCGTCGTCGACAAGCTCAAGGAGCAGGGCGAGCCGAACTATATCGAGGGCATTCTCGAAGGCGGCGTGACGGGCGAGGGCGACGAAGGCTCCGCGGGCGCAGGGGGAAGCGGTTCGGGCGACGGCGAGTCGGACCCGTTATACGACCAGGCCGTCGATGTGGTGCTGAAGAACCGCCGCGCGTCGATCTCGCTGGTGCAGCGGCATTTGCGCATCGGCTATAACCGTGCGGCGCGCCTGCTCGAGCAGATGGAGAACTCGGGTGTGGTGTCGGCGATGTCGTCGAACGGCAATCGCGAAATTCTTGCGCCGGCGCGGGAAACGGAATAGGCGATCCATGCCGCTATTCCGCCGAACCGGTCGCAATGCGCTGTGCATAAGCCCAGCGCATAAGTCCCGCTTAAGGCTTCTTGCTTAAGCTGCGCTCCGAGGCTGAGGGTTCGTCCCTCGGCTGCGCGGTGCAAGCTAGCCGCCACGGTCACCCGGCCGCTGCCTCGTTCGCAGGCCGCCACGACCGCTCAACGAATTCAATCAAGGGAGAAAACACCATGCAGCTATTCGCGCAGCAGCACGCTCGACAGAGTGCTCACCTCAGCCGTTTTGGCCAACTCGCTCGCACGATCGTACGTGGCGTCGGCAGTGTGGCGATCGGCGCGTCGATGCTCGTCGCGTCGCAGGCATTCGCGAGCGGCACCGAGCAACTGAAGGCGTTCGTCGCGCAAGTGCATTCCGCGCGCGGTACCTTTGTGCAGCAGGAAGTGCGCGCGCCGAGCAAGGCGCAAGGTGCAAGCGGCGCGAGCGGCGTGCTGTCCGCGGCCGGCAAGACTGGCACGTCGAGCGGCACGTTCACCTTCGCGCGTCCCGGCAAGTTCATCTGGCAATACGAGAAGCCCTATGCGCAACTGCTGCAAGCCGACGGCGACAAGCTTTACGTGTACGACAAGGATTTGAACCAGGTGACGGTGCGCAGCCTCGGCGGCGCACTTGGTGCGAGCCCGGCGGCGATCCTGTTCGGCAGCAACGATCTGGACAAGAACTTCACGCTGCGCGATGCGGGCGTGAAGGCCGGCATCGATTGGCTCGAGTTGACGCCCAAAGCGAAAGACACGCAGTTTCAGCGTGTCGGCATCGGCTTCAAGGACGGCAATCTTGAAGCGATGGAACTGCACGATGTGTTCGGCAACGTGACGCTGCTGACGTTCTCGAACATCCAGAAGAACCCGCCGCTGCCGGCCGATGCGTTCAAGTTCACGGTGCCGAAGGGCGCGGATGTGATCAACGGATAATCGGGTTGCAGTAACAGTTTGATTTGCAGAAAGGCCGCGCCATCGAGCGCGGTTTTTCAATTGCTGACCGAGGCCGATGGGCTGCCGATCGCGCTGCGCGTTCTTTTCCGGGACCTAACCCGGCTCTGCAGGCCTGGTACCCGTCCGTTTTCAGCGCGCGCACCGGGTGTGCCGAACCGCTACTCATCCACTTCCAGCACCTGCACCGGATGCGCAGCCTTCATATCGTCGATAAATGCTTCGACGATATCGGTGCGATGCTGCCGCGCCCGCGTGACCATATGAAACGCCACGCGGTAACGCATCTGTGCCGGATTCAACGCGGCCAACAAGCCCTGCTTGACGAACGGCGCCGCGAAATGCCCCGGTAAATAGCCGAGATGATGCCCCGACAGCACCAGAATCGCGACCGCCTCCATGTTGTCCGCGACGGCGGTGACGTTCTGCGGCGTGGTCGAACTTTCGGCTTCGGGCAACGGATAACTGCGCCACGCCCATTCGTGAGCCGCAGCTTCGGCGGGTGACACCTCTCCGGCTGAAGCGAACAGTGGATGCCCCTTTGCGCAATACGCGAACTGATCTTCGGCGAACACCTCGGTATATTCGAGCGACGGCACGCGATGCCAGAAATAGCCGATGCCGATCTGAATCCGGCCGTTCAGGAGCAGTTCTTCGAGTTCGCCCGGCGAGCGCACCAGAATCGAAAATCGCACCGACTGATCGCGCGCCCGAAACCGGCCGATCGCGTTGCTGATACGCGCGCTCGCCGACACCGGCGTATGGCCGATCATGCCGATATCGAGCGTGCCGACCAGCTTGCGGCCGACATTGCGCGCCTGCATGCCGAAGGTATCGACGGCGGACAGCAGGGCACGAGCCGCGTCGATGAATTGCTCGCCGCGCGCGCTCAGGCTGAAGCCGCCGCGGCCGCGTTCACACAGCCGGTAGCCGAGGCGCGTTTCCAGTGTGGCGAGTTGCGTGCTGATGGTCGACTGGCCGACGTTTAGCGTGGCCTGGGCTGGCGAGACGCCGCCGGCATCGACAATAGCGAGGAAGACGCGGATCAGCCGCAGGTCGAGATCGGTGAGTTGAGAGAACATGCGTCAGGATACATCGCTACAAATCAATGTGAAGTTTATTCTGTTCGTATTTTAACTTGCGGGAAACTGCTCAAGAATCGAGATTCGCCCGGCAAGGTGCGCTTTTTTATTGATTCCTCGGCCGGTTGCACTAATTTGCTTACTGCCCCCTTTTCATTGCCGAGACACGATGAATACTTCCTCCTTCATTTCCCCCGAAGCCGGTGAACGGCCGCAACCGCTGTCCGGCAACGCCATGCCCCGCTGCGGCGGCATTGCGACGATGATGCGGCTGCCGAACGTCGGCTCGGCCGAAGGGTTCGATGCCTGTTTCGTCGGCGTGCCGTTCGATCTCGGCACCTCGAACCGCACCGGCGCGCGCTTCGGGCCGCGCCAGATCCGCAGCGAATCGGTGCTGCTGCGCCCGTACAACATGGCGACGCGCGCCGCGCCGTTCGATTCGCTGCGCGTGGCCGATCTCGGCGACGTCGCGATCAATCCGTACAACCTGCACGATTCGATCAAGCGCATCGAAACCGCGTACGACGAAATTCTCCAGCACAACTGCAAGCCGATCACGCTCGGCGGCGACCATACGATCGCGCTGCCGATTCTGCGCGCGCTTCATCGCAAGCACGGCAAGGTCGGCCTGATTCACGTGGATGCGCACGCCGATGTCAACGACACGATGATGGGCGAGAAGATCGCACACGGCACGCCGTTTCGCCGCGCGGTGGAAGAGGGCTTGCTCGACTGCGATCGTGTCGTGCAGATCGGTTTGCGCGGCACGGGTTACGCGGCGGAAGATTTCGACTGGTGCCGCGATCAGGGCTTTGAAGTCGTGCAGGCCGAGGCGTGCTGGAATCAGTCGCTGGTGCCGTTGATGGCACGCGTGCGGGAACGCATGGGCGACGCTCCGGTGTACATCACATTCGATATCGACGGTATCGATCCGGCCTTCGCGCCGGGTACAGGCACGCCGGAAATCGCCGGTTTGACGGTGCCACAGGCGCTGGAAATCATTCGCGGCTCGCATGGGCTGAACATCGTCGGCTGCGATCTGGTTGAAGTGGCGCCGCCGTACGATCCGTTCGGCACGACCGCGCTGCTCGGCGCGAATCTCGCGTTCGAGTTGCTGTGCGTGTTGCCGGGCGTCGAGTATCGCGCCT
This sequence comes from Paraburkholderia phytofirmans OLGA172, assembly GCF_001634365.1. NCBI lineage: Bacteria > Pseudomonadati > Pseudomonadota > Betaproteobacteria > Burkholderiales > Burkholderiaceae > Paraburkholderia > Paraburkholderia phytofirmans. The sequence goes on from NZ_CP014578.1 coordinate 926,796, forward strand.
CGAAGCGGTGAACTGCGCGTAGGGTTGCGCAGTAACCTGATTAAGGTTGATGACGCATCAAGAGAAAACGCCTGCATTTGCAGGCGTTTTCTGTATTGCGATGATGCTTGCTCAGCTTACGCGTAAGCCGTCTTCCGGACCGACACCAGCGCCAGATAGCACACCGCGCCAACCGCCAACGCGGGCAACGTGGCGCCCAGATTCGGCAGCCATTGATTGATCGCCTGATACGACACGATCCCGATTGCCCACGACGCGAACGCGCTCAGATGCCAGCCGCCCGAGAAGCCGTAACGGCCGCGCACATCGCCGAGCACAGCGGCTTCAATGCGACGCTTGCGCACGATGAAGTGATCTACCAGCACCACGCCGAACAGCGGCGCGAACACCGAGCCGATCAGCAGCAGGAAGTTCTGATACTTCGCCATCGGCACAAGCAATGCGATCGCCGTGCACAACGCGCCGAATGCCGCCGACAACAACGGCACACTGCCGCGCGTCCAGAACGTGCCGGTCGAGACCGCAGCCGAGTGGATATCGGCGAACGCGTTGTCCACTTCGTCGATCAGGATCAGCAGCAGGGCGAGGCCGCCGCCCGCTTGAGCCAGCGCGCCGGTCAGCAGCGCATCGCCACCGCCTGCCGCGAGACCGTAGATCGCGCCGAGTGCGTAAAACCAGATGTTCGCAATGCCATAGCCGAGCAGCGTGCCGCGGAAGGTTTCGCCGGGGCGTCGGCCGAAACGCGTGTAGTCGGCGATCAGCGGCAGCCACGAGAGCGGCATCGCGACCACCAGATCGATTGCGCCGCCGAACGACATCTCGCCGGTGCCAGGACGGCGCATCAGCGCGGCTAGGTCATGCTTGGCCAGCAGATTCCACGAAAGCCACGCGGCGCCCGCCAGCAGCAGCCAGATGCCCCACGTGCGCAGAAACCGGCGCACGAACGACAGCGGGCCGCTGATGGCCAGCAGCGTCGCGAGCAAACCGAAAATCACGGTCCAGATCAGCGGCATCGAGAAACCGAAGGCCTGCTTGGCGAGCGCATCGGCGGAATCGCGCATCACGATCACCTCGAACGAGCCCCAGCCGACCAGTTGCACCGCGTTCAGCACCGCCGGCACCGAGGCGCCGCGCACACCGAGCGTCGGGCGCAGAGAGGACATCGCGGCAAGGCCGGTGTCCGTGCCGATGATGCCGACCAGCGCGAGCAGCACCACGCCGATCACGCTGCCGATCACAATCGCCAGCAACGCATGCGGCAGCGACAGCCCCGGCACCAGCAGTGCGCCCGCCTGCGCGACCAGGAGGCCGATGCCGAGCGAGAACCAGAGCGCGAAAGCGTCGCCGGTGCGGAACGCGCGGCGCGCGTCGGGCACCGGCGTGAGCGGTGCGTAGGTGGAGCCGGCGTCGCCGGCGAGTGGGTCTTGTGCCATCTAATCGTGTTCCTCTTGGTATTGCTTGTATGTTCGCGTGCGACGCCGGTGTTGCCGGCCAGGCCGCGCGCGATGTTAGCCTGTCAGGCTGTCGGCGAGATTACGGGCTGACCGGCGCGCTCATCGCTCGAGCGCCGTCGCTGTCATAATGCAGGTCGTCGCCCGCACCTCCGCGTGCCGGCTTTGTCCATCCGGCAGCACGCCGCCTTCATACGGACTGCGTCCGGAAAAGCCGAGATTATCCCCAAAACGTCATGTTTGAAGAAACCCGTGCCAATGTTCCGCTCGCCGAACGCCTGCGGCCCCGCAATATCGACGAAGTAATCGGCCAGAAGCATCTGCTCGGCCCGAACAAGCCGTTGCGGGTCGCCTTCGAATCCGGCGAAGCCCATTCGATGATTCTCTGGGGCCCGCCCGGCGTTGGCAAAACCACGCTCGCGCGGCTCATGGCCGACGCGTTTCATGCCGAGTTCATCGCGTTGTCCGCGGTGCTCTCGGGCGTGAAGGATATCCGCGAAGCCGTCGAGACCGCGCAGATTCATCGCGCGAACGGGCATCAGACGCTGGTTTTCGTCGACGAAGTGCATCGCTTCAACAAGAGCCAACAGGATGCGTTCTTGCCGCACGTCGAGTCGGGGCTGTTCGTGTTCGTCGGCGCCACGACCGAGAATCCGTCGTTCGAGGTGAACAGCGCGTTGCTCTCGCGAGCCGCCGTCTACGTGCTGAAAAGCCTCACCGACGAAGAGCAGCGCGAACTGCTCGACCGCGCGCAGAAAGAACTCGGCGGCCTCACGTTCACCGACGAAGCCCGCGACGCCCTGATTGGTTCCGCTGATGGCGACGGCCGCAAGCTGTTGAACAACCTGGAAATCGTCGCGCGCGCGGCGGCCCAGCAGAAGAGCACCGAAATCGACGGCGCCTTGCTCGGCAGCGCGCTCGCCGAGAATCTGCGCCGCTTCGACAAAGGCGGCGACGCATTCTACGACCAGATCAGCGCGCTGCATAAATCGGTGCGCGGCAGCAACCCGGACGGCGCGCTGTACTGGTTCTGCCGCATGCTCGACGGCGGCGCGGACCCGCGTTATCTCGCGCGACGCATTGTGCGCATGGCGTGGGAAGACATCGGCCTCGCCGACCCGCGCGCGGCGCGCATTGCGCTCGACGCGTCCGAAACCTATGAGCGCCTCGGCACGCCCGAGGGCGAACTGGCGCTGGCGCAGGCGGTCATCTATCTGGCGGTCGCGCCGAAGTCGAACGCCGGGTACAACGCGTACAACGAGGCACGCCGTTTCGTCAGCAAGGACCAGTCGCGCGGCGTGCCAGTACATTTGCGTAACGCGCCGACCAAACTGATGAAGGAACTCGGTTACGGTCACGAATACCGCTATGCGCACGACGAACCCGATGCCTACGCGGCCGGCGAGACCTATCTGCCGGACAACATGCGCGACCCGCATTGGTACGAGCCGACGCCGCGCGGTCTTGAAGGCAAGATCGGCGACAAGATGGCGCGTCTCGCCGAACTCGACGCGCAGTGGCGCAGCGAGAACAAGCCTAAAAAGGGTTAAGCGTCTTCGCTGGTGCTTCTGCTGCTTCTGCGGCTGTTTCAGATGCCGAATCGCCATTCCGCACGCCTTGACCATCTAACGTACCGGCCGCCCGCGCCGGTGCGCTAAAATCCCAGCTTCATATAACGAACACCCGCCCCATCCCATGCTCGACATCCAGCTGCTGCGCAAAGACCTCGACGGCGTCGCCAAGCGCCTCGCCGACCGCGGCTATACCCTCGACGTGGCGGCCTTTACCGCGCTCGAAGCGGAACGCCGCGACACCCAGACCCGTACCGAAGAGATGCAGGCGCGCCGCAACACCCTGTCGAAGCAGATCGGCGGGATGAAGGGGCGGGGCGAGGACACCTCGGCGCTGATGGCCGAAGTGGGCGGTATCGGCGACGAGATGAAGGCGTCGGCGGCCAAGCTCGAGGATATCCAGAAGCGTCTGTCCGACCTGCTGCTCGGCGTGCCGAACCTGCCGCACGAAAGCGTGCCGATGGGTCAGGACGAAACCGGGAATGTCGAAGTGCGCCGCTGGGGCACGCCGCGTCAATTCGATTTCGAGGTGAAGGATCACGTCGACGTGGGCATGCCGCTCGGCCTCGATTTCGAGACCGGCGCGAAACTGTCGGGCGCGCGTTTCACGTTGCTGCGCGGCCAGATTGCGCGGCTCCATCGCGCGCTGGCGCAGTTCATGATCGACACGCATACGCTGCATCACGGCTATACCGAGGTGTACACGCCGTACATCGTGAATCCGGAGATTCTGTACGGCACGGGCCAACTGCCGAAATTCGCCGACGACATGTTCCGCGTCGAGAAGGGCGGCGACGAAAACACGGTCACGCAGTATTTGATTTCGACGTCGGAAATTTCGCTGACGAACACGGTGCGCGACAGCATCGTCGAAGCGGATACGCTGCCGATCAAATTGACCGCGCATTCGCCGTGCTTCCGCTCGGAAGCGGGTTCGTATGGCCGCGACACGCGCGGGCTGATCCGCCAGCATCAGTTCGACAAGGTCGAAATGGTGCAGATCGTTGCGCCGGAAGCTTCGTATGATGCGCTGGAGCAGATGGTCGGCCACGCAGAGACGATCCTGCAGAAGCTTGAACTGCCGTACCGCGTGATCACGCTGTGCACGGGCGATATGGGTTTCTCGGCTGCCAAGACGTACGACCTGGAAGTGTGGGTGCCTGCGCAGAATACGTATCGCGAGATATCGAGCTGCTCGAATACGGAGTCGTTCCAGGCTCGCCGGATGCAGGCGCGCTTTCGCAATGCGCAGGGCAAGCCGGAGCTGGTGCATACGCTGAACGGTTCGGGTCTGGCGGTTGGCCGTACGCTCGTGGCTGTGCTGGAGAATTTCCAGAACGCGGATGGGTCGGTGACGGTGCCGGCGGCGTTGCGTCCGTACCTTGGTGGGGTGGAGCGGCTGGAAGTGCCGGCGGCTTGATTGGTGCTGGGCTGATGCAGCGGCTGAGGCCGCTGCGATTGCCAAGTCTCTTCGAAATTTTTTGGTCGAGGGGCTTGGAAATCGGATTTAGCTGTTCTATAATCTTTCTCTCCCAAGCAACGACCCGCTTGGATCTGATTCACTTAGCAACTAAGCAGCACTCGTTGCAGTGAGTTGGAAGACCCGGAAAGGTGGCAGAGTGGTCGAATGCGCTGGACTCGAAATCCAGTGTACCTTTAGGGGTACCGTGAGTTCGAATCTCACCCTTTCCGCCAAATTTAGAAACAGGCCCTTCGGGGCCTGTTTTCGTTTCTGGCCGCCAACAACCCGCCAAACGCGCAAGTGCGAACGTCGCTTCACGCCATCGGGCTCCCTTGGGTTCCAGTGGCAGTCCCCGGACATCCGGGTCACATTATGGGTGTTTCCAGCGAAAGCCGGCTTGAGTCTGGCGTATTAAACGTCGCGCCAGCGGCCCGGATAAGCGATTCAGTTTGGCGAATGTGCCTGCCTGAATTCGATGCGTGTCGCCGGACCATCAGATCGATTCGAGTTCGTGATCCGTCAAGTCATGGTGAAAAATAAGTGACACTTCCCGAGTCGCCTGAGTGCCTGTAAAGTCATACAGCGTTTTCGCGTCGGGCTCAAAAATACAGACACCAAACGCACAGCCACAACGATGTCCCGAGCAGTTTGCAAAACCAGTTTTGTAAAACAGGCTTTAAAAGGGGATTCACATGTCAGTCGGCAATTCGGTCGTTGACACGACCGCCAGCACCGCCAAATATAAAGTCATCAAGTGGTCGATTATCGGGCTGTGCATCGCCATCGGCGCGCCACTCGCCATCTTGTTGGTCAAAGGCCTGGTCGGCCTGATCCTCGCGGCGGTGATCGGGCTGGCGGCGATCAACTTCGGTCCCGTTCTCGCCATGAAGTTCGCGAACCAGAAGGTCAAGATGTTCGTGAACGAAGCGAAGTCGAACCCGATCGAGACGCTCTACAACGAACTGGCCGAAAAGCAGGCAGGCGCCGAGCGGTTCAAGAAGAGCATCACCGACTTCCGCACCGAAGTGAAAAACTTCGAAGACAAAACCGCGCAGTTCAAAAAGCAGTATCCCGAAGACGCGGACCGTTTCGAGACCCAACTCGCGACGATGAAAAAACTGCTCGCGTTTCGCGAGGGGCGCTATAAGCAGGTGCAGGACGAACTCAAGCGATTTTCCGACGCGATCGATCGGGCCAAAGCACTGTGGGATATGTCGCAATCCGCACAACGCATGAACAAGATTGCCGGCATGCAATCCAGCGACACTTTCGCGCAAATCAAAACGGACGCCGCGCTCGACTCCGTGATGAACTCGGTCAATAAAGCATTCTCCGAAATGGAAACGTCGCTGATGGAAAGCGCTGAAGTGCAGCAAGCCAAGGCTGCTACCGAGATGGGTGCTATCAATCCGCCCGCTCAGCAACTCGGCTCGCCCGCGGCACCCAAATAATCAGGCGCTCACCGCTCGACCACTCAACTCGATCAAAAAACAATGAAGAAAATCCTGGGTTCGGTTCTTTTCCTGATCTTGTTGGCTGCCGGTTGGTATATCCACGAAGGCGGCCTGAAAAATCCTCTCAACAGCGGCCAGAGCACCGACAAAGACACCGTCGCGGTGAACGGCGTGGACACCGGCAACAACAGCAGTGCCGACGTCAAACCGACAGCCCCGAGCAACCCGGACGGTTTCGTGCCCAACAAGGACACGCTGAAATCGATCTTGAGCAACGGCGTCGTGCGCGTCAGCGTCGAAAATCCATCGCGGCCGTTTTACTCGGAAGACAGCGGCAAGCCGCAAGGCTTCAACGTCGACTTCGCCAATCTGCTGTTCGCGCAGAAAGAGTTCACCTCGGGCGATCATTCGATCGTCACGGTCGACACGCATCACGGCGTGGACACGTATCCCGCGGTCCCCGATCAGCTGACGAAAACCGACAAGCAGGGCAACGCGGTGGTCGACGTCGCCATGGACGGCCTGACGTTTCCCGACAACACCCCGAGCGGCGTGGTCTATTCGATCCCCTATGTCGAGGACTTCGGCTATTCGTTGATCGTGGCCAAGGGTTCGCCGGTCCGCTCCGCGGCCGATCTGGCGGGCAAAACAGTCGGCGTGCTGCAGGGCGATCCAGACGTGAAAGCGTTTGTCCAGAAAGCATTCCCGAATAGCAAAATCGTCGAGCTATCGGATGCGAGCATCGAGGGGCAGCGATCCTGGATGTCGCACTTCCTGGACGAGCATCAGGTCGACGCCATCGTCTACGACTATCCGTTTGGCGTGTCGGAGATCAAAGGCACCGACCTGACGTTCGCGGTCACAAAGCTGGACGGGTCCAACCTCGCGTACAAAATCGGCGTACGCAAGGAAGACAGCGCGCTGCTGATCTACCTGAACTCCGCGATCGCGAAGGTCAAGCAGTCGCCGGCGTATCTGGACCTGTTGCGTAAATATTTCATCAGCGACCAGGTGCTCACCACCGCGGCGACCGGCGGCGAGAAGACTTACGTGGTCCGCTCCGGCGACACGCTGAATGCCATTGCCGCGAGTCAGTTGGGAAGCGGTGCGCGATTTGTGGACGTGCAGAGGCGCAATAACCTTCCAAACCCCAACCTCATCCTGATTGGCCAGCACCTGATCATTCCGGTGCGCTGACGCGGTTGGTTTTTCTGCCGGGCTCTCGTGGCCCGGCATGAACAATAATCCTTGGGCGATGGCCGCCTGCGCCGCCTGCGCCGACCGACGCGACGACGCGACGACGTGCTGTCCGCGAGACTCGTCGGCGAGGGCGATTTCAGCGTGTCCGGCCTCAAGCCGGCCTCAAGCTCTACCGCGCGCAGATGTGGAGCGAACGCATACCCGTCGACTATGACGAACGCTTAGCATTGCACATCATCTGCGCGCGGGGCATCAAGCGCGAGCGGTTCGCCGACGCCGGCCCCAGGCAAGCAGGCCCCAGGCAAGCAGGCCCGGCCCGGCTCTCGGAGGCCGTCCGGCGATCCTCTGTACAATTGGCCGATCGTCATCATCGACCCACCTCGACCGAATTCATGGCCATTACCTACAAGACTCCCGACGACATCGCTAAACTGCGCATCTCCGGCCGCCTCGCGGCCGACGTGCTGGCGATGATTGGCGAGCACGTCAAGGCCGGTGTCTCCACCGACGAGCTCGACGCGCTGTGCAACGACTACATTGTCAATACGCAAAAGTCGATTCCGGCAAATGTCGGTTATTTGGGGTTTCCCAAGACCGTCTGCACGTCCGTCAACCAGGTGGTGTGCCACGGCATTCCCAACCGCAACGAAATTCTGAAAGATGGCGACATCATCAATATCGACGTCGCGATTATCAAAGACGGCTATTTCGGCGACACCAGCCGCATGTATTGCGTCGGCCAGCCGAGCACGGTGGCGCGCCAGCTGATCGACACGACATACGAGGCGATGCTTGCCGGCATCCGCGAGGTCAAGCCGGGCGCTACGCTGGGCGACGTCGGCTCCGCGATCCAGAAGATCGCGCAGCGCGACGGCTTCTCGATCGTGCGCGACTACTGCGGCCATGGCATCGGCCGTGTCTACCACGAAGACCCGCAAGTGTTGCACTACGGTCAGCCGGGGCAGGGCGTGCGTCTGAAGCCGGGCATGGTCTTCACGATCGAACCGATGATCAACGCGGGCCGCGCCGGCACCGCGGTGCAACGTGACGGCTGGACGGTCGTCACCAAAGACCGTTCGTTGTCGGCGCAATGGGAGCACATGATCGCCGTGACCGAAGAGGGCTACGAGTTGCTGACACCGTGGCCGGACGGCACCGGCGATTACGAAGCGCCTTGAACGCCGTGGCCCAGCGCGCCTGACGAACCGGCTAGCGAGGCGGCGGGCGCTCAAATTGCGGCACAGATGGCTTGCGGCGCCTGCACCAAGGACCGGCGCTATGGTCCGATCCAGTAAATAAGGATTTGACTCGCGCGCCGGTTCGGTTAAAGCTATGCCTTGGTGTTTCAAGGGGTTTTCGTCCGCATGAGTCCGTCATTGACCGTTCGCCGTATCGCTGCTGATCAGGGCGCCGTTTTGCGCGAACTCCGCACTGCGTCGCTGCGGGAGGCGCCCTATGCCTTCTGCGAAACGCTAGAGGACGCGTTGTCGGCGGATGCCGCCACGTTCGGCGCTACCGCCGCCGAACACGCTGTTTCGGTTATCGTCACCAGTTTCATCCTCTATACCGAGGGCCATCCGGCAGGAATGATCGAAGCACATTTCGACGACACCGCGGCGCGCCGCGCGTTCGTCCGCGAGTTGTGGGTGGCGCCGGCCGTGCGTCATCTGCGAGGCGGCGAGCTGCTGGTCGATACCGCCAGCGCCTGGCTCGCCGGCGAAGGCGCCATGGAAATCTACGCATGGGTCGCCGACGCCAACCGCAATGCGATGCGCTTTTATGAGGCGCTTGGCTTCGGTCCGACCGGCGAGCATCGGCGCGTCGCGTGCGCGCCCGAGCAGGCCGAAAGCCTGCTGGTGCGCCACGTGCCGACCACGTCGCAGGTGTTTCAGCAGTGATCCCGCGAGCGGCGCGTCAGTCTGCCGCTCAAATCCCATCCGCGTCGCTACAGCGTTCATGGCCGAGTTCATGGCCGAATCAGCGGCCTAAGCGCGGCCTGAACGACCGGGGCGTGGTCACGTCATGGGTATTCGGGCCGCAGGGGCGCGTTCTCCCGGCAAAAAAACTCGCTCCCTGCCTGGACGCCTGTAAAATACGCAAAATTTTTTGCCGAACGCTATGTCGCCCAAGAAATCGCCCTTTTTCGAACTCCGCAGCGGCTCTGTCGACACACTCCTGTTTGTGGTCAAGACAACCGACCTCGACGCGATGCGTGCCGAACTGACCCGGCGCTTCGAGGCGACCCCCGAATTTTTCGCTAACGACGTTGTCGCGATCGACGTGCGGCGTCTCGCCGACAACGAGCGCGTGCCGCTTGCGGACATCGCGCAACTGCTCGACAGCGTGCGCATGCGTCCGGTCGGCATCGTCGCCAACGCGCAGCAGGCGTGGGCGGCCGAATCCGCGCTGCCGCTGCTCGAAGCACGCGACCGCCGCGGCGGCGCCGCCAAGTCCGCAGACGAAGAGGGCGCCCATGCCGCCGGCACGGCACCGGTGGCCACCGCCGCGACGGCCACGCCCCCGGCCGATCTGTTCACAACCGCAGCCGGCACGCCCACCGGCGGGCCTCCGAAAAGCGGCACCCCGGCCACGGCCGCCGCGGTCGAGCCGGCGCCCGCCGCCGAGCCGGTACGTCTCGCCACTTCGTCGCAAACCATGGTGGTCGACAAGCCGTTGCGCTCGGGCCAGCGCATCTACGCAAAGGGCGATCTGGTCGTGCTCGGTCTGGTGAGCTACGGCGCGGAAGTGATCGCGGAAGGCAACATCCATATTTATGCGCCGCTGCGCGGCCGGGCGTTGGCCGGCGTGCAGGGCAATCACGACGCGCGCATTTTCTGCACGTGTCTCGAACCGGAACTGATCTCGATCGCGGGCATCTATCGTACGACCGAGAACCCGCTGCCGGCCGACGTGCTCGGCAAGCCGGTGCAGATCTGGCTCGAAGATGAAAAGTTGATGATCGAACCGCTGCGGCTCACCTGATCGACGTGATGCGCGCGCTGCCCTGAACGGTCACGGCATGCGGCGTTCCACGGCAAATTGGGCCGCACATAATTGACGAATTTGACGGATACAAGGTAAGGGTAATGGCAAAAATCATTGTGGTGACTTCGGGCAAGGGTGGCGTGGGCAAGACGACCACGAGCGCGAGTTTTGCATCGGCCCTCGCATTGCGTGGCAGCAAAACCGCCGTGATCGACTTCGACGTCGGCCTGCGTAACCTCGACCTCATCATGGGCTGCGAGCGCCGTGTGGTGTACGACCTGATCAACGTGATCCAGGGCGAAGCCAACCTCAACCAGGCGCTGATCAAGGACAAGAAGTGCGAGAACCTCTTTATCCTCCCGGCATCGCAGACGCGTGACAAAGACGCGCTGACCATGGAAGGCGTCGAGAAGGTCATCAACGACCTGATCGCGATGGACTTCGAATTCATTGTTTGCGATTCGCCGGCCGGTATCGAATCGGGCGCGCTGCTCGCCATGCACTTCGCCGACGAAGCGCTGATCGTGACGAATCCGGAAGTCTCCTCGGTGCGCGACTCGGACCGTATCCTCGGCATCCTGTCGTCGAAGACCAAGCGCGCAATCGAAAGCAAGGAGCCGATTAAGGAACACCTGCTGATCACCCGCTACAACCCGAAGCGCGTCAGCGAAGGCGAAATGCTGTCGCTGACCGACATCCAGGAAATTCTGCGCATCGATCTGATCGGCGTGATTCCGGAATCGGAAGCGGTGCTGCATGCGTCGAACCAGGGTCTGCCGGCCGTGCACCTCGACGGTACCGATGTCGCCGAAGCCTATAAAGATGTCGTGTCGCGTTTCCTCGGCGAGCAGAAATCGCTTCGCTTTACCGATTACCAGAAGCCAGGGCTGCTGCAGCGCCTCTTCGGCACCAAGTAAGGGGAGCGCACGTAATGTCGATTCTTTCGTTTTTGCTGGGCGAGAAGAAGAAGTCCGCGTCGGTAGCGAAGGAACGCCTGCAGTTGATCATCGCGCACGAGCGCGCCGGCGGCCATGCGCCTGCCGATTACCTGCCTGCGTTGCAACGCGAACTGGTGGCCGTCATTTCAAAGTACGTGAAAATCTCCAATGACGATATTCGCGTGAGCCTGGAACGCCAGGACGACCTCGAAGTGCTCGAGGTCAAAATCGAAATACCGCAGGCTGGTTCCGCATAACGGATTGCGCGCTCTGCTTCGTTTCGTCGATATGACGTGACGAGGTGGAGCGTAAGCGCTGTCTCTGTTGTGATGTCTTCTTTGTGTCGTCGCGCGCCGGCGGTCGTCGTCTACTGACGCGGGGCGCCGTCTTCAGCGCGAGCATCGCCGTTGATCTCGTCGGCCACCGCTGGTTCGGGCGCCTCGACTTCGGGGACTTCCGGCGCCGGCGCGGGTTCCGGCTGCGGCAGCGGCGCCATATAGCGCTGTGCCAGCGACTCATACAACGGCGGCGCGAAGAAACGCGCCACACGGCTTGCAATCAACGCGGTGGCCATCAGCGAAATCACCAGTGCATGGCCGTCGATCATCTCCATCACAATCACGAACGACGTAATCGGCGACTGCGTGACCGCCGCCAGATAGCCCACCATGGCGAGGGCGATCAGCATCGGCAATTGCATCGAGCCGAACACCATGTGCAGCAGATTGCCGAAGCCCGCGCCGATCGACAGCGAGGGGGCGAAGATGCCGCCCGGAATGCCTGGCAGATACGAGCCGACCATCGAGATCATCTTGAGAAACGGATACAACACGGACAGGTGCTCGTGTCCGTCGAGCAGTCCGCGCGCTTCCGCATAGCCGCTGCCGAAGGTCGTGCCGCCGGAGATGAGGCCGACCACCGCGATCACGAAACCGCACAGCGCGGCGAACGCGACAGGCCGCTCGCCGTGCAACTGACGCAGCGGCGCCGGAATCCAGCGCGCGGTGTTCAGCAGCAGCCAGCCGAACACGCCGCCCGCGATACCGGTGACGATTGCGGTGAGCACGACGGCCACCGCCAGCAGATCGGGGAAATGCGCGCCGATCTGGATGGTGCCGAAATAGGTGTAGTTGCCGTTCAGCCCGAGCGCGATCACCCCGGCGATGATGATCGCCGTAATCAGCACGCCGCTCGCGCGGGCCTCGAAGCTGCGCGTGAGTTCCTCGATCGCGAACACGATCCCTGCCAGCGGCGTATTGAACGCCGCGGACAAGCCCGCTGCCGCGCCCGCGAGCACCAGCTGCCGTTCGATCAGCGCGTTCGAGCGTGGATACAGCCGCCGCAGATTGAACATCACTGCTGCGCCGACCTGCACGGTCGGTCCTTCGCGGCCGATCGTGAAGCCGCCGAGAATCCCCAGAAACGACACCGCGATCTTGCCGAACAGAATCCGGAACGACAGCAGCCGTGCGCCGTATTCGCCGGGCTTGGCATGCAGGGTGGCGATGACTTGCGGAATGCCGCTGCCTTCCGCGCCGCGGAAGAATTTGCGCGTGAGCCAGACGGCCAGCGCCGCGACCGCGGGCGTGACGAGCAACGGCGCCCACACGTGCTGTTGCTGCATGGTGCGGAATTCGCCGTAGCCCCAGTCGATCAGCCTTGCATACAGCACCGCCACGAGGCCGACCGCGATTGCGCCGAGCCAGAAGACGCCATATTGCCGCCACAGGCGTTTGGCGCGACGCACGATGTTGGAAGAGCTTGGAGGGAAGGCCCGGGACATGAGTGATGTGCTGGCGCAAAGGGGGAATTATAAAGCGCGCCGCCGACTTCAAACGCGCCTTTCCCGGAGTTGAAGTGGACCGCGCGGCGGACGAAGCATTCGCCGAAGGGGTGCGCTGGAGCGAGAGTTTGCCTGAAAGAAAAGAGGCGCGACGTACAGTCGCCCAATCAAACGAGCGCTGCCACGGAACGCCTCCAAAAAACGCCCGCGTCGGGGAACTACGGGCGGAGAGGAATCGCCGCAATGAACAAACTGACTCATGCACTGAGTCATTCAGTGACTCAGTGCTGAGCGGCCACATCGTGTGATCGACCCAGTTCTAAAGAGACCGCCACCTGACGGTCGAGTTCAATGGCGCATTCATCAAGGCATGCCGCGCGAGTACCGGCAGATTCGTGTGCCGCTCACCGGTGCCCTGCGGTAGGTTGCTCATGACCGCTCTCTGCGTTCGGATAAGCGTCGCGCATTACACACCTGTTAAATCTGTCGCTTTTCGTTGAATGCCTAATTGGCTGGACGCATGCTCTGATGCGTGTTCGCCGGCGCAGTCACCGCGCGTGGAAGCGCGTACTCAATACCCACCGTCAGCGCCTCGATCCGCACACCCGCCATGGGCAGGGTTTGCACGGAGTGCACATGCTCAAAGCAGTATAGGTGCTGTTTTCGTCTGATGTGAGTCTGCCGCCGCCATGCTTCGGTGCGGTCGGTTTCGGGTCTCAAACGTGTAACACCTCAGTGATCTTCCCTTACAAATAGCAACGCTCGCGCGAGGCAGGGTCGTGTTCAATCGAGTCATTCGGGGTTTCGGCTCGAATGAATCTGACGAAGGAGAACAATATGAAACGCTTAATCCTGACCCTGATCGCAGGCACGCTGCTGGCAACGGCGCTCGGGGGCTGCATCGTTGCACCGGCGCCTGGCTATTACTACGGCGGCGGTTACTACCATCACGGTGGCTACTACTACCGATAACGGCTTGCGGCGCGCTTTCAGTCTCTTCACATCAAGCGCGCATCGCGCGTCTCGCGCATGCACAGCACACCGATCATGCTGACGGCCGCCGCAATCGACACATAAGCGCCCACCCACGACAGCCCGCCGTGCGCGGCCAGCACCTGTGCGATATACGGCGCGACCGACGCACCGAGAATTCCGCCGAGGTTGTACGACACGCCTGCACCCGTATAGCGCACGTTGGTCGGAAACAGTTCCGGCAGCAGCGCGCCCATCGGGGCGAAGGTCACACCCATCAGGAACAGTTCGATCACGAGGAACAGCAGCACCAGCGGTGTCTGTCCGCTGCCGAGCAACGGCGCCATCGTGAAGCCCGACAGGATCGCTGCGATGATGCCGGCGATCAGCACCGGCTTGCGGCCATAACGGTCGCTCGCCCAGGCCGACAGCGGCGTGGCGAGCGCCATGAACACGACCGCGATGCACAGCATGCCGAGGAACGTCGGCCGGGGAATATGCAGCACCGACACGCCATACGACAGCGAAAACGTCGTGGCGTTGTAGAACAGCGTGTAGCAGACCACCATTGCCAGCGCACCGAGCAGGGTCGGCAGCCCGTGCTGCGAGAGCAGCGTGGCGATCGGCATCTTCACGCGTTCCTTGCGTTCGATGGCCGCCTGGAAAGCCGGCGTCTCGGCGATCTTCAAGCGCACATACAAACCCAGCGCGACCAGCACCGCGCTGACGAGGAACGGCACGCGCCAGCCCCAGCTGCGGAATTGCTCGTCGCTCAAGGACAACGCCAAAGCGAAGAACAGGCCGTTGGACGCCAGGAAACCGATCGACGGCCCCAACTGCGGGAACATCCCGAACCAGCCGCGTTTGCCGGCCGGCGCATTCTCGGTGGCGAGCAGCGCCGCGCCGCCCCATTCGCCGCCGAGGCCGATGCCTTGCCCGAAGCGCAAGATGCATAGCAGGATCGGCGCGAGGCTGCCGATCGAGTCGTAGCCGGGCACGAAACCGATCAGCGTGGTGGACACACCCATCACCAGCAGCGAAGCGACGAGCGTCGACTTGCGACCGATCCGGTCGCCGAAGTGACCGAACAGGAACGAGCCGATCGGCCGCGCGACGAACGCGATGCCGAACGTGACGAAAGCCGACAAGGCCTGGGCGGTCGCCGAGCCGTGCGGGAAAAACACCGGTCCGATAACGAGCGCCGCGGCAGTCGCGTAGACGTAGAAATCGTAGAACTCGATCGCGGTGCCGATGAAGCTCGCGAAGATGATCCGTGCGCTGCTGTTTTGCCCGGCCGCATTGGGCTGGGCCGCGGAAATCGGCGAAGTGGACATGCAGGGTCTCCGTGTGTCGTGATGCCGTCGGGCACCATACTTTTTATATGCGGGCGGCATGAGCCGTGCCGGCAGGCTCCGGCTTAGGGAATCGGAAAATTATAACGAGCGCGGCGGCGGCGCAGCAAGGCGGGGCGAGGCTTGCCTCGCGTCTTGCCGATGAGCGCTGTTTTGGAGCCGCGTTCACTCGATGGTCTGGGCTTGCGGCGAGGCGAATTCGCGCAACTGGAATTTGCCGTTGTCGTTGAACAGCCAGTCTTCGAACAGTTCGAGCTGGCCACGGCCATTCAGCAATTTATCGGGCGGCTGCGGCAACGGCGAGGCGCGTCGCAAGCTGGCAAGCGCGGTGCTTTCGGCTTCGTCGTCGCCATTGGTGCGATACACCGACGACGCCACCACCTGGCCATTGCGATCCACCGTGAACGACACCACCACCAGCGAGCGCAGCATCGCTTGCGGCGTGCCGCGCAACACGTAGGACGGGCTGCGTTCAATGATGCGTTGGGCGACCGCGCTGCGATACTGGTCGAGCGTCGCACTGTTGACGGCGGCCGCCGGCGTGATGATAAGCGGGCGTTGCGGCGGCGTGATGGTGCAGCCTGCCATGGCCGCGAGCGCCAAAACCGAAGCGGCGGTCAACGCCGATACCGCGCTATGTGCTTGCGATAACGATGCGCCAACGCGGAAAGCGAAGCGTCCGGTCAAGCGGCGAAGGTGACGCGTGCGGGTAAGCATCGTCGGAGAAACCACAGAGACAGGGTCTAACTTGATGGTAGTCAAAAAGCGTCAGGATGCAACTGTCGTTGACCCTGTATGCCGATCCAACGCCATGCGATTCGGCTCGCTTGCACGCCGCGCGCGACATCCTTTCCATCACCTTTCTGCAGTATGTATGAGTGCATTCAGTCTGATGCGATCCGCCTGACATACATCGTTTTTAAACAAAGTTCGTCATGCCGATCCACACACAACAGGAGTTCTAAGAGTTTTCCTATGGTGACAATAGCCTCACGTCGATAGCGTGGGCCGGACCATCGGGCGAAGCGTTGCAGCGCGATCATAAGTCGCGTACGAGCGGCGCTACGCGAGCCGATCGGTCCTGTCCATCCCGACAACGAGGTATCGTTTGGAACACACTTCCTTTGCGTTGACGCGCACGCAATCCCGCACGTTGGCGCACGCCGCCGCCGGTCCCAATCTCTGCGCCGTCTACCGGATCGACGGCCGTCCAGACGTCGAGCGTCTGTCCTCCGCCGTGGCGCAACTGGTGGCGCATTGCCGGCCGCTTGCCTACCGGCTCGTCGAAGCCGAACAGGGCATGCGCTGGGTCATCCGCCGTGATGTGCGCGCGCAACTGAATGTCATCGATCTCGACAGGCGTGACGCGCGCGACGAAGCCGCCGTGCTGTCGTTGATCGACGGCCTATGCGCGCGTGCCTTCCGTATGGACGCCGGACTGCCGTGGGCGTTCACGCTGCTACGCGCCGGCGCGCACAGTTACCTTGTGTTCGCCTGCCATCCCGCCTTGCTCGACCGTTTTTCGCTGACGCCGCTGTTCAACGCGCTTTCGCGGGCCTATCGCGGCGAGGCGCCGGGTGCGCCGCTCGGCATCGATCAGCAAGGCCTGCTCGACGCCGAGCGTGAACTCCTCGCGAGCGACCGCTTGCAGACCGACCTCGATTTCTGGATCGGCCAGGTGGGCGACACCTCGTTCGAATGGCATGCGCCGCGCCGGCAGAACGCGCTCGCCGACAGCTGCTTTACGGTGCGCCTCGACGCGCATACAGGCGCTGCATTGCGCCATGAAGCAAAAGCGCTCGGCATCGCGCCCGATCTGCTGATCAAACTGTGTGTTCACGTGCTGCTGCGCCGCATGACTGGCAGCCGCGCGGTGCTCACTGCGCATCACCAGCGTGGCCGCTGCCAGCGCGACGAGACGATCGGTTTCGACGAACGGGTACGTGTCCTTAAAACCGACTTCGACGACACGATGACGCTGCGGCAGTTTCTTCGGCACGCGGCGGCGCGCGCCGAGATGGCCGATTTTCACGCCGAACTTCCAGCCTTCGAAGTGCTGCACGACATCGAGCGGCGCGAGCCGGGTTTCGTGCGCGCGACCAATGTAGTGTGCGAGACCGACAGCTTGCCCTATGACGCGCTCACGCTCGGCACACTGCCTGCGGCGTTGCTGACGCCGTACTCGCGCCGTTTCTCGCACGAGGACATCGGCGTCTATCTCGATGTGCGCGAGGAGATCGCGTTGCACGTGCATAGCCGCCATCCCCAGGAACTCGACGGCTTGCGTCTCGCGTTCGAACATTTGACGGCGCTGCTCGCGCGCGTCGGCGAGAGTCTCGAGTACAGACTCGATGCGCTCGATCTCTATACGCCGGCGTTGCGGCAGCGTTGTGCCGCATGGTCCGACGGTGGCCCGCTCGCGGCCCCCGCGCGCGACGTGCTCGATCTGTTCGCGCGGACAGCGCGCGAACACGCCGCGCGTCCGGCGCTCAGCGGCCCGGACGCCGCTTTCACGTACGGGCAACTGGCGCTCGCCGCACAGCGTGTGGGCGCAGCGCTCGCCGCGCTCGAACCGGCCGCACCGGATGGGCGGGACGTGCTGATCGGCATTTGCGTCTCGCGCGGTGCGCGCATCGTGCCGGCAATGCTCGGCGTGCTCGCCAGTGGCGCGGGCTATCTGCCGCTCGATCCGCAGATGCCCGATGAGCGCTTGCGCTACATCGTCGAGGATGCGCAACTGCGGGCGGTGATCGTCGATGCGGCGACGCACGAGCGCTTGAGCGCGCTGGCGGACTGCGCGCTATACCGGATCGAGGATCTACTGAACGAGCCGGCGGCCGGGGCGGCCACGGCGCAGTGCGCGCCGGCGGATCCGCAGCGCACCGCCTACGTGATCTACACCTCAGGTACCACGGGCAAACCCAAGGGTGTCGTCATCGAGCGTGGCATGCTGGCGCATCTGATCGCGTCGCTGACGGGCCGTTATCGCCGTGATGCAAGCACGCGCTGGCTCCAGTTCGCGTCCGTCAATTTCGACGCCAGCGTGCTCGAGATCTTCAATCCGCTGACGCACGGCGGCCACCTGATCGTCGCACCCGACGCGGTGCGCACCGACGCCGATGCGCTGGCCGCTTTCCTCGGCGCCGAACGCATCACGCATGCGTTCCTGCCGCCGGCGATTCTCAAGCTGTTGCCGCGGCGCGCGTTGCCGCATCTGGACACGGTTTTGTGCGGCGGCGAAGCGAGCGACGACGAGACGATCCGCTTCTGGTCCGGCGTGCTGCGCCTGTCGAACATCTACGGGCCGACCGAGACCACCGTGATGGCGACCGAAAACACCTTCGATGGCGACAAGCCGGCCAATCAGCTGGGCCATCCGCTCCCCGGCTATCAGATCCATCTGCTCGATGAGGACGGCGCAGCGGTGCCGCTCGGCGGGATCGGCGAAATCTGCATCGACGGCGCGGCTGTTTCGCGCGGCTATCTGCTGCGGCCCGAACTGACCGGGCAGAAGTTCCTGGCGAATCCGTTCGGCCCCGGCCGTCTCTACCGCTCCGGCGACCTCGGCCGTTTCCAGCCGGATGGCGCGATCGAGTTTCTCGGCCGCAGCGATTTTCAGGTGAAGATTCGCGGCTACCGGATCGAGTTGGGCGAAATCGAGGCCAGCATCGTCGAGCAGCCGGAGGTGCGCAGCGCCTATGTCGGCACGTGCGAGCGGCAGGGCGGCACGGCGCTGGTAGCCTGGTATGTGGGTGCCGCGCTGGAGCCGGCGGTGTTGCGAAGTCGTCTTGCGCAACGTCTCGCGCATTACATGGTGCCGGCGTTCCTGCTGCAGATCGAGACGCTGCCCTTGACGCTGAACGGCAAGATCGACCGCAGCAAATTGCCGGCGCCGCAAGCCGGTCTGGCTGACCCTGCGAGCCGCGCTTTCGATGCCTTCGAGCTGGCGGTGCAAGCGATCTGGTCGGAGGTGCTGGGCGTGCCGCTCGAGAGCGTCGGCGAGCACAGCCATTTCTTCCAGTTGGGCGGCCACTCGCTACTCGCCACGCTCGTGTGCAACCGCGTCAGCGCGAGCTTGTCCGCGCCGGTCAAGCTGAAGACGCTGTTCGAGCATCCGCAGTTCGATGCCTTCTGTGCAAGGGCGCGGCAGAGCGTCGAGCAAGGCGCGGCGCTGCCGCCGCTCGTCGCGCAGTCAGACGCGCCTATGCCCGCGCCAGTGGCAAGCCGGCTCGTGCGAATGATGCACACCCGCGCGCTCGGCAAGCCTGACGATAACGCGTACAACATCGTGATGCGGGTGGACTTCGGCGGGGCCGCGAATCCGTTGCGATTGCACCAGGCGCTCGTCGCCGTGCTCGCGCACAACCCGATTTTCGATGCGAGCTTCGCGGAGCGCGGTGGACAATTGCTGCTGCTGCCGGGCACTCCTACCCCGCCGACGGATTGGCGCATTCCGCTAGAAAGCTGCAATGCCGGTGCTATCGACGCGCGTGCTGAAGCCATGCGCGCGCTGTGCTTGCCGCTCGACTGCGCGCCGTTGTGGCGCGCGCAACTGCTGATGTCCCCGCAAGAGAACCGCACCACCTTGTTGATCTGCATTCATCACGCGATTTTCGACGGCTGGTCGTTCAAGCTGCTGCTGGATGAACTGGCGTCGCGTTATGAAGGCAAGCCGGTTTCGGCAGAGCGGCTCTCGTGGTTCGATTACGGTCATTGGGCGCCGCAACTGGCGGCCTCGCCGCGCTTTGCCGCCGCGCGCGACTATTGGATGCGCAAGCTCGACGGCGTTGCCTTGCGCACCGAACTGCCGTTCGACGCACTGCAGCGCGAACCCAACGCGAACCGCTCTCTGGCGCTGCATGTGCGGTCCGCCCAGATGCGGCGTCTGAAGCAGATTGCCGAGGCGCACGACATGACTGTGCCGCCCGTGCTGTTTGCTCTGTACCTGGTATGGCTGTGGCGCGTGAGCGGCCAGCAGCAACTGGCATGTGCCTATCCGTATGCGGGCCGCGATGTCCCGGGCAGCGAGGGGATCTACGGCATGTTCGTCTCGATGGCGGTGCTGGTGCAGCGCATCGACACGCGGCAGGGCTTCGGCGAGCTGGCGCGCGCGGTGCAACGCCAGATGCTCGACGACCGCGATCATCTGCTCGCCACGCCTTACGACACCGATAACGGCCAGCTCGGCGCGCTGAATGCGATTTTCAGCTTGCAGAACGGCATCGATCTGAATGGCCTCATCGGCGAGGCGGCCTATCACGCCGAGGAACGTCCTCCGCTGACGTCGAAAGCGGACCTGTCGGCGATTTTCTATTTGCGTCCCGATGGCGGTCTGGACGGGCGCTTCGAATATGACAGTTCGGTGTTGCACGCAGCCTCGGTCGAGCGCATGGCCGAGGTGTTCATGACGCTGTGCGACGCCGCGGCTCACCAGCCTGATGCGCCGGTCGGCGAACTGGCCTGGCTGAGCGACGCGCAACATGCTCAGTGTCTGAGTTACGCTTGCGGTGAGCCGCTGCCGGATGCACCGCAGTCGATTCCTGCGCGTTTCGCCGAGGTGGTCGCGGCGCACGCGTCGCGCGTTGCCGTGCGCTGCGGCGAGCAGCAGCTCAGCTATCGCGAACTCGACGCACTCAGCGATGCCATTGCCCGCGGCTTGTCAGCCTGTGTGCCGCCCGGCGCGCGCATCGGTTTGAGCATGCAGAAGAGCGTCCTGCTGGTGGCGACCGTGCTGGGCACACTCAAGGCGGGGTGCGCGTATGTGCCGCTCGACCCGGCCTATCCCGCCGAACGCTTGCGCTATTTCGTCGAAAACTGTTCGGTCGATACGGTACTCGCCGATGAACCGAGCCGCCGCGCGCTGGAGGCCGCAGGTCTCGGCGAATTGCGCACAATCGACCCGGCTGTGCTGGCGGCGGGGAATGCGCATGCCGAGGCGGACATGCAGGCTCAGGCGGAGATTGACGCGGAGAAGCAAGCGGAGAAGCAAGCGGAGAAGCAAGCGGAGAAGCAAGCGGAGAAGCAAGCGGAGAAGCAAGCGGAGAAGCAGGCCGAGAAGCAGGCCGAGAAGCAGGCCGAGAAGCAAGCGGAGAAGCAATCAGCGCAGTCGCACCGGCCACGCGCTGTCGCTCCCGAGGCGCTCGCTTATGTGATCCACACGTCGGGCTCGACCGGCAAGCCGAAGGGTGTGCTGGTCGAACACCATAGCGTCGTTCGGATGGTGGCCGGCGCGAGCCGCGCGCTCGGCTATGCGCCAGGCAGCGTCAGCACTCTCGCGGCGTCCACTAATTTCGACGCGAGCGTGCTCGATCTGTTCCTCGCGCTGCTGCACGGCGGCACGCTCATCGTGCTGCCGGAGGAGGCGCGCCGCGATCCGCTGCTGCTGCACAGCGTGTTGAAGGCGGAGCGCGTCACGCATGCGTCGCTGGCACCGGTGGTGGTGCAGAGCTTGCCGCGCGAGCCGCTGCCGGATCTGCAACTGCTCGGCTTCGGCGGCGATACGCTGGACGAGCCGAGCGCCGCCTGGTGGAGTGAACGCACGCAACTGTTCAGCCTGTACGGCCCGACCGAAATCACGGTGATGGCCTCGTGCGGGCAGGTTTTGCCCGGCGGGCCGAGTCGCATCATCGGCAAGCCGTTGCCGGGTTACCGGCTCTATCTGTTGAATGCGCAACGGCAACTGACGCCGCCCGGCTCGGTTGGGGAAATCTACATCGGCGGCGAGAATCTGGCGCGTGGCTATATCAATCAGTCGGCCATGACGATGGAGCACTTCGTGGTCGATCCGTTTCGCGATGCACCGTACGCGCTGATGTATCGCACCGGCGACCTCGGCCGTTTTCTCGCTGACGGCACGATCGAATACTTCGGCCGCAACGACGCGCAGATCAAGCTGCGCGGCTTTCGCATCGAACTCGGCGAGATCGAGAATTGCATCGCGGCCGCGCCAGGTGTCGCGCATGCGGCATGCCGGGTGTGGGGCGAGGGCGAGGCGCGCTATCTGGCCGCGTATTACGTTGCCGGACCGGGCGCGGGCGGCGTCGCGCTGGACGAGGACACGCTGCGCCGTCACGTTGCGCAGTCGCTGCCCGACTACATGGTGCCCGCGTGTTTCATCAGGCTCGACTCGCTCCCGGCGTCGCCGAACGGCAAACACGATCGCAAGGCGTTGCCGGCGCCGTCGCGCGCAAGCGGCGCGCCGCCGCGCGAGGGCGTCGAGCAACGCATTGCCGATATCTGGCAGGGGCTGCTGCGTGCCTCCGGCATCGGCCGCGACGACAGTTTTTTCCGGCTTGGCGGCAACTCGATTCTGGCCGTGCGAATGCAGGCGCAGTTGCGCGATTCGCTCGGTATCGAGTTCCCGATGGCTGCGTTCTACCGTTCGCCTACCATCGCGACACTCGCGGATGGCCGTCGTGAAGACATGATCGAGCGCGCGCTTGCGGATGCCGCAGAGCCGTTCACCATCGAACACACCGCACCGGCATTGGCTGACGGCGCCGAAGCAGCACCGATCCGCACGATGCTGTTGACCGGCGCGAGCGGCTTCCTCGGCATTTACCTTTTGCACGCGTTATGCGGCCGGCTCGACAAGGTGGTGTGCCTGCAACGCTGCGCGAGTGCGGCCGCAGGGCTCGCCGTGTTGCAGGACAAAGCGCGCGAAGCGGGCCTTGCGATCGACTTCAGCCGCGTCGAGGTGATCCCCGCCGATCTTGCCGCGCCGCAGCTTGGACTCGACACGCCGCGCTGGGCGCAACTCGCCGCGCAGGTCGACGCGATCCTGCATTGCGGCGCGTTCGTGCATCACCTGCATAGCTATGAGGAGATGAAGCGCGCGAACGTCGGCGGGACGGAGGCCTTGCTGCGGCTCGCGCTGACGCAGCGGCAAAAACCGTTCTGCTTCATCTCGACGCTGTCGGTCGGCGAGATGCTGGCGGACGCCGTGCGCATCGACGAGCAGGTAAGCAACGCGCGTCCGCTGCTGGACAACGGCTATCTGCTGACGAAGTGGGTGGGCGAACAGCGCGTCGCGGAGTGCGCGCGCCGCTTCGGCTTGCCGGCGGTTGTCGCGCGGCCGGGCAATATCACCGGCGACCGCCGTACCGGCTTTAGCAACTTCGCGCACAACCATTTCTGGCTGTTCAACAAGGGCTGCCTGCAGCTGGGCGCTTATCCGGATACGGCGCGCGAAGTCGAAATGATGCCAGTCGATCTGCTGGCGAGCGCGGTAACGGCGGTGGCGCTGCATCCGCGTGCCGGTGTACGGGTGGTGAACCTGAACAACCCCCTCGCGCTGACTCAGCGGCAGTGGTTCGCGGCGCTGGCCGCTTGCGGTTTGCGCGCCGATCCGCAGGCGCCGGCCGACTGGCAACGGCGGCTGGCGGATCTCGATGCATCGAACGGTCTGGCGCTGATTCGCGATTTTTACGCCGACGACCTGTCCGGCGCGCCGTTGCCGGTCGAGCAGTTCGACACGGTGACGGAACTGGCATGGCACGGCGTGGAACTGACGGTCGACTACGCCGCGCTGATCCGGCTCTACGTCGGCTACTTGCGCGACGCGGGCTTTCTTAAGCCGGTATCGGAGACAGCGGAGTTGTAAAGCGCGGTGCGGGTGCGCGAGCGGCCGGCGGTGCATTGCCGGTCACTCGCACACCGAACGGTTGCTCACGTTGCTTTGTAATAGGCGGAAATATGACTGGATTGGTCCGCGGCCAAAACGAGCCTACACTTCGATGGCCTCTTGCGAGAGGCATCGGTGGAAGTCTTTCATTTAGCCCGCTTCGCGCGGGCTTTCTTTTGTGCGCTGCACGCGTTGCCGGACGCGCTAACGCGCGCCGGGCCGGACCTTATTTCAACGCTTCCCGTGCAGCCTTGACCGCCGCGAGCACCTGCTCGGGCGCGGTGCCGCCCGGATGGTTGCGGCTCGCCACCGAACCTTCGAGCGTCAGATACGAGAACACGTCTTCGCCGATCAGATGCGCGACGTTCGGCAATTCTTTACGCATTTCTTCCAACGTCAGGTCGGCCAGATCGCAGCCGCGATCGGCACACACGCGAACCGCCAGCGCCACCGCTTCGTGCGCGTCGCGGAACGGCAGGCCGCGCTTGACCAGGTAGTCGGCGAGATCGGTTGCCGTGGAGAAGCCTTGCAACGCGGCGTCGCGCATGGCTTGCGGCTTCACCGAGATGCCGGCGACCATTTCAGCGAAGATGCGCAGCGTGTCCGCGACCGTATCGACGGTGTCGAACAGCGGCTCCTTGTCTTCCTGATTGTCCTTGTTGTACGCGAGCGGCTGGCCTTTCATCAAGGTCAGCAGGGCGATCAGATGGCCGTTTACGCGGCCCGTCTTGCCACGCGCGAGTTCGGGCACGTCCGGGTTCTTCTTCTGCGGCATGATCGACGAGCCCGTGCAGAAACGGTCGGCCAGGTCGATGAAGCCGACTCGCGGGCTCATCCACAGGACGAGTTCTTCGGAGAAGCGCGACACGTGCGTCATCACCAGCGCGGACGCGGCCGTGAACTCGATCGCGAAGTCGCGATCGGACACCGCATCCAGCGAATTCGCGCAGATGCCGTCGAAACCCAGCGTCTTCGCTACCGCATGACGGTCGATCGGATAGCTGGTGCCGGCCAGCGCGGCTGCGCCGAGCGGCAGACGGTTCACGCGCTTGCGGCAATCGATCATGCGTTCGGCGTCGCGCGAAAACATTTCGACGTAGGCGAGCAGGTGATGGCCGAAGGTGACCGGCTGCGCGACTTGCAGATGTGTGAAGCCCGGCATGATGGTCGACGCGTTCTTCTCCGCCATGTCGAGCAGGGCCGTGCGCAGTTCCGTCAGCAGGCCGCCGATGCGGTCGATTTCACCGCGCAGCCACAGGCGGATGTCGGTTGCGACCTGGTCGTTACGCGAGCGGCCCGTGTGCAGCCGCTTGCCGGCGTCGCCGATCAGCGCGGTCAGGCGCGCTTCGATGTTCAGGTGGACGTCTTCCAGATCGAGTTGCCACTCGAACTCGCCTCGCTCGATCTCGCCCTTGATCTGCGCCATGCCGCGTTGGATCGCGGCCAGGTCGTCGGCGGCGATGATCTTCTGCGCGGCGAGCATCGAGGCGTGCGCGAGCGACCCTTCGATATCGACGAGCGCCAGACGCTTGTCGAAGAAAACCGACGACGTGTAGCGTTTGACAAGCTCCGACATCGGCTCCGAGAAGCGAGCCGACCAGGCTTCGCCTTTTTTGTGCAGTTGGGACGTCATGGTGTTGGGCAGTTGAACGAGGTGAGGAGGCTGGCGGCGTTTGCGTACGGTGCAGGCGCCGCCGAAGCGAAGAATGACAGGGATTTTAACACCGGCGGACCGCATCAAAGACGCCGCCTGCCGGCGGTCACGTATGCCGCAGCGCGCCTCTGCCCTACAGCGGCTACTCCCGCACCAGCACCACCAGCTTCAGGTCCTCGCGATGCGCCGGCTTGAAGGTGATCTGGTCGTAGACGATGCGGCCGTCGCGCGGATGGTTGAACTCGCGCCGTCCGCCTTCACGGCCGCCCACGTCCTGCGACGCCCAGAAGCGGGAGAACGCGTCGCTGGCGGCGGTGAGCGAGTCGATCAGCCCGCGGGTGGGCGCGTCGTTCAGATGGCGGATCGAGTCGGCGCGGAATTCGGCGGCGAGACGCCGCGCGCGCGTTTCCCAGTCGACGATCAACTCGCGGGCGGCCGGTTCGGTGAAGGTGTAGCGCAGCAGATTGCGGTCGTGCGTGCCGTCCAGCCAGCCGACGAACAGGTCGGCGGCGCGCGCGTTCCAGGCGAGCGCGTTCCACTGCCGGTCGAGCACGTAAGCCGGTGCGTTCAGGAGCTGCACGGTTTCGAGCAGGGTGGCGGGCGCGTCGGCGGCGGCCGGATCGGGCTCGGCCGGGTCGCGCTGCGCGGCCAGCTCGAACAGATAAGCCCGCTCGGCGCGCGACAATTGCAGCGCGACGGCGATGCGCGCCAGCGCCTCGGCGGAGGCTGAGACCGGGCGGCCCTGTTCGATCCACGTGTACCAGGTCGGGCTCACGCCGCATAGCTGCGCGACTTCCTCGCGCCGCAAGCCGGGGGTGCGGCGGCGGGGGCCGGGCGGCAGGCCGAGCGCTTGTGGCGTGAGCCGTTCACGGTGAGCGCGGATGAAATCGCCGAGTGCGCGGGCAGGCGTGGCGTCGAGCGGCGGCGGGTTGTCGGCGGAGGGCGGCGTGGTCATTCTTATCGGGCAGCGCTTGGACGGGGACGAGGTGGTGCTATCGATACCAGAATAATTGCTTAACTTGTACTGGTACACGGCGGGCTCTATTGTAACGGTTGGAACGGCGCAGCGCCGTCCAGACCGACCGGGCCCAACTCCGGCCCAACCCCACATAGACAACTGGAGCCTTCCATGAAGCACCACGATCAGGTCGCCGACGCCTTCGGCTCGACCGCCGCCGCGTATTTGACGAGTCAGACGCATGCCACCGGCGCCGATCTGCAGACGCTGGCCGAATCGATCGCCGCGACGCCGGATGCAACGGTGCTCGACATGGGCTGCGGCGCGGGTCACGCGAGTTTCGCGGTGGCGCCACACGCAAAAGAAGTGGTCGCGTACGACATCGCGCCGCAAATGCTGGCGACGCTCGACGGCGCGGCGAAGGATCGTGGCCTCGCCAACATCCGCACGCGGCAGGGCGCCGCCGAAACGCTGCCGTTCGACGATCATTCGTTCGACTGGATCATCAGCCGGATGAGCGCGCACCACTGGCGCGACGTGCCGCTCGCGCTGTCCGAGGTGCGGCGCGTGTTGAAGCCGGGCGGCAAGGTGCTGTTCATCGACATCGCCGGCGCCGATCATCCGCTGCTCGACACGCATATTCAGGCGGTCGAAGTATTGCGCGACGGCTCGCATATCCGCGACTACCGCGCTGACGAATGGATTGCGTTTTTCGAAGCGGCCGGTTTCAAGGCATCGATCCGCGAGCGCTGGCGCATCGCGATCGAGTTCAACTCGTGGGTGGCGCGCATGCGCACGCCGGAACCGCGCGTGGTGGCGATTCACTCGCTGTGGCGCAACTCGCCCGATGAGGTGCGCCAGTATTTCGACGTGCAGGAAGATGGCTCGTTCAAGCTCGATGTGCTGATGGTCGAGGCGCAGTAGGCCGGTGCGGTCTCGCGTCGCGTCGAATGCATCCAAAAAAATGAGATAGTTTCCGCGTGTTACGCTTCGGATTACTATGGAATCCGGAGCGTAATCATGAAACGCTTTATATTTTTTCTAATGGCGGGCGTTCTGTTGCCATTCGTTGTGTTCGCGAGGGACTATCAGGACTATTACCGCGATCGTGGTACCACGTTGCCGCGCGCAGTGTCGTCCGATCCAATGGGTTCCCCCTATTCAACGGGGACGATGATGGGCGGTACCGCGCTTGGTTCTACGGTAAACATGCCGCGCCAGGCGCGCCGCGACCATGACGAGCGCGTTCAGTCCGAGCTCGACGAGCGCGAAAAGCGGGCACAGGCGTGGCGCGAGCCTCCGCTCAAATTCAACATTCCCCCGCCGGAAATGCCGAAGCCGGGTGCGGTCAACTGACCCGCACCCGGCTTCGTCTTTCCAACGGTTGATTCGATCGCTTATTTAATCCGTGCTCGATCAGCCCGTATTACGCAGGCCCGCCGCAATCCCGTTGATGCTCAAATGAATCCCGCGCCGCACGCGCGCGTTGGTATCGCCCGCGCGGTGGCGCTTGAGCAACTCCACTTGCAAGTGATTGAGCGGGTCGAGATACGGGAAGCGGTTCTTGATCGACCGCGCGAGCAGCGGGTTCTCCGCGAGCCGTTCGCTCTTGCCGGTGATCTCCGACAATACCTTCGACGTACGCTCCCATTCCGCGACGATCCGCTCGAATACGTGCTTGCGCAGCTTCTTGTCCGACACGAGCTGTGCGTAGCGCGAGGCCACCGCGAGGTCGGTCTTCGCCAGCACCATGTCCATGTTGGAGAGCAGGTTCGAGAAGAACGGCCAGGTCTTGTGCATCTTCTTGAGCAGCGCCAGACGGCGGATGCGCTCGGCGTCGCTCGGCGCGCTGTCCAGATGCGCGGCCACGGCGCTGCCGAAACCGTACCAGCCGGTCAGCAGCAAGCGGCATTGACCCCATGAGAAGCCCCACGGAATCGCGCGCAGATCTTCGATCTTGCGTTGCTTCGGGTCCTGCAATTTGCGCGAAGCCGGACGGCTGCCGATGTTCAGCTCGGCGATTTCGGAAATCGGCGTCGACTCGAAGAAATACTCCTTGAAGCCCGGCGTTTCGTAGACCAGCGCGCGATACGACGCCATTGCCGCGTCGGACAATTGCTGCATCGTTTCTTCGAAGGCGGGCAGTTGCGCGGGCGCATTGCCGTGCGGCAACAACGAGGCTTCGAGCGTCGCGGCCACCACGGTTTCCAGATTGCGCCGGCCGATTTCCGGGTTGCCGAACTTGCTGGCGATCACTTCGCCTTGCTCGGTCAAACGGATCTGGCCGTCGACGGTGCCCGGCGGCTGCGACAGAATCGCCTGATACGTCGGGCCACCGCCACGGCCAA
Source organism: Paraburkholderia phytofirmans OLGA172 (assembly GCF_001634365.1). Lineage (NCBI taxonomy): Bacteria > Pseudomonadati > Pseudomonadota > Betaproteobacteria > Burkholderiales > Burkholderiaceae > Paraburkholderia > Paraburkholderia phytofirmans. The sequence continues at coordinate 955,547 of NZ_CP014578.1, forward strand.
CCGTGCCTCCGCGTCCATGGAACAGGCGCAGGGTCACGCCGCGCTCATTGAACAGCGACACCAGCGCCAGTTCGGCGCGGTACAGCTCCCAGTTCGACGTCAGGAAGCCGCCGTCCTTGTTGCTGTCCGAATAGCCGAGCATCACTTCCTGCTCGTTGCCCTGATGTTCGATCAAGGCATCCACGCCCGGTAGCGCGATCAAATCGCGCATGATATGCGGCGCGTTGCGCAAGTCGGGGATCGTCTCGAACAACGGGATCACCATCAGCCCGGCTTGCGCGGGATCGTGCGCGTCGCCCAGACGGCCGTGCAGCAGGCCGGTTTCCTTTTGCAGCAACATCACTTCGACCAGATCGCTGACGGTCTCCGTGTGCGAAATGATGTAGTTGCGCACCGCGCGCGCGCCGAACTTCTCGCGCGTGACGCGGGCCTCTTCGAGCACGCCGAGTTCGCTCTTCACGAGATCGGAGTACTCGGCGTAGGGCAGGCGCAACGGGCGCGGCTGCGACAGTTCGGCGAGCAGCACCTTGAGCTTGTCTTCTTCTGAGAGCGACGCATAGTCGTCTTCGACGCCTGCGCGTTTCAGCAACTCGGCGATCACCGCTTCATGGATGTCGGAGCTCTGGCGCAAGTCGATGCTCGCCAGATGGAAGCCGAACACTTCGGCGGCGCGCGCGAGCGGCGACAGGCGGGGTGCCGCGAGCGGCGCGCCATGATGCTCGGCGAGCGAATCGATCAGCACGTGCAGGTCGCGCACGAATTCGGCGGCGTTGTCATACGGTTTGGCACGCACCGGCGCCGCGCCGCGGCCCGCGCTGCGCACCGGCACGCTGCCTTCGCCGAGACGCACGCGCGCACTGGCCGCGAGCCGGGTGTACATGCCGATCAAGGCGCGGCGATACGGTTCGTCGGTACGGTGTGGGGACTGGTCGGGCGAGGCGGCTGCGAGTTCTTTCAATGCGTCGCTTGCGCCGGCCAGCAGATTCGACACCGACAACTCGGCGCCCAGCTTGTGCACCTGCTCCATATAGTGTTCGAAGATCACCGCAGCCTGGCGGGTGATCGCGTGCTCGAGCGTTTCGGCCGTGACGTTCGGATTGCCGTCGCGATCGCCGCCGATCCAGCTGCCCATCTGGAAGAACGGCGGCAGGCGTGCAGCGAGGCCGTGCTCGGCGAGCGCTTCTTCGATGTCGGCGTAGAGCGCCGGAATTTCTTCGAGGAAAGTGGCGCGGTAATACGACAGCGCGTTTTCGATTTCATCGGCAACCGTCAGGCGCGAGTCGCGCAGCATCCGCGTTTGCCACAGCGACGTGACGCTGGCACGCAGCATCGCTTCGTTACGCGCGCGTTCGCGGTTGGTCAACGGCTGATCGCGTTCGGCGAGCAGGCGCGCGACGTCGTGCTGCGCGTCGAGAATGCTCTTGCGCTGCACTTCCGTAGGGTGCGCGGTCAGGACCGGCACGATCAACGCTTCGTTGAAGAACTGCTGCAGGACCGGCGTCGCGGCGGCGCCCGCCTCGACGAGCCGTTCGAGCGCATGCGCGATGGTGCCCGGTTGCGAGGTCGAGCCGGCCAGCGCGTGAATCCGGTGACGGCGATTGCGGTGGCGGTCTTCAGCGATATTCGCAAGATGCGAGAAGTAGCTGAACGCACGCACCACGCTGACCGTTTGCTCGGGGCTCAGCGAACGCAGTTTCTTGTCGAGCGTCTGGGCGGCGGCGTTGTCGTCCTCACGGCGAAAACGCACGGCGGTCTGGCGGATCGTCTCCACGACGTCGAACACCGCGTCGCCTTCCTGTTCGCGCAGCACGTCGCCGAGCAGGCGTCCCAGATATCGGATGTCCTGGAATAGCGGATGATCCTTGTCGTCGCGCGAGCGGCCGCTGCTTTTCGACGCGGGCACGATCGTATCCAGCGAAACCGCCTGCAGCGTGGGCGCGTCAGCGGCCTGCTGCGCGGCTTCGTTTGCATCGGCCTTGAGCTTCGGGGACCTGGCTTTGGCCGGTTTCAGCGCGTTGGCGGCGTTCGCGGCGTGCGTCGCCTTGTTTGTCTTGACGGCCTTCGCCGTCTTGTCGGTCTTCGCGGGCGCGGAGGCTTTGGCGGCTTTGGCGACGTTAGCGGCCTGGCTTGCCTGGGCTGCTTTGCCGGCGCGTTTGGCCGGTGTGGATGGGGCAGCCGTTGCGGCGGAGGCAGAAGCGGCGTCCGCCGCTTGAGCGTTGGGCGATGCAGTGTTGCGGCGGGCAGGGCGCGCCGATCCGGAAGACGTCACGATGGGTTTCCTCAGGGAAGCCAGGGTCTGTTGAGTGATGAACTGCTACTGCGGAACTGCACTATGAGTTGCAACCTGAACTGCACGAAACCAGTACGAAACCAGTACGAAACGGTATGCGGCAATGCGCCGGAGAGGGTGGCCGCGCGTGCATTTGCACAAAGCGCACGAGGCGCATGACATCCACGATAGACACGCGAGACACGTTGCGCCGCATTGCATCATCCCGCATGCCGCGCCCCGGTGCGCGAACGACCGTGCTTCACCAGGCTGGGATGCGGCAGGTGCGCGCTGCGCGAGGCCCGTCTCCTCCATCGATACCGCGCCGGCACGGCGCTCCGCTGTGCCTTGAGACACGGGGTCGCGTGCTAACATTGATTGTTATTACATCCCGTCATTCGATCAGCAAGCTAATGAACCCCGAGACGTTTTTTGCGCCACCCCACACGCTTGTGATTGCGTCGCGAGAAAGCCGCCTTGCCATGTGGCAGGCGGAGCATGTGCGATGTGCGCTGCACAAATTATATCCATCTTGCGACGTAAAAATCCTCGGAATGACGACACGTGGCGATCAGATTCTCGACCGCACTTTGTCGAAGGTTGGTGGTAAGGGCCTGTTCGTCAAGGAACTGGAAGCGGCGCTGGCCGACGGCCGCGCCGATCTGGCCGTGCACTCGCTCAAAGACGTGCCGATGGAATTGCCCGCAGGCTTTGCGCTGTCCACCATCATGGAACGCGAAGATCCGCGCGACGCGCTGGTGTCCAACGACTACGACTCGCTTGCCGCGCTGCCCGCCGGCGCCGTGGTCGGCACCTCCAGCCTGCGCCGCGAGGCCATGCTGCGCATGCGTTACCCGCACCTCGTGGTACGGCCGTTGCGCGGCAATCTGGACACGCGTCTGTCGAAACTCGATCGCGGCGACTATGCGGCGATCATTCTGGCGGCTGCCGGTTTGAAGCGTTTGGGGCTCGGCGAGCGCATCCGCGCGCTGCTCGATCCTGAAGACAGCTTGCCCGCAGCCGGTCAGGGCGCGCTCGGCATCGAGATTCGCGCCGATCGCGCGGACCTCGCGGCATGGCTTGCGCCGCTGCATCACGAGCATACGGCAGCGGCCGTCGAAGCGGAGCGGATGGTCTCGCGCGCCCTCGGCGGCAGTTGCGAAGTGCCGCTCGCGGCGTATGCGACCTGGCACGACGGCGCGCTGCATCTGCGCGGCATCGTCGCTACGCCCGACGGCCAGCGTGTCTTGAGCGCGCAGGCGTCGGCGCCGGCGCCCACTGTCGAACGTGCTGTTGCTCTCGGCCAGGAAGTGGCGAACGCGCTCGAACAGCAGGGTGCGATGGAAATCGTCCGTGCGTTAAGCACGGCCAGCGGTCCCGCGGCAGCGTCAGCAGACGGCGTGTCGGACAGCGCGGCGACCGGCGAGTGATGGCGGCCGCTATCCCGGGCAGCGCATCCTCATCCGTCGGCACGGCGGCGTTCACGGTCGTCATTACGCGACCGGCCGGTCAGTCGGATGAATTGACCGTGCAACTCGCGGCGGCGGGCATTGCCTTGCTCGACTTTCCGCTGATCGACATCGCGCCTGTCACTGACGAAGCACCGTTGCGCGCCGCGCTGGCTTCCCTGGAGCGTTATGCACTGGTGGTGTTCGTTTCGCCGAATGCGGTCGATCACGCGTTTGCGAGGAGCGATGCGATCTGGCCACATGCGCTGCCGATCGGCGTAGTCGGGCCGGGCAGTGTGCAGGCGCTGGCGCGCCACGGTGTCGCGGCGCCGGCGTACAACGTCATCAGCCCGCCGTCCGTGCCCGACGACGATACGGCGCGCTTCGATTCCGAAGGCCTGTTCGCGGCGCTCGATACCGCATTCGGCGCGGCGAGCCTCGAAGGCAAGCGCGTACTGATCGTGCGCGGCGATGGCGGCCGCGAATGGCTCGCCGACCGCTTGCGCGAGGCGGGCGCCGAAGTCGAAACGGTGGCTGCCTATCGCCGCCTCGTGCCGGAACCGTCGATCGGCGGCTGGGCACGCGTGCATGCGCTGCTTGCTGGCGAGCCCCACGCCTGGTTGCTTACCAGTTCCGAAGGTGTGCGCAATCTGCATGAACTCGCGCAAGAGCATCTGACCGCCGGCGAAATCGCGCAACTGAAACGCGCCAACCTGGTCACGCCGCACCCTCGTATTGCGCAGACCGCGCGGGCATTGGGTTTTGATAGCATTACGGTGTCCGGCGCGGGCGATGACCGCATTGCCCGCGCCTTGCTTGCCGCCGTCCCGACCGTTGTTCAACCGGTACCGTCCAACCCGGCTCATTCACCGGCTAAATCACGCATGACTGAAACGAACGCATCAACGAACGCTTCACCCCAGCCGGCCGCAACCACCGCGTTGCCGCCGAATCCACCCTTCACGCCCTATGAAGCGCAAAAGCGCCGCAGCGCGAGCGGACCGCTGCTGTGGTTTGTCGTCGTGATCATCGCTTGTGCGGCGGCCGTGGGCGGCTATGCGCTCAATCGCAAGGTGGAGCGCACCGAGCAGCAGCTCGCGCAACGCCAGCAAGCCAACGACGCGCAGACCAACGACCTGCGCGCCAAGACCGATCAGGCGCTGGCCACGGTGCATCGATCGGACGCGCAGGTCGCGCAACTCGAGGGCAAGCTCGCTGACGCGCAAACCGCGCAGCAGGCGCTGCAGCAGCAATACACCGATCTCGCCCGCAATCGCGACGACTGGACGATGGCTGAAGTTGGTCAGATGCTGTCGGCAGCGAGCCAGCAATTGCAGCTCACCGGCAATACGCAGCTCGCGCTGTTCGCGCTGCAAAGTGCGGACACGCGTCTCGCCGCGTCGGATAGCCCGCAGGCTGTCACTGTCCGCAAGGCGATCGCGCAGGATATCGACAAGCTGAAGGCCGCGCCTTCCACGGATCTGACGGGTCTGGCGATCAAGCTCGACAACGCGATCGACCAGGTCGACAACCTGCCGCTCTCCGGCGAAGCACCGATTGCCCACGCCACGCCGAAGGCCGCCACCTGGGCCGACACGGCGAAGGTGGCCGCGGCCACCGGCGAGCCGCGCTGGAAAGTCTGGTGGCGTGAAGTCACGACCGGCATTGGCCAGCAGTTGACGAGCCTCGTGCAGGTGCGCCGCATCGACAACGCCGACGCCATGCTCGTCACGCCCGATCAAGGCTACTTCGTGCGCGAGAATCTGAAGCTGCGTTTGCTGTCGGCGCGGCTTGCGCTGCTCTCGCGCAATCAGACCACGCTGAAGTCCGACCTGCAGGCGGCGCAGGCTGCGCTCACGCGCTACTTCGACAACACGTCGAAGAAAACGCAGATCGCGATCGATCTGCTCAAGCAGGTGGATGCGGGCTCGGCCGCCGTTGAACTGCCGAATCTGAACGCCAGTCTGCAGGCCGTCAATCAATACCGGAACCGAGGTTAATCATGGCAATCCGGGGACTTCTATGGCTTGCGTTTCTGTTCGCCATCGCGGTGGTGCTGGCGGTGGTCGGACGCTTCGACATGGGGCAGGTGCTGCTGATCTATCCGCCGTACCGCGTCGACATCTCGCTGAATCTGTTCGTGGTCGGGCTGGTGGTGCTGTTCATCCTGCTGTACGCGCTGCTGCGCATCGTGCGCAACATCTGGCGCATGCCGCAGCGCGTGGCGGCCTATCGTGCGCGCTCGCGTGTCGCGAAGGCGCACGCCGCATTGCGTGACGCGATCGGCAATCTGTACGCTGGGCGTTTCTCGCGCGCTGAAAAAGCCGCAAAAGACTCGCTGACGAATGGCGACAACAAGGGCGCGGCCGGTTTGATCGCGGCCACCGCGGCGCACCGCATGCGTGAATATGCGCGGCGCGACGAATGGCTCGCCCAGATCGACGAGGCCGACTGGCAGGACGCACGCCTGATGGCCACCGCCGACATGCGTGCCGATGGCCGCGACGCGGACGGCGCGCTGACCGCGCTCACCGAAATGCAATCGCAGGGCGCACGGCGCATTCACGCGCAGCAGATCATGTTGCGCGCGCAACAGCAATTGAAGAACTGGGGTGAAGTGCTCAAGCTCGTCAAGACGCTGGAAAAGCGCGAAGCGATCCATCCGGCGGTGGCGGTGCGTTTGCGTCAGCTCGCGGCGGAAAACCTGCTGCGCGACCGGCGTCATAACGCCGATGCGCTGCTGGACTTGTGGAATTCGCTGTCGGCCACCGAGCGTCATTCGCCGCGTCTCGCCGACCTCGCCGCTGAACTGCTGGTGTCGCTGAATCGTCCGCAGGAAGCACGCAGGATCGTTGAAGAAGCTTTGGCGCAGAACTGGGACGCGCGTCTGCTACGCCGTTATCCGGACACGACCGGGGGCGACGCGTTGCCGCTGATTCAGAAGGCCGAGGGGTGGCAGAAGGATCGCCCGGAAGACGCGGACTTGATGTTCGCCTTGGGCCGCTTGTGCTTGCATCAGCAGCTGTGGGGCAAGGCGCAATCGTTCCTCGAGCGCGCGCTGAAACTGGCCGACAACGAGACGCTGAAGATTCGTTCGCATCGTGCGCTGGCGCGTTTGCATGAACAGCTCGGCGATTCCGATAAGGCGAGCCAGCACTATCGTGAGAGTTCGTTGGCGATGAATATCGTTTGATGGCTGGATTGGCGCGGCGTTTGATTGATCGCGCGCTGCAGTAGAGGGAGAAAGGCCCCCGGCGTTGTAAGACGCCGGGGGCCTTTCCGTTGGAGGTGCGATGTCTCGGCGCGATGCGCGCTACGAGTCACTGAAACGTGAACCGTGACGTACGGCGTTTGGCGGCGCTTCCTGCCTTACGTCACGAATCCAGCATCGTCATTTGTCGACCATCTTCGCCGGCACGCTGATCGCTAGCAGACCGCCAAGAACCATAAACGCTGCGAGCATATACATGCCGGAGTCGTTCGCGGCAGTCGCCTGCTTCAACCAGCCGACTGCGTACGGGCTGAGAAAACCCGCGAGATTGCCGATCGAATTGATCATCGCGATGCCGGCTGCGGCGCCTGTGCCGGCGAGGATCGCCGTCGGCAAACTCCAGAACAGCGGCAGTGTGGTCAGGATGCCCATGGTCGCGAGCGTGAGCGAGGCCATCGCCAGCACGGTATTGTGCGTCCATACCACGGAGAACACGAGGCCGATCGCCCCCGCGAAGGCCGGCAACGCGATATGCCAGCGCCGCTCGCGGTTGCGGTCCGCGCTGCGCGACACGAACACCATCGCGACTACCGCGGCCGCAAACGGAATCGCCGACAGCAGACCGATCATGAACGCGTCCGTCACGCCGGTCGCCTTGATGATGGTCGGCAGCCAGAAGCTCACCCCATAGAGGCCCATCACGAACGAGAAGTACGTGAGGCTCAGCATCAGCACGCGGCCGCTCGTGAGCACCTGACGAATCGGCATGTCGTGTTTGGTGGCTTCTTCGGCCGCCACCTGACGTTCGAGCAATTCCTTCTCTTCACTGGTGAGCCAGCTGGCCTTCGAAATGCGGTCGTCCAGCTTCAGAAACACCATGATCCCGACGATCACCGAAGGAATCCCTTCGAGCAGAAACAGCCACTGCCAGCCATGCCAGCCGTTCATGCCGTTGAAGCTCTTCAGGATATAGCCCGAGACCGGGCCGCCGATCACACCGGACAACGCGATTGCCGTCATGAACCAGGTGGTCATGCGGCCACGCCGGTGCGACGGATACCAGTATGTGAGATACAGGATGATGCCGGGGAAGAAGCCCGCTTCGGCGAGCCCGAGCAGGAAGCGCATCACGTAGAACATGGTCGGCGTGGTGACGAACATGGTCAGCATCGAGATCACGCCCCATGACACCATGATCCGTGCGATCCACACGCGTGCGCCTACTTTGTGCAGGATCACGTTGCTCGGAATTTCGAAGATGAAATAACCGAGGAAGAAAATCCCCGCGCCGAAGCCGTAGACCGCGTCGCTTAGGCCGAGATCGGTGGTCATTTGCAGCTTGGCGAAGCCGACGTTGACGCGGTCGAGATACGCCACCACGTAGCAGAGCATCAGGAATGGCGCGAGCCGCCAGGTTACCTTGCGGTAGGTCGCTTCTTCGAAACTGGAGGGGGGCGCACCCGCGCCGGGATGGTGGAGCGGATTTGCGGGACTAGCCATGGTGTCTCCTCTTTTCTTGTTGAAATGAAGTGCCGCCGTCGAGCGCGATTCTAGCGGTGCTGAATGGTTTGGTTTGCATGGCGTTTACACGCAGCGCCCGCCGTCCACTTCGAGACACACACCGGTGATGAACTCGGCCTCGTCCGAGGCGAGATACAGCGCCGCGTTGGCGATATCCTGCGGCGTCGAAAACCGGCCGAGCGGGATGCCGGCGAGAAAGCGCTTGCGGTTCTCCGGCGTATCTTCGACACCCATGAATTCCGACAGCAGCGCCGTCTCGCCCATCACCGGGTTCACACAGTTCACCCGAATGCGGTCCGGACCCAGCTCGACGGCGAGCGACTTGCTGGCGATGATCACCGCGCCCTTGCTGCCGTTGTACCAGACGAGCCCCGGCCGCGGCCGCACACCGGCCGTCGACGCGATATTGATGAAAGCGCCGCCGCCTTGCTGGCGGAAATACGGCACGAATTCCTGCACGCTCCAGTAGATGCTTTTGACATTCACCGCATAGACACGGTCGAACTCGGCTTCCGTCACGTCGAGTACCGGCTTGTTGCGATGGGTCGTGCCGGCATTGTTGACGACGATCTGCACGCTGCCGAAGTCTTCGAGCGCGGCCTCGCGCAGGGCCTGCCAATCCTCGCGTTGGGTGACGTTGCCGGCTACGGCGATCGCCTTGCCGCCGGCGAGCGCGATTTCGCTCGCCACACGTTCGGCCGCCGCGCCGTTCAGATCGTTGATCACCACATTCGCTCCTTCGCGCGCGTAGGTCTTCGCGATGCCTTCGCCGAAACCCGAGCCGCCACCTGTGACGATGGCCGTTTTACCTGTCAACCGCATGATGTCTCCGTTGCTTGTTATGGATGGTGATGTCTTGACTGACTTCGCTTCGAACTCAGGTGCACTAATTCAGCGTGTCTAACCGTGACGAATGGCGATGGTCTTCAGCACCGTGAAGCCATACAGCGCTTCGAAGCCCTTTTCACGTCCATGGCCTGAATGCTTCACGCCGCCGAACGGCAATTCGACGCCGCCACCCGCGCCGTAGTTGTTGATGAATACCTGACCGGAGCGCAGGCGCCGCGCGAGGCGCATCTGCCGGGCGCCGTCGCGCGTCCAGATGCCCGCGACGAGGCCGTACTGCGTGCCGTTGGCGAGCGAAAGCGCTTCGTCTTCGTCGGTGAACGACATAGCGGCGAGGACCGGGCCGAACACTTCGTCGCGCGCGAGGCGATGGCTTGCGGGCACGTCGCGCAGCAGCGTGGGCGCTTGATAGAAGCCGCTTTCCGGCGCTTCGGGAATCACCTCGCCGTGTGCTGCCATCGGAATGCCGTCGTGTTGCGCGTCGGAGAGGAAGTCCCACACGCGCTGTTGCTGCTTCGCGTTGATCAGTGGACCACAGTCGAGATCGGCATGCGACGGTCCGACCCGCAGCGCGTGGAACGCGCTGCTCAGCCGCTCGAGCAGCGGCTCGTAAATTGCCCGGTCGATCAGCACACGGCTGCCCGCCGAGCAGGTTTGCCCGGCGTTCTGCACGATCGCCGACACCAGCACGGGCAAGGCCGCGTCAAGATCCGCGTCGGCGAAAACGATTTGCGGCGATTTGCCGCCGAGTTCGAGCGTGACCGGCACGTGGTTCTCGGCGGCCATTTGCGTCACGAGCTTGCCGGTTTCGGGCGAGCCGGTGAAGGAAATGTGATCGATGCCGGGATGACGCGCGAGTGCCGCGCCCGCTTCATGTCCAAAACCCGTGACGAGATTCAGCGCGCCCGCCGGCAAACCCGCCTCCGCCGCCAGTTCGGCAACGCGCAACACCGACAGGCACGCGTCTTCCGCCGGCTTGACGACGCACGCATTGCCGGTGGCGAGCGCCGCGCCGACGCTGCGGCCGAAAATCTGCATCGGGTAGTTCCACGGCACGATATGGCCGGTCACGCCGTGCGGCTCGCGGATCGTCAGCACCGTGTAGCCAGCCTGATAGGGGAGCGTTTCGCCGTGCAGCTTGTCCGCCGCGCCGGCATAAAACTCGAAATAGCGGGCGAGGGCGGCCGAATCGGCACGCGCCTGCTTGAGCGGCTTGCCGGTATCGCGGGCCTCCAGTTGGGCGAGTTCTTCCTGACGTGCGGCCACCAGCATAGAGAGCCGGTACAGCACGCGGCCGCGTTCGGCGGCGCTTGCCTCGCCCCACGCGCCTTCAAAGGCGCGCCGGGCGGCGTGGACCGCGGCGTCGATATCCGCTGCGGTGCCGCGGGCCAGTTGAGTGAACGGCTGGCCGTCCGAGGGGTCGAGCACGGCGATGGTCTCGCCGCCCGATGCGGCAACCCATTCACCGTTGATGAAGTGTCGGGCTTCTTCCATGCAGGCTCCTTGAGATGTCACGCAGCAGAGGTCCACGCAGAGGTCCACGCCGAGATTCAAGCCGAGGTTCAGATACGCGGTGTTCACAAACGAGAGGCACAATCGAGCGACGCCAGACGATTATCGCGCCGATCCAACCAGAGGTGCCATCGGCCGATTGGCTATAATGTCGCATTACGCATTGTCCGGCCGCAGCGCCTCGTCCTGGCGAGATTCACGATTCACGCCCCTCGAGTTCGCGCCGCACGCCGTGTTCCGAATTCCATCTGATCAGAGAGCGCTCATGAGCTTCAATCACGTCCCCGCAGGCAAAGACCTTCCGCAAGATTTCAACGTCATCATCGAAATCCCGGCGCAAAGCGATCCGGTGAAGTACGAGGCTGACAAGGAAACGGGCCTGCTCCACGTCGACCGTTTCATCGGCACGGGCATGCGCTATCCGGCGAATTACGGCTACATTCCGCAAACGCTGTCGGGCGACGGCGACCCGGTCGACGTGCTGGTGATCACGCCGTTCCCGCTGCTGGCTGGCTCGGTGGTCCGCGCCCGCGCCCTCGGCATGCTGCAAATGACTGACGAATCGGGCGTCGACGCCAAGCTGGTCGCCGTCGCGCACGACAAGGTCTGCCCGATGACCGCTGATCTCAAGTCGATCGACGACGTTCCGGCGTACCTGAAAGACCAGATCAAGCATTTCTTCGAGCAATACAAGGCGCTGGAGAAGGGCAAGTGGGTGAAGGTCGAAGGCTGGGCGGGCATTGAAGCCGCTCACAAGGAAATCAGCGAAGGCGTGGCGAACTACAAGAAGTAAGCTGCGTGACACCGGTGGTTGATAAAAAACCGCGCGAGCCTGCAAGGGCCGCGCGGTTTTTTCATGGGCGGCTTTTCGGAGATTCCACGCTCTGTTCAATGCATAGCGCCGGCGACATGCCCGTCTAGCCCGCCATTCCAGCTCATAGACACAGCGCATCGACTGGATGAACCGAAGGCATTTTTATATCTCAGTGTTAACCCTTATCATTCGCCGGCCGTAGCGGGTTTCTGCCGTCGGCGTATTAATGCGCTGAGGCAGCGCCAACGTGCGTTTTTTGGGAGCCCACCGTCCGGATGCTGAATCGCAAGTCCAACCCTTCGTCGCCGCGCGGGTCGAGCCGCCTGGTTGCGAGCCTGTATGCGCTCGTCACCGCGATCTACCGCGGCCGGCCGGTATGGATGGTGTCGTTTTCGACAAGCGAGGCCAATCTGTCGGAAGGGCTGAGAGCCGCCTGTGCGTCCACCGCCATGCTGGTGCTAGGCAATCTGCTGCACGACCCAGCCTTCGCATGGGCTGCGATCGGCGCTTTCTGGACCTGTCTCGCAGACGCGGCCGGCTCGAATCGCACACGCTTCGCCTCGATGATGGGCTTTGCGCTTCTGTCGACCGTGTGCGGTGGCGTGACCGCCTTCGCGTCAGGCGAGGGGACGGTATTCGCTGCGCTCGCCATGCTGGCATTCACGACGTTCGGCGCGTTCGGCAGGATCTGGGGCGCCGCGACATCGCAGGTGACGATTCTCGCGGCGACCGCTTGTGTCGTGATGGTCGACCGGCCGATGCACGACCTTCGGGGAGGCATGGCGTTTCTCGGCATCTACCTGGCCGGATGCCTGTTTGCCGTCGTGCTGAGCTTGACCGTCTGGCGCATTCATCCGTTCGGCACGAGCCGCGCTTCGCTGCGTGCGGTGTATGTGCGGCTGGCCGACATCGCATTCGACAGCGCGCGCCTGCTCGAACAGCGCGCGGCCCCTCGCCAGTGGGCCACGCATGCCGCGAAATTTCGCGCCGATGCGCGGGCAACGCTTGAGCGCTCGCGCCAGGCGCTTGCGAACGTGCCTGGCTCAAGAATGGCCGGCCGGGAAACCTACGACAATCTCCTCGCCCTGCTGACCGAAAGTGAGGCGCTCTTTGCGTACCTGATTGCGGTCACCGGCGCCTGCGAAAAAAACCCGGACGACGCACGCCGCGCCAGACGTACGGTTCGACTGCTGACCGGGATGGGCGAGGTCCTGCGCAGAATCGGCGCGGCCACCAACGAAGCGCAATGGAACCGTCTCGCCGACCTGCAACGCCGTTTGCGGCGCCTCGCGACGCGGCTCGAATCCGCGCTGATGGAACCGGTGGCGCTCAAGTCCGACTTCGAACTGGTCGATTTCGCGCCGGCGTATGCCCAACCGTTGGGGTGGTCGGACCGTGCCGCCAGACTGCTGACGCGGACGTGGTCGACCCTCAAGGCGAACCTCTCGGGCCAGTCGGTCGGCTTGCGCCACGCCGCTCGCGTGGGCGTGACGACGACGGCGGGCTTTCTGGTCATACGGGCGCTTGGGCTTCCCTTCGGCTACTGGGCAACCATGGCGACGCTGCTGATTCTGCAGCCGTCCATTGCCGCGACCTGGCCAAGAAGTATCGAGCGCGCTGCCGGAAGCATCGTCGGGGGCGTGCTGGCGGCGGGCATCGGCTATGCGATTCATTCGCCGCTCGGCATTTCATTGGCGGTCTTTCCGCTGGTGGTGGCCACGATGGCACTGCGTCCCGTCAGCTACAGCCTCTTCGTTCTGTTCCTGACGCCGACCTTTGTGCTCGTGGCCGACTTCGCGACGCCAGGCGCCAGCGAATTCGCCTACGCGGTGACGCGGCTCGGCAACAATGTGCTTGGCTGTGTGTTGGCGTTGCTGGCCACGTTCTATCTATGGCCGACGCGGGAAAGAGTCGACTATCGCGCCTATCTGAGCGAGGCGGTGCGGGCCAATCTCGCGTATCTGAGGGCGGCACTGGAGTCGCCGGACCGAAGCGAGAAGGAGATGGAACGCTTGCGCCGAGCCGCTGGCCTCGGCAGCAATAACGCTGAGGAGGCAATCGGCCGCATTCGACTCGAAAAGCTCGAGGACTCGATGGTCGACACGGTGATGCTGACGGTGCTGAGCGTGCTGCGGAAAATGGCGGGAACCGCGACTCAACTGCGCTTGAGTACAAACCGGCGCTGCATGCACGATGACCTTGGCGCTTGGCTTGCAGCCGCGAGTGCCGACATCGAGGCGGCATTGAATCGAACCCTGCGGCCGATCCGGCGCGATCTGCCTGCGCGAGACAGGCTCTCGTCACTGGAGGCGGATGCGGTGGGGGAAATTGCGCTATTGCATCGACTGCTGACTGAGCGGATGCGGGAGGCCAGGGGGTAGGCGGAGCGGGCAAGCGTGAATGGTGGGAATGTCGCCGCCTACGGTCATCGCCGAAACGGGAAGACTTAGACAATAAATCTCCAGACACTGAACCTTGACAGCGCGCAATTGGTGGCGCAGCTGCGCAGGATTGCAGAATGCGCCAGGTCGAATCTTGAACTTGAACTGGATCATATCCGGGATATCTGCGACGCGTTCCTTCCGCAGTGCGAGGCTTATGCTGTCGCCGAAGACAAGATCGAACCCTGTACCTTGGGGCCGTCCACGACGACGCTGCACGAATGGCGACGGCGACTACCTCACCGCTGTCCGCACGCTTCTACGGAATTGGCTAGGTGCGGATGTCCGACCGCTTCTGTGAAGCGATCAGCAACGGCTTTGGGTCACATTCGCACACGCACCAGTCCCAACTCAACGCCGACTTGCGTCCGTCCGGCCCATGGTCCGGCGGGCGCTCACCCACGCCAAGAATCCAGCCAGTTGTCTCGCATTCCGGACACCATACGGGATCACCTTCATACGCTACCGCGCGGCCATCCATCATGTCAGCCCGCGATTTCGGGCAGACCGTTCCCCCCGCCGTGGTCGTATCGCCCGCAAGAATATCGAATCGCTGAGCCATCATTGTTCTCCTGAGAATATGAAAACGAGAAGCCCTGACATCAATCCTCCGTCTCCCGTTTGAGGGTCAATGCCACGTCTGTGCATCCTGCGACGACATGGCCGTTCTTGGCTGATACGTGAAGCCCGTCGAACTCGCAGTCAAGTAGCCGTCCGCTGGCGTCGAGCGAGTAGCACAGCATTCCGCCATTTCGGAATCGCACGACGTGCGATACGGTTTCATAAACCTTGTTGATTTGGTGTGCTGTCACGTAGGCGATGTCGGCAATCGTGATCGATGATACGGTGCAAATTCTGCCCCGTGGCCGTCCATCCTTGTCGACTGTGAATTCACTGCCATCCGTTTGCCGGATGGTGATGCCGTTCTCGTCCTGCCGGGCCTCCGTACCATCGGGCATAACGTGGACGCGTGGTGTTTCGTGGGGCTTGAGAGCGCCGTCCCACTTCAGCGCCACAGTGCGCTTGCGCTTGAAAAACTTCATCACCATTCCTTGAAATCATGCCTGCGAGCGGTCATCGTCAGGCTCCGAATACGGTACGAAATGCCACTGCTGGAACTCGGGATCGAACAAGGCAACTTGTTTGCAGCCCATCGCGTCCCGTGGCAATCGCTCAATTGAGCCGAGGGTACGCTCGGCAACCTGATATAGGCGCTGACTATTCCAGTTCAAAACCTCCCTGTGCGTCTCCTGCCACGCGAATAGACCGGCAAGCTCGCGAGTCCGCGAATACTCCGCCAGGACAATCGGGTCCACGTCGAACGTCAACGGGCCGCGCACCCAGTGGTGCGTCAACCTGCAAACCCTGCCGAGCCTGCCCGGGGGGCGCAGGAGAATACTCCCGCCAATCGAAGGCCATCCGATGTGGACTCGCAACGATTTCATGGTTCGCCACCGAATTTAATTTCATCAAGTTCGACTCTGATCGACAAGGAACTGAAGTCGAAATTTCATCAGGCTCAAGATGCATTTTTTGTCAGAGTTGCATGTATTTCGTTTTTTTATCCATTTGTGCTGATCGTCTGCGATAATTTTCTCGTTTTCACCTGCATCCTGCGTCTGATTGAGAAGTCGCATGTATGCGTCACTGATACTTCTATCGAAGCCACTTAGTTCGCGTGAGCTACATATTTCTCGCTCTGTGTTATTGCTTGCCTTTGCGCAATCGAATGATGCTTTTTCCGGTGCGTCTTTTGTGATTTTGTTTAGCAACAAAACTGTTTCGTCGCGCCACCGCAAATACAATCTGTCGTCAGAGGTAAAAGCCATCCATGCCCCCCGTATTGCCAATTTCCCCAGTTCGGGATATGAAACACCTAAGTCCCCTTGCCACAAATCTTTTCCGCAACTTAGGCTAAATACTCTAACCGGCTTTTTCGCATCAGTAATTAACCTGTAGTCGCTAACCGGATTTGCATTCTCGTGCGGCGGGTAATCATATCCGCCGATGCTGCGAAGCATGGCGTCTCGAAACGTAGTGTCAATTGATCTTATTGATGGTTTTTTGCAGTCGTCATAAAAATCATATGTATTGTTTTCTACGACTTTATTTTTAAAATTAAATATGCGCCATCTTAGTCTGGGGTCATTCCACGCATATTGCGAAGTCCGACCAGAGGCTGTATTGGTGTGGACCTCCTGCACTTGCCACTGGCCAATTAACTCTTTCGGCAGTGTCTCCGCGAAAGCGTGCGTTGACCCTGCCGAGGGCATGCACGTCAGGAAAATTAGCAACCATCGGGACAGGCGATTATTCATATAAATTTCGAAAAAATTGTTTGAATATTACTGACGGGGCGGGAGCGGGTCGCCGTGAAATTCGTATCTGCCTGTGGTGTACAGAGTAACCTCGTCGGCCCGCCTTTTTACAAGTCCATCGAATGCGACGCCGCCCGATGTAGTGTATTTTTTTATGTTATTCATTGCTTGCTCAATGTTTATGTGATTTATAAAATTTGTTACGCTCGCCCATCCTCCACCCGGGTTGTAGGCGTAACTAACGAGCGCATCGAATTCATGTTTCAGAAGGTCGATTTTTATTGCTTTGATGACCATTTTTTCGTAAGCAGGTACGGTTTTCCTGAGCAGATCAACCTGTTTTTCATCGCTAAGATTGACAAGGCCGAGGTTTTTCTTGCAGAAATCGAGCGCGGCGTGCCCGCTAAGTCCAGCAGCGGCAGAGATTGCGTGTGCTGCCGCATCATTCACGCCAATAGACTTCATATCACTAACGATACTCTCGGCCGAACGCGCTTTCATGTCATAACCGGCACCTAAGGTTACCCCGCTGTTACCGCCAGGCCAGTGAAGTCTATTGGTGACCCCAGCAAGTGCCTCTTGTTTAAATATGAAAAAAATCCCGTCTTCGGAGATTGACTTCGCGCTTCCTGCCGACATGAAATTCGCGGTCAGTGCAATCGGATGAATATGCAGCACCGTTGCGCTGGCAGGAAAACCTGCAATCTTGCCCTTCACCGCGTTCCACCATTGCAGCTTGCGGATGCGCTGCAATTCGACCAACCAATTGTCCTTTGCGTTTCGCATCAGCGGCGTAATTGCGTCCCATCGCGACATGTCACCGCCCCATTCGCTTTCGTAGCGCAGGATCACGTGCGATAGCGCCTGCGCGAGCCATGGTGTGCGCATTGCGGCCTGCATGGCCGTGGCCGTGACCTTGCCAGCAGGATTCTCCTGTTTGGGCTTGCTACCGGCGCCGTAGCCCGGAGGGGGAGCCAGCTTTGAAATCGTCTGTTCTAGTTTCTGCAACAACGGACTGCCATTGACTGCCGTGATCGATGGCGCGAATTCCTTCTGTTCCTTCCAGTCCGCCACACCGGTGAGGACCAAGTTGCGCCTGAAGGCATCCGCGAGATCGATACCGGTGGCGTCGACCCTCTCAAAGCCAGGCCATGCCCACGGACTTTGCCACTGTGTACCGGGATGATCCCTTTCGCGGACCCAGCCCGTAGCTGTGTGTCCGTCTGCATTGCCAAACTTCACACGCCACCATTGTGTCTTGCCGTCGTCAACAGCCTTGTCCCGTGCGCTCAATCCGTCGAGTTGACTGCGCGGATACACCAGCATAAATGCGTTTGCCGGGTCGGCCACCTTTTGCAGGCTAAGCGGGAACTGGCTCCAGGCTGGTGTTGTGGCCGTTGCGGTTGCGAGCTTCTCGCGCTCAATCCATACAGGTGGCCCCCCGGGCATAAGCAGGGCCGTGGTCGAGTCGTTATATCGCGGTTGCACCTTAACCCAGGGACCGCTTGCCGGACTGTCCGGTGTCACATCAGCCCGATACAGGGGATGCCAGTCGCACAACTTGCAATCCGCCGGAGGGATGTCTTTCACCAGTTTTGCACCCACATTTATCACCAGAAGTGTCCGCTGATCGACGGGTAGGTGCGCCGACCGCGCGCGGCTTTTGTCCAGAAACGCGCTGAAACCATCGTCGGCGAATACTTCAAGATGCAAAAGCTGGCGCTTCGGCGCAGGTGGCAGCGGCGTCGCGCGCTCGTAATCGTGATACTCACCGATCTGGCCGAGCGACGTTCCGGCTTTGACGAATGCTGGCTTCGGGGGAATCACCACCAGCCCTACCGGGTCCGGTTCCTTGATCCCGTGCAGGTTCGGCTTGTACAGCCAGCCCCAGTCGTCTTTAGGCGTGACTTTCGCGCTATCGGCTTCACTTTTCCACGGCACATTCTGGTCTTCCCATCCGAAATAGCCGCCATTGACCGGACTGATCATATGACCCGCGGTGATGGTCTTGATGCGTACCCACTGGCCGCGCGTCTCGCTGATGATGACCTCGCTGCCTTCAGGCAAGAAGCCGACCTGTTCGCCCGCCGTGAAGCTTCCGGCCTTCTTACCCGCCTTCGGCTCCGTCCAGACAAGCGCGCCAGCCGCCCCGGTCGTGCCTCCCTCGGGCGGGGCCATCTGATGATCCCTGTTTTGAACGCGGAACGCGTTAACATCCAGCCACCACCACGGGCGCTTCAGCTTCTCATCGGCCAGATAGTTCGCCCAGTCCGCCGTGTGCATGTAGAGACTGTAGATATCTTGTGACTCGTCAGCTGGCTGTACGCCCGTGCTGTTGGGCGCGGGTGGCAGCGTCAGCGTATGGCGTACCAGCACGAACCCGGTCGAATACATGGCCCACTTGCCGTCCTTGAATTGAAGGTGCGGATAGGCGTCATCGATCTTGTAGGCGACGATATATCCGTCAGCGATGCAACGCACGCCGTCCTTTGTCTCGAACATACCGACGCTGTTGTTCAGGTGGATACCACCGTGCGGAAACCCATTGACCCCCAGCGGGAAAAAGCCGTCTTCCATTCCGGCCAGTGCCTGATAGAAGGTCTGCGGGCTGGTCACTTCCTTGTTGTCCCTGTCTGGAAATGGATAGCGCCACGTCAGCGGGGAGGTCTCTGGGGTTGGCGCGGAGGCCGATGCTGGTTCTGGGTGCGGATGAGCTTGTGGGGGCATGCTTGTCAGGTGTGGTAGTGGTAATGGTCGGTAAGTCGGGTTCGACGCAACGCCGTCAGCCGGAAAATCGTGAACCGTGAGCGCCCGTATCCGGCAGATCGGTCGTCCACGGGACCCCTTCTTTGACCATTGCCGAATCCGGGGTGTCCTTCTGAAACGACACCGCCTTTTCGATCCATTCGCCAGGTGTGGCGTTAGTGATGTTGCTGGGGGTGATACGGACGTATGAACCGCCCGCGCCAATCCAGACCTCATCTTTTGCCGAGAGGATGAGCTTGCCGTTCGAGCTGGTTATCTTGATATCCTTCAGGGCCGCCATATCAAGCTCGTCGCTTTGCGCCTGGATCTGGACCTTGCCGCGCGCCGCAAACAGCTTGATGCCGAGGGTATGCGCGAACAGCGACAGCGCGCTTTCGGCCGCCATGACGATGCTCTTCAGGGCGCTCACGTTGAAGCATGAGCCTGTCGTCACATTCACATCCTTACCCGCTGCAACCGACACGCGATCTGCCGTCGCAACAGCGATGCCCTTCGGCGAGGACAGCAGCATGACGGCCTCCTTCAGCTCGTTCACGCTGTTCTTCAGCCATTCGTTTTCGGCCTTCAGGTCGGCAATCTCGGCCTTTGCCGTGTTCGCCAGGTCGGCCAGCCCCTGCGCCTTTACCTGTAGTGCCTGAAACTGCTGCATGGCTTCCACCATGTCCGTCTGCTTGCCGCCTGCCTGCGGCTGTATATCGCTGCAAAGCATCAGGCCGCCACCAGCACGCACTGCACCCTGGGCATCGGTGCGCAGTTCGAAGCCGCTGCCGCGATGCTCACGGTTGCCGTTGACGATATACCCCAAGGTCAACTGGCTTTTGCCCGAATGCCGGGTGGAAAACTTGGCGTGTTCCTGACTTTCCCAGTCTTCAAACTGGAGCTTGTTGTCGCCCTGCGTGTGAATGACGTTGCGAGACATCCAACGGTCCTGATTGGTAATCAGGTCAAGCTGCTGGCTGTTGTGATGGAACGCAGCGATGTAAGGCTTATTCGGATCGCCGTCCCGGAATTCGATGATGGCTTCCGTCCCTTCGACGGCAGGGAAGTGGAAGCCTGTTTGCAGGCCGCCCGCGAACGGTTTCGCGAGGCGCAGCGGCACGCTCTCGCCACCGGCAGGCCATTCGCCAAAATCGCAGTCGAAGCGCACCACGTAATAGCCCTGCTGCGTCAGGTACGCGTACTTGTACTGGCCCGGCGACGTGACGCGGGCGCTCAGTGAACCGATAATTTTCGGCCACGTGTCATCGTCGATCTTCAGGCGAAAGCGCCGCCCAGAGGGGATCGCCTGGTAGGTGTTGCGATAGGGTTTGTCACGCGCGCCAGTGTGGGTGACTTCGATCATGACGTGGCCGTCTGGCGCGTCAGGCAACTGCGCATCGGTGCGCAGAATCCGGCCGACACACAAGCTGTGAACGTTGCTTTCACCTTCGTACACGACCTGCCATGCAATTGCCGCCTCGTGACGTAACTGCGCTTCCCATCGCGCGCCGTCAGCGTCCACATGATGCGTACCGTAGATATACGGCTCGCCGAATGTCGTCGTGTCCTTGCGGGCGACATTGGCCTCTGCCTTGAGGCGCTCCCACGCCTGATCGGGGTTGTAGTCGGCTACAACGAACGACTCGGGCACCAGCTCGGCATGCGAGCGCAGCGCGAACACGGACTCGGCGTCCGTCGCCAGCCCCGACATTGGCCTGTATGGCGCAGTCAGGGTGGGCTGGTAGATGTAGTGGTCGATGTCGTCTCCAAACACGACGACATCCCCGTGCTCGCCTGGCACGATGTAGCTGTAGATGCCCTCTTGCTGCATCAGGATATTGATGAAGCGCCAGTCACCCGTCTGATACTGGAACCGGAACGGATGCTGAGGGTATTGGCGACGCAGCTTGAATGTGAACTGATGGCCCGCGAGGCCATTGCGCCGCAAGATCGATTCGATAATCTCGGGCGCGCTCTGGTGCTGATAGGTCTGCGTGGTGCGCAGGGTGAGGCAGGCGATATGCGGTTCGACAACGATCTCATAGGTGCTGCAATCGTTCGTCGTCTGCACGTGCGAAAAGCGTGTCACGCGCCCCCAGAATACGCGTGGCTCGCCGCCGTCTTCAGGCGCGAGCTTGAACTTTGCCTCATGTCCGAGGATAACGTCTCGTTTCAGTTTCTCCGGATGGGTCGCGACGATATCGATCCAGTACGGCTGTCCCATCTTTTCGAGAGCGCTGAACGAAACGACCGAAATATCCTTGACCTGTTCATCTCCCAGCACTTCGAGGAAATAGTGCTGACCTCGGCGGGCTATGCCATGCCCGTTTGGGTTCTCCATTTTTTGCGTCTCCCACTTATATATCGCGACAGATCAACGTCTGCCGAGAATGCATAGGGAGGCATCACGCGCGCAATCGGACTTGTCTGAAACTGCGGGTAGCGAAAAACGGGCGGAGGGGATCTGAAACAGGCGGCGCGCTTTAGATGCCGTGCCATTGGGGGTAGGCCGTCAGGAGGCGCCGGCTGCGTCTTCCGTTTCCTCGGCGGCAACCGGCTCGGGCTCGGCCAAGGGCAGCACCGATTCGAGCGTACGGAGTCCCGCGGCCAGTGCACGCTTGTCGGAGGGCTGCAAACGTTTGACCCAATACTCCGCGCGCGACGCACTGGACCTGTCCGCCAACTCAAACGACGCCAGCACCTGCACCGGCTTGCGCGAACGCGTATAGCGCGCGCCCGTGCCGCTCAGGTGTTTGTCGAAGCGCGCCTGCACGTCGGTAGCAATGCCGGTATAGACGCTGCCGTCCGAGCATTCGAGCAGATACAGAAACCACGCCATGGGTACGCGTCAACCTTTGAACGGATTGTGTTCGCGCAGCTCGTCCACATACGCGTGGATGCTGTTCTTTTCGTTGTCGAGAAAGTGGCCGACCGCATCGGCGAAGGCCGGATGCGCGAGCCAATGCGCCGAGCGCGTCACCGTCGGCAAAAAACCGCGCGCCATCTTGTGCTCGCCCTGGGCGCCGCCTTCGAACGCCCCGAGCTTTTCTTCGATGCAGAATTCGAGCGGCTGGTAGTACGCCGTTTCGAAGTGCAGGCAGGGCACATGTTCGAGCGCGCCCCAGTAGCGGCCGTACAAGGTGCCGCCGGTTTTCTCATCGCGTTGATACACCACGAGCGAGCTGGCGATCGGCTTGCCTTCGTATTCGGCGATCACCAGCAGCAGATTTTCCGGCATCGACGCGCCGATCATCCGGAAGAAATCGAGGTTCAGATACGGACTCGAAAAGTGTTCGCGATAGGTTTGCCGGTAACACTTGCTGAAGAATCGCCAGTCGGCGTCCTGGATATCTTCGCCGCGAATCCGACGCATCGTCACGCCGGCTTCCTGGACCTTGCGACGCTCGGCGCGGATGTTCTTGCGTTTCTTCTGTTCGAGCGTGGAGAGGAAATCGTCGAAGTCGCGATAGCCGTCGTTCAGCCAGTGGAATTGCACGCCTTCGCGTTGCATCATACCCATGTCGGTCAGCGCGGCGCCTTCCGTTTCGGTCGGAAACAGCACGTGCAGCGACGATACGTCGGCTTGCTCGGCGAACGCCATCAGCGTTGCCGCCAGATGTCTGAGCGCATGCGTATCCGCCGACAACAGCCGGTTGCCTTGCACCGGTGTGAACGGCACCGCGCACAGCAGCTTCGGGTAATACGGCAGGCCGTTGCGTTTGTACGCATCGGCCCAGGCCCAGTCGAAGACGTATTCGCCGTACGAGTGCCCTTTCAGATACACGGGCGCGGCCGCCGCGAGCTTGCCGGTGCGCGGATCCGTGAGCGTGACGAATTGCGGCGCCCAGCCGGTATCGGCGACCGCGCATCGGGTCGCGGAGAGCGCGCTCAAGAACTCGTGCCGCAGAAACGGCGTGGGCTGTGTCTGCTGCGCAAGGAGGGCATTCCATTCGGCGGCGTCCACCTCGGAGGGCGACGCCAGAATGCCCGTGCGATAATCAAAGCGTTCCTGGTTCAATCTGTGTGACTGTTTCCAATGAGCGGCGCGGCGCGTTTAAGCGGTGCGTCGTTCGTTTATCCGATTTGTCCGTTGCCGTCGAGCTAACCAGCCGCGGTACTCGCAAGCCACCTGGCTTGTCTGTCGATCCTGCCATGAAGACCCGAATCGCTCTTGCTCAAATCAATGTCACCGTCGGCGACTTCGCCGGCAACGTCGCGAAGATTGTCGCTGCCGCACGCGCCGCGCACAACGATGGTGCGAAGCTGCTGATCGCGCCTGAACTCGCGCTATCCGGCTATCCCCCCGAAGATCTGTTGCTGCGTCCCGCGTTCTACACCGCGAGTGCGGCGGCGCTCGCCGATCTGGCCACGCAACTGAAGCCCTTCACGGGCTTGCATGTGATCGTCGGCCACCCGCTGCGCGATACGGCAAACGGCCATGGTAATGCAAACGCGCCGATTGAGCGCGGCGTGCCGCCGGTCGACACCTTCAACGCCGCCTCGCTGATCGTGGACGGGGAGGTGGCCGGCACCTATCGCAAGCAGGATTTGCCGAATACCGAGGTGTTCGACGAGAAACGCTACTTCGCTTCCGACCCGCAGCCGTTCGTGTTCGAACTGGACGGCGTGAAGTACGGCGTGGTGATTTGCGAGGACGCGTGGCATGCGTCGGCTGCGCAAATGGCGAAGGCGGCGGGCGCGCAAGTGCTGCTGATTCCGAACGGCTCGCCGTATCACCTGAACAAGGAAGCAGTGCGCTTCGACATTCTGCGCGCGCGGATTCGCGAGACCGGGTTGCCGATGGTCTACGTGAACATGGTCGGCGCGCAGGACGAACTGGTGTTCGACGGCGGTTCGTTCGTGCTCGATGAAAACGGCGAACTGATCGCGAAGATGGCCCAGTTCGAGGAAGGCAACGCGATTGTCGAGTTCGATGGCGGCAAACCGCTGCCTGCCGCGATCGCACCCGAACTCTCGCTCGAAGCGCAGGTGTACGCCGCGCTCGTGATGGGCGTGCGCGACTACATCAATAAGAACGGTTTCCCGGGCGCGCTGATCGGCCTCTCGGGCGGCGTGGATTCGGCGCTGGTGCTGGCCGTCGCAGTCGACGCGCTGGGCGCCGACCGCGTGCGCGCGGTGATGATGCCGTCGCGCTACACCGCGGACATTTCCACCACCGACGCCGCCGATATGGCCCGCCGCGTCGGCGTGCGCTACGACGAAATCGCGATCGCGCCGATGTTCGACGCGTTCCGCGGCTCGCTCGCCGATGAGTTCGCCGGCCGCGCCGAAGACGCCACCGAAGAAAACATTCAGGCTCGCATTCGCGGCACCTTGCTGATGGCGCTGTCGAACAAGTTCGGTTCGATCGTGCTGACCACCGGCAACAAGAGCGAGATGGCGGTGGGTTACTGCACGTTATACGGCGACATGGCCGGCGGCTTCGCGGTGATCAAGGACATCGCCAAGACGCTGGTCTACAAGCTGTGCCATTACCGCAACCAGGCGACCACCTTCGGCAAGCAGGACGTGATCCCCGAGCGGATTCTGACGCGCGCGCCGTCGGCGGAACTGCGCGAGAACCAGACCGATCAGGACAGCTTGCCGCCGTACGAAGTGCTCGACGCGATCATGCGCATGTACATGGAAGAGGACCGCTCGCTTGCCGAAATCATCGCGGCGGGCTACGCGGTCGACGACGTGAAACGCGTTACGCGCCTCATCAAGATCAACGAGTACAAACGCCGTCAGGCGCCGATCGGCATTCGCGTCACGCATCGCGCGTTCGGCCGCGACTGGCGCTATCCGATTACGTCGCGCTACACCGAGCCGGTTCAGTAAGAAGCGAACGGTTGCTGCGGATTTACCCCGTAGCAGACCGGAAGCGCGCGCCGGATCGCCGGATCGCCGGATCGCCGGACCGCCGGACCGCCGGACCGCCGGACCGCCGCAACGCATCCGGCGCAGCGTAGAATAAAAATCATCGATGCCCCTTTCAACCTTCCAATCACGAGATGAGGTCCGCCATGAAGCGCATCACTGCAGTCATCAAACCGTTCAAACTTGACGAAGTGCGCGAGGCGCTCGCTGAAGTCGGCCTTACGGGGCTGACCGTAACCGAAGTCAAGGGTTTCGGCCGGCAAAAAGGCCACACCGAGCTCTACCGTGGTGCAGAGTATGTGGTCGACTTTCTGCCTAAAGTGAAGATCGAAGTGGTGGTCGCGGACAACCAGTGCGATCAGGTGATCGACGCGATCATCGGCGCGGCGCGCACCGGCAAGATCGGCGACGGCAAGATTTTCGTCGCGGACGTGGAGCGTGTGATCCGGATTCGCACGGGTGAGGAGAACGAAGCGGCCGTTTGAGCAGTTCGACTCGCACTGTTAAAACACGGCGTTAAAGCGGCGGTATAGGCTTTCGCGCAACGCGCGCACCGATCCGGTGCGCCTGGGCAGTGGCAAAACCGCGCGCCCCAATAAAAAACGGTGCGATACCCTTTCGGACATCGCACCGATACGCGCCTCTCGCAGCAGCGTGAAAAAGACTCTCGTGAAGAACTTGTGACTACGCCCCGAAGGAAGTCCCCTTGGGGGGCGCCCCGAAGGAAGTCCCTTTGGGGGACACCGTTCGATTAGAACGAGTGTTGAATACCTGCGTACACGCCCGACTGCTGGTGACCCGGCAGCGGGTTGTCCGTTGCGGCGGACGTGCCGGCGTTGTCAGCATTCAGGCCGAAGTTAGCATTCTTGCTGTTACGTGCCGTAGCGAGCTGGATATCCAGCAGCGTGCGTTTGGACAGGTTGTACGAACCGCCAATCGTGTAGATCGTTGCATTGCCCGCGCCATTGTTGCCGTTGACGTGGTACACCGCTGCGATCAGTGCTGCAGCCGGCGTTGCTTGCCACGTTACGCCGCCCCATTCGTGATCGAGGGTGGTCGGCTGGCCCGGCAGAACGCCCGTAGCACTTGCCGAACGGATCGCCTGGTAAGCGGCCTGAACCTTGAACTGGCCGAGGAACACATTCACGAGAGCCGAGTATTCGCGCGATGCCGCGAACACGCCGGTGGCGATGTTAGCCGCATTGGCCGGAGTGGCGGCAGCCGGACCGTACAGAACACCGTTGGCCGGGTTGCGAATTTCGTCGTACAGACCGCGAATCTGGAACAGCGAGCTTGTGTAGGTGATCTGTGCGCCGGCTTCACGACCCTGACCATTCGGGTTGTTACCGTTCCAGTTCGTCGCGTTCGACAGGGCGTATTGACCGTAGAAGTCAAAGCCTGCGATCTTCGGCGACTGGTATGCGAAGTTATTGCTCGATTGCGGCCAGTTGCGGCCACGCACCAGCGACGCTGACGACCAGTTCGATTGACCGAACGGGTCGAAGTCCCACACGCCGTTCGAGATGAAGAGCATGCGGCCCATCGTGAACGTACCGTACTGGTCGTTCGCCAAACCGACCGTTGCCCAGCGATTGAAGAGGCCGCCGCCGCTAGGGCCCGCACCCGTCATGGTATTGAAGGAGCCTTCCAACTGGAACAGGACCTTGTTGCCGCCGCCGATGTCCTCAACGCCCTTCATGCCCCACAGGCTGGTACCCCAGTCGCCGCTTTCTGCTTTGAAACGGTTCGTGCTGCTCGTTGCCTGACCGTTTGCACCGACGCCTTGCGGAACGCCCGACATGTATTCAAGGCCAGCGTCAAGGCGGCCATACAGCGTCACGCTGCTTTGGGCGTGCGCAACTACACCGGCTGTCATCAGCGCAGCGGCGAGCAAAGCTTTCTTCATCTTCTCCTCCATACCCTGTCAAAAGTGAAACCCAGTACTGCGAATGGTGTTCGGACACAAGCGCGCCGAACAGAAATCAGTACCAGGGAGATTAGCGGGTGGATTGGGTCCCCTGCCGTGACGGATAGCCTCAGTGGGCTATTCTTCGCGCCATGCCGATCCCTCGCCGACCGGTTCTCCTCTGTTGCTTTGAAGTGAAACTACTTTTAATGAACTTTGTTTTGCTACTTTGGTTACTAATTTATCAAAAATACCCTGGAGTGGGAGAAGAAATTAGGTCCGGCCTAGGCCGGTGTCTCCAAATTGCAATACGAATGTGTGCAGGGAATTGTTGCAACGTCCACGAAAAGGCGGGAAACCCTTATGCCGCAAGGGAATCATGGATTGGGACGAACAACGTTAAGGATTGCCACTATTGACGCTTCAAATGCGGCAGAGTAGGCGGGAGGAGGGTGTGCAGGCCAGGTTCGGGCCCATTTTCGAGGCCAGAACGGCCGGAATATGCAGGTAAGCGAAGTAAAAAAGGCGCTCGTAAGCGCCTTGTAATGCTATTTTGACTACAGCCCAAACAGCGAGCTGTACGACGGTCTTATTTGAGGCTGCCGGAGAGGAACTGCTTGAGCCGTTCGCTCTTCGTGTTCCTGAAGACTTCGTCCGGGTGGCCTTCTTCTTCGACGCGGCCTTGATGCAGGAACATCACGTGATTCGACACGTTGCGCGCGAACGCCATTTCATGAGTGACGACGATCATCGTGCGGCCTTCTTCGGCCAGCGTCTGCATGACCTTGAGCACTTCACCGACCAGCTCGGGATCGAGCGCGGAAGTCGGTTCGTCGAACAGCATCACGTCCGGATGCATGGCCAGCGCGCGCGCGATCGCCACGCGTTGCTGCTGACCGCCCGACAGATGCGACGGGTACTGCTTCTCGAGACGAGGCGCGAGGCCCACTTTATCGAGATACTCGCGCGCCCGCTCTTCGGCCTCCTTGCGCTTCAGACCCAGCACGTTGAGCGGCGCCTCGATGATGTTCTCGAGCACGTTCATATGCGACCACAGGTTGAAGTGCTGGAACACCATCGACAGCTTGGTGCGCACGCGCTGCAACTGCTTCGGGTCGGACACGCGCAGCGCGCCGGCGTTGCCGGTCTGCGTGCGGACTTCTTCACCGTCGACAAAGATGCGCCCGGCGTTTGGCTGCTCGAGGAAGTTGATGCAGCGGAGCATCGTGCTCTTGCCTGACCCCGACGAGCCGATCACGCTGATCACGTCGCCGGCGTTGGCTTTCAGCGACACGCCCTTGAGGACTTCGTTGTCGCCGTACTGTTTGTGAAGCTCGTCGACGAAGAGCTTTTGCTTCTTGGTGTTCATCGGGATCCTTGGCGGGCTTGCTTGCCTGGAGGCACAGTGCCCTTCTTGGTTACTTGCCTTGCGGCCGCAGGTAAGCGAGCCAGCGGCGCTCGGCGCGGCGGAACAGCCACACGAGCGCAAACGAAATCGACAGATAGAGCAGGGCGGCGAGGCCGAACGCATTGAACGACTGGTACGTGGCCGAGTTCACGTCGCGCGCGATCTTGAGAATGTCCGGCACGGTCGCGGTGAACGCGACGGTGGTGGCGTGCAGCATCAGGATCACTTCGTTGCTGTAGTACGGCAACGCGCGGCGCAGCGCCGACGGCAGAATCACTCGCCGGTACAACGTGAACGACGACATGCCATACGCGCGCGCCGCTTCGATCTCGCCATACGGCGTGGCCTTGATCGCGCCCGCGAAAATCTCGGTGGTGTACGCGCAGGTGTTCAGCGTGAACGCGAGCAGCGTGCAATGCATGCCGTCGCGGAAGAACGCGTTGGTCAGATCGTGGTTGCGGATGATTTCGAGGCTGTACAAGCCGGTGTAGCAGAGCAGCAGCTGAACGTAGAGCGGCGTGCCGCGAAAGATATATGTATACAGCCACACCAGACTGGCGAGCCATTTCTTCTTCGACACGCGCGCGACCGCAAGGGGGATCGACAGGCAGAAGCCGAGCCCGATCGACACCACCAGCAGCCACAGCGTGATCACGACGCCGGTGAGGCGGTAGCCGTCGCTATAAAGATAGTTGCGCCAGTATTCCTGAATGATCTCGATCATAGATCCGCCTTTCGCACGCCGGTCGAGTAACGCTTTTCGAGGTACATCAGCACGAAGTTGGACACTGTGGTGATGACGAGATAGATCGCCCCTGCAAGCAGGGTGAAGAAGAAGAACCGCAACGTGCCCTTGCCCGCATCCTGCGAGGCCTTGACCACATCCGCGAGACCGATGATCGACACCAGCGCTGTGGCCTTGACCATCACCTGCCAGTTGTTGCCGATGCCAGGCAGCGCGAAGCGCATCATCTGCGGGAACATCACCCGCGAGAACACCTGCCAGCCGGTCATGCCGTAGGCCGCGCCCGCTTCGAGCTGGCCGCGCGGCACGGCGAGAAACGCGCCGCGGAAGGTCTCGGTGAAGTACGCGCCGTAGATGAAGCCCAGCACGGCGACGCCGGCCACGAACGGGTCGATGTCGATCTGGTCCCAGCCGAGCAGGTCGGTCAGGTTATTCAGCCAGATCTGGATGCTGTAGAACAGCAGCAGCATCAGCACCAGGTCGGGCACGCCGCGCACGAGCGTCGTGTAGACGGTGCCGACACCATAGGAGAAGCGGTTCTTCGACAGTTTCGCCGCCGCGCCGAGCAGGCCCAGCACGAAAGCGAACGCCAGCGACAACACCGCCAGTTTGACGGTTTGCCAGGTGCCGTTTAGAAGCAGCGGGCCGTAGCCTTGAAGGAACATATGGGTCCTTGACGATGCGTTTGCGACGCACCGCGAAAGACGCGGCCAGCTCTGCACCGCGTTTGCCGCGAGCCTGGGCTCGCCGTTTCCTGCGGCGCACAGCGCACCGCTGTGCAAATCATGACTGCACGACCGTTACCGGTCTTGCAGCGCGCTTGTCGACTCTGGTTTTGAATCGGGGTTGATGCTGCTTTTGATGCTATTGCCGACTGTATTACGAAGCCTCGGGAAAGCCCATGCGGGCGAGCCCCGAGTTTCGCGGGTGCTGCGTGTTGCTGATTGCCTGACCGGCCGCTGGGCTGGAGGCCCGCTCAGTGACCAACTCAGTGACCAACTCAGTGACCAACTCAGTGACCAACTCAGTGACCTGTGCCGCGTATGGGTTTTGCTTCGGTCCCGCTTTGGTTCCGCCGATGTCTTTTGGGCGTATCAAGCGGATTTGGCGAAGGGCCGAAACCCGCCGCCGTCTTATCGCGAGCCCGGCCGCCGGCGCGCCTTCCGCGCCCACGCATCTCGAAAAGGGCGGTATTTTACCCGAACAGGGGCGGCGCGCCAGTGCGGGACGCGGCCGGCGCACGATTGCACGGATTTATGAAACGATCCGGTGCGCCGTCGCCGATTGTTTAGCGGGCTTCGCGCCCCTACATTCTGTGCATCGCCATTTACTCACAGGGAGACCCCCATGATCGAGATTCGCCGTTCCGATGAACGCGGCCACGCCAATCACGGCTGGCTCGACTCGTATCACAGCTTCTCGTTTGCCGACTACCGCGACCCGCAACACGTGCATTTCGGACCGCTGCGGGTGATCAACGAGGACCGCATCGCCGGCGGCCAGGGCTTCGGCACGCACGGCCATCGGGACATGGAAATCGTTACCTATGTGCTCGAAGGCGCGCTCGCGCACCGCGACAGCATGGGCAACGGCTCGACCATCCGTCCCGGCGACGTGCAACGCATGAGCGCCGGCACGGGCGTGCAGCACAGCGAGTTCAATGCCTCGCAGGACGAACCGGCGCACCTGTTGCAGATCTGGGTGATCCCGCAACGCGCGGGCGACCAGCCCGGCTACGAGGAAAAACGCTTCGACGATGCTGACAAGCGCGGGCGTCTGCGCGTGGTCGCCTCGCCCGACGGCCGGGACGGTTCCGTCACGATTCATGCGGATGCCTCGATCTACGCGGCGCTGATCGACGGCGCGGAACAGGCTGCGTTCGCGTTGCCGAAAGGCCGGCTGGCGTATGTGCACGTGGCGCGCGGAGCGCTGACTGTGAATGGCGAAGCGCTCCAGGCCGGCGACGCCGCCAAGCTCAGCGAGACCGATACGGTGACGCTTGAAAAGGGCGAGAACGCCGAAGTGCTGCTGTTCGATCTCGGCCTGCTCAATGGGTAAGTGCGGATAGGCGCGGTAAGCGCCGATCACCGGACGTTCATTCATCGCCCGATGGTCGAGGGTTGCTGGTTGCAAGCGCAACGAGTGCCCAGCCTGAAGCGTGAGTTGCACGCAAACAAAAACGCCACGGAAGGTTTCCCGTGGCGTTTTTGCATTCGGACGACGGCCGCGCGAGCCGCCTTCCGCCTGCATGGTACCGCTTACTGATTCGCAGCCGGCGCCGACGCTGCGCCTTTGCGATGTTCCCAGCGCTCGTGCATCTTCTCGTGACGCGCTTCCATCTTCGCAAAACGCTGCTTCAGCGCCGTGCTGACGGTGGTCTTTTGCTGGTCGTTCAAGCCGTTATAGAACTTGAGCCACGCATCCGTGGTTTGCTGACGCAGTTGCGCGTCTTTTTGCTCGACTTGCTGGTGCGCGGCAGCCATGGCGTTCAGATCCAGGATCGGCTGCTGCTGCGCGGCCTTCATCTGGTTCTTGATCTGTTCATGGTTGGCGCGCATGGCCTCATGGTTCTGCTTCATGGTGTCGAGTGCGGCCTGCCATTGCTTTTCCTGATCCGCGTTCAGCTTCAACTGGTCATGCAGCTGCGTCAGGTCCTTCATGAAGTGGCCATGCCAGCCGCCGGGGCCGCCGTGATCGGCGGGTTGGGCTGCATAGGCAGCGCCCGCACCGATGGCGAGGGCAGTGGCGGCAACGGCGAGAACGCGCGACATTTTTTTGGTGGACATGTAAGACTCCCTGTAATGGAATAGCCGACGATGCAACCGGTAATGTGGACGGCCTGCATTCGGTAAGTCACAGCGTAGAGAACTGCGGCCGGCGCTGTGTTACGTGGCTTGATGCGGCTATTACGAGTCATTACGTACATCTTTCACGGTAACACCCGGTAACCCTTGCGGGCCGTCTGAAATCGAAAACCCTTCCTGCTGCGCGTTAAACTTCATCCCATGGCTACTCAAATACTGGTTGTCGACGACGACGTCGAATTACGCGATCTGCTGCGCGACTATCTGGCCCGTCAGGGCATCGAAGTCTCGGTGCTGCACGACGCGGGCACGCTCGAGCGCAGGCTCGAACGCGAGCGTCCGGATCTGATCGTGCTCGATCTGATGATGCCGGGCGTAGACGGGCTGACCGCGCTGCGCAAGCTGCGCGCGTCGGGCGACGACATCCCTGTGATCATGCTTACCGCACGTGCTGACGACGTCGACCGCATCGTCGGGCTGGAGCTCGGCGCAGACGACTATCTCGGCAAGCCGTTCAACCCGCGCGAGCTGTTGGCGCGCGTGCAGGCGGTGCTGCGGCGGCGCCGCACGCTGCCGTCGGCGGCTGCGCCGGAACAGCGCGAGCCGTTCAACTTCGGGCGCTTCACGCTGGATTTCCAGTCGCGCACGCTGCATCTCGAAGACAAGCCGCTCACGCTGTCGGGCAGCGAATTCGCGCTTCTGAAGATTTTCGTCAACCACCCCATGCGCACGCTCACCCGTGAGCGCCTGCTCGAACTGCTGCATGGCCCGGAATACGACGGCACCGACCGCGGCATTGACGTCCAGGTGTGGCGTCTGCGTCGCATTCTCGAAACCGATCCGTCCACGCCGCGCTTCATTCAAACGGTGCGCGGGCGCGGCTACGTGTTCGTGCCGGATGGCGAACAGCATGCGCCGGCCCATTGATTCGCTGTTCGGGCGTCTGGCGCTGCTAGTTATTGCGGTGCTGCTGCTGTCGCATTTCGCGTGGTACGCGCTCATGCGGCTCGAGCGCAGCCAGCTGCAAACGCGCTACGCAGTCGAGGAAGCCACCTTCCTCGTCGAAGCGGTGCGCCAGCACGTCGCCCGCACGCCGGATCAGCCCTTGCCGTCGCGCGTCAGGCTGGTCGATCCGGCGAGCTCCGACGTGCCGCCGGATAGCACCACTCTGCCGGCGCCGCTCCAACGTTTCACCGATGACGTGCGCGATCGCATGCCTGCCGGCACGCAGGTGCGGATCGGCCCGCCAAGCCGTCCGCCCACGCTGTGGGTGCGCGGCACCGCCGATCGCAGCTGGATCGTGGTGCCGGTGCAGCAATTGCGCACGCCCCGTTCGCTCGACCGTACGGTGCTGTGGCTCGCGATCATTTTCTCGTTCGCGGTGATGGCGGCGCTCTTTGCCGCGTGGGCGCTGCAGCAGCCGTTGCGCTCGCTTGCCCAGGCGGTGGCGCGCTTCGGCCGTGGCTTGCCGGTGCCGCCGGTGCCCGAGCGCGGTCCGCGCGAGTTGCGGCAGTTGACGCACGGCTTCAACCAGATGGTTCAGGAGGTGGCGCGCACGGAAAACGACCGGGCCGTCATGCTGGCCGGTGTCGCGCACGATCTGAAAACGCCGCTGGCACGCTTGCGGCTGCGCGCTGAAATGATGGAAGAAGTGAAAATGCGTGACGGC
The DNA here is from genome assembly GCF_001634365.1 of Paraburkholderia phytofirmans OLGA172. NCBI lineage: Bacteria > Pseudomonadati > Pseudomonadota > Betaproteobacteria > Burkholderiales > Burkholderiaceae > Paraburkholderia > Paraburkholderia phytofirmans. Next base: position 989,084 of record NZ_CP014578.1, read on the forward strand.
GTCGTGCGCGACGTCGATTCGATGACGCATATCGTCGAACAGTTCCTGGTGTTCGCACACGACGGCGCGGATCGCAGCGAAGCGGTCGAAGTGGACGCGCAATGCGAACGTGTGGTCCGCAGTTATCGTGCGGTCGCTGCCGGTGCGCCCACGGTGCGGACCGAACTCAATGCGGGGCCGGGTTTCCTGCTGCCCGCGGCGACGCTCGACCGGATCCTGTCGAACCTGTTGGACAACGCACATGCCTACGGCGCGCCGCCGGTCGTCGTCGCTACGGCGCGCACGGCGCAAGGTTTCACGCTTTCGGTGGGCGACAACGGCAGCGGTATCGCCGCGCAGGACCTCATCAATGCCAGCCGGCCGTTCGTCCGGCTCGACCCGGCGCGCGGCGGCAACGGTCATAGCGGGCTGGGGCTCGCGATCGTCGAGCGTCTGGTGCGGCGTGCGGGCGGGGAGTGGGAGATCGGCAACCACGGCGGCCGTGGCTTGCGGGTCTTGATGAGCTTTCCGTTCGAAGTGGTGCCGCGGACCATGGCAGCCTCGGAAAGCGTCTGGTAGGTTGAGCGGGGCAAGGGCGCGACGATCTTTGCGCTAGTCTGAAAACAGTGTGTTCAACGCATTCGCCGCGTCACTATCAACCGTATTCCACGTTACCGTTTCGGCTTCGAAGATGTAGTGTGTGGTGTACTTGCCGAGACGCGCGAATATTTCTTCCTGAATCAGTTCCGGCGCGACCTCCAGTTTCAGATACCAGGCGGTCGAGGACAAGCGCGTCTGGAACGCGCCATATTCGGCCAGCAAATGGTCGAACGCGTCAGCATCCTGATCGCGACAGACAATGACCAGATTTCCCTTCATGCGAATCTCCCGTTAAAGCGGTAGCGGCAACCTCAATGTCAGGGATGATGATACCTGCTTCATTACAGGACGCCCGAGGCCGGGGCTTGCTTTGCGTCAGCCGCGACGCTCGTCGGGGTGTTGACGGCGCAGCGGACGGGATGGATTTTCGGGCGCCGTCACCAGGCGTTGGCCACCGTCCGCGCGGGCGGCGCGGTATCGTCGGGCGGAAGTGCTTCGGTGCGGTCGCGGCCGCCCGACTTCGCGGCGTAAAGCGCCATGTCGGCGCGGCTCATGATGCGCTCGGGCAGATCGTCGGCGGAGAGTTCGGTGATGCCGATGCTCACGCTCAGGCCCACCGAAGCCGGCAGCCTCGGCGAAGGAATCGCCTTTAGACGCAGCCGCAAGCGTTCGACAACTTCGCGCCCGGCCGCCAGATTCGTGGCCGGCAGCAGCAGGCCGAACTCTTCGCCGCCTAGCCGGCCGATCGCATCGGTGCCGCGCAACTCGGCCCGGCAGGTGTCGACGAAATGTTCGAGCGCGCGGTCGCCGGCGGCGTGGCCGAAGCGGTCGTTGATCTGCTTGAAGTGGTCGAGGTCGGCGATCGCCATGCACAGCGGCTCATTGCCCGCATGCGCACGTTCGATCTCGTGGCGCAGCAGGTCGAGGAAGTAGCGCCGCGACAGCGCGCCGGTCAACGCATCGTGGCGCGCCTCGGCTGAGAGCAGGGTGTTGGCCGATTGCAATTGCTCTGCAAGATCGCGCGTGGCGCGATGGTGGCGCCGCTCGCGCACGTACGACACGGTGATCACCCACGCGAGCGCGACCGTGCCGGCCAGCGTCAGAAACACCAGCAGATGGTCGCGCTTGTGATTGCGCAGCAATTCGGGCCACGCCGCGAGCGGATCGACCAGATGCGCCGACAGCCCCGAATTCAGACCGCTGCGTGCCTGATACAGCGACGGCGCCGGCTGAGCGCTCATGCCGAACAGCTGGCCGGCGACGGTTGCAGGCACCCAGGGCGCCTGTGCGCGCACCTGCGTGTCGACCTGAATCCGGATGTCGGGGAGGATTTCGCGGCGATAGGTGGTCATGCGCTCGTCGGCGCTCATCTGGGTGATGCGCGAGTTTGGCAGCGCCCGGCCTTCAAGTTCGCTTTTGTGCGCCATGATGATGACGCCGTTCTCGTCGGCGACGAAGGTGCCGGCATGCGCGACCCAGTGGCGCAGCCGCGCGATCCCCACCTTGGCCACCACCACCCCGACCAGCAGGCCGTCGGCGTAAACCGGCGCCGCGATGAAGATGCCCGGCTCGCCGCTCAGGCGGCCGACGCCATAGGCTTCCGAAAACGCGCCGAGCAGGGCATTCGTCAGGTAGCCGCGCGTGCGCATGTCGACGCCGACGAAGGAGCGTTCCGCGGCGAGCGGGTTATTGATGGCGCTGCTCGATGCGACGCAGATGCCGTTCGCATTGACGAGCCAGATCTGGTCGAGCCCGGAGAAGCCTTGTGCATCATGCAGGAAATTGCCGACGGCGAGCATCTGCGGGTCTTTTAACAACGCGGCGTGCAAGGCGGGTTCCGCCGCTTCGCCGTTCGCGGCATAATTCTGGGATTGCACCAGCGCGTGCTGGACCACGTCCATTTCGGCCATGGTTGCGGGGATGGCCCGAGACATCGCAAGGTCGCTGGCGATCACTTCCGCCATGTTGTCGACGATCGACGTGGACATTTGCCGCTGCGTGCGCAAGGCCGCGTCCAGCTCTTGCTGTACCATCCGGTCCGCGACCATGCCGGCCACAAACCAGCAAACCAGCACGATCAGCGCGAAGCTGATCGGTCCGGTTGCCTGGCGCAAGGTTGTCCTGTTCATCGACCCTCTGATCCGTCTGGCTGTGACATGCAACTAGCTCATTCGTGGCTGCGCGCTGGCGCGGTTTCGCCCCGTGTTTCGCCTCTATGGAGGCGGCTGGCGATACGCCCTCGGTGTGGGCCGCGCTGTGGCCCGGCATAACCGCACATGGCGTGTCGTCTGTTGATTTTAACCGTCATGGGGCCTGACGCCACCGTTATTGCGGGAATGCGAAGTCCATCTGCTTCGCCCATCAGGTCTTTAACGGCAGCGCGTCAGCTTTCTGAATGGCTATACGGGTTTCCCTGGCCGTGCCGTTGCCGCGGCGTACGCTGCAATTTGCTGCTATTTGGTGTGAAAGGTTGTGCCTGAAACATAGGATGGTGTAGTGTCGTGCCGTCCAAAACAAGGAATGCCCGCCAGCCTTCGGGCGGCGCCCGCGGCGACAGGAGCCCGGCTTGACGGTTGTGGTCCCGGGCGGCTGCCCACGGCCATGTCCGTCGCCGGTCCACGTGTCTCCAACGCTAACGATTTACCGCGCACTTGCGTTTTGTCATGCCTGATTTCCGCTTTCCGGACCGATCTTCAGATTGCCGCGTTAAAGCCGCGGCCTCCTTTGTGCATTTGAACACTTGTAACAGCGGGGAGCGCGCCTGATGGACTTCAGTTTCGACCTGAAACGCACCGCCAATGCTTCGGCGTGGCGATTGCTGCCTAACGGCTGGGATTTCGTCGCCTTCCCGTTGATCATCTGCGTGATCGCGATGGCTGCAATTGGCTTTCATCAGACGCTGGCGCCGATGTCGACGTTGAAGACCCAGGTCATCTCGCTCGACCCGTCGAACCTGCCTGAATATGCAATGCGCACGACGCTGCGCATGCTCGCGGCGATGGTGGCGTCGCTGACCTTTACGCTGATTTACGGCACGCTTGCCGCGAAGAGCCGCCGTGCGGGCCTCGTGCTGGTGCCGATTCTCGACATCCTGCAGTCGGTGCCGGTGCTGGGCTACATTTCGTTTACGGTCACGTTTTTCCTCGCGTTGTTCCCGGGGCGCGTGCTGGGTGCGGAGCTTGCGGCGATCTTCGCGATCTTCACGAGCCAGGCGTGGAACATGACCTTCAGTTTCTACCAGTCGCTGCGCACGGTGCCGCGCGATCTGGATGAAGTCTCGCGGGGTTTCCATCTGACGGGATGGCAGCGCTTCTGGAAGCTCGAAGTGCCATTCTCGATGCCCGGCCTCATCTGGAACATGATGATGTCGATGTCGGGCGGCTGGTTCTTCGTGGTGGCCTCCGAAGCCATCACGGTGGGCAACAACACGATCACCCTGCCGGGGATCGGCGCGTATCTGGCGCAGGCGATCTCCGACAAGAACATGCACGCGATCGGCTGGGTGATTCTGGCGATGACGGTCGTGATCCTGGCCTACGACCAGTTCCTGTTCCGTCCGCTCGTCGCATGGGCGGACAAGTTCCGTATGGAAACGACCAGCTCCGGCAATGCCCCGGAGTCGTGGCTGCTCGACCTGATCCGCCGGACCCGCCTGATTCACCGCCTGCTCGTGCCGATGGGCTGGATCTTCGCGAACGCCGCACGCGTGCCGATGCGTCTGCCGGCATTCGACCGCGTTCGCTTCGCGATTCCGCAGCGCGAGAAATCGTCGCGCGTGGGCGACATTGTGTGGGGGATCCTGGTGATCCTCCTTACCGTGTATGTGGTCTATCGTGTCGTGGCTTACGTGCGCACCGGCGTGACGCTCGACGAAGTGGGCCACGTGCTCGTGCTGGGCCTCATCACACTGCTGCGCGTGGCGCTGCTGATTGCGATGTCGTCGCTGATCTGGGTGCCGCTCGGCGTGCTGATCGGACTGCGTCCGGCGCTCGCCGAGAAGATCCAGCCGCTCGCGCAGTTTCTGGCCGCGTTCCCGGCCAACCTGCTGTTCCCGGTATTCGTGATCGTGATCGTGCGCTTTCACCTGAACCCGGACATCTGGCTGTCGCCGCTGATCGTGCTCGGCACCCAGTGGTATATCCTGTTCAATGTGATTGCGGGCGCCAGTTCCTACCCGAACGACTACCGCGAAGCGGCCACCAACTTCGGCATCCGCGGCTGGCAGTGGTGGCGCAGGGCGATGCTGCCGGGGATCTTCCCCTACTACGTGACGGGCGCGATTACCGCTTCCGGTGGCGCGTGGAACGCGAGTATCGTCGCCGAGTTCGTCCAGTGGGGCGATACCAAAGTCGTCGCACACGGTCTGGGCTCATACATCGCGCAGACGACCGCCGCGGGCGATTTTCCGAAGATCATTCTCGGCATTGCCGTGATGTCCCTCTTTGTGACCTTGTTCAACCGCCTGCTGTGGCGTCCGATGTACGCCTATGCCGAGTCCAAGCTTCGGCTCGATTGACAGTAAATTTAAGGCAAAACGCGATGCAAAATCCTAAAGCTGCCGTAACCGCCGCGCCGGTCCAGACGCCGCCGATGCCTCCGCGCCTGGGCGAGGAGATTCTGTGCGTCAAGGACGTGTGCAGAGGGTTCAACAAGACTCAAGGTGAGTTGCTCGTCCTCGACGATGTGAACCTGTCGCTGCGCGAAGGCGAGATCGTCGGCATGCTGGGCCGTTCGGGATCCGGCAAGTCGACCCTGTTGCGCATTATCGCCGGCCTGATCGAGCCGACCGACGGCGAAGTGACGTATATGAGCAAGCCGCTCGCCGGCCCGGCGAAGGGCGTCGCGATGGTGTTCCAGACCTTCGCGCTGTTCCCATGGCTGACCGTGCTGCAGAACGTGGAAGCGGGCCTCGAAGCGCAAGGCGTGGGTGCGCGCGAGCGCCGCGAGCGCGCGTTGGCCGCGATCGACCTGATCGGTCTCGACGGTTTTGAAAACGCGTATCCGCGCGAATTGTCGGGCGGCATGCGTCAGCGCGTCGGCTTTGCGCGCGCGCTGGTGGTCGATCCGACGCTGCTGCTGATGGACGAGCCGTTTTCCGCACTCGACGTGCTGACCGCCGAAACGTTGCGTACCGACCTGCTCGACCTGTGGACGCAAGGCCGCATGCCGATCAAATCGGTGCTGATCGTCACGCACAACATCGAGGAAGCGGTGTTCATGTGCGACCGCATTCTGGTGCTGTCGTCGAACCCGGGCCGCGTAATCGCCGAGATCAAGGTGCCGTTCAAGCATCCGCGCAACCGGCTGGATCCGGCGTTCCGCCGTCTGGTCGACGAGATCTACGCAAAGATGACCGCGCGCCAGACCGGCGAAGCGACCAAGAAGGGGCTCGAACTCGGCAGCTGGCTGCCGCATGTGTCGACCAACCTGATGGCCGGTCTGATCGAAACGCTGGCCGCTGCGCCGTACCACGGCCGCGCCGACATGCCGGAAATCGCCCGCTCGCTGCATCTGGAGGTGGACGATCTGTTCCCGGTTGCCGAAGTGCTGCAGCACCTGGGTTTCGCCGACGTGCGCGAAGGCGATATTTTCCTGACGCCGCCGGCGCGCGTGTTCTCTGAATTCGGCACGCAGGAACGCAAGATGATGTTCGCCGAGCACCTGCTGCGCCATGTGCCGTTGGCCGCGCGGATCAAGAAGGTGTTGAACGAGCGCCCGGGGCATCGTGCGCCACGCGTGCGCTTCGAGCAGGAACTGGAAGATTTCTTGTCGGACAGCGCGGCGGAAGAGACGCTCGACGCAGTGATCAACTGGGGCCGTTATGGCGAGATCTTCTCGTACAACGACCAGACGGAAATTTTCAGTCTGGAAGACGTGGAGTCTTAAACCTGGTCGAGTCGATTCAGACGCTTCAGGCAAAAAAAGCGGCACGGGAGATCCTGCCGCTTTTTTTATTGCAGAGCGCCCCAGCGCTCGACTGCCGGTTCCGCCGACGCCCACTTCCAGCCTTTGTCCTGCAGGCACGCGCTCGCCGTGTACCAGTCTTCGTGCGCATTCGGGCCGTCGCCGTCCTGAACCGAGAACACGAAATCCTTGCACAGCGCGAGTGCCGAACTGAACGCGCGCGTCACGCGCACCTGGCCGTGGCCGTTTTCGATCGGCAGCGTGTGTTTGACCGCCCAGGGCCGCGTCTCGCCAACCGGCATCGCACCCGCCAGCGCGGCGATCATGTTCTGCTGATCGGTGTGCATGGTGCGCATATAGCGGCCGACGGCTTCGTCGGTCGCGGCCTGCACGGCGATACCGACGCCAATGCCGACTGCCGGGTTGGAAGTCACGAGGCCCGACGCGATACCGGCTGCGGCGCCGCTTGCCGCGCCGACCGACGAGCAGCCGCTCGTCAGCAGACTGGCGCCGACGCAGATCGCACCGGCCAGCACGAGCCGCAGACGTGGAAGCGACCGCGCCCTCATTGCAGCGCGCCCCAGCGTTCGGTAGCGGGTTCGGCCGACGCCCATTTCCAGTTGTCGCCGTCACGGCAGATCGACGCGACGTAGAACGCGCTGCTTGCCGGCACATTCCTGGTGGCGGTCTGATCGACCGAGAAGACGATTTCCTTGCAGTCGAGCGCACCGGCGCTGATCGTGCGGCTGACGGTGACGCGGCCGTGCTCGTCGTCTTCGATCGGCACCGAGTGGGTCACGCTCCAGGCTGCGATTGCGCCGACGTCGAGCGGTCCGGCGATTTTGGCGATACCGTCCTGCGTATTCTTGTGGACCACGCGCTCCGAGTACTGCACGCCGGCGCGCGCGGCGGCCACTGCGCCGAGACCGATGCCGGTCGCGACGGCCGCATTGCTGGTGACTTTGGCTGCGAGCGCGGCGCCTGCGATACCCGCGCCGGCGGTGGCGCCTTCCGAATAGAGCGAGCTGCATCCGCTTAACGCCGACGTGATCGCCACTGCCAATGCGGCGAGCGCCGCTGCATTCGGCCGTGCGCATTTGGCTGCCTTAGACGCTTTGGCTGTTTGTTTTGCCCAATCGGCCCAGACCTTACTTTTTTGCATTTCCCTGTCTCTGCTCCTGCAAGCGCCTTTCGCTCAGGCACCGTTGACACATGTGAAGCACGTGAGTGAAATGATGTGTGAGCGAAAGGCACGTCTTTCTCATCGTTGCACCGTGCGCTGCCGCATTTTGCAGGATGCCATTTGTAATTGGCAGTGGGAAAGTGCAAGCAATTGCAAAAGATGATGCGAGTCAAATCGCTTTCTGGTGAGAGGAAGCCGATTTGATTGGTGGTGCGAACGGATTAATTATGAGATGACAGGTGTGCAGAAAGGGCGGTTTCGGCAGAGAGGGAAGCACAACAAGCGCACGAGGAGGGCGCAAAAGAGCAGACGGCCAGTACCCAGAAAACACGCGCTCACGCGAACGAACCGCATGAGCGCCAGGCACGGCTTACTGCTCGGTTTCTTCTTCCGCGCCTTCGTCGCCGTACAAGCTCAAGCGGTTGTAGAGCGTTTTCAGACTCACGCCGAGCGCTTTGGCGGCGCGCCGCTTGTCGCCGCCGCAATACTTGAGCGTGCCGAGAATGATCTGCTTTTGCGCATCGGCGAGCGGGGTGCCGATCCACACGCTCATCGCGTCGCCCTGCGTCACCGGCTTTTTCACGCGCGAGGCGAGATGCGGATGCGGCAACTCGACCGTTTTCTCCGCGAGAATGAACGCGCGATACACCGCGTTCTTCAACTCGCGCACGTTGCCCGGCCACGACCAGGTCCGCAGGGTTTCGATCGACCGTTTGCTGAAGCTCTTGCTCGTGCTTTCCTGCTGATTCAGTAAGGCAAGGAAGTGTTGCGCGAGCAGTTCGCGATCGCTCTCGCGCTCGCGCAACGGCGGCGCGCGCAACGGAAAAACCGCGAGCCGGTACATCAGGTCTTCGCGCAGACCGTTTTCTTTCACCGCTACCGCGGGGTCGCGATTGGTCGCCGCGATCACGCGCACGTCGCCGCTAATCAGTTCGTTGCCGCCGACGCGAAAAAACGTGCCGGTCTCGAGCGCGCGCAAGAGTTTGACCTGGCGCACCGGCGCCATTTCAGTGATTTCGTCGAGGAACAGCGTGCCGCCGTTCGCATGTTCGAAGTAGCCGACGCGGCCTTGAACCGCACCGGTGAAGCTGCCTTTTTCGTGGCCGAACAATTCGGCTTCGATGAGTTCGTCGGGAATCGCGCCGCAGTTCACGGCGACAAACGGGGCGTCCTTGCGGCTGCTTTGATCGTGGATCGTGCGGGCAATCAGTTCCTTGCCGGTGCCGGATTCGCCGATGATCAGCGCGGTCGCGTCGGTGCCGGCGACGCGTTCGATCTGTTCGTACAGATCGAGCATCACCGGCGACGAGCCATACAGCAGCCCATACGATTTCAGTCCCGCGACGCCGTCCGCGACGCGCTGCTTCGTCTGTGCGGCGGAGACGGCGGCCGGGTCCAGATCGATTGACGCCATAAACGGGGTCCTGTGCAAATGGGGTTCGGTGTTGCGACGCGCAGAGTTTGAAGCCTTTGGCGCAAGACGGACCAGTGCGGTCACTATCTCACAAAAATTCGATTTAACCACTTTGACACCGCTTCCGGCAATTCATGTGACGGTCGGCGAAATAGGCCGCCGCACGCCTGGCCGAAAGTGCCCGAGCCCGTGGCGGTGCCGAATGAGACTGGCAAATATATCGGGCACGGCGTTTGCGGAGCGGTTCCGACATGAATGTGCTCTTGAGCGACGCTGTTCAAAGCGCGCCGGCGGCGGATGCGGTTCTCCGATCGTTCGCCATGCGCCGGAAACAAGGCGCAATCAAGATGCCAACGCCGAACTCAGATACAGGAGTGAATGATGACTGACACCAGGCAACAGCTCGCACTCGGCGGGCAGAAGATGGTCGAGGATCTGAGAGTGCTGCTGACGGACTCCGAAGAGATGCTGCGGCTTGCCGCCAACGTGCCGGGCGAGGGCGTCGATGCGCTGCGCGAGCGCTTGGGGGCGCATGTCCAAACGCTGCAATCCGCGCTCGGCGATGCACAACAGAACGCGCAGCGCCGCTATCGGGCCGCGACCGTCAATACCGAACGCTATGTGCGGCACAACCCGTGGCGCTCGATCGGCATTGCCGCGGGCGCCGGCTTCCTGCTTGGCGTTCTCAGCGCGCGCTAACGCGCAGTGTGCGACGCCGATCCGCTTGACGATAACAAGGAGTTCACGATGGGACGACCCAAAATTGGCATCTTCGGCGCGCTGATGGCTCTCGGCGGCTTTCTGGCCGTGCGCCACGTGCAACGAAACCGTGCCGCGCAGGCTCCGGCGGCGCGTGAATTGAGCCGCTGGGAAGGCGAGGGCGGCACGGTGATGGCGCCGGCTACGCCGTCCGGCGGCGTGACCGCGGCGAGTGCTGGCCCGTCTGCGCCAGACATCGCACATGGTGCAAATGGCTCGGCGCAACCAAACGGCGAAGGCGACGCATGGCCGTTTCCGCGTAGCTGAGGGCTCAATGGTGACCTTGCGTGCGCCGCTGCGCCGGCGTGCCGCTTCGAGAAGCGGCGCCTGGCGTCCCTTGCAAGTTTATCTCGATAAAGCCGTATAATAGGCAAATAGACAACAATGTCGCGCAATTACGGGGAATTTTGCCGTTGATTGTTGCGATATTGAATCAAGTCAGGCGCTCGGCGCTGCCGTGGAACGTTAGCGTGTGCTCACGTCAGGGCGCGCGCGACGCATCGGTAAGCCGCCGGCGGGCAGTTCAGCATGCGCTTTGCATGTCCCCCATTCACGCTTTCGGGCTTTCGAGACGCGATGCCACACGTACTGATTGTCGATGACGATGCCGGTACCCGCGAGGCGCTTTCCGCCATCATCGGGGAAGACGGTCTGACGACCGCCACTGCGGGCGATTTGCGCGAAGCGCGCATTCAACTGGTCCGGCAGATGCCGGATGTCGTCTTTACCGACCTGAAGCTGCCCGACGGCAGTGGAGTCGATCTGTTTGAAGATCTCGATCCGCGCTCCGGCGTGGAGGTGATTGTGATTACTGGCCACGCCACGGTGGAGTCGGCGGTCAACGCGCTGAAGATGGGCGCCACCGACTACCTGGTGAAGCCGATCAACATGCAGCGCGTGAAGGCGATCCTGTCGCGCTTGCCGCGCGCCGGCGACCTGAAGGCGGAAATCGGCACCTTGCGCGGCGAGTTGCGCCGCATGGGCCGCTTCGGTTTGATGCTCGGCAATTCACCGGCCATGCAGGAGGTCTACGACCAGATCGGCCGCGTCGCACCGACGGCCGCCTCGGTCATGCTGATGGGCGAGTCGGGCACCGGCAAGGAAGTGGCCGCACAGACGCTGCATCAGCTCAGCTTGCGCCGCAAGCACGCGTTTCTCGCGGTGAACTGCGGCGCGATCTCGCCGAACCTGATCGAATCGGAAATGTTCGGCCACGAGCGTGGCTCGTTCACCGGCGCGGACCGCCAGCACAAAGGCTATTTCGAACGCGCGAACGGCGGCACCCTGTTCCTCGACGAAATCACCGAAATGCCGATCGAGTTGCAGGTGAAACTGCTGCGCGTGCTGGAAACCGGCATGTTCATGCGGGTTGGCACGACCCGGGAAATCGAAACGGACGTGCGCCTGATTGCGGCGACCAATCGCGATCCTGAGCAGGCGGTACTGGAAGGCAAGTTGCGGCTCGACCTGTACCACCGCCTGAACGTATTTCCGATCAGCCTGCCGCCGCTGCGCGAGCGGGGTAAGGACGTCGAGTTGCTCGCGCAGGCGTTCCTCGACGAGCTCAACGAGCGTCACAGCACGAAGAAGCATTTCCCGCCTGCAGTGAAGGACATGTTGATGTCATATCCGTGGCCGGGTAATGTGCGCGAGCTGAAGAACTATGTGCAGCGTGCGCACATCATGTCGGGTGCGGATTCGGATAGCACGGCAGCGGTGCCGCTGCAGATCACGTTGTCGAAGCCTGCCGCCGGCACGGCGATTACGATTCCGTTTGGCACCTCGCTTGCCGAAGCGGATCGGCAGTTGATTCTGGCTACGCTCGAGCAATGTGGCGGTGTGAAGACGCGGGCTGCTGAGATTCTTGGGATTAGTTTGAAGACGCTTTATAACCGTCTTGTTGAGTATGGCAATGATGCGCGCGATGAGGGTGATGTTGCTGATGAGTCGCGGGCTTTGAGGGGAGCGGATGTTTGAGGTTAGGCGGTTTTTTTGCCTTTGGCGGCGCTTGTTGGCTGTATGTCTGCGGCGCTGGCCTTCATTCGGCATAGGCCTTGCTGTGTTCCAAAGGAATGCAAAATCGAGGATAACCAACATGCCGGAATACGCCGCCGCTCCCGCACTTCCCCTCCCAAAGCTCGCTCACCGCCCCGAGCCAATCGAACCGCCATCGCCATCGCCATCGCCGGATCCTGGCGAGCCCGACACGATTCCAGGTCCCAGTCCGACTCCAGATCCGATCGAACCCGTTGCGCCGCCAATCGGCGATCCGCCACCCCAGCCCACACAAACGCCACAAGCCAGGCGGCATCTGTCGTCGCAAGCGCCACCTATGCCACAAGCCAATCAGCGTCCGCCGTGGCGAGCGTCAGTCGTGCAACTCTGACATGCTCCGTGCGCTGCATCACATCAGGCGCAGCGAATTTATGTACTTGTTACAAAGCTGGCGCATCTTTTACCGGCAATTTACCGTCGTGACCCCTACACTGAATTGATGCCGTCGAGATGGCGGCGGGCTTCCCCGGAGGCATCGATCATGAGACATCCAGCACTGCGACGTTCCGCACGCCACTCCAAGCGCGATTCCCGGCCTGCCAGCAGCAAGAGCGCCCCGGCAGAGTCGCCGGACCCGGCGGCGCAGAACCGCGTCGCGCCCGATGCGCCCCCAGACGGCGAGCACAACCAGGGCGGCGTGCGTCGGGAAGGTCTGGAGTACCAGCGCGATCTCGGCTCGGAACAGGACGCGTGAGCCCTCTGACGGCCGGTAAGACGGGTCCCGGTTTCGTCATACAAAGCAGAAAAAATTTCTTCGCGGTGCTTCCATATCGCGTGTTTCTGCTCGTTCGTCACATTTGCATACATTTTTATTTCCGGCATCTCAAAAAACGGCACGCGATTTGCATGCACCTCTTTGGCACACATCCGTATGCAACGAAACAACTGACTAGGTGGAGCACCAATGAGCAGACTGATCGTGGTATCGAATCGTGTGGCGCCGACCCAGGAAGGCCGCCCCGCAGCAGGGGGCCTCGCGATCGGCGTGCTGGACGCATTGAAGGAAACCGGCGGAGTCTGGTTCGGCTGGAGCGGTGAAACCGTGAGCGAGCCGTCCGCTCCGGTGATCGAAAAGCAGGGCAATGTGACGTACGCGACGGTGGGCCTTACCAAGCGCGACTATGACCAGTACTATCGCGGCTTTTCGAACGCGACACTGTGGCCGACATTCCATTATCGCAACGACCTGTCGCGCTACGACCGGCAGGAATACGCGGGCTATCAGCGCGTCAACGCGACGCTCGCCAAACAGCTCAAGGAGCTGCTCAAACCCGATGACATCATCTGGGTGCACGACTATCACCTGCTGCCGTTCGCGCGCTGTCTGCGCGAGCTCGGCGTGAAGAATCCGATCGGCTTTTTCCTGCATATCCCGTTTCCGGTTTCGGAAGTACTCCGCACGATTCCGCCGCACGAGGAATTGGTCAAGGCGATGTGCAGCTACGACGTGGTCGGTTTCCAGACCGAGGCGGACCGCCAGTCGTTCGTCGACTTTATCGAGCGCGGCTTGCACGGCACCTCGAGCGAAGACGGCATGGTGCACGCCTACAACCGTTTCCTTAAAGTGGCGGCGTACCCGATCGGTATCTATCCGGACGCAATCGCCAAGGCTGCCGAACAGTTCACCGACCGCAAGCCGGTGCGCAGCCTGCGTGACGGCATGCGCGGGCGCAAGCTGATCATGAGCGTCGACCGGCTCGATTATTCGAAGGGTCTGGTGGAGCGCTTCCAGGCTTTCGAACGTCTGCTGCTGAATGCCCCGGGTTGGCACGGGCGCGTATCGCTGGTGCAGATCGCGCCGCCGACGCGCGCGGATGTGCAGACGTATCAGCGCATTCGTCAGACGCTGGAGGGCGAAGCCGGCCGCATCAACGGCCGTTTCGCGCAACTCGACTGGACGCCGATCCAGTACCTGAACCGCAAGTACGAGCGCAATCTGCTGATGGCGCTGTTCCGTCAATCGCAGGTCGGCTATGTGACGCCGCTGCGCGATGGCATGAACCTCGTCGCGAAGGAGTACGTTGCATCGCAGGATCCGGCCGATCCGGGCGTACTCGTGTTGTCGCAATTTGCCGGTGCGGCCGAGCAATTACCAGGGGCGCTCGTCGTCAATCCCTTCGATCTGTCGCAGATGGCCGAGGCGCTGGAGCGCGCACTGTCGATGCCGCTCGCCGAGCGTCAAGCGCGCCATGCGGACATGATGGCGCCGATGCGCGAGAACAATCTGTCGGTCTGGCGCGATACGTTCCTGGGCGATCTGCGCAACGTCGCGACCGCCTCGTCGGTGACGGCCAAAGCGGTAAAGCTCGCTGACGTGACGGCATCGTCGTCGTAGCCGCATCAGCGGTGGCGCGGTTTCTTCAAGAACCGCGCCTGCTGGTCACGTCGAACTGTTTATCACGCGCAACGTGCTGACCACGGCGGCGACCGCTGAAAAGCACGCGGCCACATACAGCACGATAGTCGGCCCATGCTGCGGCGCGATGCCGAAGATCAGCGCGACCAGCGCGGCGCCGAGCGTCTGTCCGGTCAGGCGCGCGGTGCCGAGCATGCCGCTCGCGCCGCCGCTGCGCTCACGCGGCGCGGCGGACAACATGGTCCGGTTGTTCGGCGACTGGAAGATCCCGAAGCCCGCACCGCACAGCGCCATGCGCCATGCGATCTGCATGGGCTCGGGATGCGCGCCGAGGGTGGCGAGCAGCAGCAGGCCCACGGTCATCGCAGCGAGTCCGACACCGCCCAGCCAGCCTGACGACACCTTGTCCGACAGCACGCCGGCAATCGGCGCGGCGATGATGATCACCGCCGGCCACGGCGTTATCAGCAAACCGGTCTCTACCTGCGAGAAACCGAGCGCGTCCTGCAACAGAAACGGCAACGACACGAAGGCCAGCATCTGCGCGCAGAACGAACAGACCGAGGTGCCGATCGAGAGGGCGAACACTGGAATCCGCAGCAAATCGATCGGCAGCAAGGGCGCGGGCTGGGTCAATTGACGGCGCACGAAGAAGTAGCCGATCACAACGGCGCCGAGTGCTTCTGCGGCGACCCAGCCGAAGCGCTCGCCATGACCGAGGCCGTCGACGGCGAAGATCAGCAGGCCGAACACGAACGCGTTCATTACCGCGCTCAGATAGTCGTACGGAGAGTCGTGGCCGGGATTCATCGGCAGTGCCTTGAAGCCGCCGACAATCGCCGCGATCCCGATCGGCACATTGATCGCGAACAGCCACGGCCACGAGGCTACGGCGAGTACGCCGGAGGCGACCGTCGGCCCGAGCGCGGATGACACCGCAACGACCATCGCGTTGATTGCAACGCCGCGCCCAAGCTGCGTGGGCGGATAGATCATGCGCACGAGCGCGGTGTTCACGCTCATGATGCCCGCCGCGCCGAAGCCCTGAACGACGCGGGCGAGCGCGAGCGTCGGCAGCGAGGTGGACAACGCGCAACCGAACGACGCCACGGTGAACAGGATCAGCCCGGCCAGATAGATGCGCCGGTAGCCGATGCGATCGCCGAGCGACGCGAGCGGCAGCAGTGAAATGGTGATGGCGAGCTGGTACGCGTTGACGACCCAGATCGAGCCGGCTGCGCTCGCATGCAGATTGCGCGCGATGGTCGGCAGCGCCACGTTGGCGATCGCGCTGTCGAGCACCGCCAGCGTGAGGGCGAGCGCGATAACCAGCATCGCCCAGTAGCGTTGCGGAATCGGCAGGCCTTGTTCGGTGCTGTCTGCGAGCGGCGTGCCGGCGGCGAGTGGGGTAGCCGAGGGGGCACCGGCCGGCATCGAACTGTCCTTGCGCAATGGTTGTGCGTGCATCGTTCTGTTGGATTCGGAGTGGGGCGGTTCATCGACCCTGCGACCTGCGATGAACCACGCGCGCTGCGTGCCGCCCTGGAAGACAAGACGGCACGCAGCGACGATGCCGGCGCTGCGACAGCGCAACGGCATCGTGTCTCATGCGTTATTTGAGCTCGTACAGGCCGGTGTGGGTGGTGGAGTCGAGCTCGTTAAGATGCGTCATGAAACGCGCGACCGCATTGGTGGTGTCCGCGTTGATCGGCAGGTGCGGCACCTTCAGCGCATGCAGGCGGAAGATGTAGCGATGCGTCCTGTCGCCACGCGGGGGCGCTGCGCCGCCGAAGCCGACCGTGCCGTAGTCGTTGCGCACCTGCAGCGCGCCTGGCGGCAGCAGCGAGCCATCGGCCTTGCCGGCGTTGCGCGGCAGTGAGCGGGCGTCAGCCGGAATGTTGACGACAACCCAGTGCCAGAAGCCGCTGCCGGTGGGCGCGTCGGGATCGTGAACGGTGAGCGCGAAGCTTTGGGTGTCGGCCGGTGGCGCATCCCATTGCAATGAGGGCGAGATATTCTCGCCGTCTACACCGAAGGCCTTGTCGTGGTATTCGTGGGCTTTCGGCATAAAGCCATTGGTGGGGAAATCGTCGGACCAGAGACGGAAATCAGCCATCGTGTGCCTCCCTTCGTGAGTGGTTCTGGGATGGTCGGGGCGTGTTTTTTTGCTGCCGGCTTACCGCCCGATTTCTGCAAGTTCGGCTCGCAAAAATGCCCCGAGCTAGCCAATCGAGTGTATCACCAGCCGCTTGCGGATTCGTTCCAATCGGGTGGGCTACAAGCAGCTTTCAGCCGCGCTCCTCGAAGCGCGGCGCGTCGCTCTTCAACCACTCGACGAGCCGTTGCAACACGCCCTCGATATCGCGATTCGCGCCACGCAAAGCGCATTCCCATACCACCCCGACGCGCCAGCCGCTGGCGAGCAACGCCGCCTGAACTTTGTCGTCGTTGCTGCGATTTCGGCCGATCTTGTCGCGCCAGAACTCCGGCCGCGTTTGCGGCCATTTGAAAAGATGACAGTCGTGACCGTGCCAGAAGCAGCCGTGCACCAGTACGACAGCGCGGTAGCGCGGCAGCACGATGTCCGGGCGGCCCGGCAGGTCGCGTGCGTCCAGACGGAAGCGAAAACCCCGGCCATGCAGCAGGCTGCGGATCAGAATTTCGGGTTTCGTGTTGCGGCCGCGAATGCCGGACATCATCCGGCTGCGCGTTGCGCTGTCGACGATATCGACCATCGCTAGCGCCTGGGTAGGGGAACGGGCCGCTCAGGAATAGAGCGAAAGGGCTTGCTTCGAACCATTGTGCGTTTCCTTGGCGAGCAGGGTTTGCACGTGCGGCAGCATGATGCGCGCCATTTCCCGCATCACCGGCATGACGACGCTGTTGCCGAATTGCCGGTAAGCCTGCGTGTCGCTGACCGGAATCCTGAAGGTATCGGGAAAGCCCATCAGCCGGGCGCATTCGCGCGGCGTGAGGCGTCGCGGCCGCAACTGTTCGCCCTGATAGACCAGAATTTCCGAGCCGTCCTTGTGATAACGCGCGGAGAGTGTGCGCGTGACGCTGTCGGGATAAGCCATGCCGAAGCCAAAGCCGTTCCCCGCTGCACGATGCTTCGCCGCGTAGTTTTGCAGATAGGTCCAGAGATTCGGCGTGAGCGTGTACTTTGCTTGCACGCGTTTGCCGGCATGGTCGAAGAAGCGATCGTGGTCCCACGGCAGCACCGGTTCGCTGCCGTCGGTGCGATGCAGGATCGAGCCGAGGCGCGGGCCGCTTTCCGGCAGACGCAGATCGTCCCAGGTGAACGACGTCTTGCCGCGAAAGCCGACAATGATGATGCGTTCCCGGTGCTGTGGCGTGAAATGCTGGCCGTCGACCACGCGGTAGTGCACTTCGTAGCCGAGTTCGTCGCGCAGGGTCTGCAGGATCACGTCGAAGGTACGGCCTTTATCGTGCGAAAGCAGATTCTTCACGTTCTCCAGCAGGAACGCGGCGGGGCGCTTTGCCGCAATGATCCTGGCGACGTCGAAAAACAGCGTGCCTTGCGTTGTGCACTCGAATCCGTGCGGGCGGCCCAGCGCGTTCTTCTTGCTGACGCCGGCGATCGAGAACGGCTGGCACGGAAAGCCGCCGAGCAGCACATCGTGACTCGGCACCGCTTCGGCGGGAAACGAAACGATGTCGCCGATCAGCGTGTGTTCGCCGTCGGCCGGGTAGTTCTCGCGATAGGTTTTGGTGGAGAAATCGTTCCACTCGCTCGTGAAGACACAGTCGCCGCCGTGCGCCTCGAAACCCATGCGAATGCCCCCGATGCCGGCAAACAGATCGATAAAGCGGAACTGGGCGCCGCCCGTAGCCGCGCCGGCCTTCGTCCGACCGCCGCTGTGCAGCAGATCGCGCAAGGCCGGTTCGAGCATGGACGGACACGGCGTTTCGCCTTTTTCCCAGCGGCGCACCGTCTTGATGTCCTTACCGACGTGCGCTGCGATTTCGCGTTGGGTGAAGCGGGTGCGCGCCTGTCTGAGCAGGTCGAGCGGTGGGGCGTGGGTCACAGAGGTCCTTGCTGGGGAATTTTTGCGGACATTATGACCTAAGGTCGTCCCATTTTTCCTATTTCCGCGGACAAGGGGCGGAATATTTCCGGCAAGCAAAGCCTGTTCTCGCCTAAACGCGGCTGTCACGGTTGGACGTGCAGGCTTGTCGTGTGACGCGAATTCCCCGCGTTGCGACGTGTTCAGGCCGCGACAGGGTTCGCGGCCTTTTTTTAGCGGATACGAGTCGGACTGGCCGGCGTGGAAGGCCGGCCATCAAGGCTTGCAGCGTGTCAGAAATGGTCGTCGGAGGTCGCGGCCTGTAGCGGCTGGGGCAGCGCGGCGTCTGCCGGGGGCAGCTCATCCAGAACTGGCTGGGGTGCGGCTTCGAACTGGTCGAGCTGCAGCAGGAGGCTGTCGACTCCGCACAATTGCGCGTGGGACAGATTGCCGGTGTCGAGCAACTGGTGCAGACGCTTGCGCCAGTAGGCGGTCGGCAGAATCGGTCCGCCCAGGTCGCCGTGTAAAGACGGCCGCATCACACGCCCGATATGCGCGATGTCCTGGTCGATCAGCGCCGCCTGGGATGACCCCGTCTGCGTAATGGGTGTGCGTTCCATAGCTCCTCCATGGCGCCTTTACGGCAGGCTGCGGAGGGACTTTAGGGCTTTTTGAAATATTTTTCGCGACCGGCCTGACAGGGCGAAACCGGCTGGCGGCGGGCGCGGGCACACCCGTTGCTGAACAGGGATACTGGCGTAATGTCGCGCCGGCATTCCAGAAATCGGAGCTGAACATGAACAAGGACCAGGTAAAAGGCGTGGGCGAGCAGGTCAAGGGCAAGGTCAACGAAGCCGTCGGCAAGGCCACCAACAACCCCGGTAAGGAGCTCAAGGGCGACCTCCAGCAAGCCGCCGGCAAAGTGCAAAAGGCTTATGGCGACGCTAAGGAAGACGCCAAGGACAATGCAAAGCGCAACGCGCCGTAATGCGGCTCGCGGGGTCGCTTGATGGGAAAAGGCGCTTCGGCGCCTTTTGTGTTCTGGCCTGGGAGTAACCCGGGTTCGGCGCCGCAGACGCTCCGCGCGTCGTGCGCCGCCTTTAGACTGGGCGGATTCAACTAGGGGGAGGCGCCCATGACACCCGAAAAAGTGCTTTCGATGTTCGAACGGCAGTATCTGGAGGGCAAAGTACCCGTCGACCTCGAAACCACCTGTGCGAGTTTTGCCACCTGGCTGGCTGGGGCGTGGGAGCAACTCGATGGCGAGCAGAAGACCCTGCTGCTGACGGTCGGCGCGACGCTGTGGCGCGATGGGTATAACCTGCGCGCCGGTACGGCGACCAAAGATTTGTGGTGAGCCTTGCCGCCGCGGGCGGTTAGGCGGTAAGGAGGCGCGTTGAGTGGCCACGTTCGCACCAGGGTGTTTTGAGGCGGGCTCGCACGCGTTGTGCTGAGTCGGTTTATATTTGGCGGTCGCGCGTTCGGGTCTTTCTTTTCGGCCATCTGGCCGATCGCGGATTCCCGATTCCGATTTCCAGCCGAAGCTCTCGCACAAGGTTTACACCCTCACCATGACCGATCTCTCCACCTTCCCGATCACGAAGAAATGGCCTGCCGAGCATCCGGACCGGATTCAGCTGTATTCGCTGCCGACGCCCAACGGCGTGAAGGTGTCGATCATGCTCGAAGAAACCGGTCTGCCGTATGAGCCGCACCTCGTACGCTTCGATGCGAACGATCAGATGTCGGATGCGTTTCTGTCGCTGAATCCGAACAACAAGATTCCGGCGATCATCGATCCGAACGGCCCCGGCGGCAAGCCGCTGCCGCTGTTCGAATCCGGCGCGATCCTGATCTACTTGGCGGAGAAGACGGGCAAATTGATTCCTCAGGATGCCGTTGGCCGTTATGAAGCGATCCAGTGGGTGATGTTCCAGATGGGCGGCATCGGCCCGATGTTTGGCCAGGTGGGTTTCTTCCACAAGTTCGCCGGCAAGGAATACGAAGATAAACGCCCGCGCGACCGTTATATCGCCGAGTCGAAGCGGCTGCTTGCGGTGCTGGATCAGCAGCTCGAAGGGCGTGACTGGATCCTGGGCGATGCTTACTCGATCGCCGATATCGCGACCTTCCCGTGGGTGCGCAATCTGATCGGCTTCTACGAAGCAGGGCATCTGGTCGGGATCGAAGACTTTCCGAATGTGAAGCGGGTGCTGGCGGCGTTCGTTGCGCGTCCGGCGGTGGCGAAGGGATTGGATATTCCGAAGCGGCCTTCGTGATGGGGGGGCGGCCGGGGGCGTGGATCGTTTCCGGCTGTTGTTGGCATCAGAGGCGCAACCATGACAGTCGAAGCCATCCGCGACGCCAAAGGAAGCTGTTGCACCCGTGATGGCAACAAAAAGCCCCGTAGCGCAAGGCATGCGGGGCTTGTCTGGGCAAATTTGGGAGACGCTGGGACGCTGATTGGTCCCCCCGACAGGAATCGAACCTGTATCTAGCGCTTAGGAGGCACTTGTTCTATCCATTGAACTACGGGGAGAGGACCGAACCAAAATAATCGCTGTAATCCCGCCGACGAACAACCCCGGGCAGGGACCAGGCGAGTCCAAATTCGCCAGCGAGCGCAGAGTATATCAAACACGCCCAGCCGCGAGGAGGGCTGCAAAGCCCGTCACACAAAGCAAACGGCCCAGCAGGCTTCACCCACTGGGCCGCGCGAACCGCCCGGCGCACTACATCAGACAGCGCACCCCCGGTTTAATCGAGCTCACTCAGAATTCCACCACCGCAAACTCCGCCTTGCTTACATCGCACAGCGGGCAGTGCCAGTCGTCCGGAATCGCGGCGAAGCGCGTGCCCGGGACGATACCTTCTTCGGGAAGGCCTTCTTCTTCGTTGTAGATCCAGCCGCAAATCAGGCAGACCCAGCTCTTATATTCAGTCACTTCAATTACTTCGCTCACGACGTACTCTTCTTTGGTTCAATGCAATGATCCGCCCAGTCTGCCCCTTTTTGGGGCACGGCGGCGACCCGCAATGTTACCGGAATTTGTCAAATGCACCGCGTCAAATGCATCGCTAACTACCCATGCGGCAGCGCCGCAAAGCGCCTGAGACGTGTCCGGGCCCGCGTGACGGACTCCGTCATACACAGCGTGTATGCTTTGATCCGCAACTCATCTTTTGGACAGGCGCGGCGGGCGCTTGGCATGCGTTGCGACGATCGGCCTCAGGCGACTTGAGCCGCCATCGACGCCTGCATGGCCGCGCATGACTCTCGTTTCCCAGAAAAAGGAGAAAAACGATGTTTAAGAACACATGGTTGGCCGGTACGGTACTGGCCGGCTTGCTCGCCGTATCGGGCGCGGCGCAGGCCACAGGCGTGTCGTTCGTGCAGCCGGCGGACGGTGCAACCGTCAGCAATCCGGTGCACGTGGTGTTCGGTGTCGACGGCATGAAGATCGCGCCAGCCGGCACGATGACGGAAGGCACGGGCCATCATCATCTGCTGATCGACGGCAAGCCGCTTCCCAAGGGCGAAGTGATTCCCGCCAACGACAAATCGCTCCACTTCGGCAAGGGCCAGACCGAAACCGATCTGACGCTGCCGCCGGGCGACCATACGCTGACGCTGCAATTCGGCGACGGTGCGCATCGTTCGTATGGGCCGGAGATGAGCAAGACCATCACGGTGCACGTGAAGTAACGTGACGGGTGAGACGGCTGGACGTGCGCGAGCGCCGTCCGGCCGCGTTTTCCGTTTTATATCCTGGCTTGCGCAGGGCTTGAACCCAGTCGGATCCGGTCTGCATCTGGCTTGCGTACGGTTCATCCCCGTTTTGCAAGCTGGCCATTCAGCCTATCTCTTCCGGCATACAGGCACCCGCCCGCGCGCCCGGTACAATGAGCAGTTCCGACTCATCGCTGTCTTCTCCAATTCTCCATGTCGCTTTACACCATTACCGGGGCCCAACTGGCGTTCGGTCACGTCGCGTTGCTCGATCACGCGGATTTCTCTCTCGAAGCGGGCGAGCGCGTTGGGCTGATCGGCCGTAACGGCGCGGGCAAGTCGTCGCTGCTGAAAATCGTCGCCGATCTGACCAAGCCGGACGATGGCCTCATCACGCGCCAACAGGGCCTGACGTCGGTCTACGTGCCGCAAGAGCCGGAGTTCGATACGGACGACACGGTGTTCGAAGCGGTCGCCGCCGGCCTGACTCACGCCCGCGAGCTGCTGGATCAATATGACGCGGTCGCCAATCAGCTGGCCGACGAGCCAGAAGGCCCGGAGCACGACGCGCTGATGTCGCGCATGAACACGCTGCAATCGGCGCTCGACCATTCGGACGCCTGGAACTGGAGCACGCGCGTGGCCACCACGCTGCAGCAAATCGGTCTGAATGGCGAGGCGCGGGTCGGTTCGCTGTCGGGCGGGATGCAAAAGCGCGGGCGTGCGGGTGCGCGGGCCGGGGCCGGACCGCCGCCCGGTCGGCTGCCGCAGTCGTGAAAAAAACTGGTTGGCAGAACGAACGGATTGGCGATGGCCCGACAGGGGCACCCCAAGGGCAACCGGGGGGCGGGGATGAAAGGGATGCCGGAACCGGGCGGCGGCCACGGGCCCACCCGCACGGCGCCTCCCTCACCCGGGACGACCTTTGGGGGACGGGGCGCGGCCCCCCTGTCATGCAGGCTTCGTGGGTGCGCAGCGGCACCGGGGTGAGGCACCGCGGTGACCCGTTGGAGGCCGCCGCCTGAAGCGAGCCCGCCGCCGCCTGGCCGGGGCGGACAGGCCGGGGCGCCCGCGTCAGGGTTTTTTGCCGACAGTGTTTTCTGCCGATCCGCGCTGGGCCTGCTTCAGTTTGTTGGGCCGCCAGGTCGCGCCGCCGGCGGGATTCCGCACGCGTCCCGGGCCGGTTCAGGAGGCGGTCGAACGGGACCTGGATCCATCGGGCCGCGCCCCGTCGCGGGTGCTGCACCCTGCGGCTGAACACCCGGAAAGACGCGGCCGCGAAGCCAATGGCGAGAACCGGAATTGCCAGGACAACGGCTGCATGCACGGCATTGATGCTCATCACCGGCCCCCAGGCCTGAAGCACGCCAGGCTGGCTGCGACGCACGGTAATTCGATGCTCTGTTGCGTCGTCCAGCCCCACGCGGCCATGGTAGCACGCGCGGTGACGGCTGCCCCGGAGGCCGAGCACACCAGGAAGCCGACCGGGAGTGGGGTATGACGCGGCCTTCGCCGCGCAGATGCGTCTCAAAGCCAGCGGCAATGAAGGGGTCGATAGTTGGGGCTATCTACCCCTTCATTTGCGGACACTGGCCGTTATATGGACCGGATGACGTCGCCGGATGGCATCCTGGCGTGATGACGCGGTGCGCCGACCGTGACCTGAGGACGCGGGGACTGGATTTTGTGACCGCAGCCGCGAAGCGCGCGGCCACGCGCAATAGAAGACTTTGAAAACGCAGAGACGTGCCCGGCGGTCTGCGGCGGTCGACCCTCGGGGAAGACTGGCTCCGGCGCAGAACCGGGCGTTGACGTTTCGCGGTCAGCGTCCTCGACCGTGCCCAGGACAGATTCCCCTGGCGACTTCACCCGGTGCGTGCCCGGCACGACAGGACGACGGGCCTGTCGCGGACCACATGCCGCTGTGTGCCGATTGCGCGAAGGCGCGCCGATCGGGTAGGGTGACGAGATTTCAACCACAACGAGGAAAGTTCACAATGAACAAGCAGGAACTGGTGGATGCGGTCGCCGCGAAGACCGGGAGACAGCAAGGCCGCGACGGGCGAGACGATTGACGCGGGTGATCGCAGCCATCACCGGTGCGCTGACGAACGGAAAGACGGTGCAAACTGATCGGCTTCGGCTCGTTTTCCACCGGTGCGCGTGCCGCGCGGGTCGGGTCGCAACCCCGGCCACCGCGCCGAGATCCAGATCCCTGCGGCGAAGACCGTCAAGTTCACGGCGGGCAAGGCATTTCAAGGATGCGGTGAACGGCGGCTGAGAGCGGGGCGAACCGTCGGCAGGCTTCCTGCCGGCGGTACTCAGCGGGGGCACGTCGACCCCACCGTTGGCTGGCGTCAGGGAGCGGGCGTGATTGTGCAAAGAGCCTGGACCTGGGCAAGTCGGCCAGGTAGCATCGGTAGCGAGATGCTGCGACGTGCCGCGGCCCCTTCGATTCGCTGCACCATCTATAAAGATAGCTGTATGGAAAAGAAACGATCGCCGAGCAGGCGGGAGCCGCTGTGTCCACCGATCGGTGCGCTGCTGCGCTACCGGACGCGCATCGTGCGCGTGATTGCAGAAGCGCTTGGGCAGCGCGCGATGATCGTATCTCTCGATACGACGGGCAGGACCTTCGTCAGCACCGTCAAGTGGATCAGTCTGCGCGATCTCGGCGCTCAGCTTTTCTGAAGCTGGATCTCTTCGCGGGCGATCGGTCGGTCATTTCGGGCATGGCTGCGGATCAAATACTTCGACTCTCCAGCTTCGATATGCCCGCCGGTGCCCGAACGTAGCAAGTGCCTGCTTATTCCATCGCGCTGGATGCGGAAATTTGCTACTCGTATACTGGCGCTGACATCGGGAAAGGAAAGAGTATGCAGCGCGTAGTTGTCCGGCGGTCTTCAGTTCACGGTAAAGGCGTGTTCGCCAAGTACGCGCTCGCGGCGGGCGAGCGCGTGCTTGAGTACAAGGGTGAAATCACCTCGTGGCGAAGTGCGGTGCGCCGTCATCGGCGCGAAGGCATCGCAGGCCATACGTTTCTTTTCGGCCTGTCGGATGGGCGGGTGATCGACGGCAGCCGTGGCGGCAACAGCGCGCGCTGGCTCAATCACGCGTGCGCGCCCAACTGCGAAACCATTGAAGACGGTGATCGCATCTTCATCCACACGCTCCGCTCGATCGGGGCCGGTGAAGAATTGTTCATTGAATATCTGCTTGCCACTGACGATCCGCTGGATGAGGACGTCCGGGCGCCAGTACGCGTGCCGGTGCGCCGCGGCGGACTGTCGTCACTCGATGCTGGCGGACGCAGCGTGAACAGAGGGGCGGAGGAGCCAGTTGGCAGCATCGCTATCCCGAAAAGCGCCGGCAGCCCGACGCGGGAGAATGAGGGATTTGTCCGGATCGGCATGGATGTGGTTTTCCATCTCGATGTGCTGAAGTCACCGTTGCTAAAGGGCGATGCATCCGACCGTGCGCCTGGCGCAAATGCGAAGAAACAGATGTCGCTGGAGCTTGACGATTGGTGGTGAGGTCGACGCCAGCGCGTATCTCGACAGCTATAGGGGAGCGGCCTTATGCAGAAGCGGAAGTTCGCAGGAAAGATAGCAGGGAAGGTGAATCTGCCGGAACTGCTGGACCAGCTTGAACTGGCATTGGCGGCGACGCCGGCTCGCACGTCCGTTTGTCGGGCGCTATCGGATCTATACCAGCGGCTCGGTTCGGCTAGCGGGGAAACTGCTCCACGTGCAAGTCGATCTGCGTCGCTGCGGCGTCGGCTCCAATCCGGCCTCGAATCTTTGCCACTGTTTTCGTAATCGCCGCTGGATCGGGCGACCCTATGATCGTTGGGAATAACCCAAGAGCATTCAGCGGCCTCCGCGAATCGTACGCGGCAAGTCTCCCGCAGCGGACCGAGTTCGGCCAGTTTGAGACATTCAACCCGACCTTCACGCGGACGTTCGAACGTCGGCTCCGCCCAAACAACGGACCTACGCGCGCGATCACGTCAATCGACGCTCGCCTCCTTGTGCAGCCATCGCCATGTTGGTGGCGTCGGTGTCCGCCAACATCACGAGCAGCGTCGGGTTCCGTATCGCGATAGACCGGGGGAATTGGCGGTCACCTGGCTGAAGGCGGCGGGCATTAAAGGGTGGCAAACCTGCCCGAGCACGGGCTCGGCGCCACCCCATGGAACGCACCATAGAGAGAAAGCACAATTCAATGTGCGATTCGACTAGCGGAAGCCGTAGACCAAGACCTTTTTACCCTCAAAGCTCACTTGCACACCTAACTGGCAATTCGATGAGCACGTCGTGCCGTCGGCGGTCGGCCCGGCGGACGGTACGGTCTCCGTGGCGATAATCGCTTTGACGACCGTCCCGTCGTCAGCGACCACCATTTCCAAGTCAAGCACGACGCCGGCCGGCACGGGGCCGCCAGTGTACGTGATTTGCATGGTACCGGTGCAATCGGCGTTCACCGCGTAGGAGCCGCTCTGATTCGGATTGAATGCAGTCTGCCCGCCTTTCGGGACCCCGTTCATATTCCCCTGCCCCTTACTTAGCGTGTTGATGACGGGCAATTTATTTGACGAAGAGCCCCGCCGGTCTTGGATTGGCGGGGCTTTTACTTTTTCGAAAATATTTTCCACTTGCATAACGCGGCGAAGACCCCGTCCAGCGGGGCTATAGGGGCTGACGTGGGAGCGGTGCTTGCACGGTGTTTGAAGCGAGTTTATGCCCAGTTTTGGCGGCCCTGCGACGAGTGCGCATGGGTTGCGCCAACGAGTTGCCGTGCGGAAAGGCGTCCCATTCGGGCGCTGAGGCGGAAATGCCGGCCTGTTTTTAAATTTTTGGGCCGGTAAGTATAAAAAATGCCGAGGATTTTGGTCCTCGGCATCGAATCAGCCCCGCCAGGCAAGGCTCCCGTCAACACGCTAAGTAAGGGGCAGGTCATATTCCCGAAGTCGGTCCGTGCAAAATGACCTGCGCCATCGAACGTCACGATGGCGACGTCATTCAGGATGGACGGGGTGGCGAACGGATGCAGAACGCTACCTGTTGTTGTTGCCTCCAGCAATCCAAGAACTTCCCCCTGGGCGCTAAACCCATACGGTCCCTTTAACGTTGCGTTCGAGCAAAGGCCGCCGTGGCCGTCGGCCTGCGCGGCACCTTCACTGATCCCGCGCAAGCCGGGCGAGCGCGTAAAGACCGACCGGCGTGATGCCATCAAGCTGGCGCGCTCGCTGCGCGCCGACGACCTGTCGGCCGTGTACGTGCCCGGCATTGAAGACGAGGCATTCCGGGATCTCGCCCGCGCGTGGGCGGCTGCCCGCGAGGATCTGCGACGTGCACGGCATCGACTGAAGTCGTTCCTGCTCGCGCATGGCGTCCGTTATACCGGTAGCGCAAACTGGGGCGAGGCGCACCGTCGCTGGCTGGGCCGCTGTTCGTTTCCCAGCGCCTGGCAGCACCTTGCCTTTGACGAACACCGGCGCACGATCGAGGACCGGCTTGCGCAGTGCGCCCGTCTCGAAACAGCCCTACGCGAAGCGGTGATCTCCTGGCGCTTCTATCCGGTAGTGCTGGCCCTGCAGGCCATGCGGGGCGTCCAGTTCGTTACCGCCGTCGGGATGATTTCAGAAGTGGGCGACCTGTCCCGCTTCGAACACCCGCGTCAGCTGATGGCCTGGCTCGGCGTAACGCCATCCGAGCATTCATCGGGAGGCAAACGCCGCCAGGGCAGCATTACCAAAACCGGCAACAGCTACGCCCGAAGACTGCTGGTCGAAGCGGCCTGGAGTTACCGCCATCCTGCCCGCGTCAGCCCGGAAATCCAGGCCCGTCTCGAAGGTCTGCCCAAGGCCATCATCGACCGCGCCTGGGACGCCCAGGTGCGGCTGTGCCGACGATTCCCCCGGCTGACCGCGCGAGGCAAGCCCATCAACATCACGATCGTGGCTATTGCCCGCGAACTGGCGGCGTTCATCTGGGACATCAGTCGACTGGCCATGGCGCTTGCAATACCTCGCAGCGAACCGCCCGCGGCCTGTGTGTGATTTCCCGAACAACGGAAGGAGTTTCCTGAAGGCGGCGCAGCCCGGCATCCGAGCAACCCGCGATGGTATTACGCAACGGGCATCACCAACTTGCGGCGGAAGTTAGCGGCAGGCTCATGAGGCGGACCTCTGTAATGCGGTATCCAACCCGCGGATGTCAGATCCTATGAAGCGAGTCCCTCGCCAAGCTGACGCCTAAAATCAGCATGCTGAGGTTTGCTCACAGGAGAACATCATGCTTACCGATCAGGCATACACAGGTAGTGGTGACGGACTGGTGCTGGCAGTGTCGCTGGAACTGGCGGCGGCCAAATGGAAAGTCGCGTTTCACGACGGCCGGCGCGAGAAGCCGGCCGTCCACACCGTTGGACAGCCGCAGGCTGCGGCGCGCCTGCAGGCAGTGCTGGACCTGATCGAGACCCACAAGGAAAGATGGTCATTACCGACAGATGTACGGGTTGTCGTGAGCTATGAGGCCGGGCAGGACGCGTTCTGGATCTGGCGCGCGTTACGGGCTCGACACGTCGACTGCTACGTCATTGATCCGGCCAGCATTCCGGTCGAACGCCACCAGCGGCGCGCCAAGACCGATCGGCTCGATGTCATCAAGCTGGTCATCAATTTGCGCGCGTGGCTGCGCGGCGAGCGCGATCGCATGCATGTGATTCGCGTACCGTTACCGGAGGACGAGGCATCGCGCCACTTGATGCGAGAGCGCGGGCAACTACAGAAGGAAATCCTGCAGCACCAAGATCGCATGCGCAAGCTGCTGGCCACCCTCGGCTGCTGGGATGCTGTCGATCACCGGGCATTCGCGGACCGACTCGAGCGCGACGAAGTACGCTGCCACGACGGTGCGCCGTTACCGCGCGAGCTGTATGAGCGGTTACGGCGTGAGTGCGATCGGCTGGCCCTCGTCGAACAGCAACTTGCGGTGTTGGAGAGCACGCGAAAGACAAACGTACCAGCAGTCGCGCGCCAGCGTTGCGATGCGCTGGCGCGGCTGAAGGGTATAGGCGAAGTAGGCGCCTCGCGCCTTGCGCTCGAGCTCTTCTGGCGGAACTTCAACAATCGCCGCGAAGTCGGCTCGTGCGTCGGGCTGGTGCCTCAGCCATACGACAGCGGCGAAAGCCAGATCGATCAAGGGATCAGCAAACAGTCAAACCGGCGGGTACGCGCGCTGCTGATCGAGATTGCATGGACGTGGCTGCGCTACCAGCCCGGCAGCGCACTAACAAAATGGTTTGACCAACGCACACAGGGCACGGGGCCGAACCGACGTGCGCGACGTATCGCTATCGTCGCGGTGGCGAGACGTCTTGCCATTGCACTGTGGCGCTATCTGAAAGACGGAGTCATTCCCGAAGGCGCGGATCTTAAGAACGTTTAGGCATACTTATGTCTACCTGATAGGATGTAGAGGTTTTTCTTGGCATTTTATTTGCGTAGCAAACACGGTTGGAGTGAACATGCCCGTGATCACGCTGGGTTGCTGAAGCAACCGAATATTTTCAGATGGGGCATGTTCCCGGAAGAGATTCCGGCGTAACGCGCATGCAGGATAAGGCTGGCGACACGCCAGCGGATAGAAGGTGGTGACTGCGACACGAAGTTGCTTGCAGGAGCTGTTCCCGCTTCAACATGAGGGAACCGCCCGTGTCACCGGGCGAGTCTAGGAGTCTGAATAAAGAGCGACTCTGACAATGTAACGAAGCATCGCAAGATGCGGGGTATCAATCGCGAGAGGCGTACCCTTCTGGCAGCCACACGCCGGATGAGTGCTAGACAGTCGGCATGGCGAACACATGTGAATCTGCGATAAAGGTCGTTATTCTAAACAAGCGGAAGTGGCTACTGCGCTTGAGCCAAAATGGCAATGGAGGTGGGAAGAGCGTCTTCACTTATACGCTCTCGTGACCCATACGCCTCCCGGTCGACAGCAGGCGCCTAACCCGACATGCTTTCGCAAGCGGAACGTGGAAATCCCGTATCGCTCCCCTCGGGGACAGCAAGCCGCAAGGCTTGCCCATGGCGATGCGGGCGAAGGATTGAGGACAAAGCGAACGCCATCCTGTAATCGGATGGATAGGGGTTGCAACATCATCCCACGCGAAAGCGGGCAAACTTCCTCGTGGTCTCTCATCACAAGAGAGTAGGTAGAACCATCTTAACGGAAGGGAAGCAAATGGACGCAGCAACACCAGCGTGTGCGCCTTCCGGCGTGGCATGGGACGGCATCAGTTGGGCCGATGTCCAGCGTCAGGTAAGACGGCTGCAAGCGCGTATTGTGAAGTGGACACAGGCCGGCAGGCACAACAAGGTGAAAGCCTTGCAATGGCTGCTGACCCACTCGTTCAGCGGCAAGGCATTAGCCGTCAAGCGGGTGACTGAAAACAAAGGCAAGAACACCCCTGGTGTCGACAAGGTCATCTGGAAAACACCGGGGGCAAAGACCAACGCGATTGCGTCGTTGAAGAGACGGGGTTACTCGGCTCTTCCGCTTCGGAGGGTAATGATACCGAAGAAGAACGGGAAAATGAGGCCGCTCGGCATACCCGTGATGCGCTGCAGGGCGATGCAAGCATTGCATCTGCTTGCTCTGGAGCCGGTTGCGGAAACCACTGCCGACCCGAACTCGTATGGGTTCAGGCCGGAGCGCTCAACAGCCGACGCGGGGGAACAATGCTTCATCGCCCTCGCGAGAAAGACAAGCGCGCAGTGGGTGCTGGAAGCCGACATCAAGGCCTGTTACGACGAAATCAGCCATCCATGGATGGTCGCTAACATCCCCACGGACAAGGTGATCCTGCAGAAGTGGCTCAAGGCGGGATATGTGTATCAGGACGAACTCTTCCCGACCGATGCCGGGGTCCCTCAAGGGGGAATTATTTCACCGGTAGTGGCCAACATGACGTTGGATGGTCTCGAAGCGATGCTGGCAGAGAAGTTTCCGAAGGCAAAGCGGACAGGCCTGAAAATGCACATGGTGCGGTACGCGGACGACTTCATCATCACTGGCCACTCGAAAGAGTGGCTGGAGCACGAGGTCAAACCCGCGGTGGTCGCATTTCTGGCGGAACGTGGGCTCGTCCTGTCGCCGGAAAAGACCAAGGTAACGCACATCGACGAAGGGTTTGACTTCCTCGGATGGAATATCCGCAAGTACAACGGCAAGCTGTTGATGAAACCGTCGAAAGCGAACGTCAAAGCGCATCTTGACAAGATCCGGGAAGTCATCAAAGGCAACAAGACGGCCAAACAAGCAAACTTGATACGCCTGCTCAACCCGATTTTGCGGGGCTGGGCGAACTATCACCGCCATGTGGTCGCCAAGGAAACCTTTGCTCGGGTTGATACATATGTCTGGTCAATGCTGTGGCAATGGGCGGTTCGACGGCATCCAGAGAAAGGCGCCCGCTGGGTCAAAGATAAATACTTCAAAACCCAAGGCACCCGCAACTGGGTATTTGCCACAACCGAAAAACAAGAGGATGGGGGGAAGAAGGAGCTTGTCCTGCTGAAAGCGGCGGACACGCCGATACAGCGGCATGTCAAGATCAAGGCCGGGGCTAACCCGCACGACCCACAGTGGGAACCATACTTCGAGACCCGATGGGGCAAGAGGATGATGAACCTGCCAAGGGGCCGCGCGAAGCTCTACCGGGTCTGGCTGAGGCAGGATGGCCTGTGTCCGACCTGTCAGGAACCGATCGCAATAGGAACCCCTTGGGTCACCCGCTTCATTGTGAAAAGAACCGACGGTGGGTCGATTGCAGCGGGCAACATTCAACTGCACCATCCCGGTTGTCATGGAATTCAAAAGTACGCCGGAAATAAGTTGTGAAAGCGGGTGTCGAAAGATGCCTTGGCAGAGGCTTGAGCTGTATGCAGGGAAACTTGCACGTACAGTTCTTAGGGGGCTAGGTGCGGGCAACCGCGCCTGGCTACCCGGCGGGCCAGGCATGAACGCGGCGTGTGCTTCGAAACACAAGCAGCCACATCGTGCGCTTTAAAGCGCACGCCGCGCGTAGCAAAAATCCGGGGTGTAACGCCGTCGCGGCATCGGGCGCGTTGCAATAACAACTACAAGGAATGTTAAGACGCCGCCAGTACATGGAACTGCACGCATAGCGCGCAGTCGAATGCGCTCAATAGCCGCTACTAATATCACTCGTCACAAGCGGTGTGGCGTCGTCGGGAGAGGAAAACAACATGAACAAAGCTATCGAACTCGCACTCTTTTTGCATCTGCTCGCGGTCGCGGTGTGGGTGGGTGGAATGGTGTTTGCGCATTTCTGTCTGCGCCCGGCCATTGCCGATCTTTCGCCGCAACTTCGTCTGCCTTTGTGGGAGTCGGTGTTCGGCCGCTTCTTCAACTGGGTCGCGGCAGCCGTGCTGGTGATTCTACTCACTGGCGGTTTCCTGCTGATGCAATTCGGCGGCGGTCACGCCACGTGGCCGTTGCATGCCATGGCCGGCATCGGCATCGTGATGATGCTGATCTTCGGACACATTCGCTTCGCCGTGTTCCCGCGCATTCGCCGCGCGGTGCAGGCGCAGAAGTGGCCGGACGGCGCGCAAGCGGTCGGCACGATCCGGCGTCTGGTGCTGGTGAATATTGTGCTGGGTGTGGTGACGATCGGTGTGGCGGTGCTGTCGCGCGGGTTCTGAAGCCCGACTACTTACCGCGACATTCTGCTCGCGTCGTGGAGTACGGCTTCACAGCGCGAGCGTGAGTGACGGCTCTGAAGCGCGCGAATGAATACCGGTTATCAAGCGCGGGCCACCACCGACTACGGCATGGCGCCGCAGGCAAGCCACAGCCCACACACGATCGCCACAGTCCCGTACACCACATACACCGGCACCTTGAGTTTCGCGAAGCACATGGCGGAGAACAGCGCCGTCACCAGATACTCAGGTTTGAACGGCACATGCCCCGCGATGCGCAGTACCGCCACCGCCAGAAACGCGGTGGTGACCGCGCGCAGGATCCGCATGCCGTGCTCGAAACGCGGATTGGCCTTCAACTGATGCAGATGCCGCTGCGCCAGCACCACGAGGCAGCCCGACGGCACAAAAAGCGCGAGCGTAGCAATCAGCGCGCCCACCCAGCCATCCACCAGATAGCCGAAGAACGGCACCACGTTCAACAGCGGTCCAGGCGATAACGGCGATAGCGAAAACGCCAAGGTGAAGTCGTTATCCGATACACCGATGGCTGGCGTGACGAATAGCGTCTTGAGCACCGGCAACGCCGAGAAACCGCCGCCGAACAACGTCATGCCCGCACCCGCCAGTCGTGGCCATAGCAGCGCCAGCTCATAGCGATGCGGCAACGGCAGTGCGAATATCGCCAGCAGCACGCACAGTGCGGCCAGCATGTGCCAGTCGCCGCGACCGATCGACACGGCGATGCGTGCATTGCGATCCGTGCTGACCAGCCAGCCGGTGCCGAAAGCCGTGCTGAGCATCACCACGTACGCCGCGGGACTGTGCGCATAGAAGAGCGCTACACACCCGAGCACCGCCGCGATCCATTCGAGCTTGCCGCGCACCAGCGCGCGCGTCTGTTTGTACCAGGTGATCGCGATCAGCGTGGCCAGCACCACGCTGAAATGATTGAGCAAAGTTTGAGAGGCAGCGGCCCGCACGAGCGGCGTGCGATAGAAGATCGCGAACAGCGTCATCAGCATGAAAAAGGGCAGCACGCTTGCGACGCCGGCCACCCAGGCGCCGGCGCGTCCGCGCAGCGCATGTCCCAGTTGCACGGCGACGTTGCAGCCCACCGGTCCGGGCACCATCCAGGCAAGCGCGATCAGATCGGAAAAGGCCACGCGCGAGAGCCGCCCTTCGCGTTCCACGTAGTGGTTTTCAAGTTGCGCCATCAGCGCGAGGCCGCCCCACGACAGCGCCGACAGGCCGAACACGACCCGGAACAGCGTCCATAGCGGTTCTCGTCTTCCTCGCCTTGCGGCATCCTGGCTCGTGATCGTCTGCATGGCGCCGCGGGCGCCGGTACGCGGGCGGCCCGCCCCTTGGGATCATCGTTGTGTGTGTTGGTGCGCCGGCAGCCGGCATCGCACTGTAACGCGGTACAGCGTGAATGTAGCGGGTTTTGCGATGCTGCGGTTGGATAAGCGCGGGGCGCCGCTTATCCGTCTAAAGGCTGGGCGCTGCGCCCGTGTGCTAGGCGCGCCACAGCCGGGCCGCGCTCAGCTATTGGTGCTCGCGCTGGTGCTGGACACGCTGTTGGTGCTGTCGGTTTCATGCGCGGCGCGGTGACCCTTCATGCCGCATACGCCGAAGCGTTCGAGCAGTGCCGGAATCGCGTCGACCGGCACCGGACGCGAGAACAGGAAGCCCTGCGCCTCGATATGGCCGAGCCCGGCGAGCCACGCGATCTGCTCTTCGGTCTCGGTGCCTTCGACTACTACCGTGAGCCCGAGCGAACGCGCCAGGTTGACGATCGCAGTGACCATCACGCACACGCTGCGGTCACCGGGAATCGCCTGGACGAACGAACGGTCCACCTTCAGCGTGTCGACCGAGAAGCGGTTCAGATAGGAGAGCGACGAATAGCCTGTGCCGAAGTCGTCGAGCGCAATGCGCACGCCGAGGCGCTTCAACGCGAAGATCTTCTCCGAGACGAGTTCGGGGTATTCCATCATCGCCGTCTCGGTGATTTCAAGTTCGAGGCGGCGCGCGGAGATGCCGCTTTCCTCGATTGCGTGCGCGATGGTTTCGTATAGATCGCCGCGCCAGAACTGCACCGCGGAGATGTTCACTGCAAGCGACAGCGTGTCGTAGCCCTGTTGCTGCCACAACGCCAGTTGACGGCAGGCGGTTTCGATCACGAAGTCGCCGATCGGCACGATCAGGCCGGTCGATTCGGCGACTGGAATGAATTCGTTGGCCGGGATCAGACCGTGTTGCGGATGGTTCCAGCGCACCAGCGCTTCAAACCCGGTGATGCAGCGGCGCGTCAGATCGATCTTCGGCTGATAGGCGAGAAACAGCTGGCCTTCGGCGAGCGCGACGCGCAACTGCTGTTCCCACTTCATCAAATGGTCCGCGCGGTGCGACAACTGCGGCGAATAGAACTGGTAGCAGTTCTTGCCCGCGTCTTTGGCGCTGTACATCGCGAGGTCGGCTTTTTTCAGCAGGTCGATTTCGTTCTCGTTGGCGACCGAGTAGAGCGCGATGCCGATGCTTGCATGCAATACGAACGAGCTGCCGCGCACTTCGAAAGGCTGGGCGAATACTTCGGCCGCCGCTTCGGCGAGTGTGACCGCGCGCTTCTCGACGTCGTCGCCCTTGATCACCACGACGAACTCGTCCCCGCCGATGCGGCTCAGCGTGCCGCAGTCGCCGACCGCGGCGGCGAGGCGCGAGGCCGTCATTTGCAACACGATGTCGCCGGCGTTGTGGCCAAGCGTGTCATTGACGGTCTTGAAGTTGTCGAGGTCGATGAAAAGAATCGCGAGGCGGCCGAGATTGGCGGGCTGAACCACGTCGTGCCGCAGCGTTTGCAGCGTCGCATAGCGATTGCGCAAACCGGTTAGCAGATCGTATTCGACCAGATGCGTCATTTCCCGCTCGCGCCCGAGCAGCTTGCCGATCAACCCGGTGGCCACCGCGAAGAAGCTCAGCATCGCGAGCGAGACGAAGCTGGCCATCAGCAGATAGACGTTGCGCGTGTGGTTGTAGTCGGCGAATTCTTCGGCTTGCGACAGGCCCACCAGCACGCCGAGCGGATAGCCGTCGATATGCCGGTACGAGACGATGCGCGTGACGTTGTCGATCGAATCGACGTAGGTGCCCGACACATGCTCCGAGGTCGGATACGAACCGCTCGCCGAGAATGCACCGTTGGCGCTTTCGGCGCTGCCCGTGCGGCGCGCCAACACCGTGCCGTTGTCCGAGATCACCGCGATCACGCCTTCTCGGCCGATGGCCGCGTTGTTGTAGAAGTCGCTGGTGAAATAGCTGGGGTCCTCGGAGACCACCACGACCCCCGCGAACGAGCCGTCGGGATGATTCAGGCGCCGCGTCATCTGCAAGGTCCAGTGGCCGGATATGCGGCCGAGCACCGGCTTGCTGATGTACAACTGGTCGTCGTTCTCGTGTTCGTGGACCTTGAAGTGTTCGCGGTCCGACAGATCGATGTGTTTGGGATTGAGTTCGGCCGTGTTGGCGATCAGCCTGCCGTGCTCGTCGATCAGCGACACCTGCACCAGTGTCTCGCTTTGCACCACGCCTTTTTCGACTGTGCTGGAGAGATCGAAGTGATTCG
Source organism: Paraburkholderia phytofirmans OLGA172 (assembly GCF_001634365.1). Taxonomy (NCBI): domain Bacteria; kingdom Pseudomonadati; phylum Pseudomonadota; class Betaproteobacteria; order Burkholderiales; family Burkholderiaceae; genus Paraburkholderia; species Paraburkholderia phytofirmans. The sequence goes on from NZ_CP014578.1 coordinate 1,025,449, forward strand.
GCGTTTTCTCGAACTCGTATTTGACGAAGCGGGTGATCTGGTCGACCTGGTGAATCGCCTTGACCGTATGCTGCTCCAGCGCCGCGGAGAGAATCGCAGCGGAGGCCATCGCTTCACGATTCGTGGCTTCTTTCTCAACCGACAGACGCGCGAAGATCACGGTCCAAAGCAGGATCAGGACCAGCACGCCGAGCGCGGGAATGACGAGCAAGGCACGGCGGCGCGACACGGCAGGGTCGCGGCGGGGCTTGGCTTCGTGCTGGTCGGAGAAGCGGGACTGGCTCATCGTGCGGCCCGTGCCCTGGTGCCGGCCAGCTGCAACTGCGCGAGCATCGACTGCGCTAATTTCATGGGTGGCTGCATGGTGACCAAGGTGCCGGAACTGCTGCGCAGGGGAAGGGGGCGTGGCGTCGTGCCTGACCGTCCGCAGGTCGTCGGGTACGTTTCGATATTACTTAATGCCACTGGATTAAGGAAGGGTCCGGGCATCGGGTATACGCGGGCGCGGCCGACCGTCCCATCCGGGTGAATTCGCAGCCGGCGCGGCCAGCCTTGGGGCCGCAGCCTGGCATTCGTATTCGAATATTTCATCGGGATCCGGAATTCAGGTGTGCCAGGCCTCTCATCATGCATAGCGCATTAATCGCGCCGTTCATGGCAACCGGAACGTGCCGTCGACGATCGTCACCGACGGCCCACCGATCCACGTCTTGCCGGCTGCGTCGTCGTAGTGCACCGACACGTTGCCGGCGCGGCCCAGTACGGTGCCTTGGCGGGCCGTGTAGTGTGAGCCCGGGCGCAACTGCTGGGCGCTCAGCAGGCCCGCAAGCGCGGCGTTCGCGCTGCCCGTTACCGGATCTTCGCCAATGCCGAAGCCACCGCCTGTCATCAGGCAGCGCACCTCGAAGGTGGCCGGGCCGTCAGCGCCGTGCGGGCCGTAGACGGCGAGACCATGAGTGTCCATCGCATGCACGAGGTCGGCGAGCGCAGCGGCGTCGGGTTCCAGCGCGAGACAGTCGCGCGCTGAATTGAGGCGTACTACGAGCCATGGTGCACCATTGTCGACCGCGCAGGGCGTTGCACTGAAATCGATTGCGTCACTACGCAAAGCTGCAGCCAGTGCCGCGTACCGATCTTGAGGGAGCGCCGTGACGCGCGCGGGAGGCGCGGCGAAAGCCCAGCCGCCTTGCACGTTGCCGGCCGATCCAGATTCAGTCAGTGCTTGCAATTCGACGAGACCCACGCCGCATTGCTGCACCAGTTTGCCGGCCTGCTTCGGTCGATACCCGCTTTCGAGCAGCGCATGCGCGGTGCCGAGTGTCGGATGACCGGCGAACGGCAGTTCGCCATGCGTTGTGAAAATACGCACGCGATAATCGGCCGCCCGGTCGGTCGGTTTCAGCAGGAAGGTGGTTTCGGACAGATTGGTCCAGTGCGCGATCGCCTGCATCTGATTCGCATCGAGCGCGTCGGCGTCGAACACGACAGCAAGCGGATTGCCTTTGAACGGCACCGACGTGAATACGTCGACCTGTTTAAAACGAACGGTGTTGGCGGGCATCGGGCGCAATCCGGCGAATCCAGCAGGTGGGTAGGATTCGCGGATTCTATCCGGTGACAAAGGAACGATCCACCTCTTCACACATGCAAAACGCGCCGCGGGTGACTGGCACCTCGCGACGCGTTCAGAATGTTCAGGACGACCCGCTGGGCAAACCAGCGGCCGAACCTGTTGGCGTGCGTTACTCGACCTCGGCGATCATCTCGATCTCGACGCATGCGCCGAGCGGAATCTGCGCCACGCCGAACGCCGAGCGCGCATGCTTGCCGCGCTCGCCGAACACGTCCGCGATCAGTTCGGACGCGCCGTTGGTGACCAGATGCTGCTCGGTGAATTCGAGCGTGGAGTTGACGAGGCTCATCAGCTTGACGATGCGCGTGACGCGATTCAGATCGCCCACATGCGCGTGCAGCGTGGCGAGCAGGTCGATCGCGATCGAGCGTGCGGCGGCCTTGCCTTCTTCGGTGGTGAGGGTGGCACCGAGCTTGCCGGCCCACACCTTGCCGTCCTTCTTGGCGATGTGACCGGACAGGTATACCGTGTTGCCGCTTTGCGCGCTCATCACATAGGCGGCTGCCGGAGCGCCTGCGCTCGGCAGTTCGATGCCCAGTTCCTTAAGCTTGTCGTACACATTCGTTTGAGCCATGGTGTGTCCTTGGTCAGTAGTGAAATTCGGTAACCCGGCGAGGTGGCCGGGTCGCTTAGACCTTCGCGCGGATCAGCGCCGCAAGACGCGACACGCCTTCGTCGATCTTGGCCGGCGGCACCGTGACGAACGACAGGCGCAGCGTGTTGTGCTGGGCTTCGCTCGCGAAGAACGGACCGCCCGGCACGAACGCCACATTTTGCGCGACGGCTTCTTCGAGCAGCTTCATGCTGTCGATCTGTGCGGGCAGATTCACCCACACGAACATGCCGCCTTCCGGCCGGTTCCAGCTTACGCCTTCGGGCATGTAGCGTGCGAGCGAGGCGAGCATCGCCGCGCATTGATCGCGATACAGCTCGCGAATGGTCGGCACGTGCGTGTCGAGGAAGCCGTCCTTGATCACTTCGTACACGATGCGCTGCGTGAAGCTCGGCGTGTGCAGATCGGTGGCTTGCTTGGCCTGCACGAGCTTGAAGATCAATTCTTCGGGCGCAATGATGTAGCCGACCCGCAGGCCCGGCGCCAGCACCTTCGAGAACGAGCCGAGATGGACGATGTGATCCGGCGCCATCGACAGCATGGTGGGCAGCGGTTCACCGGCGTAGTCGAGCGCGCCGTAGGGATCGTCTTCGATCACCGGGAACGGTGCGGTCTTCGCAAACGCGGCCAAGGCGCGGCGGCGCTCGACTGGCAGGCGGCGGCCCGTCGGATTCTGGAAGTTCGGTTGTGCATACAACAGGCGCGCGCCGGCCGTCAGTTCGGGCGTAAGCGCTTCAGGAATCAGGCCTTGCTCGTCGGTCGGCACCTGCACGTAGCGCGGTTCGTACATCGAGAACGATTGCAGCGCGCCGAGATAGGTCGGCGTTTCGACCAGCACGGGGCTGTCCGGGCACACCAGCACTTTGCCGAGCAGGTCGAGCGCCTGTTGCGAGCCGGTCGTGATCAGTACCTGCGAAGGGCGAATCTGTGCGCCGTTCACCGAATAGCGTTGCGCGATCCATTCGCGCAGCGGCAGATAGCCTTCAGTCGCGCTGTATTGCAAGGCCGCGGCGGGCGCGTCGCGCAAAATGCGGTCGGATGCTTCGCGCATGCGCTCGGCCGGGAAGGTCGCCGGCGAGGGCAGGCCACCCGCGAACGAAATGACTTCGGGCCGTTCCGTGACCTTCAGGATCTCGCGAATCGCCGAGCTCGTGAGCTTGCGTGCGCGTTCGGACAGTTGCCACGTGGGGGCTTTCAAGTCGCTTTGGTCCATGGTCTCCTCTGCTGGTATGTCTGGAACCGGTCAAAACTTCAATTATCGCGCGAGTTGATGACCCGCGCGCGCTGCTTATTTAAGGGTCCGTAGACCCTCGGGTGTTTCAAACTCGGCGACGAGCGCCGCTGCGCCTTCCGTGGGTTCGAGTGCGATCAGGTGCGCCGCGCCCAGCCAGTGCAATTGCGCGGCAATCACGTCGGCTTGCGGATGTGTCGCTTTCAAAGCTTTCAGTGCGATGCCTGTTTCCGGCAACGCCGCCGACGGATGCCGCGGCGTGTCCCACTGGATCAACGACGGCAGCACGCCTTCGCCGGCGCCTTGCCATGCGGGGAACGCGCCGTCGTCAGGCACCGAGAGGACCCAGCTGAAATCGCCGCGTGTCATTGGCACGATCGGCGCAATGCGCTGTGGATACTGCGTCTGCCACGCCGCGAGCCGCTTCGGGGGGGCGACCCGGGCGACCCAGTGCGACAGGTACGGCCCTTTTTCGAGCCGCGCGTGCGTCGCCGGGTCGTCGAGGGCGAACAGGCGGGCACGGGGTGCGGCACCCTCCGCGGGTTCCGCGGCCTGCGGGTCGACCGCGATCACCTCCAGATACACGCCGCCCCACAGGTTCAGCAGGCGATTGTGCGTGCGCATCAGCGGATGCGCGCCGCCGCCGGCCGGTGCGACGCCGAGCGTGTCGGCCACGTACTGCGTGCCCTCGTCGAGGGTGCGGGCGGAAATTACGAGGTGATCGAGACGGAGCGAATGGGCAGTCATGGCGGATCAGGAAAGCGGTTTCTGCGGTAAGCCGGAACGCGCGCCGGATGCGGCAGCAGCGTGGCCGGGGGCGTAAGCATAACCGTTTGCCGGGTCGGCGGGACAGGCGGATGGCGTTTGGGCTGGTCTGGTCCGAGGTCGCTCGTGTGCAATGCATGCCGCTCGGGCCGCTTCGCCATCTGTTGCTTATCTTGAATGTAGCCTTGAATGTAGCGGTGGCGACCGGCACAGTAACGGTACAATCGATTCGATACCGTTCGGTACAGTTGGAGCCCGTTATGTCCGTCCCGCTTGCCCAGATTCCCACCCCGCACGATACGGCCTCGCTGACGTTGGTCGAGCAGCTCGTCCAGTGGGCGCGCCGCCGCATCGAGGAGCGCGTGTTCCGTCCCGGCATGCGCATGCCGTCGATCCGCAAGCTGGCGCTGGACAAGGGCGTATCGCGCTTCACCGTGGTCGAGGCGTACGAGCGGCTGGTGGCGCAGGGCTACCTGGAGTCGCGGCGCGGTTCCGGTTTCTATGTGCGCGAACGATTGGGCTGCGCGCCGACGGCTGAGATCCGCACGATCGCCGCGGCGGCGCCCGCGCCGGCGACGATCGACGTTGTCTGGCTGCTGCGCAATATGCTGCATACGGGCGCGCGCCCCGAGCGCAGCCCGGGCCTGGGCTACCTGCCGGGACGCTGGCTCGACGGCGATCTGATCACGAACGCGCTGCGCACCCTCGGCCGGCAAAGCGGTGCGCAGATGCTCGGCATCGGCACGCCGCAGGGCTTTTTGCCGCTGCGCCAGCAATTGCAGACGCGGCTGGAGGAGCTCGAAATCGGCGCTTCGCCGGATCAGATCGTGATGGTCTCCGGCATTACCCAGGCCATCGACCTGATTTCACGAATTTACGTGAAGCCGGGCGATGCGGTGATCGTCGGCGATCCGGCCTGGTTTCAGATGTTCGGGCGCTTCGCGTCGCAAGGCGCGCGGCTAGTCGGCATGCCATACACGCCGGATGGGCCGGACCTCGACGCGCTCGAGTCGCTGGTGGAGACGTGGCGGCCGAAAATGCTGGTGATCAATTCGGTGTTGCAGAATCCAACCGGCACGTCACTCACGGCCGCGCAGGCGTTCCGCATCCTGCGTCTCGCTGAGGCCTACGACTTCATCGTCGTCGAAGACGATATTTACGGCGATCTGTGCCCGCCGAGCTATCCCGGCACGCGGCTTGCGAGCCTCGACCAGTTGAAGCGCGTGATTTACCTCGGCAGCTTTTCGAAGACGCTGGCGCCCAATCTGCGCGTGGGTTTTATCGCCTGCGCCCCGGAGGTGGCCACGGCCGTCGCCGATCAGAAAATGCTGGTCGGCATGACGAGTCCCGAATTGAACGAGCGTGTGCTCTACAAGATTCTCACCGAGGGCCACTATCGCCGGCATGTCGAGCGGCTACGCGCGCGGCTCGACGGCGTGCGCGAAAAATCCGTGCGGATGCTCGAGAAGACCGGCCTGAAGCTGTTCCTGACGCCCACGGCAGGCATGTTTCTATGGGCCGACACCGGCGTCGATGCGAGCGCGCTCGCGGCCGCGGGCCACGAAGAAGGCTTCCTGCTGACGCCGGGGAGTCTGTTTTCTCCGCAGCAATCGCCGACCACCTGGATGCGCTTCAATATCGCCAACTGTGGCGATCCTGAGCTGTCGACATTCCTGTGCCGCTATCTGGACGGCGTCGCGCGGCGCGCCTCTTGAAACCGCGCCGGGCCGCCCCAATTTAGCGCGCAATATGGCGATCCGGCGACACGGCCTCGGCGGTCCATATGATCCATGTGGCCCGCGGCCGAGCGCCACGCCAGACTAGAACCCATTCGTAACAGAGAGGAAGTCCGACCATGGCACAAGAAACCATGAGCTTTCAGGCAGAAGTTAAACAACTTCTGCACCTGATGATCCATTCGCTGTACAGCAACAAGGAAATTTTTCTGCGCGAGCTGATTTCGAATGCGTCCGACGCGGCCGACAAGCTGCGCTTCGAAGCAATCGAAAACAGTGCGCTGTACGAAAACGATCCGAATCTGCGGATTCGCGTGTCGTACGACAAGACCGCGCGTACCGTCACCATCGACGACAACGGCATCGGCATGAGCCGCGACGAGGCGATCTCGCATCTCGGCACGATCGCGCGTTCGGGCACCAAGGAATTTTTCGGCAAGCTCTCCGGCGACCAGCAGAAAGATGCGGCGCTGATCGGCCAGTTCGGCGTGGGCTTTTACTCGGGCTTTATCGTCGCGGACAAGATCACGGTGGAAACGCGCCGCGCCGGTTTGCCGGCCTCGGACGGCGTGCGCTGGGAAAGCGCGGGCGAGGGCGATTTCGCGGTGGAGCAGATAGAACGCGCCGCGCGCGGCACGACCATCACGCTGCATCTGCGTGCGGACGAAGACGACCTGCTGTCGTCGCATCGTCTGAAGTCGATCATCCAGAAGTACTCGGATCACGTCGCGCTGCCCATTCTGATGGCGAAGGAGGAGTGGGACGCTGAAAAGAGCGAGATGGTCACGAAGGACGAGGAAGAGACCGTCAACCAGGCGAGCGCGCTGTGGACCCGTTCGAAGAACGACATCACCGAAGAACAGTACAAGCAGTTCTATCAGCACCTCTCGCACGATCATCAGGATCCGCTGACGTGGACGCATAACCGCGTCGAAGGCCGCAGCGAGTACACGCAACTGCTGTATGTGCCTACGCATGCGCCGTTCGACATGTTCAACCGCGATCATCGCGCCGGCCTGAAGCTGTACGTGAAGCGCGTGTTCATCATGGACGACGCGGAACAACTGCTGCCCGCGTATCTGCGTTTCGTGAAGGGTGTGGTCGATTCGGCCGATCTGCCGTTGAACGTGTCGCGCGAAATCCTGCAGGAAAGCCGCGACGTGAAGGCGATCCGCGAAGGCGTGACCAAGCGTTCGCTGTCGATGCTCGAAGAACTGGCCAACGCCGAGAACGATGCCGACCGCGAAAAGTACGCCGGCTTCTGGAAGGAATTCGGTCAGGTGCTGAAGGAAGGTGTCGGCGAAGACTTCGCCAATCGCGAGCGTATTGCGAAGCTGGTGCGTTTTGCGTCGACCCATACGGAATCGCCGGAGCAGACCGTGTCGCTCGCCGACTACGTCGCGCGCATGAAGCCCGAGCAAACGAAGATCTATTACGTGACCGCCGACGCCTGGCAGGCCGCGACCCACAGCCCGCATCTCGAAGTGTTCCGCAAGAAGGGCGTGGAAGTGCTGCTGCTGACCGATCGCGTCGATGAATGGATGCTGTCGTTCCTGAACGAATTCGACGGCAAGCCGCTGCAAAGCGTCGCGCGCGGCGATCTCGATCTGGGCGCGCTGAACGATGAAGAAAAGCAGGCGCAGGAGAAGGTCGGCGAGGAATTCAAGCCGCTCGTCGACAAGATGAAAGAAGCGCTGAAGGACAAGGCCAAGGACGTGCGCTTGACGTTCCGCCTGACCGATTCGCCGTCCTGCCTCGTGGCCGACGACGGCGAAATGAGCGGCTATCTGCAGCGCATGCTGAAGGCCGCGGGCCAGGACGCACCGTCGTTCCATCCGATTCTCGAAGTGAATCCGGAGCATGCGCTGGTGAAGGGCTTGCATGCGGACAGCGCGAGCTTCGACGACTGGTGCCATCTGCTGTTCGATCAGGCGCTGCTTGCCGAAGGTGGCGCGCTGGAAGATCCGGCCAGCTTCGTGAAGCGTACCAACGCGTTGTTGTTGGCGCGTGCGGGTTGAGTTTTCGAGTTTGAATTGAGCCTGGGCCGGCGTCGATTTGACGCTTGTGGTTGAAAAATGCGCTGCTTCGGCAGCGCATTTTTTTGCCCAGTACCTTGTCGCCTGACTGCCCGGAGGAGGTTTTGCGACGGTGCTTAGGTGGGCAATGGCGAGGCCTTAGCGCGCGGGCGCTTGACCGTGCAAATGCCGCACTTGCGATAGCACGGACCCTGCGAGTTCCTTTGCCTCCAGGCAGGTGAGGTGATCGGCCAGCACTTTCGCCGCGAGACTGCCGATCACCGCGCTCGTCTGCTTCGACGTGTGATGCTGCGCGAGCGCCGAACCGGCGAGTTCCTTCTCCAGATACAAGGCGCTCGGACGCCGTAGGACAACCGCCGCCAGATGGGCAATGCGGTCAGAAGTTTCTTTTGTGTTCGTAGTATTCAAGCCTTTGCTCCTGTGTGTTGGTTGTCGATCCGGACGATTTCGTGACCCGCTAGAAGTCGACCGGAAAATAATTATGGTTAACTAATCAAATCTGTTCAACAAAACTAAATCGAGATTGATTTGTGGGATGCGAAATCGCGCAATTGTCTTATGCTCGTGCGATCGAAATTCGGATGCTTAAAGGATTATTTGCAATCTCTAAGCCATTTATGCACCGAGTCTTATTTCTGCGATTGTGCGCGTCTGCGTGCGACAACCTCTCTGTATTCTTATGTCCGATTCCATCCTGGTGAAATCCGCCGATCCCGTGTATCTGCTGTGGTCGATCTTGTGCGAGCAAGGTTTCGACGCCGCCGAGCGACGAGCCCTCGAACTCATTGCAGAGGGTGTCACGCCGCAATTGCGCGCCGACCTGTGCGCGAGCGCAGGGCGTTTTGAAGCGGCATACCACAGTGCCTCGCAAGCGCAGGCGGCAGAAAGCGGTACGCGTCATGCCCGCGTGGCGCTGTTCGCCGACGCACTGGGCCGTGCCGACGCTGCGCAGCGCAACAGCGAATTGGCGGTAAACATGCAGCCGTCGGCTGCGACGGTCGAATGGATCGTCTGGCTGATCGACCACTGCAGCGCGCCTTCGGCGGCGGCGCACATGTTGCGCGCGTATGAGCAGCACACGCCGCAAGACGCCCGGGCGCCTTGGTGGTTGGCGATTGCGCTTGCGGCGTTGCCGGATGCGGGCGCGCGAGCCGAGCGTCGCGCGGCGCTGTTGCGGGCCTATGCGCTCGACCCGGCAATCCACCCCGCGTTGCCGCTGCAGCTCGTGCTGGCTTTCCGGGAGATCCGCGATTGGCTCACCGTTGAACGCGTGTGTCGCGAGGTGCTGGCGCGCCATCCCGCCGATGCCGAAATCGCCTGGCAACTAAGCCATGTGCAATGGCAGTGCAACGACCCAGCTGCGGCAGAGGCGACCATGCGCGCTGTCGACGCCGCCGCACCCGGCAATGCCCACGTGCTGGCCGCGATCGGTATGTATCTTGCCGAGCAGGCGCGGTTTGCGGATAGCGAAGCGGCGCTGCATGCGGCCCTCGCGCTCGACCCGTCCGTGCCGCAGGCGGCCGTCGATCTGGCCGATCTGAAGTTGCGGCGCGGTGACTGGCCGAACGCATGGCCGCACTTCGCGGCGCGTCTGACGCGCGACGACCGCGAGCCGAACAACGTCGTGACGGTGATGGAGCGGCTGTGTCCGCGCTGGCAGGGCGAACCGCTGGCCGGCAAGACCCTGATCGTGCACAGCGAACAGGGCAACGGCGACGATATCCAGATGGTGCGCTTTGTGCCCGAGTTGGCAGCGCACGTACGTGACGAGGGTGGCCGGCTGGTGCTCGCGGTACGCCGGGCGCTACAGCCGCTGCTCGTGCGCTTTTACGCGGATTGCGTGTCCATCGAGGACGGGCCCCTCGGCAAGCCGAACTTTGGACTGCCAATGATGAGCGTGCCGTCGATGCTTGGTTTGCAGCCTGAGCAGGTGCGCGGCGCCGCCTATCTGTCTGCCGATGCAAGCCGCGCGGCCGCATGGCGCGAGCGGATCTGTGCATACAGTGGGGAGCCGGCGCGATTGCATGTCGGCCTCGTTTGGTCGGGCAGCCCGACGCATCGTCGCGACGCGAAACGGTCGATTCCGCTTGCAGCGCTGGCTCCGGTGCTCGCGTTACCCACGGTGGTGTTCCATCCGCTGACGCCGGGCCGTCACGCCGACGTGACGGCTTTGAGCGCGCAGGGATATTGCGTTTGCGATCTGACTGCGCACTACCAGGCCGGTTTCGATGACGTGGCCGCGCACGTGGCCGCGCTCGACGCAGTGGTGACCATCGATAGCGCGCCTTTGCATCTGGGCGGCGCATTGGGGCGTCCCGTGCTGGCCATGCTCGATCACGTCTCACACTGGTGTTGGGGCAATGAGGAAGCGCAGCCTTGGTACGACACGGTCGAACTGTTCAGGCAGCCGCAGCCGGGGGTGTGGGAGCCGGTGGTCGAACGCGTGGCGGCCAGATTGCGGGCGATGCCAGACGCGCGATAGTCGTTCGCGCGAATGGTGCGCATGGCGTGAATCGCGCGGAAACCGGAAAGCCGCATCTATAAGAGCACACACGTAAAAAACGCCCGCATGACTGAACTGCACCCCAAGTTGTTGGACGGGTGTCCAACTTTGCGGGGTCAGATCATGACCGCGGGCGCTTTTACGAACCTGGCGTCAGGCGGCGAACGCCTACTTCTGTCCCATCAGCGTATCCATCGTTTCGCCGCGCACCACGATCTCGGTGCGTCGGTTTAGCGCGCGCCCTTCTGCTGTGTCGTTGCCGGCGACGGGGTTGTTGTACGCGTAGCCCTTCGTCCGGATCCGGTCCAGCGCCACGCCGCGCGCCACGAGCGCATAACCTACCGCCGTGGCGCGCGCTTCGGAAAGCTGCTGGTTATAGTCGAGCGTGCCGACATTGTCGGTGTAGCCCTCGACCAACACCGGCTTCTTGCTGCGCTTGAGCAGAACGGCTGAACGATTGATGACTGCCGCCGCATCGCCGCGCACTTCGGATTTGCCGAACTCGAACAGCGCGGCTTCGGGCAGCTTGACCGAGACACCGTTGGCAACCGGCGTCACTTCGATGCCGACGGCCTTGTTCAACGATGTTTCTTTATCGCGGCTCAGCGGCGCCGCGCACCCCGCCATCAGCAGGACAGACATTGCGCACGCGGTGACGCCCAGAAATGTTCTCATGTTTTCATTTTCTCTTTCAGAATCCAATCACATGGCACGCCCTTCGATTGCGGGCGAACCGCCGACTTTGCAATGCCCGGAGGTTGTATCGCGCGTCAGCGGGCAGGGAGAATCAGAACTATCTGAAATCGACATCTGGTTAAAAAGCAGGTCAGCGTCCGAATGGCTGTCAATGGAACTGCCTGAAGGGAAGACGGGTGTGGGGCTGGCAATCCTCTGACGGCGTCGCCGTTATAATCCGACACCATGCCTATCCGTTTCGATGCCGCCGACGCCCACTGGCGTGTCGCGCCCTTACCCTGCTTTAGCGCCGCCCAGAAAGACTGGTTGACCCGCGGTGGATCGCTGACCGCGCATTTGCGCGCGCTCGGCGAAGTCGCGGTGCGCGTGACGCGCGAAGCCGTCGCGCTGCCATGGGCCGACGAGCACGCTGCGCTCGGGCTCGTGCCGCGCGCGCCGGTGTGGGTTCGGGAAGTGGTGTTGTCGGTGGACGGCGTGCCGTTTGTCGCGGCGCATAGTATTGCGCCGCTCGCGGCGAGCGTCGGCGTATGGCAGGCCATACGCCGACTGCGCACACGGCCGCTCGCCGAGTTGCTCTACAGCGATAGCAGCGTCGCGCGTTCGTCGCTGGTAAGCCGGCGACTGACGGCACGTCATCCCCTGTACCCGTTAGCCGCGCGTGAGATCGGTGAAACGCCGCCGCACGCGCTGGTCGCGCGCCGCTCGGTGTTCGAGCGCCACGGCGCGCCGCTGATGGTGACCGAATGCATGTTGCCGGCGCTGTGGGCGCAGCTTGCGCACCTGGCGAATCTAGTCAATGCGGCGAGCACAACGTCTGCGCACCCGGCGCCCGCGCACGCGCCGCAGCGTACTCATATGCGCGAGCACGGCCGGCCGCTCGAGCATACGGCGTCGCGCGCCCACGGCGCGTCGCGTGCGGAGCAAGAACACCTTTCCGAACCGGGTGCGCGAGAATCCGGGCACACACCGGCATCAGACAATCAGGCGAAGCGCTGATGCTGCGTGGCTTTCCCCCCGTTGTCGCGGCGGATACGCATACGCTGATTCTCGGCAGTTTTCCCGGCGAGGCGTCGCTTGCGGTGACGCAGTATTACGCGCATCCGCGCAATCAGTTCTGGCGTTTGCTCGGCACCGTGCTCGACGAACCGCTTCCCGAACTCGCCTATGAAGAACGGCTAAGGCGTTTGCTATCGCACGGCATCGGCGTGTGGGACGTGCTCGCCGCCTGCGAGCGCGAAGGCAGTCTTGACGCCGCGATCCGCAACGCCAGCCCCAACGATTTCGCTTCGCTGCGTGCCCATGCGCCGGAGCTTGCCAAAGTCTGCTTCAACGGCAAGACGGCGGGCCGCTTTGCGCCGGTGATCGGCGAAGCCGGCTACGCCACCCTCGTATTGCCTTCGTCGAGTCCGGCGAATGCTATGCTCTCGTTCGACCAAAAATTGCGTCTCTGGCGCGACATCCTTACATGACGAAACTGATCAAGCGCGCCTCGGCTGAAGCCCGTGCATTCCGCAACAAAGACGCTGACGCTGCCGACCACACGCCGAACAAACAAAAAGCAGTGCGCAACAAAAAGCGCGCGCTGCACGACGACGGTCTGCACGACGCGCCGCAAATCGAAGCGCCGCGCAAGCCGCGTTTCGCGCCGGTCACGTTCTCGGAAGAGGGCGGCGTGCGCTTCCTGCACTTCGGCACGGAATGGGTGCAAGGCGCGATGCGTCTGCGCAAGCCGGATCACATCGAACTCGAATACGCGCAGCAGATGATGGCCTGGTTGCTGTTCATCGAAACACCCAAGCGGATCGTCCAGCTCGGTCTGGGTGCGGCTGCACTGACCAAGTTCGCACACCGCTTCCTGAAGCGCGCCAAGGTCGAAGCGGTCGAACTGAACCCGGCCGTGGTCGTGGCCGCGCGCACGATGTTCGAACTGCCGCACGACGACGCACGTCTGACCGTGCACGAAATGGACGCATGGGACTTCGTCAACGACCGCGCCAACCACGGCACGATCGGCACGTTGCAAATCGACGTCTACGATGCAACCGCGCGCGGCCCGGTGCTCGACAGCGTCGGCTTTTATCGTGCGGTGCGTGCATGTCTGACCGAGGCGGGCGTGGTGACGATCAACCTGTTCGGCGATCATCCGAGCTTCGTGCGCAACATGAAGCGTCTGAACGAAGCGTTCGACGGCCGCGTCGTCGCATTGCCGGAAGTGCATGACGGCAACCGCATCGCCATCGCGTTCTCGGGCCCGGCGCTCAACGTGCCGTTCACGGCGCTGCAGGCACGCGCGAAGCTGATCGAAGCGGAACTCGGCTTGCCGGCGCGCAAGTGGATCAAGGGTCTGCAGGAATCGACCGGGCAGAACAGCGGCTCTTTCTCGATCTGATGAGTGAAGCGGTCGGGCTGGCGAAGCCCGGCCTTCGTTGCGCCCACGCGACGGTCCTCAACGTCACAACCCATCGCGCATCGCACAGCCTCCGCGTCGCGCTCAAGGGCTCGCGCGCGAGCCCTGCATCGGTCACCCGGTCCCGGGCCCGCTGCTGCACGGGGCTCGCGCCGTGCGTTGAAGCAGTGTCCCGCCCGCGTCAACGCCCCGTCCCACTAGCCTCAAACCACTGTCCCGCCTCGGGTCGCCCCGGCTTGACCGCACGTTCGCCGCTCCTATACTCTTTCGAAGCTTTCGGGGCGCCCCTGGCTATCCGCAGGGCGGCAACCCGCTGTGGGATCCACCACCCGTCAAAACACGGGCCAACATTTCAATAATAGGGAAGAGGAGACGTCATGGCTCACGACGCCGACGCGAACAAGGCCAGCAAACGTTGGTTGTGGTTGCTGCTGTTGCCCTGGATCGCAATGATCTGGGTGCCGTCATATAACAAAGTCGAACCGCAGCTGTTCGATTTTCCGTTCTTCTACTGGTATCAGCTCCTCTGGGTGCTGATCAGCGCGATCATCACGGCGCTCGTGTACTTCAAGACCAAGACCCGCTCATCGGGCAACCCGGGCAGCTCGCAAGGGGGCGCACGATAATGAACGCCACCGCAACTTTCGTCTTCGTCCTGTTTTTTATCGGCGTCACCATTCTCGGTTTTATCGCGGCCCACTGGCGCAAGGGCGACCTCGCCCATCTGGAAGAGTGGGGCCTCGGCGGCCGGCGCTTCGGCACCATCGTCACATGGTTTCTGCTGGGCGGCGACCTGTACACCGCCTACACCTTCATCGCCGTGCCGGCGCTGGTGTTCGGTGCGGGCGCAACCGGTTTCTTCGCGCTGCCGTACACGATCCTGATCTATCCGTTCGCGTTCGTCGTGTTCCCGAAACTGTGGAGCATCGCCAAACGTCAAGGCTACGTGACATCGGCCGACTTCGTCTCGGCTCGCTATGGCAGCCGCATGCTGGCGCTGGCGATCGCCGTGACCGGGATTGTCGCGACCATGCCGTACATCGCGCTGCAACTGGTCGGTATCGAAGTGGTGATCGGCGCGTTGGGTTTCGACACCAAGGGCTTCGTCGGCGATCTGCCACTGATCATCGCGTTCGCGATCCTGGCGGCGTACACGTACACGTCGGGCCTGCGCGCGCCGGCCATGATCGCGGTCGTCAAGGACGTGCTGATCTATGTCGTGATCTTTGCCGCGGTCATCGTGATTCCGCCGCAACTGGGCGGCTTTGGCCATATCTTCAGCGTGGTGCCGCCGGCCAAGCTCCTGCTGAAGGCACCGGACGTGTCGAGCCTGAACGGCTACAGCGCGTACGCGACGCTTGCGGTGGGCTCGGCGCTCGCGCTGTTCCTGTATCCGCACTCGATCACCGCGGTGCTGTCGTCGAAGTCGGGTAACACGATCCGCCGCAACATGGCGATGCTGCCGGCTTACTCGCTGGTGCTCGGTCTGCTCGCGCTGCTGGGCTTCATGGCTTTGGCTTCGGGCGTGAAGGACATGCCGGAATTCGCGCCGTATTTCAAGGCGTTCGGCCCGAACTTCGCGGTGCCGGCGCTGTTCCTGCACTTCTTCCCGTCGTGGTTCGTCGGCGTGGCGTTCGCGGCGATCGGTATCGGCGCGCTGGTGCCGGCGGCGATCATGTCGATTGCGGCAGCGAACCTGTACACGCGCAACATCCACAAGGAGTTCGTGAACCGCAACATGTCGCATGAGCAGGAGACCAACGTCGCGAAGCTGGTGTCGCTGATCGTCAAGGTCGGCGCGGTCGCGTTCATTCTCGGTTTGCCGCTTACGTACGCGATTCAGCTGCAACTGCTGGGCGGCATCTGGATCATCCAGACGCTGCCGGCCATCGTGCTGGGTCTCTACACGCGCGTGCTCGACTACCGTGGCCTCCTGATCGGCTGGGCGGTCGGCATCGCAACCGGCACGTGGATGGCGATTTCGCTGAAGCTGGCGGGCTCGATCTTCACGATCCACCTGTTCGGCATGGCGATTCCGGGCTACGCGGCGGTGTGGTCGCTGATCGTCAACCTGGTGGTGGCGGTGGTGGTGAGCCTGCTAGTGCGCGTGTTCGGCATGCAGCGCGCCGAGGACCGTACCCGTCCGGAAGATTATCTGGACGTGGTCGAAGGCTAAGTCAGCCGTTCCATCTCGCCGGAAAAGCAACGCCCGCAGACAAAAGTTTGCGGGCGTTTGTCTTTCCGGGGCACTCCAGGGCACGATAGCGGAACCGTCCTTCAAAGCGCCCGTCGCGCGAGCCATGGCTTCTGCCGATTCCCCCCGCGTAATCGCCCCCCGCTCAGCCATTAGCCGCATGGTGCGCACGATCACGTCGCCGTACTACCGCTATCGCCACGCGAAGATGCTGCATAGCCTGCGCGTCGGCGTCGCCATGCTGGTATCGATTCTCGCGACCACCGGTATCAACATTCCTCACGGCATCTGGTCGTCGGTGACCCTGCTGGTGGTGATCGGCGGCTTGCAGCATCACGGCAATATCCGCAAGAAGGCTGCCGACCGGGCGGCCGGGACACTGCTCGGCGCGGCGATCGGTCTTGCGCTGATCCTGTTGCAGAACCTGACCGGCTCGCTGCCGCTCACCTATGTGCTGATGTCGATCGTCGCGGCGGTCTGCGCATGGTTCGCGATCGGTTCGTCGGGGTATATCGGTCTCTTGACGGCGATCACGATGTGCATCGTCGCGGGTCATGGTGACAATCTGATCGACGTCGGCCTCTGGCGTACGCTGAACGTGCTGATCGGCATCGTGATCGCGCTGGCGTTTTCGTTTGCGTTGCCGCTGCATGCGACCTATTCGTGGCGCTACGGGATCGCCGACAACTTGCGGGCCTGTGCGCAGATTTACACGCGTTTGCTGGTAGGCGAGACGACTAGCGAGGAGGATCAGGTCAAACGCTTCCTCGCGATCAACAAGCGGCTGGTTCAGTTGCGCTCGCTGATGCCTTCGGTGGCGAAGGAGATCGATGTGCCGCAGGCCAGGCTCGAAGAGATTCAGCGGCTGCATCGCTCGGTGCTCAGTTCGCTGGAATTGCTGGCGACCGGCCCGCTGATGCGCGCCGATGCCGCGGCGCGCGCTGCGTATGCGCAGGGGTGTGGCATCGAGGTGCACGCCGTGCGCGGTATTCTGCTGGCGATGGCGCGCGGCCTGCGTTTTGGCCGCGCGCCACACTTCGGCATTCCGGCCGCGTTGCCGCTTGCACAGGCGCATCGCGACGCGGCGCTTGAATTGCCGCCCGACTTGCAAGGGCCGTATTGGCTCGGGCAGCGGCTTGCTGAACAGGTAGAGCGGTTGCGCACTTTGCTGCTGGAGACCGAGCCGAACTGGAACATCGAGCGGCATTCGCGGACTTTGCTGAAGGCTTAGCGCGCAACGGTCAGGACGGCGCGCTCATTCTCGACCGGCTGCCGCGACTGCGGCAGCCCGATCGGCCACGCACAATGGGCTTACTCTTCCGGCACCGTCACCATCCAGCCGAGACCGAAGCGGTCCACCACCATGCCGAAGCCTTTACTCCAGAAGGTGGCCTGGAACGGCATCATGACCTGTCCGCCATCGGCGAGCGCATTGAAATACTTTTCGGCCGATGCGGCGTCGTCGGCCGTGAGCGACAGGCTGAAACCGTTCATCGGGGCGGCGTCGGGGTCGCAGTGGCCGTCGGACGCCATCCACACCGTCGAGCCGAGCTTGATAGCCGCGTGCATGATCTTGTCTTCCGTGCCGGGGCGCAGCTGGGCTTGCGCGTCGGGCGGCGCGTCCTTGTAGCGCATCTGGAACGTGACTTCGGCGCCGAGCTTCTCGCCGTAATACTTGAGCGCTTCTTCACAGCGGCCGTTGAAAAATACATAAGGCTGAACGTACATGATCGTCTCCCGGGATATGGGTCAGCGACGCCGCTTTCCTTCGGCGAAGGGTAGCGAGGGAGCGGGCGTGCAGACGATTGTAGTCGTCCGTTGGGGCAGCAATTGTGACTTTATTTCGTAAGAAGCGGCGGCGCGGCGGCGTAGCGGACGCGCGGCTGTAAACGGCACGCGGCCTCGAACCGGGAGGCTCAGGGCCGCGTATTCGACCAGATGCACGACCAGACGCACGACTAACTGCGCGACCGCGTACTTAAGCGGCGAAAGCGAAGCTTAACGCAGCGCCTCGATCAGCTTTTCCAGCTTGACGGCGTCCGCCGCGAACGCGCGGATGCCTTCAGCGAGCTTTTCGGTTGCCATGGCTTCGTCGTTGACGAGGAAACGGAACGACGATTCGTCGACCGGCACGCGTTCGATGTCCGTACCCGAGGCGAGGTCAGGAGACAGCTTGCGCTCGACCTTGTCGGTGCTCTCCTGCAGCTTTTGCAGCAGATCCGGGCTGATGGTCAGCAGATCGCAGCCGGCCAGTTCCAGAATCTGGCCCGTGGTGCGGAAGCTCGCGCCCATCACCTCGGTCTTGTAGCCGAACTTCTTGTAGTACGCGTAAATGCGGCGCACCGATTTGACGCCCGGATCGTTGGCGCCGCCGTCTTTCGCTTCATCCCACGCGCTGCCGGCGTTCTTCTTGTACCAGTCGTAGATGCGGCCGACGAACGGCGAGATCAGTTGCGCACCCGCTTCGGCACAGGCGGCGGCCTGCGCGAGCGAGAACAGCAGCGTCATGTTGCAGTGGATGCCTTCCTTTTGCAGCACTTCGGCCGCGCGGACGCCTTCCCACGTGGAGGCCAGTTTGATCAGCACGCGTTCGCGGCCGATGCCGTGGTCTTTGTACAGGGCAATCAGTTCGCGGCCCTTGGCGATCGACGCTTCGGTGTCGAACGACAGGCGCGCATCCACTTCGGTCGACACACGGCCCGGGATGATCTTGAGAATTTCGCTGCCGAAGGCGATCAGCAAGTGGTCGATGATCGCGCCGACCGGCTTCGACGCGTGGGCTTTCACGGTCTTTTCGAGCAGCGGCTTGTAGTCGTCTTTCTGGACGGCCTTCAGAATCAGCGAGGGATTGGTGGTCGCGTCCTGCGGCTTGTACTGGGCAAGCTGCTGGAAGTCGCCGGTATCGGCCACGACGGTGGTGTACTGCTTGAGTTGATCGAGTGCGGTTGTCATGTTCGAGCCTTCATGGCGCGCGTGCGCCGTGGTTCAGGAGAAATGAGGTCGCCACCGGACAGAAAAGACAAACCACTTCCGGCGGCCGCGGGTCACGCTGCAGCGTTTCCCGCCATGTCGCCGGGAAACGCTGCCGGATGCTTCTATTCTATGGCGGATTCAGGCGCGCCGGGCGTTCAGCACCAGCTGCGTCAGCACGCCCGCCACCAGCCCCCAGAACGCCGAGCCGATCGATAGCAGGGTGAGGCCCGAGGCCGTCACCATGAACGTCACCAGCGCCGCCTCGCGCTGCTTCGTGTCCTGCATCGCGTTGGCGAGACCGCTCATGATTGAGCCGAACAGCGCCAGCGCCGCGACGGAAACCACCAGCGCCTTTGGCAAGGCGGCGAACAGCGCGGCGATGGTTGCGCCGAAAATCCCGGCGATCAGGTAGAAAATGCCGCACCAGACCGCTGCGGTGTAACGCTTGTCGCGGTTTTCGTGCGCCTCAGGGCCGGTACAGATCGCCGCCGTAATGGCCGCAAGATTAATGCCGTGCGAGCCGAATGGCGCGAGCAGTAGCGAGGCGATGCCGGTTGTCGAAATCAGCGGAGCGGAAGGCGTGGTGTAGCCGTCCGCGCGCAGCACGGCGATCCCCGGCACGTTCTGCGACGCCATCGCGACCACGAATAGCGGAATGCCGATGCTGATGCTCGCCGCGGCCGAAAACGCCGGCATCGTGAACACCGGGTGGGCGAGCGCAACGTGAAAGCGGCTGAAATCGAGCAGCCCTAGCGCACCGGCGGCGGCCGTGCCGACGATCAGCGTCGTCACGATCGCGTAGCGGGGGGCGAGGCGTTTGACGATCAGATAGGTGAAGAACATCGTCAGCACGAGCGCGGTCTGGAACTGCGCCGCGCGGAAAATCTCGATGCCGATCTCGAACAGAATGCCCGCCAGCAACGCGGAGGCGATGCCTGCCGGGATTTTCTTCATCAGCGTGTCGAACCAGCCGGTCAGGCCGACCACCGTCAGCAGCGCCGCGCAGACGATGAACGCGCCGATCGCCTCAGGGTAGGTCACATGCGGCAGCGACGACACCAGCAGCGCCGCGCCGGGCGTCGACCATGCAATCACGATCGGCGCGCGAAAGCGAAGCGAGAGGCCGATCGTGCAGAGGGCCATGCCGATCGACAGCGCCCAGATCCACGACGAAATCTGCGCATCGGTGAGATGCGCGGCCTGGCCTGCCTGGAACATCAGCACGAGCGAACTGGTATAGCCCGTCATCATCGCGACGAAGCCGGCGACGAGGGCGGACAACGACGTATCGGCAAACGGTCTGAGTGGCCCGGGGCGTACGTCGGCAGGGGACAAATCGGGCGATGAAGACGGATTCATGCGGCAGCTTTCTTATAGTTGGAGCGAAAACGCGGGTTGCTTATTTGCTCAACATGCGCATCGCCGTTTCGAGTCCGGCGAGGGTGAGCGGATACATGCGGTGGCCGAGCACTTCCCGGATCGCGCTGACCGACTGCCGGTACGCCCACAAACCTTCCGGTTCCGGATTGAGCCACGCGTAATGCGGGAAATGATCGGCTAGGCGGCGCAGCCAAACGGCGCCGGCTTCAGCGTTGTTGTATTCGACCGAGCCGCCCGGCTGCAGCACTTCGTACGGGCTCATGGTCGCATCGCCGACGAAGATCAGCTTGTAGTCGGGCGTGAACTTGTGCAGCAGGTCCCACGTCGGCATGCGCTCGGCGTGACGGCGGCGATTGTTCTTCCACAGGAAGTCGTATACACAGTTGTGGAAGTAATAGAACTCAAGATGCTTGAATTCGGCCTTGGTGGCGGAAAAGAGCTCTTCGGTGCGTTTGATGTGATCGTCCATCGAGCCGCCCACGTCGAGCAGCATCAGCACTTTCACCTTGTTGTGCCGCTCCGGCACCATCTTCAGGTCGAGCCAGCCGGCGTTTGCCGCGGTGCTGCGGATCGTGTCGGGCAGATCGAGCTCTTCGGCGGCGCCTTCGCGGGCAAAACGGCGCAGGCGGCGCAGTGCGATCTTGATGTTGCGCGTGCCGATTTCGACCTGGTCGTCGTAATCGCGGTAGGCGCGCGCTTCCCACACCTTCACCGCCGTGCGATTGCCCGCCGCGTCGCCACCAATGCGCACGCCCTCAGGGTTATAGCCGCCGTTGCCGAACGGCGAGGTGCCGCCCGTGCCGATCCATTTGTTGCCGCCTTCGTGGCGCTCTTTCTGTTCGTCGAACAGTTCCTTCAGGCGCTCCATCAGCTTGTCGAGGCCGCCCATCGCTTCGATCTGCGCTTTCTCTTCGGGCGACAGATCGCGTTGCAGCTTGTTCTTCAGCCAGTCGAGCGGGACGTCGAAGGCGAGCTCCGAGGCCTTCGCGACGCCGTTGAAATACGCGCCGAACGCCTGGTCGAACTTGTCGAAATACTGCTCGTCCTTGACCAGCGTGATGCGCGCGAGATAGTAGAACTCGTCGAGCGACGGCGCGATCACATTGGCTTTCAGCGCTTCGAGCAGCGTCAGGTATTCCTTCACCGACACCGGCAGTTTGGCGGCGCGCAGCGAGTAGAAGAAGTCGATCAGCATGCTGTGTCCTCGGCGGCGGGTGGGCGGTGCGCCGCGCTTATCAACGGGTAGTCGCGGTCAATCAACGGTTCATCAACGATTATTGCGGTTCATGAAGATCAGCCGCTCGAACAGGCTCACGTCCTGTTCGTTCTTCAGGAGCGCGCCGTGCAGCGGCGGAATGATCTGCTTCTGGTCGGACGAGCGCAGCGCTTCGGGCGGAATGTCCTCGGCGAGCAGCAGCTTCAGCCAGTCGAGCAGTTCCGAGGTGGACGGTTTCTTCTTCAGGCCGGCGACGTTACGCAACTCGAAAAAGCTCTGCATGGCCGCGGCGAGCAGTTCCTTCTTGATGCCGGGGTAATGCACCTCGACGATCTGCTGCATCGTCACCGGGTCGGGGAACTTGATGTAGTGGAAAAAGCAGCGGCGCAGAAACGCGTCGGGCAGTTCCTTCTCGTTGTTCGACGTGATGATCACGAGCGGGCGCTTTTTGGCGCGGATCAGCTCGTGGGTCTCGTACACGTAGAACTCCATGCGGTCGAGTTCGCGCAGCAGGTCGTTCGGAAATTCGATGTCGGCCTTGTCGATCTCGTCGATCAGGAGCACCGTTTGCTCGTCCGACTCGAACGCCTGCCACAACACGCCCTTCACGATGTAGTTGCGGATGTCCTTGACGCGCTCGTCGCCGAGTTGCGAATCGCGCAGGCGCGACACCGCGTCGTACTCGTACAGGCCTTGCTGGGCCTTGGTGGTGGACTTGATATGCCACTGCAGCAGCGGCATGCCGAGCGCGGCGGCGACCTCTTCGGCCAGCATGGTTTTGCCGGTGCCGGGTTCGCCCTTGATCAACAACGGGCGCTTCAGCGTCATCGCGGCATTGACCGCGAGTTTGAGGTCGTCGGTGGCGACGTACTGCGATGAGCCTTCAAAACGCATGGCGAGATGCTCTTTTTTGAGAAAAAACCCAGTATAAGTCAGAAGGCCTGTTGTGCTGAAACGGGCTCGCGTATGGTTTCACCCGCGACTACGGGCAAGACCGGCCGGATCGCGGCGGGTTGGCACACAGCCATGCGGACGAGGCGCGGCGGAGCAAGAATGGCGCTGGCCGTGGCTTTGCGGTGGCCGGATGCGCCGCTGGCCCCGCGCGGTGGACGTTCGGCGCGGCGTCGCGGTACAATTAGCCCGATTTTTTTGGCCTGCGTGGCTACCCTATAAGAATAACGGCGCGGGCCGTTGCCTTTTCGGGCGCCCGTTTCCCCTCAAGCCAGGTTACATGCTATGAATAAATTCGTCGGCAAACACGTCGTGATCGCAGCGCTGTCGGTGCTCGCGGGTTATGCGGCCGGTGCGCAGGCAGCGGATGTCGTCGGCAACGCGAAGGCGGGCCAAGGCAAGGTCGCGATGTGCATTGGCTGCCACGGCATCCCCGAATACCGCACGGCTTACCCTGAGGTCTACCGCGTGCCCATGCTGGGCGGCCAGAATCAGGCGTACCTCGAGAACGCCATGCACGGCTACAAGAAGGGCGACCGCCACTTCGAAACGATGCGCGCGATCACCACGTCGCTGTCGGATCAGGACATTGCCGACATCGCCGCCTACTACGCAGCGCAAAATTCCTCTTCGAAGAGCAATCCCGACAAGTGATCGGCTGCGGTCATCCGTCCGGTCACTCGGCTATTTATATTCGCGGGATAGGAGAATTCATGAATAAGCCCCAACAGGCACTCCACACGGTGTTCAAGGCTGCATGTGCGTCGGCGGCAGTCATCGGTCTGCTTGCAGCGAACGTCGCGCACGCCGCCGACGCCGGCAACGGCAAGGTGCTGGCGGACAGCCACAACTGCGCGGCTTGCCACGGTGTCAACCTGAACAAGCCGGTGAGCCCGGAATATCCGAAGCTCGCCGGTCAGCACGCCGATTATGTCTACTGGGCGCTGCGCCAGTACCAGATGGGCAATGGCAACCCGCACCTCGGTCGCAACAACGCGATCATGCAGGCGCAGGTGCAAAGCCTGTCGCAAGGCGACATGAAGGACATCGCGGCGTACGTCGAATCGCTGAACGGCGATCTGGTGCAGAAGAAGTAATAGCGTCGCGCTGTTTTTGCGTTGCTAGCAGATTGAACGGCAACACCCCGCTTCGGCGGGGTGTTGCGCTTTTGAGGCCGTGATTCGTGCGGTGTGGCGAACGGTTCAGTCGCGCGTGGCGCGCTGCTCGATACGCTGCAAGTAGGCGTCTGTGTCCGGCGGGGTGCCGGTGCGCTGGGCTTCCCAGATGGTTTCGCCGAGGCAGTCCATGATCGCGTGCTGCGCCTCGTGAGTGGAGCCGAGCCGGGCGGCGAGCCGCTCATGTGCCGCGCGGATGCCCGGCGGCTGGTCGATCGACAATTGTTCGGTGATCGCCAGATGCATCGACAGATGCAGGAACGGGTTGGTCTGGCCGCGATCGGGCGAGTAGTCCTGAGCCTGGGCGGCGTCCGTGTTGGTTAGATCCGCGTGATATTCCGGATGCTCGACAATCCAGTCGGCCGCGATCGCTTCGAGCGGCGTCAGAATCTCGCCTTGACGCTGTTTGCGCCAGGTGTCGGTGAAAAATTGACGGACTTCGTCGCGGCTGGGATTGAACATCGTGGGAACGGGGCGGTTAGTGTCGGGCGCTTGGGGCGGGCGTGCAGTGCGTCATTTTACGCCGGGGCGACGTAGCTTGCTGGCGGCGCGCCACCCTCAAAGATCCGGCGGCGGCGTCTTCGGCCGGAATTCGCACAGTGGCTCGATCACGCAATGCCAGCATTCCGGCCGGCGCGCTTTGCATACGTAGCGGCCGTGCAGAATCAGCCAATGGTGGGCATCCTGCTTGAACTCGGCGGGCGTGAATTTCTCCAGCGCCGCTTCCACCGCGCGCACGTCTTTGCCGGGCGCGAGCCCGGTTCGATTCGCAACCCGAAAGATGTGCGTATCGACAGCGATGGTCGGATGGCCGAACGCGGTGTTCAGGATCACGTTCGCCGTTTTACGGCCGACCCCCGGCAAGCTTTCGAGCGCTTCACGATCTTCCGGCACGTCGCCGCCGTGCTGGTCGAGCAGAATGCGGCAGGTTGCGATCACGTTCTTCGCCTTGGTCCGATACAGGCCGATCGTCTTGATGTAGCCGGCAACCCCTTCTTCGCCGAGATCGAACACCTTCTGCGGCGTGTTCGCGACCGGGAACATCTTGCGCATCGCCTTGTTCACCGAGACGTCGGTGGCCTGCGCCGACAGCAGCACGGCGATCAGCAGTTCGAACGGTGTGGTGTACTCGAGCTCGGTGGTGGGATGCGGGTTGAGACTCTGAAGCGTCTCGTAGATGGCGCGGCGTTTGTTCGCGTTCATGCGCAGCAAAAGTAAAGGGTTAGCGCTTCGTTGGTGGCGTATCGGGGGCGTCCGCAGCGAGTCCGAGACGGCGGCGACGTGCTTCGGCAGCGTCGATCTGCGCCTGCACGTCGGCGCTGACGCGTTCCGTATTTTGCGGGCCCTGGCCCTTGGCGGCCAGTTCTTCTTTCTTCTGGCGCGCACGCTCTAGCGCGGCCTGGATGATCGCGCGTTTTTTCGCTTCGGCGTCGTCCGTTGCGGGCGCGGAGGGCGTTGCCGCGGCACCGGTTTCCATTGCTTGAGCGGGCGGGCTGCTGACCGCTCGCCGCGCTGCAGCACGCGCTTCGGCCGCTTCGCGTTCGCGTGCGAGGCGGGCTTCACGCCGGTTGTGACGCTCGCGCGCGGCGTCGGCCTGGCCCTGGCTCCATGCGCCCCAGCCGGTTGCGTCGCCGGTGACCGGCGGCATCGCGATGCAATCGACCGGGCAGGGGGGCACGCAAAGGTCGCAACCGGTACAGAGCTCGGCGATTACCGTATGCATCTGTTTCGGTGCGCCAACTATTGCATCGACCGGACAGGCCTGCATGCACAACGTGCAGCCGATGCAAACTTGTTCGTCGATAACCGCCAGCGGACGCGGCCGTTCGACACCGTTGGCGGAATTGAGCGAAATCACCGGCTTGCCGAGCAGTGCGGCGAGGCGCGCGACGCCTTCGGCGCCACCCGGCGGGCACTGGTTGTAGTTGGCTTCGCCGTTGGCGACAGCCTCGGCATACGGACGGCACGCCGGATAGCCGCACTTGGTGCATTGCGTTTGGGGCAGCAGATCCTCGATGCGGTCTGCGAGTGTTTTGGAGTCGATCACGGTCACAACATTGGTGCTTGCCTTGCGGCCGCGTAGCTTGAACTAAATAGCACATTATCGCCGATTTCCCCAATTGCCATCCGCAATCCATGTGCCATAATCGAAGCGCTTTTTCGAAAGACCGCCATAAGGGTGTTCCCCCAACCAGCCCGTTCAGTGCTGTCGGTGCAAGGCCCGAGGAGAGGCCGGCGGCGCGATCCGGATAACGCGGCTCACGAAGACGATGCCACCATGAATCAGCCGAAAATCAAAAGAGATCCTGAAGGCACGCGGCGCCGCATTCTGCTTGCGGCGGCCGAAGAGTTTGCAAATGGAGGGTTGTTCGGCGCGCGCGTCGATCAGATCGCCCGCCGCGCGGAAACGAATGAACGCATGCTCTATTACTACTTCGGTAGCAAGGAGCAGCTTTTCACGGCGGTACTCGAGCACGCATTCAGCGCGCTCAATGAAGCGGAACGAACGCTCGAACTGAACGGTGTCGCTCCGGTGGAGGCGGTGACACGTCTCGCGCATTTTGTTTGGGATTACTACCGCGATCATCCCGAGTTGCTGCGTCTCGTCAACAATGAGAATCTGCACGAGGCACGCTACATGCAGAAGTCGACGCGCATCCGCGAAATGATCTCGCCGATCATCGCCACGCTCGGCAGCATTCTTGAGCGGGGTCAACGCGCGGGGCTGTTTCGAGCCAACGTCGATCCGCTGCGCTTTTACGTGACGCTGTCCGGCATGGGCTACTACATCGTGTCGAACCGCTTCACGCTCGAAGCGACACTCGGTCGCGACTTCAGCAGTGCGAGCGAACGCAGCGAAGTCATTCAGATGAACACCGAGTTGCTGCTTGCGTATCTGTTGCGGAAGTAGGCTGCGGCGCGGCTGCGCATCTACCGCACAAGAAGCAGCATAGAAAGCGTTAAAAGCGACAACGGCCTCGGAAGAAGAGGCCGTTGTTTTTATCCGCGCGCGGTGCTCAGGCTTCGACTTTTTCCTTTGCTACCTTCGGCGCCTTGTTGTGCTCGAGGATGAAGTCGCGCAACTGCGGATAGATGATGGTGCGCCAGCGGCGGCCCGAGAAAATGCCGTAGTGGCCGCATTTTTCCGCGGTGAAGTGACGCTTGTCCTCTTCCGGAATGCCACTGCACAACTCTTGCGCGGCGAACGTCTGACCGTCGCCGGAGATATCGTCCAGCTCGCCTTCAATCGTGAAGAGCGCGGTCTTCGTGATGTCCTGCGGACGCACCCGTTCTCCGGCGACGTCCCATGTGCCTTCGGCCAGACGGAATTCCTGGAACACCACGCGGATTGTGTCGAGGTAATAGTCCGCGTCCATGTCGAGCACGGCGTTGTACTCGTCATAGAAGCGGCGATGTGCTTCCGCGTCGTCTTCGTCGCCGCGCAACAGGCTCTGGTAGTAGTCCCAGTGGGATGCCGCGTGCCGTTCCGGGTTCATTGCGACGAAACCGGTGTGTTGCAGGAAGCCCGGGTAAACCTTGCGGCCCACGCCCGGATAATTCGGCGGCACCGTGAAGATCACGTTGTTTTCGAACCACTCATACGAGTGCTGCGTGGCGAGCGAGTTGACCGAGGTCGGACTCTTGCGCGCGTCGATCGGGCCGCCCATCATCGTCATGGTGCGCGGCGTGTCTTCGCCGCGGCTCGCCAGCAACGAAATGGCGGCGAGCACCGGAACAGTGGGCTGACACACCGAGATCACGTGCAAATTCTTTGCGCCGATGTGACGGATGAATTCCTGGATGTAGGCGATGTAGTCGTCGAGGTGAAACTCGCCTTCTTCGAGCGGTACCATGCGTGCGTCGATCCAGTCGGTCAGGTAGACCTTGTGGTCTTGCAGCAACGTGCGCACGGTGTCGCGCAGCAGCGTGGCGTGGTGGCCTGACAACGGTGCGCACACCAGCACGACCGGTTCATCTTTCAATTGGGTGACAGCGTCGCTGTCGTCCGCGAAACGCTTGAAGCGCATCAGGCGGCAAAACGGCTTTTCGATGATTGTTTGTTCAATGATCGGAATGTTATGACCGTCTTTGACAATCTGATGCAGATTGAACTCAGGCTTTTCGTAATCCTTGCCGAGCCGGTAGAGCAGTTCGTAACCGGCGGACAGGCGTGTGGCGCCGGGCACATAGGCCAATGGGCTGGCGGGATTCGCGAACGATTTCGACGCGGCCTGGGCCCAGGCGGTAAGGGGGCTCAACATCGCCCGTTGGAATTCGTGCAGTTGGTAGAGCATAGGTGCTCCGTTTAGGCGGTTCGCATGGGGCTTGGCAAACACGCGTGTGGCGTTGCGGCAGGCCGTACTGGTTGTGGGCACATTGATTTTCGGCCAACAGTCTGCTGGATCATACTGAACAAAGCGTGCTTGTGCAACGCAGCAATTTACGCGAACTGCGGCGCAAAGTGTCATTAAATCATGGTACTGGCGATGCTGCCGCGCCGCTATCGGGGGTTGCCACAGCCTCAAGTTCTGCTGCCACGCTTTCGTTATGCGGCGGCTGCCCGGTCGCCTGGGCCATCGCCTGTTCGTGTTTCATCAGGTTCAGGCCGGTGTGCACCAGCGCCACATGCGAAAACGCCTGCGGGAAGTTGCCGACGAGGCGCTTCGCGGCCGGATCGTACTCTTCCGCGAGCAGGCCGACGTCATTGCAGAGGCCAAGCAGGCGTTCGTACATCGCGACGGCTTCATCGATGCGGCCCTGCAATGCCAGGTTGTCCACCATCCAGAACGAGCACGCGAGGAAGGTGCCTTCGCCGGGCGGCAGGCCGTCGTCGTATTCGGTGGTGCGGTAGCGCATCACGAAGCCGTCGTGCATCAGGTCCTTTTCGATTGCAGCTACCGTGCCCGTGACGCGCGGATCCGCGGGCGGGAGGAAGCCGACCAGCGGCATCAGCAGGACGCTCGCATCGAGCTGGTCGCTGCCGTAGGACTGGGAGAACGCGTTGAGCGCCGGATTCCATGCCTTTGCGCAGATTTCCGCGTGGATTGTCGCGCGGGTTGCACGCCATTCATCGAGTGGGCCTTCCAGCTTGAACATTTCGGCCGACCGAATGGCGCGGTCGTAGGCGACCCACGCCATCACCTTCGAGAAGGTGAAGTGCTGGCGGCCGCCGCGGGTTTCCCAGATGCCTTCGTCCGGCTCTTGCCAGATCGTGTCGAGATGGCTGAGCAACGCGCGCTGCACGTTCCATGCGGTGTCGTCCGCCTGCAGGCCGCCGACGCGCGCGAGATGCAGCGCGTTCATCACTTCGCCGTAAACGTCGAGCTGGCGCTGCCCGACCGCGTTGTTGCCGATCCGCACGGGTTTGGCATCCTGATAGCCCGGCAGCCAGTCGATTTCGAACTCGGGCAGGCGCCGCTCGCCGGCGATCCCGTACATGATCTGCAACTGATCGGGCGCGCCGGCCATCACGCGGCCGAGCCAGCTGCGCCACGCGCGGGCTTCGTCGTAGTAGCCGCCGCGCATCATCGCGAGCAGCGTGATGGTGGCGTCGCGCAGCCAGCAGTAGCGGTAGTCCCAATTGCGCGTGCCGCCCAACTGTTCCGGAAGCGACGTGGTGGGCGCGGCGACGATGCCGCCGGTCGGCTCGTACGCAAGCGCCTTCAGCGTAATCAGCGAGCGGCGGATCGGCGCGGCCCATTTGCCTTCGACGGTGCTGCGCGCCGACCATTCGAGCCAATGGTTCTCGGTGCGGGCGAGCGACGTGTGCGGATCGCGGCCCGGCGGAATGCGTAGGTGCGACGCGGCATAAGCCAGCGAAAACGGCACGCGTTCGCCTTCGGTCACGGTGAACTCCGCAACGGTCTTCATCTTCTCGCCGCGCAAGTCGACCGGCGTGCGCAGCACCGCGGTGTCGGGGCCGACAATCGCCTTGATGCCGCTGTCGTGCGTCAGGCGGTCGACCCACGGAATCGAAAAGCCGTAGTCGAAGCGCAGCACCAGTTCCATCTGCATACGCACCGTGCCGCGTTTGCCGACCACGATCCGCACCACTTCCGACCAGCCGTTGCCCGGCGGCATGAAGTCGATCAGCGTGACCGCGCCTTCGGGCGTTTCGAAATCGGTTTCGAGAATGAGCGTTTCGCCGCGATAGCGGCGCGTGATGCTGGGTGGCGTATCCGAAACTGGCGCAATCAGCCAGCGGCCGTTGTCGGGTGTGCCGAGCAGGGCGGCGAAGCAGGCGCCGGAGTCGAAGCGCGGCCAGCACAGCCAGTCGACGGACCCATCCCGGGAGATGAGCGCGGCAGTGTGGCCGTCGCCGATGAGCGCGTAGTCTTCGATGAGTGCGGGCATGGAGGAGCGTGTCGGTTTTACGCGAGGCGGGGACCGCCGCGCAAAAGGTGGTTATTTTTACCGAACCCGTGCGATGCGCTTTGGTTCAGCACGCAATACGGCAAAACGCGAGTTGGTAATTGTCAAATCACTGCCTACAATCGTTTTTCATGCCGATGCGCCGAGCTCTCCGGATCATGCACCGGCCTTCCCCTTGGCGCATAGAGACGCCACTTTCGAGGACCCAAGCAATGCTGAACCCGTCGAAATCCGATTGCATCACGATTCTCTCGGCCGCCAGCGAATTGGCCGACGATTCGATGTTGCCGCTCGATCATGGCCGGCTGGGCCTGAGCCGCAACGGAATGCTGGCCGCTGCGGCCTTTCTGATCGAACGGGCCTGCTTCCGCCGTCATCATGAAGGTGACGGTCATTATGCCGTCGGCGGATTGTCGTTGCAGGGGCGTTTGCGGCTCGACCAGCTTTCGAACGGCTGACTGTCCGCTGCGCGGCTGTCTTGCACGCGGCACGCCGCGTCTGGCGCGCACTTGTCGTTTTGCCATGCCGCTTTGCCATGCCGCTTGTTGCGCTGCTGCAACCGGCGTCGATACGCGTGCCATTTTTCATCGCGGTACCCCGTTCGTGCGAGACGTTGCCGGGCCGGCACTGCGCCCGGCCGCGCGCTCTTTCCTGCTCATCTTGCCGACTGCCGCCGCCTAGAAGTGCGACGCTCCCACGCCGAAAATCCCAATGATGCCGATGATGATCAGATAGAGCGCGACGATGTAGTTCAACAGGCGCGGCATGACGAGGATCAGAATACCGGCGATCAACGAAACCAGCGGGCCCAGGCTGAGTGTGACGTTCATGAAGACTCCGTAGTGTGAGTGGGGTGAGACGCGATTGAAAAAACTTATACTTGCCTCGATAAAACAATTCGACCGATTGCGCGGCAGACCGGAGACACCGTTACGAACGAATCCACCGAATAACCGATGTCCAGGAGGTCATATGCTTCGTCGTCACCGGGCTGCCGTGTGTGCCGTTTCAAGCTCTCCATTGCTTTCTGCTCAATCCACCTCATGGCGCGGCGGGCGGCCAACTCCTCTGCGCTCCGCCCGCTCGATAATAAAAGGTTTCGTGCTCATGGTCTCGATCGTTGCTTCGCATGCGTTTGCCCAAGATTCCGGCCCGGCTCCCGCCGACGGCGTCTATGACATGCTGGTCGGCACTTACACCGGCGGCAAGAGCGAGGGCCTGTACGTCTATCGCTTCGACACGAAGACGGGCGAAGCGACTCGCGTGTCGGTCGCGCAGACAGTCAACCCGTCGTACCTGGTGGTGAGCCGTGACCGGCGCTTCGTCTATGCGGTGAACGAATTGCCCGGGGACAACGGCCCGGCCACGCAGCGCGGCGGCATCAGCGCGTTTCGCTTCGACGCCGCGAGCGGCCAGCTGACCTTTCTCAACAAGGTCTCGTCGGACGGCAATGATCCGTGCTATCTGAGCCTGTCGCCGGACGGCAAATATCTGCTGACCGCGAACTACTCGGTGGCGGCCGATCCGGGCGGCAGCTTCGCGGTGTTCCCGTTGCAGGCGGATGGCCAGGTGGGCGCGTCGGTGCTCACGGTGCACCATGAAGGCGGCGGTCCGGTGAAGGGACGCCAGGACAACTCGCACGTCCACTCCACCGTGTTCTCGCCGGACGGCCACTACCTGTTCGCGCAAGACCTGGGCGCCGACAAGCTGTACTCGTACCGCTATACGCCGGACGGAAGCCGTGGCTTGCTCGGCCCGACCGACTGGCGTTACACCCAGGAGAAGGCCGGCACGGGGCCGCGTCACCTGGTGTTTGGCGCGGACGGCAAGCATGCGTATCTGACGAGCGAACTGGCCGCTACGGTCAGCACCTTCAACTACGCTGACGGCAAGCTCGCGCAGGTGCAGACGATCTCGCTGACGGAACCGGGCTTCAAGGGCGCAGTGGGTGCCGCGGCCATTCACCTGTCGCCGGACGGGCGCTTCCTGTACGCCACCAATCGCGGCGATGCGAACGAGATCGTGATCTTCTCGGTGGATCCGGCCAACGGTCATCTGAAGAAGATCGGGCGTCAGCCGAGCCTCGGCAAGTCGCCGCGCGAATTCGCGATCGACCCGACCGGCAATTGGCTGATCGTCGGCAATCAGAACAGTGGCACCGTGTATGTGTTCAAGCGCGATCAGCAGAGCGGATTGCTCGAAGCGAATCCGAAGCGTATCGAGATCGACTCACCGGTCGACTTCAAGCTGGTGTCGCCGTCGTGAATCGCGATTGCGCGCGCAATATGAACGGGTGTGAGCATGCGTTTGGCGCGTGATCTGAATGCGCACAGGCATTTGAATTGTTGCCGCGTGACTTGAACACGCGCGTTGCATGAAAAAACGAGCCGCTTCGAGCGGCCCGTTTTTTTCGGCTGGCTTTGGTCGAGCGCTGCCGGCTTTGCGTGCTTATTTGCGTGCTATTCCGCCGGTCCCGGCGCGAGCACTTCGCGGCTGCCGTTGATGCCCATTGCCGACACCAGGCCCGCCGTTTCCATCTGCTCGACGAGGCGTGCCGCACGGTTATAACCGATGCGCAATTGCCGCTGCACCGACGAGATCGACGCGCGCCGTGTGCGCACCACGAAGGCAACGGCTTCGTCGTAAAGCGGATCGGCTTCGGCATCCGGCGTGTCGCCGAACAGGTCGGGCGAGGCGCCTTCGGTGGCCGGGCCGTCGAGAATGCCTTCTTCGTATTGCGGTTCGCCGAACTGCTTCAGATACTCGACGATCCGATGCACTTCCTCGTCGGCGACGAATGCGCCATGCACGCGCTGCGGGTAACCCGTGCCCGGCGGCAGGAACAGCATGTCCCCCTGGCCGAGCAGCGATTCGGCGCCCATCTGATCGAGAATCGTGCGCGAGTCGATTTTCGACGATACCTGGAACGCCACGCGCGTTGGAATGTTCGCCTTGATGAGGCCGGTGATCACGTCCACCGACGGACGCTGCGTCGCCAGAATCAGGTGAATGCCGGCGGCGCGCGCCTTCTGCGCGAGACGCGCGATCAGTTCTTCGATCTTCTTGCCCGCGACCATCATCAGGTCGGCCAGCTCGTCGATCACCACGACGATCAGCGGCAGCGGCGCGAGCGGCTCCGGTGCTTCCGGCGTCAGCGAGAACGGGTTGCCGAGCTTCTTGCCCTTGGCTTCCGTATCGCGGATCTTCTGGTTGAAGCCGGCCAGGTTGCGCACGCCGACCGCGGACATGAGCCGATAGCGCTTTTCCATTTCGCCGACACACCAGTTCAGCGCGTTGGCCGCCAGCTTCATATCGGTGACGACCGGCGCGAGCAGATGCGGAATGCCTTCGTACACCGACAGTTCCAGCATCTTCGGGTCGATCATGATGAGCCGCACTTCTTCGGGCGTCGCCTTGTAGAGCAGCGAGCAGATCATCGCGTTGATCGCCACGGACTTGCCCGAACCCGTCGTGCCTGCCACTAGCATGTGCGGTGCTTTTGCCAGATCGGCGACCACCGGATGGCCGGTAATGTCCTTGCCCATCGCCAGCGTCAACCGTGAATGCGAGTTCTGATAGACGCTTGCTTCGAGAATTTCGGACAGGCGGATCGTCTGCCGCTTGGCATTCGGCAGCTCGAGACCCATGCAGGTCTTGCCGGGAATCGTCTCGACCACGCGAATCGACGTGAGACCGAGGCCGCGCGACAAGTCTTTCATCAGGCCGACGATCTGACTGCCGCGCACGCCGAGCGCCGGTTCGATCTCAAAACGCGTAATGACGGGGCCAGCCGAGTGGCCGACCACTGTCACCGGCACCTTGAATTCCTGCAGACGCTGCTCGATCAGCAGGCCGGTTTCGATGAGCTTTTCTTCGGAGACGGGTTCGACGTCGGTGTCGGCACGCGCGAGCAGGTCGAGCGTCGGCAGCTCGACTATCGATGCCGCGGGCGCGCGGAACTCGAAGCCGTTGGCCGGGCTGTGGCCGCGCAGCGGCGTGCGCTGGACGGCGGGCTCGGCGGGTTCGGCAGGCGCGGCGCGTTCGGCGCGTTCGGCAGGTTCGGCAGGTTCGGCAGGTTCGGCAGGTTCGGTCGAGGGTTCGGTTGTGAGGTAGGTTGCAGATGGTGCGGTTTGGATGGCGGGGAAGCCCGGCGCTGCCGGGGCTGCCGGTGCTGCCGGTGCGCTCGGTGCGCTCGGTGCGTAACCCAGCCCGTTGGCGGCTTCGTCGACGATGGCGGCAGAGGTCACTGCGGCCTGAACCGCGAAACGCGGGAAGCGAACCACGTTCGACGCGTGCGATGTGGTGCTTTGCGGCTCTACTGCGGCGACGGTCGAAGCGTCCAGGGCGGCTGACGCGTTCAAATCGTCCGATACGTCCGATACGTCCGATAGGGCAGGCGTGTCCATCTCTTCTACGTCGACTGGCGCGGACGCTTCGCTCACGCTCTCGACGTGCCACGGCGGCGTGGCGTGATGCACCGGCACAGGCGTCGCGGTGTGCGCGTGCGTGGGGGTGAACTGTGCAACGTGCGTCGTCGCGTCCTGCGACGGCGCGGCGGGCGGGCGGGACGAAGGCACTTCTTCGGCGCGCATTTCGCCAACCTGCGCTACGGCCGCTGTATCAGCACCAGTAGCGTCATTCGACGCCGCAATTTGTGAATACGCTGCCGGCCGGTCAAACGGCTGCCCCTGCTCAGTGCGCAATGTTTCGGGACGCGCTGCTTTTGCGGGAACGGCGATGTTGGCGACATCCGATGCCGCAACCTGCGACGGTGCCGCAGCCTGATTGATCGGCTGCTCGCGTTCAGCGGGTGCGTTTGCATTGCCGTCGCTCTGACTCGCGAATTGCGTCGGTTCGTTTTCGACGAACGGCGACATGTCCGTTTGCGCGCTGCTCGCTTCCAACTGGGCTGCAAAGATTTGAAACGGTGTGGGCGTGGGCACCGGGGCTGCATACTGCGCGGCTGGTGCTGGTGCTGGTGCTGGTGCTGGTGCTGGTGCTGGTGCTGGTGCTGGTGCTTGTATCGGTGCCAATGCGGATCCCGATGCCTCCACCAGCGCCACTGCATCTCCTTGGGCCGGTGCCAATGCCGGTGCAGGTGCCGACGCCAATGCCGATGCAGGTGCAGGTGCAGGTGCAGGTGCAGGTGCAGGTGCCGACGCCAATGCCGGTGCCGATGCAGGCGCAGGCGCAGGCGCAGGTGCCGACGCCAATGCCGGTGCAGGTGCAGGTGCAGGTGCCAATGCCGATGCCAACGGAATCTGGATAACCGGCGGCTCAATCGGCCATTGCACGACGGGCTTGGTGTCTTCTTCGACCGACGCCGCGAATGCGGCATCGATCTGCGGCGTCTCAACTGGCAGCTGCGCCGGCGTAGAGTCCGGCGCAGCCTCGGCTACGTCCTGCAAAGGCGCGCTTACGCTCGGTACCGCGTCCATTTCAGCTTCGCTTGCGAGCGACAAAGCCACGCCCGGGTTCCCGGCCTCGACCGACGGCTCGGTGTTCAAGGGGGTCGTCGCGGTCATCGTGTTTTCCGCGCCGCTGCTGCGCGCGAGGCTGACGCCGGCGATGTCGGTCCAGCGCGCGGCGTTTTCTGCGATGCTGCGAAGCGTCTCCTGGACGCTGGCGGGCGGCGTGACTTTCTGTGCCGTGGCCATCGGCCGGGTATAGCTGGGGGCCGGCGCGCTGAACGAAGCCGGGCGTCGCGTGGGCTGCACGGGCGTGATGGCGGGGTTCGCGCGCGAAGCGGACGAGAACGGCTGCGGGGCCGCCGTGGAGCGACTTCCCTGAGATCCTCCTGCGGCTGAACTCTGGGGCGTCGACGGACGAGCTGCGCCAGCGGAGGCGTTTGGCGCCAAACCGGCTGTCGAACCTGGCGCCATCCGCGTTGGCGCCATCGCGTGCGCTGCGTGTATCGCTTGTGCCGCAGCAGCCGGAGCGGCGACTGCGCTCGCGGAACCAGCCACACCCGCCATGCCCGAGTCGGCCGCCAACGATCCCACCGGACGTTGCTCGCCAGCCGAGCGCCGGCCAACCTG
This sequence comes from Paraburkholderia phytofirmans OLGA172, assembly GCF_001634365.1. Classification (NCBI taxonomy): domain Bacteria; kingdom Pseudomonadati; phylum Pseudomonadota; class Betaproteobacteria; order Burkholderiales; family Burkholderiaceae; genus Paraburkholderia; species Paraburkholderia phytofirmans. The sequence continues at coordinate 1,061,368 of NZ_CP014578.1, forward strand.
GGAAGCGCTCTCGCGAGCCGGACTCGCGGTCGTTCCTGATGCCGCAGTCGAAGCGGCCGGCGCGGTGGACGCGCGTGGCGCCGTTGCCGCCTCACGCAACCATCCGGCCGGCGCAACCGGCTCGGCCGGCATCCATGCAGCCCGGTCTGTGTTCAGCGAGGGTGTCGGCGCCTGCATCGGCACTTGCAGTGGGACCTGGCGCGGCGGCGTGCCAGCGGACGTACGCAGCATCGGCTCTGCCTGCGCGGCCCGGCTGCGCGTTTTCACCGCGCCGGCGCGCCAGCTCTCCCCGGCGCCGCGTGACGCCGCGTCCCTGGCAGTCGTTGCACCCGCCGCGCCGCTAGCCGCAGCCGCGGCGCGGCCACTCGCCGGCGGCCGCCAGACGGTTGGGCGCGCATAACGTCCATTGATTTTCGGCGCCATCGTATTGGTGGACGGCGATACATGCGACGGCAAACCGTCATCGACGCTGCGATGGCGGCGCGCTTCCTCGTCACGTTTGGCGAGGCCGCGTGACAGCCCGAGGCCGAATGCACCATCGGCCCACACGGCGACGTCGCGCCAGCGGAAGTCGATCAGCCAGGGCAGGCTGATCACGAGCAGGGCGAGCGCCGCGAGCGGCGTGCCGATATGCCCGAGCAGATGACCGAAGCCCGCCGCCAGTGCATGGCCGAAGCCGCTCACGCCGGCCGCGCCGATCAGCGACGCCTCCAGCGTGCAGCTCGCCACCATTACACAGACGAAGCCGAGCCAAAGACGGATCGTGCCGGGGCCGCGCAGACCTGCGCCGCCTGGCAGCACCGACTTCACGAGGCGCCACAAAAGAGGAATAAACCAGACGGCTGACCCGCCGAACCAGCCGAAAACTACCGTGTGCATACTAGACATCAACGAATGACGGACGCGCCAAAACGCAATCCGTCGAGTTTAACCGGCGAAGCCCGATGCTTCGAAGGCGGACGCAAATATGCTTGCGTCAAATCGGAAAGCAGGCCGGCATGCGACCCGCCGTCGGTGAAAAACAACTGCCGCGACTGTCGCTGGGGCGCGCTATGCGGACAGGATTGCTTGCTGCCGTGCAAGCCCGGGTGTCGGCGATTTCGTCGTCCCGTCGTGCCGGCCGGGTTGCCACCTGATTCATATCGATCCCACCGCTCCATGTACCCGTCATTTGGCGTTGCGGTCGAACGTGAGCGTGTCGCCGTTATCGAGCACCAGTTGCATCTGCTGCGGCGCGCGCATCTGCACGCCGGTGCGGTCGATGTGCGTCAGCGCGTCGAGATACGAGCCTTCGATCTGGCCGCCCGGCGTCGTGCACGCCATGCGCGTGCCGCCCAGGGTGCCGAAGCTCAGCTTGCCGTCTTTCAGCGCATACGAGCCCATGTAGCGGTTGCAGCCGGAAAAGCCGCTGGCGTGACGCTGGCCTTTGTCGGTGGAGAGCACGAGCGTGATCGGCGCGCCTTGATCGGCGGCTGGAATCGCGCGTGCCGTGCCGTCGGCCTGTTTCCAGCCGGTGAGCACCCAACTGGTGTCGTCGAGCAACTGGGTGGCGGCCGGATTGAACGGATCGGGCGGTGCGGCTTCCGAATCCGGATGCTTCGGTATGGCGCACGCACTGCATAGCGCGGCGACGCTCAACGCGGCGATGGCCGTGCGCGCATAGGGGATGAAGCGCGCAACACCTCGCGCGGAGGAGCTTTGGAGCATGGCGTCGTTCCTCTTCAAACTGGCGAAGGCGTAAGGGTAACGCACTAAGCTCGCCGCACGCGAGCGCAACGGCGTGAGAGCGGACTTAAACACGTGCGTTGCAGTTGGCGCCGCGGCACCTTCTGCGCACCTTACGCACTGATAGCAACGCGGACCCGGCGAGCAAGGCGCGGCGCGGTGCGCGCGGCGTCGGCGCATCGGGTGCGGTGCGGGGTGCGCATGTTAACATCGTGTTCCACCCAATCCCACCCTCATCCGACTTTTATCTGGAGACCCCATGCAGATCGGCCAACGGATCGGCACGCCCCTTTCTGAATCCGCTACGCGCGTCATGCTCCTCGGCGCCGGCGAGCTTGGCAAGGAAGTGATCATCGCGCTGCAACGGCTGGGCGTCGAAGTGATCGCCGTCGACCGTTATCCGAATGCGCCAGGCCATCAGGTCGCACATCGCTCGCACGTGATCGACATGACCGATCGCGCCGCCTTGCGCGCACTGGTCGAACTGGAACGTCCGCACCTGATCGTCCCCGAGATCGAGGCGATCGCAACCGACGCGCTTGCCGCCATCGAAACCGACGGCCTCGCCGAAGTGATCCCGACCGCGCGCGCCACGCAACTCACCATGAACCGCGAAGGCATCCGCCGTCTGGCCGCTGAAGAACTCGGCCTGCCGACTTCGCCGTACGCGTTCGCCGATTCGCTCGAGGAGCTGCGCGCGGGTATCGCCAAGGTCGGCTATCCGTGCGTCGTGAAGCCGGTGATGTCGTCGTCGGGCAAGGGGCAGTCGGTGTTGAAGAGCGACGCGGATGTCGACGCCGCCTGGCAATACGCGATGGCGGGCGGCCGCGTGAATCACGGCCGCGTGATCGTCGAAGGCTTTATCGACTTCGAATACGAAATCACCCAGCTGACCGTGCGCGCGATCGATCCGGCGAGCGGGCAAGTCAGCACGTACTTCTGCGACCCGATCGGCCACGTGCAGGTGGCGGGCGACTACGTCGAATCGTGGCAGCCCCAGCCGATGAGCCCGCTCGCGCTGCAACGTTCGCGCGAAGTGGCGCACAAGGTGACCGCGGCATTGGGCGGCAGGGGCCTGTTCGGCGTGGAACTTTTCGTGCGCGGCGATGACGTATGGTTCTCGGAAGTCAGCCCGCGTCCGCACGATACGGGCCTCGTCACGCTGTGCTCGCAACGCTTCTCGGAGTTCGAGCTGCATGCGCGCGCGATCCTCGGCTTGCCGGTGGACACGTCGCTGCGGGCGCCGGGCGCGTCGGCGGTGATTTACGGCGGTCTGGACGAGGCGGCTATCGCTTTCGAAGGTGTCGCGGCAGCGTTGGCCGTGCCGAATGCGGATCTGCGTCTCTTCGGCAAGCCGGAGAGTTTCGTCAAGCGGCGCATGGGCGTGGCGCTGGCTACCGGCGAGACCATCGACGAAGCACGCTCGCGTGCGAAGCAGGCCGCGGCGGCGGTGCGGCCGGTTTCCACGAAGTAACATGCGTCGATGCGCGCTGCCTGGCGGTGCCGCAGTGCATCGATGCGCAGTGAAGTGAAGTACTCGCGCGCCGCGCAAACTCGCCGCGCGCGAAACCAGACTGATTGAAGTTCGTTGAAGTAGAGGTACGTATGGCCCTGGAGTCCCGCATGAACATGCGGTCTGGAAGGTTCGGCCGTCTTGGCGCACTTGGCGTGCTGCTCGCGCTGTGTGCCGGGATGACAGGGTGCGGCCTCGCCGCTGCGCCATGCCGGGTCGCGTCGGCCGGCTTGAAGATCGTCCCGCTCGTCGGGCACGTGGCGGCCGCGCCGACCGACGCGTGCGCCGCCGTGATCGATCCATAAGCACAGCCGCAACCCCAACCGCAGAGCAAGGCGCGCCACCTATGCTTGATGTGCAACAACGATCGCGGCATCTCATGAAGAAATGGCTTGCCGCAGTCACGACGGCAGCGGGGCTCGCGGCGCTGTACGGCAATGCATGGGCCGAGCCATCGCGCCTCGCCGAGATTCAGGCCAGGAATCGCCAGACGCACAAATACACCTGTGCGACCGGCAAGATTCTGCAAGTGACCTACTGGAACACGGCGAACGGCCAAAGCTTCGCGCTCGTGCCTGTCAAGGGCCAGCAACTGCTGTTCGTCAACACGATATCGGCCTCCGGCGCGAAGTATCAGGCCGGCAGCTACACCTGGTGGACCAAAGGCCCGCGCGCCGAGCTGTACGACGCGACAGCCGGCGAAAACGCCTCGCCGATGCTGTCTGATTGCGTCACCATCACTCGGTGAGCATGATGCGGTGGCTTTCTTCAGACACGCCGCCTGCCCACCTTACGTTTGCCTCCGTCTTGCGGCGCTGCCCGTCTGCGCGCATCCTTTCCGTTCGAGTAGTAAGCTGTCCGGCGTGGCCTCTGCCGTGTCCGCTGCCCTCGCCGTCGCCACTGTTGCCGCTATCGCCGTAATGTCAGGCCGCGCATGGCTGGCGCGGTTGCCGTCGTCTTCGATCGACCGTTACCGGACCTCGGACCTCAACGGGCGGGGGCTCATGGCCCGTGTCCGTTTCATCAAGCGAGACCCTCCATGAAAGCATCGGACCTGTTCGTCAAATCGCTGGAAGCCGAAGGTGTCGAGTACGTGTTCGGCATCCCCGGTGAAGAAAATCTCGATCTGCTCGAATCGCTGCGCCGCTCGAAAATTCGCCTGATTCTTACGCGTCACGAACAGGCTGCCGGGTTCATGGCCGCCACGTATGGGCGCCTCACCGGCCGCACCGGCGTGTGTCTGGCCACCTTGGGGCCGGGTGCGACCAACTTCGTGACCGCTGCCGCGTACGCGCAGTTGGGCGGCATGCCGATGCTGATGGTGACTGGGCAGAAACCGATCAAGACCAGCAAGCAGGGGCATTTTCAGATCGTCGACGTGGTGCGGATGATGGAGCCGCTCACCAAGTACACGCGGCAGATCGTGTCGATCGGCAATATTCCGGCCACCGTGCGCGAGGCGGTGCGTCAGGCGGAAGAAGAACGGCCCGGCGCCACGCACCTCGAATTGCCTGAAGACGTCGCGCACGAAGAGGGCGACGGCCACCCGATTCCGAAGAGCTTCAGCCGCCGTCCGGTCGCGGAAGAAAAAGCCGTGGCGCGCGCAGTCGAGGCGATCAAGAAAGCGAAGCATCCCTTGCTGATGATCGGCGCGGGCGGCAACCGCAAGACCACTACCAAGATGTTGCGCGAGTTCGTCGACCAGATCGGCATTCCGTTTTTTACGACCCAGATGGGCAAGGGCGTGATCGATGAATCGCACCCCATGTGGCTCGGCAACGCGACTTTGTCCGACGGCGACTTCGTACACCGCGCGATCGACCACGCGGATTGCATTATCAATGTCGGCCATGACGTGATCGAGAAGCCGCCGTTTTTCATGCGCAGCGGCGAGGCCGGCGAGAAGACGGTGATTCACGTCAACTTTCTCGGCGCGGAAGTCGATACGGTGTATTTCCCGCAGATCGAAGTGGTCGGCGACATCGCCAACGCCGTGTGGCAGTTGAAGGAAAGTCTCAAGGAGCAGCAGGAGCATTGGGACTTCACGCGTTTCAAGGAGATCAAGCAGCACTTCGAGGCGCATCTGGTCAAAGGCCAGCACGACGACCGTTTCCCGATGTACCCGGTGCGGATCGTCAACGACGTCTACGAGACCACGCCGGTGGACGGCATCGTGTGTCTGGACAACGGCATGTACAAGATCTGGTTCGCGCGCTACTACCGCGCGCACGAACCGAATTCGCTGCTGCTCGATAACGCATTGGCGTCGATGGGCGCCGGCTTGCCGTCGGCGATCGCGACCAGGATCGTGCACCCGGACCGCAAGGTCATGGCTGTGTGCGGCGACGGCGGCTTCATGATGAATTCACAGGAACTGGAAACGGCAGTGCGCCTGAAGCTTGATCTGGTGATCCTGATTTTGCGCGACGACGCGTTCGGCATGATCCGCTGGAAGCAGGAAAACATGAACTTCCCGGACTACGGTATGACGCTGAACAATCCGGATTTCGTTGCATATGCAGAGAGTTACGGCGCGAAGGGTCATCGCATTGAATCGGCCGCGGAATTCGCGCCGCTGCTGCGCGAATGTTTTGCGACGCCGGGTGTGCATGTGATCGATCTGCCGATCGACTACTCGGACAACGAGCGTGTGCTGAATCGCGAGATCAAGCGGCTGTCTGCGCAACTATGAGTGGAACAGTGATGGACGGAGCAGCCATGAGCGGCAACTGTGCATAACCCTTGCTGGCTGCATGGCTGATGTCAGGCATTGGATCAAGGAGAATGCGTCATGTTGAACAAGAGTTACCCGTACTACCTCGCGAACGAAGCGGTGGCCGCTAACACCGATCTCGAAGTGACGGATAAATTCAGCGGCGAAGTGGCGACCCGTGTGGCGATGGCGGACGCGGCGGCGATCGACAAAGCGATCGGCTATGCCGTCGACGCGATGCCCGCAATGCGCGCGTTTCCACCGTTCAAGCGCCAGGCCGTGCTCGAACACTGCGTGAAGCGGTTTCGCGAGCGATACGACGAATTGGCGCTCGCGCTGTGTATCGAAGCGGGCAAGCCGATCAACGACTCGAAAGGCGAGGTCACGCGTCTGATCGATACGTTCAAGGTGGCGGCCGAAGAGTCGGTGCGCATCGACGGCGAGATCATCAATCTGGAGATTTCGCCACGGGCGAAGGGCTATCACGGCTATGTGAAGCGTGTGCCGATCGGTCCGTGCTCGTTTATCTCGCCGTTCAATTTTCCGCTTAACCTGACCGCGCACAAGGTCGCGCCGGCGATCGCGGCGGGCGTGCCGTTCGTGTTGAAGCCGGCGAGCCGCACCCCGGTCGGCGCGCTTATCATGGGCGAGATTCTGGCGGAAACCGACTTGCCGAAAGGCGCGTTCTCGATTCTTCCGGCGCATCGCGACGGCGCCGATCTGTTCACCACCGATGAGCGTTTCAAGCTGCTGTCCTTCACCGGTTCGCCCGCGGTGGGTTGGGAACTGAAGAAAAAGGCCGGCAAGAAGAAGGTGATTCTGGAGTTGGGCGGCAACGCGGCGGCGATCGTCGACGGCGATCAGGGCGGGAAGCTCGACTATGTGGTCGACCGGCTGGCGTTCGGCGCGTTCTATCAGTCGGGGCAAAGTTGTATCGGCGTGCAGCGGATTCTGGTGCATGCGACGCTTTACGACGCGCTGCGCGAGAAGCTGATCGCGAAGACCAGGTCGCTTGTCATGGGCGATCCGAAGGACGAAAAGACCTTTGTCGGGCCGATGATCTCCGAATCGGAGTCCAACCGTCTCGCCGGCTGGATGGAAAGCGCGGTGCAGGCGGGCGCGAAGATTGTCGCCGGCGGCAAGGTGGAGGGCGCGATGTTCGAGGCCACGCTGCTCGAAGGCGTGAAGCCCGACACCGACCTCTATCGCAAGGAAGCCTTCGGCCCGGTGGCGATTCTGGAGCGTTTCGACGATTTCGATGCCGCGCTGGCTACCGTCAACGACAGCGACTTCGGCCTGCAAGCCGGCGTGTTCACCGACTCGCTCGCCCATGCGCATCGCGCGTGGGATCTACTCGACGTGGGCGGCGTGGTGATCAACGACGTGCCGTCGTTCCGGGTCGACAACATGCCGTACGGCGGCGTGAAAGATTCTGGGCTGGGGCGCGAGGGCGTGCGCTACGCGATTGAGGATATGACCGAAATGCGCTTGATGGTGATGCGCGAGACGTGGTGACAGGGCGTGAGCGGCGGCGCATGACGATGATGCGGGCGCCTTCCAGACCTTCGCGTCTTCTTCAGGTATTCGGGGCTCCGTCGTGGTGTGCGGTATCCGCGCGCCTGCGTCGGGCGTTCCGCGGCGCGGCTGGGGCGAACCGAACTGTCATGCATCTGTCGCACTCACGCACTACGCTGCCAGCGAGGCGTTCCGACCCTCGCAGGCCGTCTTCCAGAGCCGGCACGGACGGCCTGACGAACTGCTCGCCGTTGGGCTTTCGGCAGCCTACGCAGAAAGCCGGCGGATGCGCCATGAGTGTTTTTGCTGAAGTGCTACAATACCGGCCTTTCCGGCGGGTGTTTCCGCCGGCCGGAGCCGGCCGCATTTTTCCCGTAGTACTGACGGGTCCCGTGCGGAACGCCGTGGCTCCGCCTTCATCCTGATGCCCTCTGCGGTTCCGACCGCTGCCGCGCGCACCGCGCCAAGCGCATTTTTAGCGAAAGCCACCATGTCCGACACAGCCGTCACGCCCAGCACTGCGACTTTTGATCAATTCGGTCTCGCGCCCGACATCCTGAAAGCCGTCAAAGAATCGGGCTACACCATCCCTACGCCGATCCAGGAGCAGGCGATTCCCGTCGTGCTGGCCGGCCGTGACATGATGGGCGCCGCGCAAACCGGCACCGGCAAGACCGCCAGCTTCTCGCTGCCGATCATCCAGCGCTTGCTGCCGCAAGCCAGCACGAGCGCATCGCCCGCCCGCCATCCGGTGCGCGCGCTGATCCTCACGCCGACCCGCGAACTGGCCGACCAGGTGGCGGCGAACGTGCAGTCGTATGCGAAGCACACGGCGCTGCGCAGCGCCGTGGTGTTCGGCGGTGTCGACATGAATCCGCAGTCCGAGCAGCTGCGCCGCGGCGTCGAAATTCTGATCGCCACGCCGGGCCGTCTGCTCGATCATGTGCAGCAGAAAACCGCCAATCTCGGCCAGGTGCAGATCCTTGTGCTCGACGAAGCCGACCGGATGCTCGACATGGGCTTTCTGCCGGATTTGCAGCGCATCCTGAACCTGCTGCCGAAGGAACGTCAGACGCTGCTGTTTTCGGCCACGTTCTCGGGCGAAATCAAGAAACTGGCCGCCACGTATCTGCGCGACCCGCAGACGATCGAAGTCGCGCGCAGCAATTCGACCGCGACCAATGTGACGCAGATCGTGTATGAGGTCGCCGAGGGCGACAAGACGGGCGCGGTTGTTAAGCTGATTCGCGACCGCGGCCTCAAGCAGGTGATCGTGTTCTGTAATAGCAAGATCGGCGCGAGCCGTCTGGCGCGGAGCCTGGAGCGCGACGGCGTGGTCGCCACGGCGATTCACGGTGACCGCACGCAGAATGAACGAATGCAGGCTCTGGATGCGTTCAAGCGTGGCGAGATCGAGGCTTTGGTGGCGACTGACGTCGCCGCGCGTGGTTTGGATATCGCTGAGCTGCCTGCTGTGATCAATTTCGATCTGCCGTTTAACGCGGAAGATTATGTGCACCGGATTGGACGCACTGGGCGTGCTGGGGCTTCCGGTGATGCTTTGTCGCTGTGCAGCCCGAATGAGCGGAAGCAACTGGCCGATATCGAGAAGCTGATCAAGCGGCCTTTGGATGTGCAACACCTGACCGTGGATACGCCGGTGCGGCATCACCATGAAGAGCGTCCGCCGCGGCGTGAACGCGTTGATGGCCGCGCAGAGGGCCGTGACGAGCGAGGTGGTCGCCGGCGTTCGGGGGCTTCGTCCTCGGGTTCGTTCGATCGGCCGCATCATCATCGCGCACAGCCTGTGGATGATTTTTTCTTTAAGCCTTATGAGCCCTCGGCGGCTTCTGTGAGGAAGGTTGAGGAGGCGGCTGCCGCTTCTGCTGGTGCTCCGCAGAAGTCTTCGTCCAAGCAGCCGTTGGCTGCGTTGCTGGGTGGGTTTGGGATGCCGAGGAAGTCGCCGTCGTCTACCTGATCACATTCGCACGCCCGTGCGCTGCGCCCACGCTGCCGTCGCGGCAGCATAAAAGCCCTCTAGCGTAGTATGCGCAGTCCCGTCTAATCCAAGGCCCAGATGACGAGCGGCTGCGCTCAGCGCTTCAAACGGCTTGTCATTGTCAAGCGCGGTTGCGCCGTTTTGCTTGCTGAGCTTTTCACCCTGATCGTTCGTCACCACCGGTACGTGCAAATACGCCGGCGTCGGTACGCCAAGGCAACGCTGCAGGTAAATCTGCCGGGCCGTTGAATCCATCAGGTCCGCGCCTCGCACAATGTGCGTAATATCCGCGTCCGCATCGTCGACCACCACCGCCAGTTGGTATGCCCACTGGTCGTCGGCACGTCTCAGGACGAAGTCGCCGACCTCGGTGGCCAGGTTCTGCGTCTGCTTGCCCTGCCAGCGGTCCTCGAATGTGATCACCGCAGCATCGCCATCGGGTACGCGCAGGCGCCATGCGCGCGCCGGTTTGCCATGCAGGCCGTTGCGGCAGGTGCCAGGGTAGGCGAGCGTGGTGTTGCGCGCGTGCGCATGCAGCAGCGAGTCGGCAATCTCCTTGCGCGTGCAGCCGCATGGATAGACCAGGCCGGCAGCCTTCAATTGCTCCAGCGCTTCCTGATAGCGCGCAATACGATCGCTTTGCCAGGCGGGCGGCTCGTCTGCATGCATGCCGAAGTGTTCGAGGGTGGACAGAATCTCCTCGGCCGCGCCAGCGACGGTGCGGGGTCCGTCGATGTCTTCGATCCGCACAAGCCACGCTCCGCCATGCGCGCGCGCGTCCAGCCAGCTTGCGAGCGCGCTCACCAGTGAGCCGAAATGCAAGGGTCCGGTAGGCGACGGAGCGAAGCGTCCACGATAAGTCATGGGTCGGATGGATTAGTGCGGAAAAAACGGGGCGTCTTGCTTATCTTCGTCGCGCATGTCAGCAACCGCGCATGGCTCGATCTCGTTCGAAGCCCATGCGACCGCTAAACGCGGCGCCGCAGCGCTGGCGGTCGCGGCGCACCCGGCCCGTGCTCTTCGCGTTTGCGGTGGCCGGAGCCTGTGATGCGCTGAGCACGACCTGCGTGCCTCGCCGCGATCGCGCGAAGGCGCTTGCGCTTATCACGCGGCGCGCGTCGCCTTGCTGTCCGGATGGCATTCCGGACATGTCTTGCCCGCCACGTACATCGGCGATTGTTGCGCCCCGGGCATCACCACCGCGCGGCAGCCGAAACATTGCACGGTCGCGGTCGGTTCCAGTTGTGGATTCAGCGCGGTACGGTAGTCGAATACGAAGCAGTCGCCGTGATAGTGCGCGCCGCCGACTTCCTCGAAATACTTCAGGATGCCGCCTTCGAGCTGGTACACGTTCTCGATGCCGACTTCCTTCATGTGGATCGCCGCCTTCTCGCAGCGAATCCCGCCTGTGCAGAACGACACGACCGTCTTGCCTTCGAGATCGGCGCGGTTTTGTTCGATGACTTCGGGAAACTCGCTGAATTTCGTAATGCGGTAGTCGAGCGCGTCGTCGAACGTGCCGACGTCCACTTCAAATGCATTGCGTGTGTCCAGCATGACGACGGGGCGGCCTTCGTCGTCATGGCCGCGGTCGAGCCAGCCTTTCAGCGTGGAAGCGTCGACGAATGGCGCGCGGCCAAGCTCCGGCCGGATCGCCGGCTTTTTCATCGTGATGATCTCGCGCTTGAGCTTGACCAGCATGCGGGTGAACGGCTGCTTGTCCGACAGGCTTTCCTTGAACTGCAGGTTCGCGAACTTGCCTTCGAACAGCGCGTCGTGACGGATGTAGTCGATGAACGCGTCCGTGGCTTCGCGCGTGCCCGCGACGAACAGGTTGATGCCTTCCGGCGCCAGCAGGACGGTGCCGCGCAAGCCGAGCGTAGTGCAGCGCTCGGTGACGAGCGGGCGCCATGCGGCGGTGTCTTCGATAGTCGCGAAATGATACGCGGCGAGATTGACGATACTCATGTGTGTCCAGCGGTAAGAAATGGCGGCGCGGAAAACGGGGGCGCATTGAAACGCCCGCATTCAAACTCCATGCGGCGCGGCCACGTCGAAAAGGGCGAAACCCGTATTATCCCTCAAGCCGGCGCTTTGGCCGACTCGGCCGAATGGCCAACCCCTTGCGGCAGCGCAAATCGCTCGCAAACTCGCATGGCGCTTGCTTGCGCGCTCGCACCGGGCCACGCGCTCTGGCGAGCGAAATACCGCCGAATTTTCTCCGGCAGGTCCGTTCGAGCATATGAAGCGCACCGCGCGCGCCCGACCAACGAAACCGTCCACCGCCTGCACAACGCCGGTGTACGGTGCGTTCGCGTTTCCGTCCTAAGCCGAACGGCTAACGCGCGGTTTTGGCCTGAAAACTCCAGAAGGGTGGAGTTACAATGTCGCCCATGTCAGATCCCCGCTTCGTTCATCTTCGCGTCCACTCCGAATTCTCGATTGCCGATGGCATCGTGCGTCTTGACGACATCGTCAAGGCCGCCGCCAAAGACGGTCAGGGTGCGCTCGCCCTTACCGACCTCGGCAACGCGTTCGGCCTCGTCCGTTTCTACAAGGAAGCCCGCGGCAAAGGGGTCAAACCCATTGCCGGCTGCGACGTCTGGATCACCAATCCGGACGACCGCGACAAGCCTTCGCGTTTGCTGCTGCTGGTCAAAAACCGCCGCGGCTATCTGAATCTGTGCGAGCTGCTCAGCAAGGCATCGCTCACCAACCAGTATCGCGGCCGCGCGGAAGTCGAAGCCGGCTGGCTCGAGTCGGGTCTGGGTGAAGGCCTGCTCGCGTTGTCGGGTGCGCAACAGGGCGACATCGGCCTCGCGCTCGCCGCCGGTAATGAAGAAGCGGCCAAACGCAACGCATTGCATTGGGCGAAGGTATTCCCCGGCGGCTTCTATATCGAACTGCAACGATGCGGCCAGCCGGGCGGCGAGCAGTACGTGCAGCAGGCGGTTGCGCTCGCGGCGTCGCTGAAATTGCCGGTGGTGGCCACCCATCCCATGCAGTTCATGACGCCGGACGATTTCACCGCGCACGAAGCGCGCGTGTGCATTTCCGAAGGCGACATCCTGGCGAATCCGCGCCGCTCGAAGCGCTTTACGTCCGAGCAGTATTTCCGCACGCAAGACGAGATGGCAGGGTTGTTCGCGGACATTCCGTCGGCACTCGCCAATAGTGTCGAAATCGCCAAGCGCTGCAATTTGACGCTCGAACTCGGCAAGCCGAAGCTGCCGCTCTTCCCGACGCCCGACGGCATGTCGCTCGACGACTACCTAGTGCAATTGTCAAAAGAAGGCCTCGAAAAGCGTCTCGAACAGTTGTACCCGGATGCGGCCGAGCGCGAGGCGCAGCGCGAAACGTATTACCAGCGCCTCGAATTCGAGTGCGGCACGATCATCAAGATGGGCTTTCCCGGCTACTTCCTGATCGTTGCGGACTTTATCAACTGGGCGAAGAACAACGGCGTGCCGGTAGGTCCGGGCCGTGGCTCGGGTGCGGGTTCGCTGGTCGCGTATGCGCTCGGCGTAACCGACCTCGATCCGCTGCGCTACAACCTGCTGTTCGAGCGTTTCCTGAATCCGGAACGGGTCTCGATGCCCGACTTCGACATCGACTTCTGCCAGCACGGCCGCGACCGTGTGATTCAGTACGTGAAGGAGAAGTACGGCGCGGACGCCGTGTCGCAGATCGCCACCTTCGGCACGATGGCGGCGAAGGCAGCGGTGCGGGATATCGGCCGCGTGCTCGATCTCGGCTACATGTTCACCGACGGCATCGCCAAGCTGATTCCGTTCAAGCCGGGCAAGCACGTGACCATCGCCGACGCGATGAAGGAAGAGCCGCTGTTGCAGGAGCGCTTCGACAACGAAGACGAAGTGCATCAGCTGCTCGAACTCGCGCAACGCGTGGAAGGCCTCACGCGTAACGTCGGTATGCACGCCGGCGGCGTGCTGATCGCGCCCGGCAAGCTGACCGATTTTTGCCCGCTCTATACGCAGGGCGACGAAAGCGGCGTCGTGAGCCAGTACGACAAGGACGACGTCGAAGCCGTCGGCCTCGTGAAGTTCGACTTTTTGGGCCTCACCACGCTAACTATTCTGGATTGGGCCGAGCGCTATATCCGCCGTCTCGATCCGTCGAAGAAAGACTGGTCGCTCGCGCAGGTGCCGCTCGACGACGCGGCGTCGTTCTCGATCCTGAAAAAAGCGAACACGGTCGCCGTGTTCCAGCTGGAAAGCCGCGGCATGCAAGGCATGCTGAAAGACGCGCAGCCTGACCGCTTCGAGGACATCATCGCGCTGGTGGCGTTGTACCGTCCGGGCCCGATGGACCTGATCCCGAGCTTCTGTGCGCGTAAGCACGGCCGCGAAGTGGTGGAGTATCCGGATCCGCGTGTTGAATCTGTTCTGAAAGAGACCTACGGCATCATGGTCTACCAGGAGCAGGTGATGCAGATGGCGCAGATCATCGGCGGCTACTCGCTCGGCGGCGCCGACTTGTTGCGTCGCGCGATGGGTAAGAAGAAGGCCGAGGAAATGGCCGAGCATCGCGAGCTGTTCCGCCAGGGCGCCGCGAAGAACGGGCTGGCCGGCGAGAAGGCCGACGAAATTTTCGACTTGATGGAGAAGTTCGCGGGCTACGGCTTCAATAAGTCGCACGCGGCGGCGTATGCGCTGCTCGCGTACTACACGGCTTGGCTGAAGGCGCACCATCCGGCCGAATTCATGGCGGCGAATATGTCGCTCGCCATGGACGACACGGACAAGGTCAAGATCCTGTTCGAGGACTGCCTCACGAACAAGATGGCCGTGCTGCCACCGGACATCAATCTGTCCGCATACCGTTTCGAGCCGGTTGCGGAAGCGGACGGCAAGCGGTCGAAAACGATTCGCTACGGCCTCGGTGCGATCAAGGGAAGCGGCCAGAACGCGATCGAAGAAATTATCCGCGCGCGCGAAGAAGGTCCGTTCATCGATATCTTCGATTTCTGCAACCGGGTCGACCGTCGTATCGTCAATCGCCGGACGGTGGAAGCATTGATCCGCGCCGGTGCGTTCGACACGCTGCATGCGAATCGCGCACAGTTGATCGCCTCCGTCTCGCTGGCAATGGAAGCGGCCGAGCAGGCAAGCGCCAACGCGATGCAGGCGGGCCTGTTCGACATGGGCGACGCGCCGTCGCAAGGGCACGAGCTGGTCGACGAGCCGGAATGGCCGGAAAAGAAGAAGCTGCAGGAAGAGAAAGGCGCGCTCGGCTTCTACCTGTCGGGCCACCTGTTCGATGCCTATAAGGACGAAGTGCGCCGTTTCGTGCGCCAGAAAATCGGCGAACTGAAGGAAGGGCGCGACAAGCTGGTCGCGGGCGTGATCGCGTCGCTGCGCACGCAGATGACCCAGCGCGGCAAGATGCTGATCGCGTTGCTCGACGACGGCACCGGCCAATGCGAAGTGACGGTCTTCAACGAGACTTTTGAAGCGCACAAGCAGTTGTTCAAGGAAGACGAACTACTGGTCGTGCAAGGCTCGGCGCGTAACGACGCGTTCACGGGCGGCATCCGTTTCACCGTCGATACGGTGATGGATCTCGGCCGCGCGCGTTGCCGTTATGCGGAAGCCGTGAAGGTGCAGATGAACGGCAACGCGGACGCGTCGGCGTTGCGGCGCGTGCTCGAAGCGCATAGCGCGGGTAAGGACGAGCCGCAAGCTGCGCCGGCACCGGCGGCGTCATCGCGCGGTGGCAATGGAGGCGGCGGTGGCCGCAACGGCGGGGGCTATGGCGGCGCTGGCGGTCAGCGGCAGGCTGTGCAGATTCCGAACGGTCTCGCCGTGCAGGTGGTTTATCGCAGCGAGAATGCGCAAGGTGAAATGCGTCTGGGCGACGCGTGGCGCGTAAAGCCGACCGACGAATTGCTCGCGGCATTGCGCGGTGAGTTTGCCGGAAGCTCGATCGAAATCGTTTATTGATGGCTGGTTTGCTCACGCGGTGCGCGTGGGCAAACCGTTGGCGAGCCGTAGCCACTAGCGCTGCGTCTTCTCCCCCATCCGCGCCAGCTTCAAAAACCGGTAGTACACCGTCTCGGCATTGAACAACGCGATCATGAAACCCGCGCGACCGTCGAGAAATCCACGCCGCAGCACATAGGTCCTCACGAAGGCCCAGGCGCCGCGCCCGAGCGCCTTGCCGAAACTGCCGCGCTTGCCGGCCGCATGACGTTGCTGGGCACCCGCTGTCGAATACGCGTCGAGCTTGCGCAAAACGCCTTCGAAGTCCTCGTAAGAGTAGTGCATCAGCTTGCCGGTCAGGCGCTGCGAGGGCGTGTCGAACACCAGGCGCTCATGCACGAGGTCGTCGGAGAAGCGCGCGGCGCCACGTTTGAACAGGCGTGGAATCCAGTCCGGATACCAGCCGCTATGATGAATCCAGTGGCCGCAAAAGCTCGACAGCCGGTCCACCGCGTACACGTCGGCGGTGGGAGCGGCCAGCGCCGCGCGGATCGCCGCAGCCAGTTCTGGTGAGACGATCTCGTCGGCGTCGAGCGAGAGAATCCAGCTGGTGGTGAGCGCATCCACGGCGCGGTTCTTTTGCGGACCGAAGCCCGGCCAGTCGGTTTGCTCGAACACGCGCGCGCCGTGTGCTCGAGCGATGTCAGCGGTGCCGTCGGTGCTGCCGCCGTCGATCACGACGATCTGATCGGCGAAGGCTACGGCCTGCAGGCATTCGGCCAGTCGCGCCGCCGCGTTTTTGGTGATGATGGCGACGCCGAGGGTGGTTTCTTGCATACCTGAATTGCGTGGGGGGGCAGGGTGGCGGAATGGGTCGCGCAAGTATACAACCCGGCGCAACCCGGCCAATCCATAACCCCCGGCCGCCGCCCCCGACCGTTTACAATGCTGTTTTTTGATATTCCGCGTGTGAGGCATTCCGCCCGCCGTGCGGATGCTGTCCCGCATTCTCAGAGGATTCCTTGAGCGCGAAGCCTACGTTAAGCAAACCCATCGGTTCAGGTGAGACATCGTCGCCCGCCGTCGTCTTTCGACGCTTGTGGCCTTACATCAAGCCGCTGATGTGGGTGGCGATCGGTGCGATCGTCGCCATGGCCGTGAGCGCCGGCACTGACGCGGCGATTCCCGCATTGCTCAAACCGCTGCTGGACAAGGGCTTCGGCGCGCACGCCAGCGACAATGCCAAGTGGTTCGTGCCGGTCGCGGTGACCGGCCTCGCGCTGATTCGCGGCGTGTCGCAATACGCTTCGGGTTATCTGCTCGCCTACGTATCGAACAAGATCCTGCTCGATCTGCGCCTGACGATGTTCGACCGCATGATCCACACGAGCGTGGCGTTCTTCCAGCGCGAAACCGCGAGCACGGTGATCAACGCGATCGTCTTCGAGGTCAACCAGATTCTCAACGTGTTGTTGGGCGTGTTGGTCACACTGGTGCGCGATTCGCTGACGGTCGTCTTCCTGCTCGGCTATCTGTTCTATCTGAACTGGCGCCTGACGCTGATCGTCGCGGTGCTGCTGCCGGGGATCGGCTGGCTGGTCGGCAAGATCAACCGTCGCCTGCGGCGCCTGAACCGCGAGCATCAACTGCTGACCAACGAACTGTCGTACATCGTCGAAGAGACGGTGGGGGGCTACAAGGTCGTCAAGGTGCACAACGGCGAGCAGTACGAGACAGACCGCTTCACGGCCATGAGCAAGCGTCTGCGTGGCTACGCCATGCGCATGACCGTCTCCGGCGGCCTCGCACAACCGTTGACGCAGTTCCTGGCGTCAATCGCGCTCGCGGTGGTGATTACGATCGCGGTGGTGCAATCGTCGTCGGATCAGACTACCGTCGGCGGCTTTGTGGCGTTCGTCACGTCGATGCTGCTGATCATCTCGCCGCTGAAGCACCTGATGGACGTGAACCAGCCGCTGCAGCGCGGCATGACGGCGTGCGAGCTGATTTTCGGCCTGATCGACGAGCCGTCCGAACCGGCGGGCGGCGGCGTGCCGCTCGAGCGCGCCCGCGGCGAAGTCGAATTCCGCGACGTATCGTTCACCTACGGCAGCAACGCCACGCACAACCGCCACACGCTCGACCACGTGTCGTTCAAGGCGGCACCGGGCGAAATGGTCGCGCTGGCGGGCCCGTCGGGCAGCGGCAAGACCACGCTGGTGAATTTGTTGCCGCGCTTTTTCGATCCGACCGGCGGCGAGATTCTGGTCGACGGCGTTGCGCTGCCGGAATACAGCCTGCACGCGCTGCGCAGCCAGGTCGCGATGGTGAGCCAGGACGTGGTGCTGTTCAACGACTCGGTGGCCAACAACGTCGCTTATGGGCAGACGGCCGATCCGGACAAGGTCAAGGCGGCGCTGCGCGCGGCGAACCTGTGGGATACCGTCGAGGCGATGCCCAATGGCATCGATACGCTGGTCGGCGACAACGGCATGATGCTCTCGGGCGGTCAACGCCAGCGTCTGGCGATCGCGCGCGCGATCTACAAGGACGCGCCGATCCTGATCCTCGACGAAGCCACCTCGGCGCTGGATTCCGAATCCGAACGCCACGTGCAGGCGGCGCTGGAAACCTTGATGAAGGGCCGCACTACGCTCGTGATCGCGCACCGTTTGTCGACCATCGAACGCGCCGACCGGATTCTGGTGATGGAAGCAGGGCGGATTGTCGAGCGCGGCAGCCATCGCGAGCTGCTGGCGCAAGGCGGGCTGTACGCGCATCTGCATCGCATCCAGTTTCAGCAAGACGCAGCGTGACGCGCGGCGGGATTTTCAATGCATTTCCGTCTGTATCCGTGTCGCGCTGCGCACGGACAGCGCCGCCGTCCGCGTGACCTGGTCACGTCTGTTCGCTTTTCCTTTACGTTTGACCAGGCGCTCGCGCGCCGTCGCCTGAATCATGAAAATTGGACTCTCCAGCAATGCGCTGAAGCATAGTGGCGGTCTCGAGCGCTACGCGATGGATCTCGTGCGCGGCTTCGCCGCGATGGGCATCGAGCCGGCGTTTTTTGCCCGCCGCTTCGACATGTCGGTTCCGGAAAGCCGCATGGTCGAGCCGCATCGCATCCGCGTCTCGCTGCTGCCGGGCAAGTTTCGAGATAGCTGGTTTTCACGCCGTTTGCGCAGCGCGCGCCGGACGGCGCAGGTCGATGTGCTGATCGGTTGCAACCGGGTCGATTCGTCCGAAATCGCGATTTGCGGCGGCACCCATCTCGGTTTTTTGCGTGCTATCGGGCGAGAGCAACGGCGTTCGGACCGTTGGCAGATCGCGCTCGAGCGCCGTCAGTATGAGCAGGCGAGCGTCATCGTCGCGCACTCGAAGCTGATGCATGACGAACTGCGCGAGCTGTATGGCGTGGATGAGGCAAAGATTCGCGTGCTCTATCCGCCTGTCGATGGCGCACGCTTCACGCCGGTGGACAGCGCGCAGCGCGCTCTGCTACGGCGCAAGCTGGGCTTCGCCGATCACGAGATCGTGCTGCTGTTTCCGTCGAGCAGTCACGAGCGCAAGGGTTTGCCGCTGATCGAAGCGGCCTTGCACGATACGGCGCTCCCGGTGGTTGTCGCCGTCGCGGGCAGGCCGCCGGAGCGCACCTCCGGGCGGCTGCGCTACGTCGGCTATGTGAAGGAAATCGAAGACGCCTATCGTGCCGCCGATTTCACAATTCTCGCTTCGAAGTATGAGCCGTTTGGACTGGTCGGCGTCGAGTCGGTGATGTGCGGCACACCGGTGATCTTTCCGTCGAGTATCGGCTGCTGCGATGCGATCGCGGAACACGCAAAGTTCGTGTTCGCACCGGACGACGTCGCCGACTTGCGGGCGACCATCGAGCGCGCGGTACAACAGCGGCTCGCCGACCCGGCGCCGCTGTCGTCCGGGCTGGCGCGTGATGCGGTCCTCTATGATGCGCGGGTGACCGGTCACGTCGATGTGCTTCTGGCATTGGCCACGCGCATTTTCGACAGCAAATAAGCCCGGACGCGCACCCGAGCCACTGGCCGACGGCCGCGCGGGCCACCTTGCATGATTGCCGCGTCGCTGCAGCATCCTTTCCGCGTCGGGAGGCGAAAACAGCAAGATATCGACGCCGTTCTTCACAACGGTCACGCCGCTTTGGTGATAGGGCATATCCGGCGTGGAAGTTTGTGAGTAAGATTTTTTTTGACGGCAGTGGCTTATGCGCTATTTTGCGGGCCTGTCATATGGCTTGACGGCGCCGCTTTGGGTGAAGTCTTCAGGGCGGTCCAGCACTGCACCGATGGCTTCACGCACTTCGTCAACCGATGCCGGACGTCCCTCGTCGCCGACCGACGTCGACAGGCCGGGCACGTTGATGCCGAAGTGGCCGCGCGAGGTCGCCGTGAAAATCATCACGGTGGGCTTTTGCAGGGCGCTCGCGAGGTGGACGAATCCAGTATCCGTGCCGACGATCAGCGCGGCCATTTCGATGTGCTGCGCGACCGCTTCCACGCTCAGACGGGGCAACACGATTGCACCCGGAATTCCTTCGGCGATCGCGACCGCGTCCTTATGTTCCGCTTCCGAACCCCACGGTAACAAAGGTGTAATCCCCTGATCCACCAGAGAGCGGCCGATACTGTGCCAGTGACCGACGGGCCATTTCTTTTCGTCGCTTGAGGTCGCATGGAAGAAGAGGGCAAATGGTGCGTGTTTCGCTGCTTCGAGCGCCATGGCCGGCGCCGGAATGCGCAGGCCGAAACGCGGCGCGCCTTCGAGCGAATAGCCGAAGACCTGGCTGACGGTGTTTCGCAGTCCGTCCAATGCGTTGAGATTGCCTCGTGGCGCGTACCGCTCGGTATAGGCGAACGCTGCGCCGCTCTCGCCGAGATCTTCCGCACGGTAGCCGTAGCGGCGGCGCGAGCGCGCGAGAAAGGCGATGATCGCGCTCTTGTAGACGCCATGCAAGTCGAGCACGGCGTCGTATTTCTCACGCCGCAATTCGCCGATCGATGCCGCAATCGCCTTCAGATCATCAAGGCCGCGCCGCTTCTTGAAACCACGCAGCGGTGCGCACAAGACACGGTCGATGCCGGGATTCCAACGAAGGATGTCTGCGAACGCCGAGTCTGCAGCCCAGTCCACTTTGATTCCGGGAAAGGCTCGATGAAGGTCCGATACCACGGGCTGGCCGTGAACGATGTCACCCAGCGAAGTGACCTTAACAATTAGGATTCTGTTCATTAGCGCAGATTTAGGGGTATTTCGGCTGCGGCATGTTCTGTCAGGACATATGTCTGTGGCTGCTTCGCCGCATCTCGGATAAGAACGCTTCGGGTCGGCGTGCCGCACCGCGCATTCAGATGATCAGCTTCGAGATGGAATCAGGATGATCTGTGTTAGCTAGAGCTTTGGCCGAAGCGATTATACCGGACCCGCCTTCTGCGCAGCGTCTGGGTGCGCAGCGCCGCCAGGCCAGGAACCCGCTATTGACAGGAGCAGTGTGGCCCGCTCCCGGTGCATCGACAGTCTATGCCGTAGAGCGTGGCAGCGGACGCTGTCGATGCAAGTGCGTTCAGTCTTTTCGCTTGAGCCGCTTCAGCCAGAGAGACGGCGCATAGACCGCAGGGCAGGTGGTGTAGAGAAACATGCGGATCCGCAGCCCGAGCTTCACCGTGCCTGTGCCCGTCAGGAGCGTCAGGCGCTTGCCGAGACGGCGGGCGTCGAACATCGCGTGAATGAACTGCTCACGCGCGAGTTTCGGCGCGAGCGCCGCGCGCATCTGGTCTCCAAGGCCGGCAATGTCGGCGTCGCGCTGTATCTGTTCAGTCTCCACGAGTGCGAAGCCATTGCCCTGACGCATGCGCGCAACCAGTTCAGCCGTGGTCCGATAGCGGCGCTTGCTCGAAAGACCACCGCGCCGGTACCTCACGAGCGGCTCGCGCAGGCTCAGCGCACCGCCCGAGACGATGGCGCGAAACGTCATGACCTGATCTTCGGCCGCGGAGCCGGGCATCATGGGGCCGAAGCGCTCGAACAGCCGACGCGACCACGTGTGCGCCGCGCCGACCAGCCACGGCCGTTGCGCCAGCCAATCTTCGAAGCTGCGGTAGTTGTCGAGTTCGGTCGGCGCCATGCGCTCGTGCACGTTGCCGGCTTCGTCCATGTCGGCGAGGTCGGTCGCGATCAGATCGGGGCGCCGGCCATGCTCGAGCCAGTATTCGACGACCCGTTCGCAGCGGTTCGGTGCGGACATGTCGTCACCGGCGGCGACAAACAGCAATTCCCCCCGTGCCATGGCGGCGAGGCGCGACAGATGCGCGCTGATCCCTTCGTTGGCCGGGTTGCGCTGCGTGATCACCTGGTGAGGGCCGTCGTAATCGCGTACTGCTGCTTCGATTGCGGCATAGGTGCCGTCGCTGGAGGCGTCGTCGGAAATGATGATTTCGAGGGGCGTATAGGTTTGCGCGAGCACGCTGCGCACCGCATCCGCGATCACCCCTTGCTGGTTGTAAGCGATCAGCAGCACCGTAACGAGCGGCTGGGCCTGTGCAGACAAAGGGCTGTTCGGAACGCTGTTATTCATGGTACGGGATTGGATGGCGATGTGGCCAGATTCTAATGGATGTCGAGGTCAGGCCCGTTTTATGCGTGCCGCAACCGCGATGTCGACGGCTGGGTGCTCTGCGCCCCGGATGCTGCAATGAACGGTCGTCGCCGGCCGTTGCCGGTCATGCTATTTGCTGGCCTGCTTCGACAACTCCTGTTTGCGCGAGTCGATAGCCGCCAGAAACGTGGCGCTCACCAGCGCGAGCAACTTGACCGTCAGCACCCGCCAGTCGCGCGGGCCGTCCCAGCCGAGTGTAAAGATCGCCGCCACGCCACACGAGGTTCACAGCGGGCGCGAGCAATAGCAGGGCTGTGCTTAACCAGATCGGGCTGGGAGCAAAAATCATCGATCGAAAATTCGTGTGAACATTACCGTTTCGGCCTGCCGATGCGATAGCCGGAGGTTCCGTGCACTTCTTTCAAGATAGAGGGCGACCGCGATTATAGCCGCGTGACAATTCCGGTTGCGCCAATCGGAAGCGGGCGCAGCGGGCGGTGGGGATGGCTTTCGGTGGGGCCGCGCGACGGATCGACTGGGGATCGCGGCGTGGATAACCTTTCGGCGCACTTTGTCTTTCGATTTCTTTCCGTGCGCTGACGGTCCGTCAGATGCGGACCGCCCAGTGTCCCTACACGCCGCCTGTTACCAGCGGCAGCACTGTCAAATCCGGGTGCGTGCCGTCGACGATGCTGCGTCCCACATGAGCCCCTTCGTACAGCGCTTCATCCTTGCCGGCAAAGCTCTCTTCGCCGTCTGCATGGAACGGTACCGTATGCCCAGGGATGGCCGGATCGGCGCCCGGATGGCACACGTAACCGACATACGTGTAGCGATTATCAGGCACGGCTGGCGGCTTCGATTCGTCGGGCGGGCTTTTCAGGAACGGCGCCACGTGAATTTCGAAACCCTCGTATTCCACTATCTGCCAGGGTGCGGTTTCATCGGCCATGGCCGCCTCCGTCTAGGTCGCGCGTTTATCAGAAAGTTTAGGTGATTTGAACGTAAAGCGCGCCCTAAGACTGATCTGGCAGACCACGATGGCCTGACCGCTCCATCTTCGCCGTCATATAGAATGACGCGCTTTGCCCGTACAAGACCCTGCCCATGTGGTTCAAAAACCTTCAGTTGCACCGTCTCCCCGCTCCGTGGTCCGTCACCCCTGAACAGATGGAGAAATGGCTCGCGCCGCACGCGTTCGCGCCCGGCAACAGCGTCGAGATGCAAAGCCACGGCTGGGCGTCGCCGCGCGACAACGGCTCGCTGGTGTATTCGCTCAATGGTCAGATGCTGCTGGTGTTTCGCACCGAAAAGAAACTGCTGCCCGCTTCAGTCGTCACGCAAGTGACCAAGGCGCGTGCGCTCGAACTCGAAGAGCAGCAGGGCTTCAAACCCGGCCGCAAGCAGATGCGCGAACTCAAGGAACAGGTGACCGACGAACTGTTGCCGCGCGCCTTCAGCATCCGCCGCGATACACGCGTGTGGATCGATACCAGAAACGGCTGGCTCGTGATCGATGCCGGCTCGCAAGCGGTCGCCGACGAAGTGCGCGGCCTGCTGGTGAAATCGATCGATCAACTGCCGCTCGGCACGGTGCGCGTCACGCAATCGCCGGTTGCGGCGATGACCGAATGGCTGCTTTCCGGTGAAGGTCCCGCGGGTTTCACGCTCGACCAGGACACCGAGTTGCGCTCGCCGACGGAAGGCAACGCGACAGTGCGCTACGTTGGGCATACTTTGGACGCCGAAGATATGCGCCGTCATATCGAAGCCGGCAAGCAATGCATGCGGCTTGCGATGACGTGGAACGATCGTGTCTCGTTCGTGCTGACGCCAACGCTCACGATCAAGCGTATCGCGCCGCTCGACGTCCTCAAGGAAGCGAGCGATCCCACCGCGCAGAACGATGACGAGCGCTTCGATTCCGACGTCACGCTGATGACCGCCGAACTCGACCGCATGCTGGGCGATCTGCTCGACGCGTTGGGCGGCGAGCAGGGCGAGGCGATGCCGCAAGCTGCGGCTGCCTGAGTGGCGTTCGCCTGAGTCGAGCCTGAGTGGATCTCGCTGCGATCGTGCAGCGCCGATGCGCGATGCATTCGCGTAGCGGCGCTGCGTGAGAGCGTCGCTACGCGCAGACCGCCGCCACACCGGACCCTGCTGCGCCAGCGCCGTGAATGTGGTTAAGATTGCGACCGTAACGGCGTGATATCAACCGGGCATGCCGCGCTCGAATCGCCGGAGGGCATCTATATCAGCTTGTATCCGGGCGTCGAGATCGATCGCTCGCCCGACGATTTCGCGCGACGCGACCTACAACCTGACGCACCGCAATTGTTCGAGCAGCGTATCGCGCGCTCTTGCAGCGGCGATCGAAGGCGCGTCGGCGCGGGTCTGGGGGAGCCTCGGTGGCTGGCGGCCATTTTTGCGCGTGATTACGACGCCGAATTGTGGGTAGCCGCGCAACAGCGCAAACGCGCCACGACGATGGCGTGGACGCCCGGCCTCACGCTCGACTATGCACGCGCTCAACATGCTCGCCGACCCGCGTCCGTCGGGTAGGGTGAAGATGGCGCGCCTCGCCGTGCGCAGAATGGTGCGTGCGCGGCAGCAATGGCGCGAAGAAGAGCGCGGCGCGTGATGGATGTGCTTGACGCCGGCGTCCCGCCAGCTTGCCCAACTTCGACGTAGCGGTAAAAACAGTAGACGGATCAAGAGCTTGTCGATCTTGCTGGATAGTTATGCACAGATTTGCGAACAGATTCTGTTGATAACTTTGAGGCCGCCATTCGGGCGGCTAGTCACGGAGGTCCGGCCCGTTTTTCGCGGGTCTGATTTTTTTGAACCGCACTTTGCACTGCGATTGGTCTCGTAGCGCTTTCCTGTTTGCGAAGTTCTGTGCGGCATTCTCGACCCTTACGCGGCACTGGTCTTCAACAAAGGCTATGTCGAGCATACAGTGCATGCGGTTCTCAACGCCCCGAAGGAAGTCGCCTTGGGGGCAAGCAACTGCGGAATCGCCGCAATCTCGTTGCTTTTGTTTACCGTGCGCACCTGCTCCAGCACCACGAGTTGCCCTATGGCAACGCCGCGTTCGCCGCCAATACTGTTGCTCGGCGTCTTTGCACGCTTTCCATCCCGCAGCATTCGTTGAAATTCCCCATGTCGACACATGGCTGTTTTGCCCGCTCGGGCGACGCGATATCGCGTTGATGCTCTATAGGAAAAGTACGATTTGATAAAAATGTTGTAGCACTGCGAATTTTGCGAATTGTTGACAAATGGTTAGCTTGATTTCCGCTAGTTTACGGCCGGTTAAAAATCCGTAAAACGAAGCAGAAGAATGAACCGGAAGACATATAGGCTGGTGTACAGCCGACTGAGAGGAATGCTTGTCGCCGCCGCGGCAACTGGCAAGCAGGCGGGAGAGATCACGGTAAGCAGCAGAAAATCACAGGGTGTGATTTTTTCGTTGCGGCAGATCGCGTTCGCCGCACTCGCACTTATTGGCGCGCTGCCGTCGCTGTCGGGCGCACAGATCGTTCCGGGCGGCGCGCACGCCCCATCCGTCGTACAGACACAGAACGGCCTGGATCAGGTGAACATCAACCGGCCCTCGGGCACGGGCGTCTCGATGAATACCTATGGCCGGTTCGACGTGCAGCCGAAAGGCGCGATCCTGAACAATTCGCCCACCATCGTGCAGACGCAGCAGGCGGGCATGATTAACGGCAATCCGAATTTCGGACCGGGCCAGTCCGCACGTGTCATCGTCAACCAGGTCAACAGCAGCGCGGCCAGCCAGATCAATGGTCATCTTGAAGTCGCGGGCCAGCGCGCGGAAGTTGTCATCGCGAACGGCTCTGGTATTTCGGTCAATGGTGGCGGTTTTATCAATACGTCCAGGGCCATCCTGACCACGGGCACGCCGAACTTTGCGCCGGACGGTTCACTCTCGGGCTTTAACGTGACCGGGGGCAACATCAGCATCCAGGGCGCGGGGCTGAATGCAGGCGATACCGACCAGGTTGACCTGCTTTCCCGCGCCGTCCAGGCAAACGCCGCAATCTATGCGAAGAACCTGAACGTCGTGACCGGTGCGAACAGTATCAGTCATGACACGCTCGCTGCAACGCTTGTCGCGGGCGATGGTCCGGCGCCGGGGGTCTCCATCGACGTGAGCCAGCTTGGCGGCATGTACGCGAACAGGATCGTTCTGGTCGGCACGGAGAATGGCGTTGGTGTCTCAAATAAAGGTGTTCTCGCGGCGCAGGCAGGCGATCTGGTACTGAGCACCAATGGCCTGCTGACGCTTGCCGGACAGACCAACGCAAGCGGAAACCTGACGCTGTCCGCACGGGATGGCATCGACAACAGCGGGACAACCTACGCGCAGCAGAATGTCACAGCGAGCACGTCGGGCGGGCTCACGAATAGCGGTGTGGTGGCGGCGCAGCAGAGCACGACCGTCAAGGCGGGCAGCGTGGCATCGACGGGTACGCTCGGTGCGGGTGTGAACGGCGACGGCAGCCTTGCGCAGTCCGGCGACCTTTCCGTGACGGCTGGCGGCACACTGACCGCGACCGGGCGCAATGCGGCCGGCGGCAATGCGGCGCTGAACGGCGCGGCGGTCAATCTCGCCGGAAGCCGTACCTCGGCCAACGGTGCGCTGGCACTCACGGCCAGCAGCGGCGACCTGAACCTGTCGGGCGCAACGGTGACGGCGGGCGGCGCGCTGGACACGCGCGCCTCCGGGACGCTGGTGAACGACGGCGGTGTACTGTCGTCAGGCGGTCCGCAGACCGTCACGGCTGGCGCACTGTCCAACCGCAATGGGCAGATTGTCTCGGGCAGTACGCTCAACGTCGCGGCAACAAATGACTTGCAGAACCAGGGCGGCGCGCTGCAGTCGTCAGGCGCACTTTCCGTCAATGCCGGTTCGCTCGACAACACGGGAGGCCATGTCGCGGCGCTGGGCGCGGACGGCCTCACGCTGGCGACGGTCGGCCTGCTGAACAACGGCTCGGGCGGCACCATCGGCGGCAATGGCAACGTGACCGTGCAGGCCGGACAGATCGCAAACGCGGGTTCGATCACGGCGGTGCAGTCGCTGATCGCCAGCGCCGTGCAGACGCTGTTCAATGGCGGCACGCTGGCGGCGAACAGCAATGTCACGCTGGCCGCAGGCTCAACGCTGACGAACGCAAACACCGTCGCGGCGGGCCATCTTGCAACGCTCTCCGCTGCGACATTCGACAACAGCCACGGCAACCTCGGTGCAGACCAGCTCGCGCTGCATGCGGCGAACCTCGTTAACCACGGCGGCAGCATCACACAGACCGGCACAGGCGCGATGACCGTCGATGTAACCGGCACGCTCGACAATTCGGGCGGCACGCTGCAGACCAATAGCGACGGCCTGGCGCTCGGCCCTGGTTTGCTTATTAACGACGGCGGCACGATTCTCGACGCCGGCATGGGCACGCTGACTATTGTTCCTGCCAATGGTGCAGGTTCCTTCTCCAACGTCGGCGGCCAGATCATTACGGCGGGGCAACTCGCCGCGTGGGCCGGTAGCCTGAACAACGCGAACGGCGTGCTCGCCGCGCGAGGGAACATTGCAGCAAACATCTTAGGCGACTTGAACAACGCTCAAGGGGCGATACGCTCACTGTCGTCGCTGTCGCTTGCGACTGGCGGAGCCCTGACGAACACGAACGGACAAATACAGTCCGGCACCGGTACAGCGGGCGACGAGGGTACGCTCGGCCTTCAGGCGGCGTCCGTCGATAACACGAACGGTCTTGTCGGCAACCTCGGCACGGGAGACACGACCGTGCAAGGCGGCAGTCAGATCGTGAACACGGGCGGCGTGATGACGGGTAACGGCAACGTCGCCGTCGATGCGTCAGCGCTCGTGAACACGCAGAACGGCCAGGTGAGCGGCGCGAACGTCGCCATGCGGGCCGATGTCGTCGACAACAGCAGCGGCCAGATTGGCAACCTGACTGGCTCGAATGGCGATGTCGCGATCACGACGACCGGCGCGCTCACGAACACAAACGGACAGATTGGCGCGACCCATAACCTGTCCGTCAATGCCGCAGCGCTCACGGGCGGCGGAGCGTACAGCGCGGCCAATGACGTAGCGGTAAGCGTACAGGGCGACTTCGCGCCGACGCAGGATTTGCAGTTCGCCGCAGGTCATGACCTCAGTTTCACCCTGCCGGGCAGGTTCAACAACAGCGCGACGCTCGAAGCGGTGAACAACTTCGGCATCAATGCGGGCGATATCGCCAACAGCGGCGTGATGATGGCGGGCGGCACGCTCATGACGCACTCGAACACCCTGAGGAACACGGGTGCAATCGTTGGCGGCAGCGTCTCGCTCAATGCCACGCAGTCCATACAGAATGTCGGGCCAACCGCGCTGATCGGCGCGACGGACAGCAACGGCACGCTTGAACTGCTCGCGCAGGACATCGAGAACCGCGACGACACGACGATGACCGACACGCAGGCGACGACCGCAATTTACGGTCTTGGCAAAGTCGTATTGGCCGGTGGCAAAAACGCGGACGGCAGTTACACGAATGCGAACCTGATCCGCAACCAGTCGGGCCTGATCGAATCGGCGGGCGACATGGAACTGCACGCCGCTCAGGTGACGAATACCCGCACGACGATGACGACGACCGGGCTGAATCAGCCGGTCGATCCGGCGCTGCTGGATCAACTGGGTATCAGCCTGACCGGATGCACTGCGGTCAATATGGCCGCCTGTTCCGGTCAGAATGTGGGTTGGTCCAACGCGAACCCGACCATGATTGGCGGCGTCAATATCGAGCCGCCGCATGGGGGGCAGTGGAACAGCGGCTACCAGTACACCACCTATACGGGCGTGGCGCTGGCGAACCTGACCGCAACCATCAGCCCGCAGGCGCAGATCATTGCGGGCGGCAACCTGGACGCGTCAAAGGTGGGTCTGTTCCAGAACTACTGGAGCGCGGGTGCGGCGGTGGGCAACATCGCGGCGCCCGTCACGCTCGACCAGAACAGCTGGCAGGGCCAGAGCGCTCCCGAACTACAGGTCACGTATTCGGGCTACTACCACTACAACAACTACGACAACTCTGAGCACAACTGGACATTGCCGTTCGGCAATGCGCCGTTTGTCGGCTCGAATCCAGGCGGCTACCAGGCGGCGCCCGCCGACATCCACCATTACTCCCTGCCGGGCTACGAAGCGAGCTTTGTCGCGGGCGGCACGCTGTCGGGTACGGGCATCAGCATCGACAACACGGCGGGCAACGCGGGGATTCCGTCTATCGGTCTTGCCGCTGGGCAGTCGCTCACGGGCGTCAATGCGGGCGCGGTCAGCGGCAGCGCGGCCCGGATCGATCCGGTCATGACCAGTGCGACGGCGGTCAACGTCCTGAGCAACCTGACCGTCCCGCAGGGCGGCCTGTTCAAGCCGGCTACGTCACCGGGTGCCGGTTATCTGATCGAAACGAATCCGGCCTTCACGAACCAGAAATCGTTCATTTCGAGCGACTACTACCTGCAACAACTTGGCCTGAATCCGCAGGCGACGGAGAAGCGTCTCGGCGACGGTTTCTACGAGCAGCAGCTCGTGCGCAACCAGGTTACGTCGCTGACGGGCAAGGCCGTACTCGGTCCGTACACCGACCTCCAGTCGATGTACCAGTCGCTGCTTGCCGCAGGCGCATCGCTCTCGCAGTCGCTGAACCTGCCGCTCGGCATGAGCCTGTCGCCTGAGCAGGTGGCGGTGCTCACCAGCAACGTCATCATCATGCAGACCGAAGTGGTTGACGGCCAGTCCGTGCTCGTGCCGGTCGTCTATCTTGCGAAGGTGAGCCAGCAGAACATGAACGGCCCGCTGCTCGCCGCGACCGACATTGACATTCAGAACGCGCAGACCTTGACCAACAGCGGCACGGTGCAGGCAGGCAATACGTTGTCGATCCAGGGCAACCAGATCAACAACGCATTCGGCTCGCTGCAAAGCGGTGGCCTGATGTCGCTGACGACGAAGGGCAATGTTGATCTGACCTCGGCGACGGTGAATGCGGGAAGCCTCGCGTTGAACGCGGGCGGCGACTTGCTGCTGAATACGGTGGTGAAGACCGTCGAACAGGTTAGCGCAACAGGTGCCACACGCACCACAACCGCGCTCGGCCCCATTGCGAACCTGAACGTGACAGGTGACGCGCTCATCGTGACCGGCGGCAATGTCGAGCAGAATGCGGGCAACCTGAACGTGGGTGGCAACCTCGGCATGGCCGTGGGTGGTAACTATGACCTGGGTTCGGTGCAGACCGGCGAACACAAGATCGTGGCGGGCGCCAACGGCGTCTCGAATACCAACGCCAATCAGACGACCGGCAGTTCGTTGAACGTCGGTGGCGTTTTGCAGATCGGCGTGGGCGGCGACCTGACGGCCACGGGCGCGGACCTGAATCTGGCTGGCGGCGGCACGCTCGCAGCGAATGGCAACGTCACGCTGCAAGCGGCGAAAGCTACCTCCACCACCGACAGCAATAGCTCGGGTAGCGACAGTCACGGCAGCTACTCAGAATCACTGCGCCGGTCCGACGATACGCTCACGGCGACAACGCTCAATGCCGGCAATTCGCTGACCGTGGCGTCAGGCAAGGACATCAACGTCACTGGCAGCGCGATCAGTCTCGACAAGGGAATGGCGACGCTGGCGGCAACGGGTAACGTCAAGATCGGCGCAACGACAGAAACGCATGTCGATAACTCGCAGGAACAGCACAGGCACAGCAATGTCGTGAGCGGCCAGGAAGTGTCGAGTTCGCATGACACCACGACGACGCTTTCGCAGGGCAGCATGGTTTCCGCCGATGCCGTGACCATCGCGAGCGGCAAGGATATCAATGTCACGGGCAGCACCATCGTTGGCACGAACGACGTTGCGCTCAGTGCCGCGCATGACGTGAACATCACCACGTCACAGGACACCATGCAGTCCTCCAGCAGCTATCAGGAGAAGCGCACGGGCCTTGGAACGAGCGGGTTGACTGTCACAGTTGGCACCAACAAGCTCTCGACCACCGACCAGGAGTCGAGCGTCACGAACAACGCGAGCACGGTCGGTTCGATCAACGGCAATCTCTCGATCCAGGCGGGCAATACGCTGCACGTCACGGGCAGCGATCTTGTCGCGGGCCAGAACGTAACGGGCATCGCAGCCAATGTGATTATCGACGCGGCGGCGGACACCTCGCATCAGGCGCAGACGCAGAAGACGAGCAGCAGCGGCCTCACGATCGGCCTCGCGGGGTCGGTGGGCGACGCGATCAACAATGCGTATTCGGAATCCCAGGCGGCCAGCCGGTCGGCCGGCAGTGGCAATGACCGGGCGGCGACGCTGCACAGCATCGCGGCGGCGGGTGACGTTGCGCTGACGGGCATGGGCGCGAAGACGCTGGCCGATGGGGGCAAGCCCGACATCGGTATCAAGGTCAGCATTGGTTCGAGCAAGAGCCAGAGCCAGTCGTCTGAGGACCAGGCAACTCAGCGTGGCTCCAATGTGCAGGCAGGCGGCATGGCGGCGTTCGTCGCGACGAATGGCGACATGACTATCGCCGGGTCGAACGTGAGCGCGAATGATGTCGTATTGGCTGCGAAGAACCAGGTGAACGTCATCAACACGACAGACACCGATTCGACGCGTAGCTCGAACAGTTCGAGCAGCGCAAGCATTGGCGTGCAGTACACGCTTGGCGGCGGCTTTGGCGTCTCGGCGGCGATGGCGAACGCGCATGGCGATGCGAACAGTGACGCGTCGATCCAGAATGCCTCGCATGTCACGGGCGCGAATAGCGTTACGGTGATCTCGGGCGGCGATACGAACATCATCGGCTCGCAGATTGCGGGCAAACAGGTCACGGCTGACGTTGGCGGCAACCTGAACATCACGAGTGTGCAGGACGTGACGAACAGCGCGGCGCATCAGAGCAGCGCGGGTGGCGGCTTCACGATCAGCCAGGGCGGCGGAAGCGCAAGCTTCAGCGCACAGAACGGCCAAGCGGACTCGAATTATGCGGGCGTCAATGAGCAGGCCGGGATCAATGCGGGCGATGGCGGCTTCAACGTCAACGTCAAGGGTAATACGGATCTCACTGGCGCGGTGATTTCGAGCACGGCGGACGCCTCGAAAAACAGGCTGACGACCGGGACACTCACGTATAGCGACGTTCAGAACCAGTCACATTACGACGCCAACAGCAACGGTATCAGCGCGGGTGTGGGCGTTGGTGTAACAGGAAAAGCGACCGGCCCCGGCTCGGTCAGCGGTCAGCCTGGCGTCTCGCCGATGATTTCGCAGAACGACAGCGGCGATTCGAGCGCGACGACGCGTAGCGCCATCAGCGCGGGCACGATCACTATCACTGACGGCGAGCATCAGACTCAGGACGTTGCGAGCCTGAGTCGCGACGCGACGGACACGAACGGCACGGTTGCGAAAACGCCGGATGTGAACGATATCCTCAATCAGCAGGCTGACACGGTGCAGGCCGCCCAGGCGGCAGGACAGACGGTGTCGCAAGGTATCGGTGCGTATGCGGATATAAAGCGCGACGACGCGGTTACCGCGCTCCAGGCCGCGAAGGATCGGGGCGATACCGAAGGCATGGCGGCCGCGCTGGCTGACTACAACAACTGGCGCGAAGGCGGTGATTCGCGTGCAGAACTCCACGCGGCGGGTGGCGCGCTGATCGGTGGACTTGGCGGCGGTAGCGCGTTCAGCACGATTGGCGGCGCTGCCGGTGCGGGTTTGTCCTCCCTTCTTGCGCCGCAGACGAAGGAACTCAGCGACGCTGTTGCGGGTGCGACCGGCTCGGCGCTGATTGGGAACCTGGCCGGGAACATCGCGTCGGGGATCGGTGGTGCAGTCATTGGCGGGACGGCGGGTGCGGCAGGCGCGTCGAACGTGAACCTCTACAATCAGGGCAACAATAAGGACGAGGACAAGGCTCGTCGTCTTGTCGAACAGGCAATTGGGGTGCCCCCTGGCACGACGCAGGGACGGTCGATTGGAAATCTGGTCGACCAGTTTATCGGGATGGTAAAGAGCGGCGCTGCTGCGAAGATGTCAGAGTCTCCAACTGACCTGATGGCGCAGGGCGCGGCGAACGGCATCAATGCCGTCATCGGCGCTAAGGGTGGCGAGCCGCCGACGGCGAGCCCGGGACTGGTGCTGGTGGACTCTGCGACCAAAGGCGTGGCGAACGCTGGGATCGGGACGCCGGGGTACGTGCCCAGCAATGCAACGATCAATAACGGGAACAACGATTCAACTTCCAATGCATCAAACGAAGGTAGCAACAGCGGCAATACAGGCTTTGACACGTCTAATCTAGAGGGCAAGTTAAAAGACTATTTGTTGAACCCAGACCACTCGCAGAACCAGTCCAAAGCAAATTGGTTTAATCAGGCTTTAGGCTTCGATCAAACCAGCTGGCAAGATCTTGCTTCCCAGGTGCGCTTCGACCCGGCAACCGCTGTACCAACAAAGACGGGTCAATACGGACAGACCTACGAGCAGGTTATTTCAATCACCGGTCCAAATGGAAAGACGATTGATACAACGTTTGTCTTTATGAAGGACAATTCAGGAACGGTCAGATTGGTAACGGGAATTCCTGCAAAAAAATGAGCGCAATGAAAGAAAACGATACCTTCCAGCTATCTAGACCGGTTGAGGCAGAACTGATCGGTGAGCATACTGCGGTAACTTTGCCGACCGGGACGACTGTTGCCGTTGTTCTAGTCTTCGGTGATCCTACATCTCCCGAAGCATACGAGATCGAAGCGTATTTACCTGAAACTGACAGGTATGCGCTTGCCACGATTGCGGCAAGAGATATTTGACAGATAACTCGTCAATTTGCAGCAACCCCGGTCGTGGCCGGGTGCGCCTCACTCAGCCGCATACCGAGCGATAAACAGATTCAAGAACCAATCTAGCAATGAAAATTCGAAAGAGGCTGGCGGCGCTGCCGCTCACAGCCCTGGTATCGCTCGCGTCGAACGCGCAGCATGCGCCGACGCCAGCCGATGAAGCCGCCGCCGCACGGGCCAACGCCGAGCAGAACCAGCAGATCCAGCAGCAGCGCGACGCACAGCAGCGTGACGCAACCGTGCAGGCTCCCGCCGTGCGTTCGACGCTGCCAGAAATCGAGGGCTACCCATTGTTGCCGGTCGAGACACCATGCTTCCGCATCGGCAAATTCGCGCTTGATGTCCCGACAACCCTGCCCGATGCGGTGCGCAGCAAGGGAGCGTCAGCCCTATCACTGGACCCGTTCGCCTTCGCGCGCGAATGGCTCGATCACTACAGGGGCCAGTGCGTAGGCAAGTCCTGCATTGACACGCTGACCAAGGGGCTGCAGCAGGCGATCCTGAGCCGTGGATACGTGACCACCCGCGTGCTCGTCCCGCAGCAGGACCTGTCCAGCGGCACGCTGGCATTCGCGCTCGTTCCTGGCATCGTGCACCAGCTCCGCTTTGCCGATCCTGCCACGCGCGGCACCCTGAAATCCGCATTCCCCGCCCGCGACGGCGACCTGCTGGACCTGCGCGATCTTGAGCAGGGGCTGGAGCAGATGAAGCGCGTGGCGTCGCAGGACGTGGACATGAAGATCGAGCCGACGGACACGCCGGGCGAGAGCGATGTCGTCGTGAGCGTGAAGCGCTCGAAGCCGTGGAGCTTCATCACGTCCGTCGATAACTCGGGCACGGATGCCACCGGCAAGTGGCAGGGCAACGTGAGCCTCGGCATCGACAGTCCGCTGGGACTGAACGACATACTCACAGTCGGCGCAAATCAGGACTTGTCGTTCGGCAACAAGTCGCTCGGCTCGCACGGTTTCAACGGTTCGTACTCGCTCCCATGGGGTTACTGGACGGCCACGCTGTCCGGCAACACGAACACGTACTACCAGAACATTGCGGGCGTGAACCAGACGTTCGTGTCCAGCGGCAACTCGCAGACAGCGGCACTCAGGCTCGCGCGTGTACTAAGCCGCAGCCAAAGCGACGTGTTTGGCGTGGAGTTCCAGATATCGAAACGCTTCGGCGAGAGCTTCATTAACGACATCGACATACCGCAGCAGCGGCGCAACAACACGTTCATCGAAGCGGGCCTGACCGACCGCCACTACGTCGGCGCGGTGCAGTTTGACGGCACACTGGCGTATCGTCAGGGCATCGGCGGACTGGGCGCGACGGCTGACCCGTATCCCGATGGCCCCACGTACCGCTACCACATGACCGTGCTCGACGCGAACCTGTCGATCCCGTTCGCCGTCGCCCAACAGAACTTCCGCTACGTGACGACCGTTCACGCACAGTTCACCAACGACACGCTGTTCTATCTGGACGACCTCACCATCGGCAGCCGTTACACAGTGCGCGGCTTCGACGGTGAAACCATGCTGGCGGCAGAGAAAGGTTTCTACTGGCGCAACGAATTGCAGTGGCCTATCGGACAGACGGGACAGGCGCTGTACGCCGGGATCGACTATGGCCGCGTGTTCGGACCGAACACGACGTTTCTGGCCGGAACACAACTGGCGGGCGCGGTGATCGGCATCCGCGGTGGTCTGCCTTCGCGCTTTGTCGGTATCTCCTACGACCTGTTCGCCGGGACGCCGG
The DNA here is from genome assembly GCF_001634365.1 of Paraburkholderia phytofirmans OLGA172. Taxonomy (NCBI): domain Bacteria; kingdom Pseudomonadati; phylum Pseudomonadota; class Betaproteobacteria; order Burkholderiales; family Burkholderiaceae; genus Paraburkholderia; species Paraburkholderia phytofirmans. The sequence goes on from NZ_CP014578.1 coordinate 1,097,107, forward strand.
TCTACAAACCCAGCGGCTTCCCGACATCGCGCGTGACGGTCGGCGTGCAGGCCACGGCGCAGTTCTAGCGTGCAGTGGGGGAATGGATGTTTGAAGGCGCGAGGGGAAAGAAATCTCCCCGACACGCCGCCCGGAAAGCCTTATTCGGCGGGGCTGTTTATCACAGGGTGTGATTTGTCCACACCATTGCGAGCAGATTCCGTTGATAACTTTCCCATGCACGGCGCCACGGCCAAATGAGTGATTTCAACCAATATGGCGGGTGTATGCTCAAAGCGACTGCTTGTCGATGACAGCACCCCACCACGCCGGATTTTGGCCGTGGCTCTTTCAGGATCAAACCGTGCCGGGCGCTCAGCGCCTGTTGCGGCAGCGGGTTTTACCGGCGTGAACGCGATGCTCAGGACGAACCCAGTTGCATCGATCGGCCTGTCAGATGACTGAGCCCACGCGTTTCACGGTGCGTCACCTCAGCGTCTACCGTTATTCGGAACCCGTGCGGTTCGGCGAACACCGGATGATGTTCCGACCGCGCGCCAGCCACGACTTGCGCCTCGTCACGAACCAGTTGGTGATTACGCCGACGCCGTCCCGGCTGCACTGGCTACACGACGTGTTCGACAACTCCGTGGCGGTCGCGAGTTTCGCGGGCAAGGCGAGCGAATTGCGCTTCGATAGCGAAGTGACGCTGGAACACTTCGAAACGCCCATGCCCGATTACGCGCTCGAACCGTACGCAGTGAACTGGCCGTTCGCGTACACCAACGAGGAAGCGTCCGATCTCGTGAATGCGCGCAGCCGCCAGTATCCGGACGGGGACGTGGACGAGTGGGCGCGGCGCTTCGTTCCTGTGCACAGCGGCGGTGCGAGCGGCAAGAACGGCACCGGCGGCACAATGGCGCTGCTGCGCGCGATGACGCTCGAAATAAAAAGCACGTTTTTCTATGTGCGCCGCACGGAGAAGGGCGTGAACCGTCCTGGCGACACCTTGCGCAACCGCAGCGGCAGTTGCCGCGATTTCGCGGTGCTGATGATGGACGCGGTGCGCTCGCTCGGTCTCGCGGCGCGCTTTGTGAGTGGTTATCTGTTCGTGCCGGAGCACGACGCGACGCAAGGCGGCGGTGCGACGCATGCATGGCTGCAGATCTATTTGCCGGGCGCCGGCTGGGTCGATTTCGATCCGACCAATAGCATAGTCGGCAATCGCCATCTGATTCGGGTGGCGGTGGCGTGGAATTACTACCAGGCGTTGCCGTTATGGGGCACATGGCATGGCGCGCCGCATTCGTTTCGCGGTTTGCAGGTCGATGTGAGCGTGACCGAAGGCGAGTGAGGGTGAGCCCGATGAAAGGGCTTGTACAAACCGAACGTGTTAGCTGGGAGCGTCAATTCAGGTTGCTCACCGGGCGCGTCAACTGAACGTTTCAACTGGAAGAGGGCGCCGCGATGAAATTGCGCGTTGGCTACGAGCTGGTCTATGAGTGCGTGCAACCGACGCCGATGATGTTGATGTTGAACACGCACTATTCGCACGCGAAGGACGTGCTGAGTGCGGATTTGCTGGTGGTCGATCCGCCGGTGCCGATCAGGCAGTATCGCGACGGCTTCGGCAATTTGTGCAGCCGGATCGTCGCGCCGCAGGGACGGCTCGCGTTGTCGACGAGTGCCGTGCTCGAGGTCTCGTCCGAACCGGAGAGGCGGCCGCCGCTGACCGAGCAGTATGCAGTGGAGGCGCTGCCTGACGATTCGCTGGTATTTCTGCTGGGCAGCCGTTACTGCGAAACTGATTTGCTATCCGAATTTGCGTGGCAGACGTTCGGCAAGATGCCGCTTGGTCGCGGGCGGGTGGATGCGATTTGCAACTACGTGCACGAGCACATCGTATTTGGCTACGATTTCGCGCGGCCGACCAAGACCGCCTGGCAGGCGTGGCAGGAGAGGAAGGGCGTGTGCCGGGATTTCGCGCATCTGGCCGTGACGCTGTGCCGGGCGATGAATATACCGGCGCGTTATTGCACGGGGTATATCAGCGATGTCGGCACGCCGCCGCCGTATGCGACGATGGACTTTGCCGCGTGGTTCGAGGCGTATGTTGGCGGGTGCTGGCAGACATTCGATCCTCGGAATAATGTGCCGCGTACAGGTAGGGTTTTGATGGCTCGGGGACGCGATGCGGCCGATGTCGCGATCAGTAATGCGTTTGGGCCTACGCAACTGCTGAAGTTCGATGTGGTGTGCGAGGCTATATAGGAGGCTCATTCGCCAAGGGCCGGCGCGCGCACCGGCCTGACTGATCCGCGTCAGCCGCCCCGATAAGCCTGTTCAAGCAACGCGATATCGAGCTTGACCATTTTCATCATGGCTTGCATCACGCGGCTGGCTTTCGCGGCATCCGGGTCGCGCAGCATTTTAGGGAGTGCGTCCGGCACGATCTGCCACGACACGCCGAACCTGTCCTGAAGCCAGCCGCATTGCATCGGCGCGCCGCCGTCCAGGAGCTTCGCCCAATAGCCGTCGACCTCCTGTTGCGACGCGCAGTGCACGAACAGCGAAATAGCCGGCGTGAAGCTGTATTGGGGGCCGCCGTTCAAGGCCATGAACTCCTGACCTTCCAGCTCGAAGGTGACGAACAGCACGTCTCCCTTCGGCCCGGGGCCGGCGTCCGTGTAATGCATCGTGGTGGTGATGCGGGAATGCGAAAACACCGACGTGTAGAAGCGTGCGGCATCTTCGGCATTACCGTCGAACCACAGGCATGGCGCAATTTTTTGCATACGAGCTCCTCGTCATGGATGGGCGCGTGGCTTATTTCTGCCCGCACTCCATACTCTGCATACCTTGCTGAATCTGTTCCGGGGTCAGGTCGCGCTTATGCGTGGCGAGCGACCAGCTGTGGCCGAACGGGTCCTTCAACTGGCCGTAGCGGTCGCCCCAGAACATGTCGGCAAGCGGCATGGCGACCGTCGCGCCGGCCTCGACGGCCTGCTTGAAACTGGCGTCGACGTCTTCGACGTAGTGGTGAATCGTGACCGGCGTGCCTTTTAGCGCGTTTGGGCCCAGCGCGTTGTGGTCAGGCCATTCGTCGGTCAGCATCAGCATGGAGTCGCCGATTTTCAGGCAGGCGTGCATCACTTTGCCGCCGGGACCGGGCAGGCGGTATTGCTCGACGGCGTTGAAAGCCTTGGTGTAGAACGCGATGGCTTCCGCGGCGTTGGCGCAAATCAGATACGGGGTCAGCGAGTGCATCCCGTCCGGGATCGGTTTGACAGCGGGGCTGGACATGACGGCGACTCCTTGAAGTAACAGGTTTGTGAGTTGAAAGACCGACTGCGTGAGCCAGGCCTTCAACGTTACGACGAGTGCGTCGCGTTTGAATCGACACTCCGGAAAAAATATTTTTTAAGCACGCCCGTGCGGCGTGGGTGTGGGTGTGGACGTCTGCGTGGACATCTGCGCGGGCGCAGGCGCGTGCACGGGCGTGCGGCGCAGGTCGCCGCGCGGATTCAATCGGCCGGATTGTCTTCTCCCGGCGTTATTTCAACCGGCAGGATTGTCGTCATCCGGCGGCGCGGCGGGGGTGGACGGTGCCGACGGCGTCGCTGCTGCGCCGCCTGGCGCGCCGAGGACGCTGATCTGGAACGTCGAGGTTGCCGCGAGCGATTGCAGCGTCGCGTCTTCCGGAATGTGTTCGAACAGCGGCAGGATCACCGAGCCGCCGATCACCGCGCGCCGGCTATTGTCGGCCGGCCGCAAACCCCATACGTCCTGGTAGACCACCGGCACGGCGACTCCGTTGCGGGTCGTGTTGCCGATGTACAGCATCACATGGCCGCTGATGTAGATCAGCGTGCGCAATGGTTCGCCATGCTGGGCGAGGTAGTCGAGCCGTTGCGCCGGCGTCGAGCCGGAAAGATCGATCATGCGTCCCGCGCTCATTTGCGTCGACGAATGGCGTGGCAGCCACACGCCGAACGTCGCGAAGATGCTTTGCAGTTCCGACGAACAATCGTTGTAGAGACCGCTATTGCCCCAGCCGTACGGCCGCCCGATCAGCGTTTTCATCAGCATTGCCAGATGCCGCGGGGTCGCGGCGAGCGGCATGGGAGCGATCTGCGCATCGCTCAGGTGGGCGGTGCGGATGATCGCCTGGCCGTCGACGTCGCGGGCCGGGACCAGGAGTTTGCGGGCGGCGGGGGCGCCGGCGGCTTCGCTTGCGGTTTTGCCAGCCTGTGTTGCGGGCCGCATGGCGTTGTCTGGCACGAGCGGCAGCAGCGTGCCGGCGGGCGCGTCGAAGCGGAACACGCCGCGGCTGTCGCGCACCGGCGCCGAGGCAGCTGTCACCGCGCCCAGTGACCTCGCGGTGGCAGCGCGCCACGTGTCGACGAAGGCGTCGTCGGTCATGCCGACGCCGTCGCTGCGCACCCAGCCTTGCACGTCGGGCGTTTGCACGTAGCGCCACGCGCCGTCGACGCTGCTGCCCAGCACATACAGCGGCGTGCCGGGGCGTACTGCCGAGATCTGAAGGTTGTCGAACGGATAGCCTTCGCCGGCCAGGCGGTGATCGTAAAACGACGGGTCCATGGTCGGCAGTTCGCGCACCATCAGGTTGCTGGTGGCAATTGCGCGGCGTGCGGGCTTGTAGACGACCTCCTGCGTGAACTGGCCGACCGCCATGTTTTGCGCGATGGTGTCGATCCACGCCTTGTCGTGCGGCCGGAAATTTTCGCCGTAGCCGAGCGCCGCGCCGCTTTTGCCGGTGTTGTCGAACTTGTCGATGCGGCGCTGCTGCAGCGCGACAATGTCCGCGCCTTGCTGACGGTAGACGCGCATCGTCACGTAAGCGGAATTCCACGGCGACGGCGCGGCCGTGCCGGTGCCGAAATAGCGTGCGTAGAGGGCGCTGAAGTGCGCCTGCTGATCCGCGGGGCTCAGGAACGGCTGGTCGTAGCCGGGGCTGTCCGGTTCGAGCCAGTGGTCGACGTTCTGGTCGTAATTGGCGATTGGGAACAACGCGACCGTGTCGACGCGCGCGTGGGCGTCGCGGGTCGGCGACGGATTGCTGCAGGCGGTGAACGTAGCAGCGGCTGCAAGGGCGGCGCATAACGTGGCGGCACGGCGGGCGTGCGGCAAGCGGGCGGCGAGGCGTGTGGCAAAGCGTGCAGCAGTGGGGGGCAGGGCGGCGACAGGCATGGAGTTCGGCGGTGATGGTCCAAGGGCACGATGATACGGTGTCGCGCGAGGCGCCGGGCGGTGGATGCTTGCTGCATCGACGCGGAACGAGCTAGCCAGGCGTTCTCACGCTTACAGGTTACTCGCGGGCATGAGCGCCACGTTGCGCGACACGGCGGCGGCATGAAGCCAATTGCCTGCGCTGTGCCTGCACGGCGTTATGAGTGTATTTACACAACGCTTATGTGTTTTCATTGAGGTTCGAATCGTCAATTACGCTGTGCCATACCGCACTCACGCACAAGCGGCCGCGCAGGCCGGGTGTTTCGTTACGCTCGACACATCGCCTCGAATCGTCTTTCACGAGGCTCCACAACCAGGAGAACAACATGCAAACCAGCGCACGCAATCAATTCGCCGGCGAAGTCGCCGAAGTCAAACACGGCGCCGTGAACGACGAAGTCACGTTGCGCACCCCGGACGGTCTCGAGATCGTTGCGATCATCACACACGGCAGCGCGACATCGCTCGGTCTCGCTGCAGGTAAGAAGGCATTTGCGCTGGTCAAGGCGTCGTCGGTGATCGTGATGGTCGACGTGGCGAAGAGCCAGGTGTCGGCGCGCAACTGCATCGCCGGCACCGTGTCGGCGGTGACCAGGGGTGCTGTGAATTCGGAAGTGACGATCGCCGCAGGCGGCGCGCAGATCGCCGCGATTATCACCAACGAAAGCGTCGACCGCCTCGGCCTTGCGAACGGCAAAGCGGCGACGGCGATCTTCAAGGCATCGAGCGTGATCGTCGGCGTCGAATAACGATCGCTGCGTGGCGCTGCCCACCGGCTTAACGTCTGGACAAAGCCATCAGGCCGCACGCAGAGCGGGCGGAAAGAGGGCGGCATGCGCAGTGCGGCGTGCCGTGAAGGAAACGGCGGCTTGCTTTACACTGCAGGCCTCGCTGCTCCTCTTTCCCGCTTTCATCACGGACACCGTCATGTTCGAAGTCTCCTCCGCCTCGCATCTCCCCAAAGCCGCGCAATACGAAGAGCTGGTCGCCCAGGCGCGCGCGCTGCTCGCCGGTGAAACCGACTGGATCGCCAACGCCGCGAATTTCTCCGCTTTCGTGTTCCATTCGCTGAGCGATCTGAACTGGGCCGGTTTCTATTTCCACGATGGCCGCGAGCTGGTGGTCGGGCCGTTCCAGGGCAAGCCTGCTTGCGTACGCATCGCGCTCGGCAAGGGCGTGTGCGGCACGGCAGCGCTTACCCGTCAGACGCAAGTGGTGCGAGACGTGCATGAATTCCCCGGCCATATTGCCTGCGATTCGGCATCGCAATCCGAAATCGTCGTGCCGCTCGTCGCACCGGACGGCACGCTGATCGGCGTGTGGGATGTCGACAGCCCGGTCGTCGCGCGCTTCGACGCAGAAGACGCGAAGGGCATGGAAGCGCTATGCGCAGCGTTTATCGAAGCCGCTCTGCCGCGCGCGTCGTAGGCGTTTCAGGAAAGGCTGATCCAGCGGTGCGGCGGCACCCTATGCTGTTTCGTACATAGACTAGATGCACTTCAGGGGATAGGTCGGCGGACCTCATCCCGCTATCGTTCTCTCCACGCGCTCAAGACACCCCGAAGGCAGTTCCCTTGGGGGACAGCACATGAGCGCGACGAACCCCCACCAGGTTTTGGAGACATGCGTGAGTTCCGCCACCGTTGCCCCGCTGACATTTCAACGCTCCCTCGCTTTACCCCGCAATTGCACCTTCGATAGCCACGACTGGGAGATTCTCAGCCGCTACTGGCATCCGGTGGCGTTCGCCGCCGACGTGACCGATAAACCCATCAGCGTGACGCTGCTCGACGAACTCTTGGTCGTGTTCCGTTCCGCTCGAACGGCCAACTGGTGAGCGCACGCGACATCTGTCCGCATCGCGGCGCGCCGCTTAGCCAGGGGGCGACAACGGCAACATCGTGTGCCAGTATCACGACCTCGCGTCCGTTTGCGACGGCAAGTGCAAGCACCTTCCGTCGCAAACGGACGAAGGCGTTGAAGGCCGGTGTGCGTTGGGTCATGAGGCGCGGAGTATCCCCGCAATAGCGAACGCTTTATGAGGTGCGCGATGACGGGCGTGCCGCAGCCGGAACTGGGGAATACACCGAGGGAAACGATTCGCGCCGGGAATGCGCGGCTGGCGCGGCGGCTCCGGCCAGGGAAAGCCGCTATCATGCTCACGGTTACCCGGCGGATTGGACCGAATCGGCCGGCTTTGCCAGTTGCGCCGTACGCGACAAGAAAAACGCTCAATCGCTTTCCTCATTCGTTTTAAATAACCAGGAAATTCAAAGGCCGGCGCGATGCAAGATCACCACTACGCCGAAGCGCGCACACGCGACGCCGCGCTTTCAGCGGCGCCATACGGCATGTTCGTCTGCATGGCCGACGGCACGTTCGACTCGGTCAATGCTGCTTTCGAAAAGCTCACCGGTTTTACCGCCGCGGAATTGATCGGCCGGTGCACCTTTGAGTCCTTGCACGACCCGGCCGAACTCGCGAGGCGGCGTGCCGAATTGCCGCCGCTGTCGGCGGTAGGCTCGCGCTATGAAGGCGAATGGACCTATGTGCGGCGCAACGGCGCCCCGATTCGCGTGGTGTTCGCGTTGGCGCCGCTCGCCGCCGAGCCGGCGTATCCCGGCGGGGTAGCCATGGGGCCCGCCCGCTATGTCGGCATGGCCATTGACATGACGCGTTACGCGCAATCCGAAGCGCGCCTGTGGTACGTCGCGCATCATGACGGCGTGACCCGCCTGCCGAATCAGACGCTGTTTACCGAACGCCTCGAGCTGACGATCGCGCGCTGTCGGAGAAGCGGCAACGGCTTTACGGTGCTGATCGCCGAGCTCGATCATTTACGCAAGCTGCGCGATGCGCTCGGTTTGCATGCGGCCGAACTGGTGTTGCAGATCGTCGGCGAGCGGCTGCGCGGTCTCTTTCCCAACGACGGTACGATTGCCTCGATCGGTGGCACGCAATTCGCGCTGCTGATCAATGAGACCGGCGCGGCGGCCGATGCTTTCGCGGCTGAGGCACTGGGTCGCATCGCCGAATCGATCGACTACGCGGGCACCGCGCTGAACATCACGGCGAGTATCGGCATCGTCGCCTATCCTGCCGACGGCGCCGATGCGCCGACGCTGATGCGCCGCGCGGGCGTGGCGTTGTCGGCGGCTTCGGCGGTGAGCGGCAGCGCGGTGCGGCGCTTTTCCACCGCGCTCGAAGGCCAGGCGGCGCGCCGCTTCGAACTGGGGGCGATGCTGCGCGAAGCGCTCGAACGTCAGCAACTGCATCTCGTGTATCAACCGCAGGTGACGCTCGCCAACGGACGCATCGCGCAAGTGGAGACGCTGCTGCGCTGGAATCATCCGCAGCGTGGTTTGATCAGTCCGGTCGAATTCGTGCCGGTTGCGGAAGAGTCGGGGCTGATCGAGCAGATCGGCGAGTGGGTGATCCGTACCGCGTGCCGCGACGCCGGCAAATTGCTGCGGCTCACCGGAACCTTGCCACGGGTCGCGGTGAACGTGTCGCCGCAGCAGTTCCAGCAGCACAATCTGTTCGAGACGATCCGCGAGGCGCTCGAAGATGCCGCGCTCGATCCGTCGTACCTTGAAGTGGAAATCACTGAGGGCGTGCTGCTCGGCGATACCGAGCAGGCGTTGCAGACGCTGCATGCGTTGCGCGAATTGGGCGTTGAGGTCGCAGTGGATGACTTCGGCACCGGCTATTCGAGTCTCGCCTATCTCACGCGTTTTCCGCTGAACCGCCTGAAAATCGATCGCTCGTTTGTGATGCGCATGAGTACCGAGCCGCAATGCGCAGCGCTCGTCGGCGCCATTATCGCCATGGCGCATGCGTTAAAGCTGCGGGTGACGGCCGAGGGCGTGGAGACGGCCGAACAGGCCGCGCAACTGGAAGCGCTCGGCTGCGACGAGGCGCAAGGATTCTGGTTTTCGCGGCCCATCACCATCGCGGCGTTGCGCAATTTGCTGAAGCCGTTGGGCTCCGCTTGACGATCCGGCTGACGTTGGCAATCCCGCTGCCAACTTGAAGCCGCGGTCCTTCAGTCGCCGCAGCGCGTCGCCTAGCTAAGCGCACAAGAGAAAGGGGCCGATTGGCCCCTTTTCGTTGGATCGCGTTTCTGCGTGGGACTCAGCGTGCAGCGTCATCCGCGACAGCGATCGCCGTGCCGGCCATGCCGGATACCCGCTTGATGCTGTCCTGGATCACGTTGCCGGAATGGATCATCGAGGCCATTACGGATTGCATCGCGCCAAACGCGCTATCCGGGCTGAGCGGCGCGGTCTGGCCGAAGCCCGAACCAAACTGCGCCACGCTGGCGCCGAACTCTTCGCGCAGCGATTCGCCGGCCTTGGTCAACGCCGCAGTGAATTGCGCGTCGATTTCTTTGACGTGCTGCGCATACGACAAGGTGCGTTGAACCAGTTGCTGCTGCACATCGGCCACGCCGGCGAACGGCGCGGTGTTGAACTGGCCGGCCGCCAAGGCATTCTTGCTTTCGGTGACCGTCGCCTTCAGGGCCGCGAGATTGAGTTCGCCGAGTTTTTGCAGGCACGCCAGTCCATCGAGTTGCAAGGTGGTGAAGATGTTCAAGGTGCGTTGGCCAAAGGCGGCGCTATGTTCGATCGCGGGGCTGTGCATGGTGATCTCCAAAGTGACCTGGTGCAGGCGCCCAAAGGATTTCGGAGGCCAGGTCTCGCACGAGACGGCAGGTCGACGCGGCGCAGTGATTTTGCTGCGCTGCAACATGAGTCACTTTATACCTTTGCGGCAGGAAGTACAGCGTTTTCGCCAAGATGATTTGTCAGTTGAATGGTGCTCAGTGCGTGCCTGACGCACGCGGATGGGCGAGAAAGAAGCGCAGCATCTCGGCCGCGGCATCGGGGCCGGCTGGGTCCGTGTACGAACCGCGCTGATTGCCGCCAGCCCATGCGTGCCCCGCGCCACGAATCAACCAGTACTCCGCTTCGACGCCATTCGCCGTGACCAGCCGCTGCACCGTGCAAGCGCGCTGGCCACTCGCCGCACCTGTTGCATGCGATGGCGGGCTGACTGTCGTGACGCCGGCGTCGAAGCCTGCTACGAGCGCTGTGGCGTTCGAGGGATGCACCGTCGTGTCCGCATCGCCATGAAACACAATGAGCGGGCGTTGTGGCTCGACACGTGAGCGGTTGCGATGTGTACGGCCGCCCTTCATTGCGGCGAGCGCCGTGGGCAGGTCCTTCGCGCATCCGTAGGCGAGGCCGGAATGGACACAGGCTGCCGCGTACAGGTCGGGCGAGGTCTTCAGCATGACATCCGCCATTGCACCGCCCGCCGACAGGCCCGCCACGTACACGCGCGCCGGATCGACGCGATAGCGCGCGATCACCTCACGCGTGATGCCCGCTATCAACGACGGCTCGCCCTGGTCGCGCTGCTGGTCGGCAGGTTTGAACCAGTTCCAGCATTTCGAATGATTGGCTGCTTGCGACTGATTCGGATACACGACGATGAAGCCATGACGTTCGGCCATTTCGTTCATGCGCGTGCCAGCCGCGAAGTCGTCGGCGTTTTGCGTGCAGCCGTGCAGCATCACGATCAGCGGCAACGGTTCGCTGCGGTAGACGGCGGGGACGTAGAGCTTATATTGGCGTTGGCCCGCGCTGTTGCTGAAGGTGTGAGTGCTGAAGGTGCCGGGTGTGTCGGCGTCGAAAGTGCGCTCGGTAGTGGCGTGCGGGGTGGTGGCGGCGTGTGGTTGCGCCTGACTTTGTGCTTGAGTTTGCGCCTGCGTCCACGCTTGCGCCCATTCATTGACGCTTTGCGGCGTGCGCGGGGTTTGCGCATTGCCTGCTTTAGTCGTGCCGCCCGCAAGCGCACGCTGTACTGCAGCGGTCGCTTCCTTCGGCCCCTTCGTGCGCAGCAGGTCGAAGGCTTCTTTCATCGACTTCAAAAAATCTTCATTCATTTTCATGATCGTAGGTGACTACGTTGACTTGCATTGGGCGTGGCTAGGTCAGGCGACTAGCTTCACAGGCTCGGCCACGTGGCCGACACGTGTTCAACCATAGGATCGGCCATGCCGGGCGCGGCTACCTGATGCGGCCGGCGAGCGCCGCCTTGACCGCGGGCGACGCGTGAAACGCGCCAAGCACCACGACCGATGCGATCGTGGCCGCCGCGAGTTCCGGCGGCACATCGGCTGCAATGCTGGCAAGACCGAGCACATGAATGTCCAGTCGTTCGTTCGCGGCTTGAGCGGCTTCGAGGTCCTGCCTCGAGAAGTGTTGCAAGCCGAGCACCATCGCGCGCCGGGTCACCGTTTCCGTGACGACTTGGGCGTGTACGGCGAGCTGGTTGCGGATCGCTGTACGGATCAGGTCGGTGCGGTTCGAGTAAAAACCTTCTTCGACGAGTAAGTCGATCTGGCCCAGGTCGATTGGGCCGAGGTTGATGGTGATTTTTTCGGTCTCGCCGCCTTTGGGGCGGGAGGTGTCGATGAGTTTGAGATTGGTCATTTTTGTCCCGTTTGGCACCAGAGCAGCATCCATATGCCATCCATATAACATCCAATTGGATGGTTATACGCTCTTGGTTTGAATGACGTCAATGGGGAAATTGAGGGCCGGTAGATGTTCCTGGGGCGGTGGCCGTGCTGACGACAATGCCTACGGCTCTTCCGACGACGATTGCCGTTTTGGCAAACAGAGCGCAATGTCCCGTTGGAAATGGGCACGCCAGCGACCCACCAAAAAAGAAAGTGAGAGCGGGGCTCTCTGAGAGCATCGATGCGCAATGCCGCGAGCGCGTACTACATATACGCCGTTGATTATTTTGCGTGCGAGGACTATCGATATTCATCGATCTCGATGGTGCCGCCGATTGCTTCTATCATCGCCCGAACGTCGTCGGGTACGTCGGGCACTCGGTTGCCGGTCTCGTTGTCCCAGTAACACCAAAACCGCACTTTCACGCATTTACGCTCTATCAGCTCACGAAGCCCCGGCCGCGACAGATTCAGCCGTTCGATGAGATAACGCAGATGGGGCTCGAGTTGATCGCTACGAACAAATGATTTGCTCCCAACGCCCCACAATCCAACTCGGCCCGGCGCGCGGCTTGGACGCCCGGAAGGTGTCGTGAAGTGCTCGCCCTTGGTAATGGCAGTGTCGGGCTTAACGCCAAAATAGTCCGTCCAGAACGCGGGCGTTACTGAGTCGCCCGTTACATGAAATGTCGCGTGTGCGCGTTGATGGTCATTCATCGATGGTCCTGTCAGTTCGCCCAATCGTGGAAATTGGCGATGAAATCTCCATTGAAGTAGACGTCGCCGTTGTCGTGCCAGATGACGTTGTCCGCCGGTCCAAGGCCATTATCGGGCTTGAAATTGTGCAGCATGTCGCCGAACGTATTTTGGTCGTATCCAAGCATCTTCGCAGCAAACTTCGGGTTGTTCGTCGAGGCGGGCAGTTCTTCAACGTCGCCCCTTACCGCATCCGGGATGTACTTAAACGGCTGCGTATCGCCTTGCGGCGTGAGATCGTTCGCGGTGTCGGTCAATGACGACACGGCCCCGTTTGCATAGCGGGCTGCAGCCGCATTTACCTCGTCCACCATGTCGTCATAGCGGTCCATGTAGACCGTCGCAGCCTCGTATGACATGCCCAGCCCCGTCATTAACTCCTCACGGAAGCTGGGAAGCCGTTTGGGCTTAGGCGCTGGATCGTTCCACGCGCCCCCTGTCCGCGATTGCTCGGCAATGAGAACGACACTTTCACCGCGAATCATGGACTGCAAGGTCTGTATGACCTCAAGGTCAGCGCCGCTCTCTGCCAGCCGTTGGTGCCAGTGGAAGTTCGTCCCGAGGAACGAGCGGACGCGCAGCACAAGTGCGGCGTCCTGAGCCCATACATCGGCGTATGCACGTCGCGCGAACTTCTTGCCTTCTTCAACCGCCAGTTTTTTCTCGGTAGTGGGAAAGATGCGCCCACTCCCGTAGGAATCCTTGCTGTACATCATCCACCGTTGCAGCGAATCCTTTTTCAGTTCAGTGCCGCCCATTGCCAGGTCCTGTCCCTTGTGACGGTGTAAACCTAGCAGATCGTCTGGGGAAATTGTTTACGAGATACGCTGACTATGGTAAGTAGTTCAAAAGAAACGAAAAAAAAGACCGTTTGCGGATCGACTTTGTCATGCCAGTTTCTTCTGGCTGTCCGTTTGTGTTGTGGAGTGCGCCGGCATGTTATTTCGGACACGACTGCAATGCGGCAGGGGCTCGATTACTTCTGTATCGAAATCGGCGGCGCTCTGCCGCAGCGAATACGCAATCTATTCGTTGCCGGCTTCACCGGGGCGGTGATTGGTTTCCGCATACACGCACGCGCCCAGCGACAGGAGATCCGATGAGCGTATGCGACAGCGAAAATATGTGAGGACAAGCGTTCGCGCTGGAGTTCTGTCGCGTCGGCCTGATCGGTTCCGGTGAAGCGCCTGGGCTCTTCGGCCTGTAAGGCATGGCTGGCATCAACAAGCTGCAACAGGCCGGCGCGAAGTTTGCCAACAGTCCCATGCTGTGGGCGTATCAGGAGCTGCTCGAACCGAAAGCGCTTGCGCCCGGCTATATCTCGGCGGCGGGGGGCGAACGAAAATGGGTAGCCAGAGCGCTTTGCGGGAACTCGAAATCCGTGAAAGGCTTTCCAGATAAGACGAAGGCAAGCTACATCAGCGCTATATCGTACTGTTCAGTTTTAGACACTGTGATCCCAGTACGATAAGGGTTATAGAACCAGCCGCTTAAGAGGGGCATCCGCCTTGGATCCCATACCAGCGATCCCCAACCCACGCAGGCAATCGTCGCCATATTCTCGTCCTTCAGTCAGGTATTCGTGAAGGTGATTTTACGAGCGCACCGCAAATCTATAAGTAGTTCTTCTTTATTCTCTTTCGTTCGTTCTGGTCCGCCGCGCGCTGGTCGTGACACGACCATTGGGTCATCGCAAACGAGGAGATGGTTATGACGGCGGTATCTAACAGCGGTCTGGAGCGACAACCCTACCGGTTGCCCGAAGTGGGATTTGTGCGAGCGAAGCATTTGATGGTCGACGTGCTTTCGATTGGGCGGACGACGCTCTACGCATGGATAAAAGCAGGCGTCTTCCCTGCGCCGGTCCCGCTCGGTCCAAAGGCTGTCGGCTGGCGTGTCGAGGACGTCCGTGCGTGGCTCGCATCAAGGGAACCTGCATAAAGGCTACTGTCAGCGCAGCGCTGAACTCTTTGGCGCGTGTGCACCAAGCCCTGTCGAAGACGCAGCGGGGCTTTTTTGCCGCCTTACGCCTTTGCCGTCGTTCGGTTCGAGCGGCAGGAGCCGCTCAATGGTCGACAGATGAGGTCGCATCTGGAATCGACTTCCAGATGCGACACACAAAAGGAGTGGAGTCATCCAGTAAACACGGTGGCGATCGTCGCGCCGTTGCACATTACCGGCAGGCGGATGTCTCTTTTGACGCCGAGCCTCTGCAGTTCGTTGATGATGCGCGAGATTGATACGTCGGGCGCATCCACATCTACCCATGCGCCGTGCTCGTCATTGTTCAACTCAATCTGCATCTTGGTGCGCAGGTTCGCGCCCACGTAGTCACCCAACTGCACGAGCCGTGTTTCGAGGCGGGTCACGCGCTGAAGGACTTCCTTCAGCGATTTCTGGTCTTCACTCGTAACGATCTCCTAGTGGTCATCCCGTATTGAGGACAGGACGGCATGAACCCTCTTGTCCGCGTGTCACTGCAGGTGAGCCGAGGCGACCGTATAGCGGCTTCTCCAGTCGTCAGACTCACCCATATTTAATCAAAAGCACAGAATACTCTCAATAAAAAATATCTTTAATAATCAATAACGTAGATATTTTTTTGGACATTTGTGTACGGCGTGATTGGCGCTTTCCGGCTCGAGCGGCGAGGAATAGCGCGCTGCGCCCGTCTTGCGCCCGGACGTATTGCGTCGATTCTGCATCGGCCTTCTCTACCGGCGATCCGGGCGGATTGAGCAACAGATTTAAGATCTGTTCGCGGTCGCAGCCCTTCGGCTCATGACGGGTAGCTATCAGGCACAACTCGGCCAGGAGCGGTCCTTCGCAGTTGGTTGGCGAACGTCTGCTGACGAGCGACCAGTCGCCATTTGGCGACGCGAATGAAACGATGGTTTGCTACATGCCAATCCGTCGTCCAGAGGCTGCACTGCGGGGCGTTACGATTACTATAAATAACATAGACCCGAAGTGTCCCATACAGATGAATCTTGACGGTCAATGGGAAGCGCGGAGTCGTCGGCATTGCCAGCAATCCTGTGCGAAGGAAGGACAATGAAACGAGTTGGCGCATGCTCGAAACTCGGAGCGGTTGTATCGATCTGCTGCGCCATTGGCTTCGCGCAAGGCTGATGTACTGTATATCCATCTCAGCACTGCAGATCAACGGTAGAAGTCTGGCAAACCGACGAAGCTGTCCCGTTTCCCGAGCTATGGCAAGGTGCCAAATGCCAGCGTGCGTTTTCCTGCACCCAAAAAACAAGGACGTCACAGGTGGTTTCTTCGGTCTGTATGCATGCGGTGACCTGCTTGTTTCTTCACTCCCGCCATCATTGCGGAGATCGGTGCAATATGAAACAGACGTCTGTTTGATTTCGCGCGATCTAAGGAAGTCTTTTCCAGGAAGGGAGAAGACAGAGGCTCGGGTCCGATTCTACGGGCGTCCATCTGTATGAGGCGAGGATGTTGCGCGTCGCAGGTAACCGGCGCCAGCAATAGAGGCATCGTAAAAAGTCGGCCTTGCAGAAGTTCGTGAAGCCCCGCCTGGCCAAGCGATGCAGTTTGTTGGAGGGTAATAGAACTCCCAGAACGAATATCGATCTGATAAAGATTCTGGGAGTTTCGGAGTGGTCGCCAATGAGCACGCCTGATTTCTTTCGTAGCCGTCTGGACGCGATGATTGATCTACGTCACCCGCTTGCCGTGTTGGCAACGAAGATGTCATGGGCTTCAATCGAAACGACGCTTGCTCCCCTGTTCGAGCGACGTTCACGCGATGGACGGGTGAGCGAAGCGGTTGACCTGTTTGGCTCGAACTCGCTGGAATTTGCCGGTGGCGTCAGTGCGGCTGGACGTCCGCGCTTGCCTATGCGGCTGATGGTGGGTCTGCTGTACCTGAAGCACGCCTACAACGAGAGTGACGAAACGGTGTGCGAGCGCTGGGCACAGGACGTGTACTTTCAGTTCTTCTGCGGCGAGGAGTATTTCCAGCCGCGTCTGCCGTGCGACCCGACCAACCTGGTGCGTTTTCGGCAGGCGCTGGGCGAAGCCGGTGTCGAGGAGCTGCTCGCGGCGACGATCGCGGCTGCGGTGCAGATGAAGGCGGTGACGCCGGTCGAATTCGAGCGCGTGATTGTCGACACCACGGTGCAGGAGAAGGCGATTGCGTATCCGACCGACAGCCGTCTGCTTGAGGTGGCGCGGGCCAGACTCGTTCAGTTGGCGCAACGCGCAGGGTTGGGGCTGAAGCAAACGTACGAGCGCGAAGGCAAGCGACTGCGTCGCCGCGCGGGCGGCTATGCCCATGCGAAGCAGTTCAGGCGCCTGCGTCGTGTACTCAAGCGTCAGCGCACGGTACTGGGACGGTTGCTGCGCGATATCGAACGCAAGCTGTCTGGAGCTTCAGACGAACGGCAGGCACAACTGCGCGTCTGGCTTGAGCGGGCCTGGCGCATTTGCCACCAACGTCCAAAGGACAGGAACAAACTCTACGCACTGCATGCGCCTGAAGTTGAATGCATTGGGAAAGGAAAGGCACGCCAGCCCTACGAGTTCGGCGTCAAGGTGAGCCTCGCGATCACGGAGAAACAAGGGTTGATCGTCGGTGCGCGGGCGTTCCCCGGCAACCCCTATGACGGCCATACGCTGGCCGAGCAACTCGAACAGAGCTCCATTCTGTTGCAGGACCTGCCCGGTACACCACAGCCGAAGACCGTGTTGGTCGATCTCGGGTTTCGCGGCGTCGACGTGGAGGTATCATCAGTACACCTGATTCATCGCGGCAAACACAGGACACTGACCAGCACGCAGCGACGTTGGCTCAAGCGACGCCAGGCGATTGAACCGATCATCGGCCATGTGAAGCACGACCACGGTATGCGTCGCTGCTGGCTCAAAGGACAAACCGGCGATGCGCTGCATGCCGTGCTGTGCGCCACGGGCTACAACCTGCGCTGGCTGTTGCGCGCGATTGTTCGCCTGGGTCTGGGGCCCATCTTTTTTGTCCTCGCCTGGCTGCATTCGATCGCCGATGTCCTGTCGCATCCGCTGCTTGCGCACCGGGAACGCTTCCGGCGGGCTAACCGTCCCGCTCCGACAAAATACCCGATCGGCGTCGTGCGTCAAGCAAACTGAATTTTGCAGGGCCGACTAAAAAGTCATTCCGTATACATTTTACATATTGGTTTGCATTACTATAAGTTTAGATGAGAGCTAAGACTCGCCGTGAGAGGAAGGGCTTGAAAAAGCCTTTATATAGGGGGATAAAAATGAAAGTGCGTCTGAAGCAGGCTTGCCTTCTTGCAGTGTTACCCGCTTTGTCGGCGTGCGATACGTTTGACAGGGAGTACGTCAGATCAGACCGGCGTTCTTGACCCAAGACGCTCGGCGCTCCCAGGCGAGCAAAGCGCATTCACGCCGACCTTTTCGCCTGCTTTGATGCGGAGCCGGATTTTCACTCACGGAAAAGCTTGTTTCATGAGAGTATTTACGTGCAGAACGATAACTGTTAATCGATTCTCGACAACCACGCTTCCGGTCCAGGCAGTCATTCGACCGTTCGCTGGAGCAGTCGCAATGATTGTTCAATTCGTCTCAGCGAAAACAATGGGGAGTTGACAGTGAACGAAGACTATTTGGGTAGCCGGTCGCGTCGCCGCTTGCTGCGCGCTGGAGGCGCAGGTGCGCTGGGTGTGATGTCGGGAAGCGCATTGCTCGGCTTGTCGCGGGTTGCGTTCGCCGAGCCGTTGACTGGCGGGGTGCCGGTCGTCGACACCGTATCGGTGCGGGTCGTAACTGATTCATCGTATTCGGGACTGGAGCCGAGTCGTCGCGTCGGCAATGTTGACGTTCAACGGTTTGGCCTGCCACTCACGAAAGATCACGCGCCCCGCCTGACGCTTGAGAACGAATGGGGTCTTTCCTTGCACGTCGAATCCTCGCAAGGCGCGCAGACGCGGCAAATCCTGATTGACTTTGGTTATACGCCGGAGACGCTGAACAATAACATCGGCCTGTTGAAAATTAATCCTGCGCAACTCGACGCGCTACTGCTCACGCACGGCCATTACGATCATTTCGGTGGCATGGTTGGCTTCCTGCAAAACAGCCGCGGCAAGTTGAAAGAACAGTTACCAATCTATCTCGGCGGCGAGGAATGCTTTTGTACACGCGAGAATCGCGGCGGCCAGTTCGGTTCGCTCGACCGGCAGGCAATGCGCGACGCCAATCTGGTCATCACCTTTGCAGAACGACCCGCAGTTGTTGCAGATCACGCATTCACCACGGGCTGGATCGATCAAACCACGTTTGAGAAACCGATCAACCCAAGCATCATGACCGTTGGTTTGCATGACGGTGTCGGTTGTGCGGGCAACAAGCTGCCACCGGAAAAGCAGAACGTCACCTCGATACCCGATGATTTCCAGCATGAGCAGAGCACGGCTTATCTGGTCAAGGATCGGGGGCTTGTGGTGTTGACGTCTTGTGCGCATCGCGGCGTGCTCAATACGGTCAAGACAGCGATGAGAGTGTCGGGCGTCACCAAGGTTCATGCGATCGTTGGCGGCTTTCATCTCGCGCCGCAGCCGACGGAGTATCAGCAAGCCACTGTGAACCAGTTAAAGGAAATCAATCCGGACTATCTGATCCCGATGCACTGCTCAGGCGAATCGTTCTACGCGATGGCGACGCAAGCGATGCCGGGCAAAGTATTGTGGTCTTCGACCGGCACGCGCTTCACATTCGGCGCTTGAACGTTGCCGAACGCACGCGGTATACCGGCGCACATGCCGGCAGTGATGTCGCGTACCGTTAAGCCTTAAAGCCCGTTCCACGATTTATCCATTGAGCTGCGCGCTGACAGACGCGCGGCAATGGTGCGCTGCGTTGCCGCAGCCAGACGCTTCACTTGAGCGGGAACTGCATCTGTTAGCTGGCAGCGCAGGCAAGAAATCATTCGCGAGCGTCTCTTATGGAGATTGGGCCGGACCGAGGCAACTTCCGGGCCAGTGGCTCAGATGGGTCGATCAGAGCCGGTCGTCGTCGGGCTCAGTTCGGCCACAAGCCGCCAGACGGTCAGAGGACCTGAACGGCGGCTCTCGGCCCGAGACCCGCCACTTCCCGATAACCGGATGCGCTTGGTCGCCGGGCTTGCCCTCGTATTCGCTCAACGTCTCGCGCTCCTGTGAACCGATTGCCTATCGGCCGAACCTTGGCTTGCCTTTACCCCTCGGATACGCGACATTTCTGGAATCGCCAGTAGCGAAGCAGAACACCCTGATCCAAGGCGGTTCGCAACCTCTGCATCCAGGAACAATGCGCATCCCACCACTAAAAGCCATCATCGCGTTCGAGAGTGTCGCCCGCACGAAGAGCGTCAATCGGGCGGCTGATGAATTAGGGTTAACGCCATCCGCGGTCAGCCATCAAATTGCCAACCTCGAATCCATCGTGGGAAGGCCCTTGTTCACAAGGCTGGGACGGGGACTGGTGCTGACGCCAACGGGTCAGCAATATCTGGCCGATGTCACCGGATCGCTCGCCGACCTGAGCCGCGCGACGGAGCGCGCATCGAGCCAATCGGGTGTCGAGATTCTTCGCATTCACTCGAGTCCCAGCTTTGGGTTGATGTGGCTGCTGCCGCGGCTGGCTTTGTTCCAGGAAGCGAACGGCGACATTCAGTTGAATCTCGCGTGCTCGTATGAGGATGTGTCGTTCACCTCCGGCTTCTATGACGTCGACGTACGGCATGGCTACGCTCATTGGACCGACGGCGAGATCAAAACGCTACGCAACGAGTTCATCGCGCCTCTTGCATCGGAGGAATACCTGAGAAGACACCCGGTGCGTACCCCCGAGGATCTGCTCGAACGGCGCCTGATCTTCTCGGAGACGCCTCTCGTGCAGTGGAAGCAATGGTTCGGCAAGTTCGGCGTCGCGGTGTCGCCCAAGGCATACGATTTCGCGTTCGACCGCTCGTACATGTCGCTCGAAGCCGCGGCATTGGGACACGGCATTGCGCTCGAAAGCACGATGCTCGCATCGGTCCACCTCAAACGCGGTTCGCTCGTACCGGTCTTCGATCGCACGTATGCGGTCGAGGTCGGAGCCCATCACCTCGTTTACCCTTCCCAGAACGCGGATTTGCCGCGCGTGGCCAAATTTTTGACCTGGGTCGAGCAAGAGATCAGCCGTGACGCCGTATAGCGCCAGGCCGCGCCTGGCGTGACGCCAGCGCCCTACCTTATGCGAAAAAGGGCCGCTTTCTGACGCCTGAGACTTCGCGGTGCAGCGACACCTGAATATTCTTCAGCAATAGTTGAGCCGAACTGCATTGATCGAGATGGTTGAAGCACTGAAACTGCATCTACCAACTAACGTGATCAATGGAGACAAACATGTTGCTCGACAGCAAAGTCGTCATCGTAACCGGTGCAGCCTCGCCGCGTGGCATTGGCCGTGCGACCGCAAAAGCGCTTGCCGCCCAGGGCGCGCGAGTGGTGATTCTGGATCTTCGCAAGGAAGACGCCGAGAGTGCCGCGCGTGACCTCGGCGAAGAACACCTCGGCCTCGCCTGCGATGTGACCGACAAGGCCGCATGCATGGCTGCCGCCAAGGCGGTCATCGAGAAGTACGGTCGTGTCGATGGCCTTATCAACAACGCAGGTATCACCCAGCCTTTGAAGACGATGGACATCGGAGCCGACAACTTCGACGCGGTCATCGACGTGAACCTGCGCGGTACCCTCTACATGTCGCAAGCGGTCATTCCGCAAATGAGAGCGCAAAAGAGCGGCAGCATTGTCTGCATGTCATCCGTTTCCGCACAACGCGGGGGCGGCATCTTCGGCGGTCCTCACTACAGCGCTGCAAAAGCGGGCGTACTCGGCCTTGCTCGTGCCATGGCGCGTGAACTCGGGGCGGACAACATCCGCGTCAACTCGATCACGCCGGGTCTGATCCAGACCGACATCACCGGTGACAAGCTCACGACGGAGATGCGCGCCGACATCATCAAGGGCATTCCGCTCGGCCGGCTCGGCGATGCGGCCGACGTCGCGAACGCCTGCCTGTTCCTCTCGAGCGACCTGTCAGCCTATCTCACCGGTATCACGCTCGACGTCAACGGCGGCATGTTGATCCACTAAGTACGACATCCGTCGCGACTGCGGCGGATGGGTCAATGCACCCGGCGGTAAAACCCGGGGCGATATGGCAGGAGACAATCATGAAAGCGAAGGCCACTGCGCCGTCAATGACGGGCGATGTGACATCGCTCGCCGATCCGGCGAGCTTCGAATCAAAAACGTATGCGAAAGTGGGACGACGCTTGATACCGTTCCTGATGCTGTGCTATCTGGGCGCTTATCTCGATCGTGTCAACGTGGGCTTCGCTAAACTGCAGATGCTCAACGACCTGCGATTCAGCGAAACCGTGTATGGCTTCGGCGCCGGTATTTTCTTCCTCGGTTACTTCCTCTTCGAGGTACCGAGCAATCTCATGTTGCACAAAGTGGGCGCACGAAACTGGCTCGCTCGCATCATGCTGACGTGGGCCGTGATCTCGGCCTGCTTTGTCTTCGTCAAGTCGCCCACAACGTTCTATGTCCTCCGCTTTCTATTGGGCGTGGCCGAGGCTGGGTTCGCGCCAGGCGTCATCCTGTATCTGACTTACTGGTTTCCGTCGGCGCGGCGCGCCAAGGCGCTCTCCCTCTTCTTCATGGCGATTCCACTTGCCGGCATTGTCGGTGGGCCGTTGTCCGGTTACATCCTGCATGCGTTCCAGGGCGTACACGGTCTCGCCGGCTGGAAGTGGCTGTTCATCCTCGAAGCGCTGCCGTCGTTGCTCCTTGGCGTCGCCATCCTGCTCTACCTCGACAACGGTATCGCTGCCGCCAAGTGGCTCACTGATCCGGAGAAGGCGCTTCTCGCACGCAACGTGGCGAACGACAACGCCCACAAGGTCGCCCATGTGTCGATCCGGTCTTTCATCGGCGATCGTCGTTTGTGGTTGATGGCTGCCATCTACTTCTGCGTCGTGCTCGGTCAGTATGGGCTGACGTTCTGGCTGCCGACGATCATCCGCAAGTCCGGCGTGGCCGACCCGCTGTGGGTGGGCGTCTTCACAGCCATCCCGTACCTGTGCGCCATCATTGCGCTGCCGCTGGTGGGCGCAAGCGCTGACCGCCATCGCGAACGTCGTCTGCATCTTGCGATCCCGATGCTCGTATCGGCGGCCGGCTTTGCAACGCTGCCGATGCTGGGCGGAGTCGGTGCGTCGCTGGTGTGTGTCAGCGTGGCCGCCGCCGGCATCCTCGCTTCGTCGTCGCAGTTCTGGTCACTGCCGACCGCGCTTCTCGGCGGCATGTCCGCCGCGGCGGGTATCGCCGCGGTGAACTGTTTCGCCAATCTCGCGGGCTTCTTCTCGCCGGCCATCGTGGGCTGGTTGAACGCATCTCGTTATACAGAAGTGTCGTAGCCGTCGCGCAAGATCTGGATGGTGCTCACAGCATCCATGACTCGCTGCATGCCAATCCACAACGTCTTCGCGCCCGGTTCACCATCGCTCTTGCGCCCGAGGAATCCACCCAGTGACGCGATCATCCGTATCATCTGGTTCAGTGTCGGTGGTTTTTTCGGACGCGCCTTCTTGCAGAGCACGTGAGCACCATGTATCTCGTCAGCCGCGAAGAATAGCGACGCGTTTAGCTCCGGACACGTTCTGCCCACACGCATGAGCCGTGCAATACGCCACGATACGACCATGTACAGCGCAAGTGCCTTCTCTACCCGTTCCATCTGCGAGAGCTGCAGCGCCTCAACCCGGCAGGCGTTCTTCAGGACATTGAAGAACATTTCTATTTCCCATCTCGCGCGGTACCAGTCGATGAGTTCGATGAGCGCATCCGCATCACCCGCTTCGCGGTTGGTCACAAGACGCCAGATGACTGGCTTTACGCCCGCTGGCGCATCCACCTCATACGCCTCGACGCAGGTGAGCGTGACGCTGACGCGACCGGGCAGCGTAATGCGCTGGCTGCGCAGTTCCTGCTTCACTTCACGTGCCTTCTGGCCACTGCGCCCGGGCAGCACGAAACTGATACGGCCGAGCACGTTACCCGCGTGCACCTTGTCCCACAGCTTTTCTTCGTCCTTCAAGGCACGGTTGTGCTGCGAGCGGATCAGCCAGTCCGCCGGTTCACCCAATTCCTGCGCACGCTGCATGAGCGCCGCGATGTCGCCTTCACGATCGGCCACATACACCAGCCGCGCGTCTGGCAGGGCCCGTGCCTGTTCGGCCACGATCTCATAGCTTTCGATCCACCGCGCACTTTCCCTGACTCCGCCACGCCTGCCGTTTGCATCGCGTGACTCGCGCGCCCACATCCAGGCATTCATCACACCCAGCGGCTCCCGATCCGGTGTCACCGCATAAGTCGCGTGAAGATACATGCCCACCTGTGCTTCATAACTGAGTGGGCCGGCCCCTTCGATGTCCTGACCGTTAAAGTTCAGCTCTGTCGTATCGGCAATGCACAGCACCACCGGCAACGCTCCCATGCGCGCCGTGGTGCGATCCCAATGCGGCTGCATCATGTCGCGCCAGTCGATGCGCTCATTGCCTAGAAAGCGATATGCTGCCATCGTCTCGGCCCAGCCTTCGCACGCGCCCGGAATGCTGGCCGTGGGCCGGCTGGCAAACCGTTTGATCAGTTCCTTCGCGCGCCGGTCTCGCCGTGGATCGCCCAAATCCAGAGTCTCAAATTCTTCGTCCACCCATGCTCCCGCGTCGTTTCGGATCTTCATGCTGAAAATCCGAGAGTAAACGCGAAATCCGCATTGTTAACAACCCCCTTCCGGCTACTTTGCTATCCAACATCGTCTCCGGAACTGTCGATTTGTGTATAACGAGATGGGTTGAACGACCTGACCGGTAAGTCGACGGCTGGGCTTATCTTTATCTCCGCCGCTATCGTCATCGGTGCCGGGCTTGTTTTCCTCGTGCCAGCCAAATCCGTCAATCGCTGACACCGTTCGCTGCAAAGACTCACTTTTTAAATCAAGGAGACACCATGAACAGTCCCTCATCAGATGGGGTGACGCTCGCCGAGCGCGCCTACCGGATTCGCAGAAACGCCTTGCTGATGGGCGAAGTACAGGGCCAAGGCTATATCGGCCAGGCACTCGATATCGCCGATGTACTCGCGGTTGCCTACTTCGGCGCGATGCGCTATCAGGCCGACAACCCCGACTGGGAAGGCCGCGATCGCTTCCTGCTGTCCAACGGCCACTATGCGATTGCGCTCTATGCCGCGCTGTTCGAAGCCGGCTTCCTGCCACCGGAAGAACTTGAAACCTACGGCAGCGACGACAGCCGGTTGCCGATGTCCGGAATGGCGAGCTACACGCCCGGCATGGAGATGTCCGGCGGCTCGCTCGGCCACGGTCTCACGATCGCGGTGGGTCGCTGCCTGGGACTGAAGCGTAAGGGCTCAAACGCCTTCGTCTACACGCTCTTCTCCGACGGCGAACTCGATGAAGGCGCGATCTGGGAGGGCCTTATGTCGGCCGCTCACTGGAAGCTGGACAACCTGATTGCCATGGTCGACGTCAACAACCAGCAAGCCGACGGTCCCTCCTCGAAGATCATGGCGTTCGAGCCGCTCGTCGAGAAACTCGAAGGATTTGGCTGGTTCACGCAGCGCGTGGACGGCAACGACATCGACGCAGTGAAGGCGGCCTTCGATGCTGCACGCAATCATCCGAAAGAGCAGCCCCGGATTATCGTTTGCGATACCCGCATGGGCTGCGGCGTGCCGTTCCTCGAAGAACGGGAAAAGAACCATTTCATCCGCGTCGATGCCCATGAGTGGCAACTGGCGCTCGCAGCACTCGAAGCAGGGAGACAAGCATGAGCGATACCACCACCAAAAAGCCGCGTCTGAAGACTTCGGCGATGATTGCATCGATCGCTGGCGAAGGACAGGTCACGCGTTCCGCTCCGTTCGGTCATGCATTGGCCCAACTGGCCCGGGAGAAGACGAATGTAGTTGGTATGACTGCCGACCTCGGCAAGTACACCGACCTGCACATCTTCGGAAAGGAATTCCCTGAGCGCTACTACCAGATGGGCATGGCCGAGCAGTTGCTGATGGGCGCGGCCGCCGGTATGGCGCATGAAGGCGCCCAGCCGTTCGTGACGACCTACGCCGTATTCGCAACCCGTCGCGCGTATGACTTCATGCACCAGGCCATCGCCGAGGACAACCTCGACGTGAAGATCATCTGCGCCTTGCCGGGCCTAACGACCGGCTACGGCCCGAGCCATCAGGCGGCCGAGGATCTTGCCCTGATGCGCGCGATGCCGAACATGACGGTCATCGATCCGTGCGACGCTCTCGACACCGAGCAAATGGTGCCTGCGATTGCTGCGCATAACGGCCCCGTGTATGCACGCCTGCTGCGTGGCAATGTTCCGGCCGTGCTCGACGAATACGATTACCAGTTCGAACTCGGCAAGGCCAAGCTGCTGCGCGACGGCGCCGAAGTTCTCATCATCTCGTCGGGCATCATGACCATGCGTTCGCTGGAGGTGGCGAAGTTGCTGGAAGCGGACAACGTGGGAGTTGGCGTACTGCACGTGCCGACCATCAAGCCGCTCGACACTGAGACGATCTTGCGCGAAGCCCGGCGCACGGGTCGCATGGTGGTGGTCGCCGAGAATCACTCGGTGATCGGTGGGCTTGGCGAAGCGGTCGCGACCACGCTGCTCACGGCGGGCGTCACGCCGATGTACCGCCAAATCGCACTGCCCGATGAGTTTCTCGGTGCGGGCGCGCTGCCGACCTTGCACGATCGCTATGGCATCTCGACCAACGTCATGGCCGATACCATCAAGGGCTGGCTTGGATGAGCCCACTGTGTCATCCAGACGCAGCAGCACGGCGGACATCGCTCCGCCGGCGTGTGAAACGAGTCGTCTGCTAGTTTGGGAGGGGGACGGTGCGTCAGTTCCGTCGACGCACCGCTACCGAAAAAAAAAGAACGCTGACATTTGTTAGGCAAAGCCTGCCCGGCTGAAGAAGAGCTCTGACCGGCCGCTTGCCGCTTGTCTTCGGCCCCTCGGAATGAGCGAGTGACTGGCAGCAGCGGGTCTAACTGGGCCGTTCAAAGTCACTTTGCCGGGGCTGCTCGGGGCAGCGATAGTTCAGGGGTCATGCAGCGAGCACACAGCGTTCATATTGCCTCCTGAAAGCAAAACAACATTACGCCATTATGGAGTCCCGGTTTCGGACTGCGCTGCATTGAAACGGACTAGGGTTTATGCTTACCCCGTCTGCTCCATGTCTCCACATGGATTAAGCCCGCCCACTGAGGCGGGCTTTTTTTCTTGCCGCCGCCGGCGCCGAAGGTGACCTGCGCGGATGGCGACGCGAACGGCGGCGATCTGCTTGCGCCAAAGTGGGGGGCAGTGGACCGGTTACACGGCTCCCCGGCCGCAATTTCGGTAACGCCCCGTTATTAATGGCGTCTTGCTGCCCCGAATTTCGCCAAGTACTCTCGACGCAGCGCTGATCTCCTTGGCGTGTGTGCTCAAGCCCTGTCAAAGACCGATGGGGCTTTTTTTTGAGTGCTTCGCCGACAATGGAACGGGTCCAGTGACCGCCGGCGGCTACGCGGCGTGTACGAAACCAACCATCAATGGACGAGAAAAAGAGCCCAGACCGTGAAGGCCTGGGCGAAGCCATCGGGAGTCCGACGGCGGAGGTATCAATACGAAACTGGCCCGCTACCGGGCGTTACCTCGATAGCGGGCCAGTTCTTGGAATGGGGCGCGCAGAGGTGCTGCGCGCTCAGAGGACGATGCTCGGCTACCGGATGGGGCGCCGGCGGCTCGCCAACCTGACGGTTTAGTGACCGGAGTAAAGCGAACGCGGGCCGGTAGGGACCGCGGCTGAGGGGGCGCCGGACGCCGACGAGCCGCTCACGACACCGCCGACACCTGTCGCACCGTTCTGCGCGGCAACCTTTGCTTCAGCAGCTTGAATCTGCGCCGGGTAAGTGGTGTTGTCATCATCGCCCGGGTGATAACCAGCCTTCTCGAGCTGGACCAGTTCAGCGCGCACTTGCGCACGGGTGACAGGCTGGTTCGATTGGGCGAACACGGCAACCGGAGCAGCAAGGGCAGCGGCAACGACAACGGCTTGAATAAGGGACTTCATGGTTACTACCTCCAGACTTTGTTTTGTCCTGCTACGAACAGCCCTGTTCGTAAATCAGTGACTACAGTCTAGGTAAGAGGGCGCTTAAAATTAAGGCAAGTATCTGGAAAAGATTGTTGTCGAATATGGGTAAACCCTGATTCCAATCGCGATGTCGTCGCCTTCCTGCTCGGGCAGGGGATGGCGCGCGGCGCCGGCGGTCGTTACTGGGGGGCGTATGCAGGTAGGTAATGTCCGCCGCCTTCAGTTCCGAGACCAGCGCATCCGACAACTCGAGGACAGCTCTCTGGATGGCGCCATTTGTCCGGGCGGCGTATTGCGGGCGATAGCGAAGCTGTCGTCGATGTGTTGGAGAGGCTCACCCGCTAAGTCTCGGCGATGGTAGTGGAGCCCTTGTCTCCGGATATCAGGCTCTTTGCCAAGGCGTCGGCGACTTTTGTCGAATAGGAAGCCGTTGCGCGTGGACTGGATGTGATTAGAAGGATCTGGCTCGTTGTGCGGTTTCCTTTCAATGCCATTGGGGTGGGGACGACGCTTTTGCCGCAGGATGGTCCGGTGACAGAAACCCCAGACCGAACGGGGACTCGATCTCGCCTCAATCAGCGATTGACGCCTGTCCCAACGGTTCTCGTCATACTCGAAACACGGCCGTCGGGTTTAGGCTACGTCCTTTTTCTGATGCCTCTGCGGCGTGCGTCGACGCTAGACTTGTCTACCGATGTGGCTAGACCTTAGTTTTGTCGACGACATCGAACACGTTGGAGAAGGCGTCCTTCGCGTCACTGATGACGGATGCGTCTCGAATTGTCGTACGTCGCATGTCGCGCCGTGATCTGCGGTCATCATATTCGCCGCCCCGATGCATGCTCGCAAGGTTATCCCACAGCACGAGGTCGCCAGCTTTCCAATCGACGGAGAACAGATACTGCGGCTGGCTTGTCCACTCTATCAGTTCCCGCACCAGTGCTTGCCCGTCTTCCCGAGACATGCCAACAATCTCCCGGATGTGCGAAGCAAGGTAGAGCGCGTTGCGGCCGGATGGGTGTGGCAAGACCAAAGGCTGAAGGGCGGACCCACCGTTGTCGATTTCGTCATCACTGATGTTGTAACCGGCAAGACGTCGAGACCACCAGATTGAGTGAACTGCCTGAAGGCCATCGATACGGTCCTTCATGTTGGATGGCAGATCCTCATAGGCTGATCGTGTGTCGGCGAACCACGTCTCACCACCCGAAGCGGGCACTTCGTGCGCGAGCAGCAAAGAGTAAGACGATCGTGTTGGAACGAAGGAGGCGTCGGTGTGCCAAAGCTGATTTCCCCGATTGAACATGAGGTCACGTGGATCATGTTTGATGTTGCCTTCATCGTCCAGGTTACCAACATCGATCAACTCGCGCCGACCAAAACGAGGTGGCTTATCCGGGCGGATGGGGGCAAGTTCGAGCTGGCCAAAGATCCGGCTAAACGCAATGTGGGCGTCATTATCAAGGTTGGTCTGGCGGAACACACAGACGCCCCAGGTGCTGGCTGCGCGCAGAAGTTCTGCCTGGACAGTTGCGTCAAGCGGGGCGGAAATGTCCACGCCGGAAATTTCGGCTCCAAAGCGTGGCAGGATGGGTTCAACAGTCAGCGTCATGATGCTCCTCCTAGTTCTTGATGATGGAGCAGCAAGATACCTTGAAATCAGACGCGTGATAATTAGCTATATCGTTCCCAGATATGTTCCCACGAGTTGCAAACGAGCATGTGCCCGAAACGACACGGGCCGCCGTATTTCCCGGTGTCATCGTCGTGATAGGTCGCACTGAGGGCGCGGATCGTCGCATACCGACCTGTCCGTATACATCCCGTCTTTTCAACCGATAGTATGGATCTACTGATGAAGCTCGTCAGAGCTGGCATCGGCATTGCATTGGTACCCTCCGTACTACTGGATAAGTCGGAGCAGACTGATTTGAAAGTTTTACTAACCGAATAACGCATTGAACCGCTTTTGCTTAAAGCCATGATGCCCGACTATCGACTCGGTGCACAACCCATCCTCCCCGGAATCGGGTGGGCAGCACCGAAAACTCGACGCCAAATCTTTCCTGCAGCGGATGAACCTGTTGGTTGACGAACGGTATATCGACGATGACACCGGGAAATACGGCGGCCCGTGTCGTTTCGGGAACATCGCTCATTTGCAACTCCTGGGAACATATCTGGGAACGATATAGCTAATTATCACGCGTCTGATTTCAAGGTATCTTGCTGCTCCATCATCAAGAACTAGGAGGCGCATCATGACCCGGACAGCTGAGCCCATCCTGCCACGCTTTGGATCTGAAATTTCCGGCGTGGACATTCCTGCCCCGCTCGACGCAACTGTCCAGGCAGAACTTCTGCGCGCAGCCGGCGCCTGTGGGACCGGTTGGATCGATCGTTGGGCCCTTAGCCGCGGGACTGCTACTCGGCTTGAGCTGGACAGCTCGCGACAGCTTATCGATCAAAGCGTTACAGAGCTTATTGCGCGGCGTGGTAATCGGGAGCATTCGCACTGGTGCGCCGCCCACAAAGCCGTTTGGCAGATGCAGGGCTGTTTCGTGTGCTGAAATTCCGTTCCTCCCACGGACGTAAACCTGGTCGATGATTCGCTCACCTGAAGAGGAGTTGGCGCAGCGTGCGAGATTTTATTGCTTCAGCATACGCTCTGGACTCGCGAGAATTTATCAGGAACCGAGTGACGGGTTCTGTTTCAGCAAGGCTAGAGATCAAGCAATGGCGACGTTTCCAAACGGTTTTGATGTGGTGCGCGGCAAGCGCCCTGTCGATTACAACATGAAGTTGATATGTCGCGGAGACCGGAAATCGCTGTTCGAGAATTAGAGTCCGTCAACGACACGGTAAAACTTATAGGCGAAGAAAATGTATCCACTTGCAGAAGGCATGTTCGCGCCGCTCAACCAATGGTATGTGGCGGCCTGGTCCAACGAAGTGACGCGCGAACCCATGGAGCGCATGCTGCTGGACGAGACGGTTGTTATGTACCGCAATCCGGCGGGGGAGCCTATAGCAGTGGCGGGAAAGTGCCTTCATCGAGGTTATCCGCTCAGCAAGGGCTTACTGATAGGCGATGAGATCGAGTGCGGTTATCACAAACTTCGTTTTCAACCCAATGGCGCTTGCAGCTTGATTCCTAGTCAGAATGTGATTCCGAAAGGCTGCAAGATCAAGGCATACCCTGTTGCGGGGCGCGGGTAATGGATCTGGATCTGGATGGGAGACCCGGCGTTCGCCGACGAGAGCCTGATCCCCGATCATTTCGACATCGGGCTTTCGAATCCCGAATACAAGTGCATCGGCGGTTGGTATAAGCCCGTGCCTGGCCGCTATATGCTCATGCACGACAACCTATTTGATCTGACGCACCTTGGCTACCTGCATCGCAACACGTTTGGCGGCGGCGCAGACGAGGCTCCTATCCTGGGAACTGGACTTAATTAAACGCGAACCCGAAGTCAGTGTCGCACCGCTTCAGGCTTGCCTGCTGCCAGGGAAAGTTACCATGCTTACTGTAAAAGTGACAAGCAAGACTGTCGTTGCCGACGGGATTTGTTCGTTCGAGCTAACGAGCGCGGAAGGCGTCTTGCTGCCTGCATTCTCGGCCGGATCGCATATCGAGGTTCACTTACCCGGTGGACTGATTCGGCAATATTCACTTTGCAACAATCCTGACGAGAACCATCGCTACGTCATAGGGGTGTTAAAGGACCCTGGCTCTCGGGGGGGCTCGGTTGCCATGCATGAGCTCATGGAAGGGGCCGAGATTGTCATTGGTGAGCCGAAAAATCACTTCGCGCTCGCGCGGCATGCCACACACTCCATCCTCGTTGCCGGAGGAATCGGAATTACACCTCTCCTGTGTATGGCAAAACGCCTGGTAAACGAAGGCGCCTCCTTCGAACTGCACTACTGCGCCCGCACGCTCGACAAGATCGCCTTCAAGGAACGGTTTAGGCTCCACGATCTGGTTTCCAACACGTTTCTTCATCTCGACGATCACGGCGACTCGCAGCAATTCAATACGCGCGCGACCTTCAGTCGGAGTGCCGACCCCGGCACTCACGTCTATCGCGCGCCTTGAACACGCGAAGAGAATGGGCTTTGAAACGGTCAACCTAGCAAGCGACGCGTCACTTGTTAAACAGATCAAACATATCGTTCGGAAGCCGGAAGTGGATTGCGCCGTCGATTGCGTTGGATTCGAAGCTCGTGGCCACGGAAGCTCGGGATCGCAGCACGAGGCCCCGGCGACCGTGCTGAACTCCCTGATGGAGATCACGCGAGCAGCAGGCAACATCGGAGTTCCTGGCTTGTATGTAACCGGCGATCCAGGCGCTATCGACGAAGCGGCGAAGCGGGGTAGTCTGAGTGTGCGGCTGGGCCTTGGATGGGCGAAGTCACACAACTTTTTCACGGGCCAGACGCCTGTGATGAAGTACAACAATCAGTTGATGATGGCCATCCCGGGCGGCGCATTAATATCGCCGAAGTGGTCAATGTAGAAGTGATTTCGCTCGATGATGCACCGAAGGGATATGAGGCATTCGATGCAGGCGCTGCCAAGAAGTTCGTGCTCGATCCGCATGGTTTGTTGCGGGCAAATTGAGCGCCCTCGGCGCCAGACTACTTGTCATGTTATCTGATTCTTACAGACATGCTCCGGGGCGGCAAGATCAACGTGAATGAAATCCTACTCAAGAGAAAGAAAAAGAAGTGCTTGTGCGTCGCATGATGCCGCCGGAACACGCGCTGGTTTCGGCGCTGTCCAGCGAAGGGAGAATTACGGAACATACGTTGTACAGGTGACGCCGAGAGGCGGAAGGATAAGGGTTGGCCGTGCCGGGCGATGGGAAGAATTTCTAGGGATGGTTTTCGGAAAACAGATTGAAGTGGTGCTGGAGACCACGCTGCTCGATGCAGTGGATGTGGCCGAGTACTGTCGTCTTGAGGTTCTTTATCCGGAACAGATATCCGCTTGGCGAACCGCTTGTCGTCCGGCTAATGCAAATGCCGCGGAGCAGGCACGCGAGCAGCGCCAGCAGTCGAAAGAGGACGGGAAGCGCGTTCAGCAACTCGAGAGAAATTGCAGCGCGAGAAGGCGCTGGCGGAAGCGGCCGCGGTGCCGATTCTGAGAAACAGGCCCAGGAGATCTGGCGAGACAAAGAGGACGATTGATCAAAGTCCCGGATCAACTGTTACAGGTATCGTTGATTCGCGAGGCAGCGCAAGTCATGCTGCCGGCTGTAGAAGACAGGCGACGAACTGGGCGTGAGCCTGGACACGTTCCAACGCTGTGTGGGAAGCGGCGATGCGGTGCTCGCCGCACGACGACAGGGCGGTCACCGCCGGGCAACAAGCTGAGTGAGGCACAAGGGCTCCAGATTCTGGAGGTCGCAAACTACGGCCTCGGCGGTGATCTTTTCACCGTCATACCAGGCCTCACCGACGCGTTGCGTTGAATCTCCACATGGCGGCGCGATACGGCGCCTGAAGACTGAATTATTACCACAAAGACGAGGAGACAAGAAAATGCGTGCGCATTCGCAATCCGTACCGACCGTGATCCGCTTTGCCGCGATCGCGTCCACTATAGCGTGTTACGGTTCGCCTGCCGTTGCCCAGTCATCGGTGACGCTCTACGGGACGATCGATTCGGGGCTGTTTTATCAGAGCGCGTCGGCAGCTTCGCTCAGTCCGAAAGCGGCCAATACGGGGAGCGTTTTTGCCGTGAAGGACGGCGGCGTGTCACCGAGCAACTGGGGCATTAAAGGAACCGAGGACCTGGGCGGCGGTTACCAGGTTTTTTTCAGGTTGCAGAATGGATTTAGTAGTACGAATGGAAAATCGATCATTGGAGACAACACGGCACCGACCAGTTCAATTTTCAATCAAATGGCTTATATCGGCTTATCGGGATCATTCGGCGCCGTGACGGTTGGCCGACAACTGGCGCCCATGGCGTTTGCAATACAAGCCACCGACGTTCGCGGAGCCGCGTACTTTGGCAGCGCTCTCATGGCGTGGGTTGGCATGAATACGGCCGCGGGGTGGAGCCTCGGTAGCACCAATGCACCTCTGGGGGCTTTGTTTGAAAGCAACGCGATCGTATATAGGTCTCCGACCGTCTCTGGATTCACCGGCTCTCTGGAATTCGCCCTCGGAGGCGTCCCGGGGAGCTTTCAGGCCAACACGCGCGAGTCGGTGGTGTTGCAGTACGCCAACTATGGACTTCACCTCTCGGCGCTCTATTACAACGGTCACGACGCCAATCCCATTCCACTCACAGCGCCTGCAACCGGTGTCGCGAACAATCGAATGATTTACTTTGGTGCACTCTATGACTTTGCGAACTTTTCGTTCTCGGCTTCTTACAGCAACGGCAGGAATCCAGCCGAATCCAACTTGGTCGATATCGACATGTATTCTGCCGGGGTGGGATATGTGTTCTCGCCGGCTCTAACGGTGACGAGCGGGATCTACTACCTGAAGGACAGGCATGATTCGACCAACAAGTCCGTGATGTTTGCGGTCGTGGCGGACTATCAACTCTCGAAGACAACCACCGTGTACGCGCAATTGGGCCATGTGAACAATCAGGGAAATATGACCGATATGGTGGCATATGGCGAGCTAGCGGCTCCCGGCACGTCGACGGTGGCGGTGAATGTCGGTATTCGCCATCAATTCTGACATCTGCTGTGGGGGTCCCATCGAACGGCCTGATATGCCCATCCGGTTTGTGTTCACTGGAAGACTGGTGGCGATTACCTCAGGCTGTTCGTGCAAGACGGATGAGTACATGCAGTAATGACGACACACGGTTCCCGAGTGGCGTCTACCTAAAACCCGGCTCCGATCCGAACGTCCCAAGCATCCGGCTCGTCGACGACGCCCTCTCCACGCGGACTTGTATCAGGAGTGACGATGGCAATGCCATGTTCCGCAACGTACCGTTGAGCGCCGGCCTTGATCGCGAGGGTCTCCTCGCTGCATGAGAAGCCGGCCAGAAAAAGCAGGGCTGGCACTTTGCCACGCGACGCTTGCGGCGGAAGATACACACCAAAGCACATCGATCCTCCGACCGAAGAGGAATCCTGATGATAGAAACACTGCAAGGCCCAGAAAGTCATGTATTCAGATGGTAGTTCTAGCACTGTTCGACCTTAACCATACAGTACGACCGAGCGAATCGATTAGCGCTTTTCAACCAACTCCAAATGGACGTCCACCTCGCTTGGGGCTGGTGGCAGCATTTCTCTCCCGAGCATTTAAATGTTTGCCATCAGGCAGCCGGCTGATATGTCTGCATTGAGGGCGCTCGTGTAGCTGGCGGATAGACATTCCACGAACCATCGGTGTGACGAAAAAACACAATCGCCAAAGAGCCATGTGGACGAACTACGCCAACACGAACGTATCGAGCCCCGCTAGGCATCACGCGGCCGAAATCGAACACCTGAACAGGCATTGCCGGAGTGGACTGGAACCACTTTTCAACTGACAGGCGCAACGATCGTTCGCGAGTTTTCATCAATGCGCTCCTTTCCTGCACGCCTTATCCCCGGTTCGGTTAATCCGGCTTCGGATGCGTGCTATTTTCTTGCTCTGTGCACTAGGCTGTAGTTTTGTCGACGACATCGAACACGTTGGAGAAGGCGTCCTTCGCGTCACTGATGACGGATGCGTCTCGAATTGTCGTACGTCGCATGTCGCGCCGTGATCTGCGGTCATCATATTCGCCGCCCCGATGCATGCTCGCAAGGTTATCCCACAGCACGAGGTCGCCAGCTTTCCAATCGACGGAGAACAGATACTGCGGCTGGCTTGTCCACTCTATCAGTTCCCGCACCAGTGCTTGCCCGTCTTCCCGAGACATGCCAACAA
Source organism: Paraburkholderia phytofirmans OLGA172 (assembly GCF_001634365.1). Classification (NCBI taxonomy): domain Bacteria; kingdom Pseudomonadati; phylum Pseudomonadota; class Betaproteobacteria; order Burkholderiales; family Burkholderiaceae; genus Paraburkholderia; species Paraburkholderia phytofirmans. The sequence goes on from NZ_CP014578.1 coordinate 1,132,774, forward strand.
TCTCCCGGATGTGCGAAGCAAGGCAGAGCGCGTTGCGGCCGGATGGGTGTGGCAAGACCAAAGGCTGAAGGGCGGACCCACCGTTGTCGATTTCGTCATCACTGATGTTGTAACCGGCAAGACGTCGAGACCACCAGATTGAGTGAACTGCCTGAAGGCCATCGATACGGTCCTTCATGTTGGATGGCAGATCCTCATAGGCTGATCGTGTGTCGGCGAACCACGTCTCACCACCCGAAGCGGGCACTTCGTGCGCGAGCAGCAAAGAGTAAGACGATCGTGTTGGAACGAAGGAGGCGTCGGTGTGCCAAAGCTGATTTCCCCGATTGAACATGAGGTCACGTGGATCATGTTTGATGTTGCCTTCATCGTCCAGGTTACCAACATCGATCAACTCGCGCCGACCAAAACGAGGTGGCTTATCCGGGCGGATGGGGGCAAGTTCGAGCTGGCCAAAGATCCGGCTAAACGCAATGTGGGCGTCATTATCAAGGTTGGTCTGGCGGAACACACAGACGCCCCAGGTGCTGGCTGCGCGCAGAAGTTCTGCCTGGACAGTTGCGTCAAGCGGGGCGGAAATGTCCACGCCGGAAATTTCGGCTCCAAAGCGTGGCAGGATGGGTTCAACAGTCAGCGTCATGATGCTCCTCCTAGTTCTTGATGATGGAGCAGCAAGATTAACTTGAAATCAGGCGCGTGATAATCGACTATATGGTTCCCAGATGTGTTCTCAGGAGTTGCAAATGAGCGACATGCTCGAAACGATGCGGGCCGCAGTGTTAGTCGCCGAGACACGCAACTTGTCTGCTGCCGCGCGTCGTCTTGGGATCACACATACCGCTGTCAGCAAGCGTATCAACGAGCTTGAATGGCGCCTTGGTGCCGCCCTATTCACGCGTACCACGCGACACATAGGACTCACCGATGTCGGTGAGATTCGTCTTCGATCGATCAAACGTGTGCTCGCCGAGGTTGACGAAATGTTGTCTCAGACCAGCGACCCAAGTGTGCAATATACCGGTCGTTTGGTAGTCAAATGTCCGACAACACCTTTCGAAGCCCTATTCGAAGAAATATTTCTGAGATTTCGGCGGCGATTTCCCGGTGTCATCGTCGATGCACAGTTTGTCAACCGACAGGTTCATCCACTGCAGGAAGGATTTGACGTCGTGTTTTCGGTGCTCCCCACCCGCTTCCCGGGAGTTGTGGAGGAGAAAATTGGCCTGTTTGAGCAGAGCATCGTGATAGGTGGCACTGAGGACGCGCATCGCCGCATACCGACCTGTCCGGATGACTTGACGGGCTGCGAGTGCGTGGTCTTTACTCCGTTCGGCACACACTGGACCTTTTCACGCGACGGCCATCAGTCGACGGTCCGGATACAGCCGGTTTTTTCAACCAACAGTATGGATCTACTGATGAAGCTCGTTAGAGCTGGCACCGGCATTGCATTGGTACCGTCCGTACTACTCGATAAGTCGGAGGAGACTGATTTGAAGGTTTTACTAACCGAATGGCGTATTGAACCGCTTCTGCTTAAAGCCATGGTGCCTGACTATCGACTCGGTGCACAACCCATTCAGGGACTATTGTCGATCGCGCGTGAGATATTGGAGCACCCACAAGCATGAGCCTGTTGGTGTTCTAGTGTGCTGAATGAGCTACCTTTGAAAATTTGGTAATTCCGGTTCCTCGCGTCTAAACAAGCGCTTGCAAATGGAACTGGAAATCGCAAAATGAGTAGCAGCGTTCTTCGCCAAGTACCACCGGTGAAGTTTGCCTGGATTGACGCACAGTGCCGGCACGATCCGCCGTCGGCTCTGTGCGAGATCTTTTGCGTGAGCGTCAATGGCTATCGTGCCGGGAAGCGCGGCGACTCTCCCGCCGGTGCTCGACAGGATCATGCCGAAGTCATGACATGCGCGTGCCTGCCACGTTTGCTTTCCTGGGGTTTGTCGGCGTGCTTTTCATACGCTCGTGCCATACGACGGGCGTCGATGTCTGGTCGCTTAAACGGGTGAGTGACGATCCCTGTGCTTCAGCGTTGCCTCTCACGATGTTCTGCTCGAACAGGCCAATTTTCTCCTCCACAGCTCCCGGGAGTCGCTTGGGCAGCACCGAAAACACGACGTCAAATCCTTCCTGCAACGGATGAACCTGTCGGTTGATAAACGGTACATCGACGATGACACTGGGAAATACGGCGGGCGCGTGTCGTTTCGGGTACATCGCTCATTTGCAACTCCTGGGAACATATCTGGGAACGATATAGCTAATTATCACGCGTCTCATTTCAGGTTAGTCTTGCTGCTCCATGATCAAGATTGGGTGATGCCGGATTCGGCACGAAACGACGGTCGAGCTTGCGGCTCGACGATTGACGGACGTACCAGGTCCTCACCCAGCTACGCGATCAGCAGGCGCACACGCATCCGGTAGGCCGTCGGTTGGGGCAGGGCGGGTGATGTGATTCGGCAGGCGATGTATCGCAGCCGCGAGCGGGTCGAGCGATTGCTCCCGCTGACTCAGACGTCCTAAAACCTCATCCGTATGCTTACGCTTGCCGCGAAAGCGGGATAGAGGCAGATATTGGCGACGAAATTTTCATAGCTCCGCAGGAATTAAGGATGCCAAACGTAAAATTGAACTAGGCCAGCGCGGCAACTCTTTTGGAATGGTGTGCTGGGTATGGGCAAGGTGTATTTCAACAGCCCGCTGAACCTGTGCGATCGATGAAATTGAAATGATGCTTCACTCGCCATCTGCAATGTTTGGACGAAAGCAGCCAAATGTGGGAGGAGACTGGAGATGAAGGGCTTGCCGTGTGTCGTCGCTTCGCTATGTGTCGCATCCGTATCGGCGTATGGACGGAGCAGTGTGACGTTATATGGAATCGTTGACAAGGGCATCACCTACACCGCCAGTCAGAGGGGCAATGGGTCTTTTTTGCGGACCCTTTCCAAACGGACAGACATCTATGCCGCCGCCGAATTGATGAAAGCGGGCGGTTCGGTGACGGCAGCGCAAATTACCTAGGTCACTAGCCCATCAAACGGGTGATCGCAAGGCATTTTTCGTGTGGGATTGCATCATCCGTTTTAATTTGAGCGGAGGGTTTGCGAGACTCGCCTTCCCGCCAGTTGGAAGAGCAGTTCAGGAGGCGATGGTTATGTCGAAGCGAAGGATCGAACACACCAGCATTTACTCGCTACGTCGCACGCAGCAGAACGTGGTTGTTCAATTGATGTTGATAAAAATAGCATTTTTTTCGTGATGAAGACGCATGAACGGTGGGCACCTACAAAGACCCCCAGACGTTGTGACCAGTCATCATGGAAGATTCGCATTCCGACAAAATATGATGACCCGACCTGATTTCCCATTGCTATAACGCTAGATCGAACTTATGAAATGTTGATTGCAATGGGCACCAGGTGGAGGTCGACATGACGCAAGTATCTTGCGACGCATGTGCCGCTGTGAGTGCCGCTACTTAAAAATATAACTTGGAGAAAACTATGCAACCTACAGAAACAGGGTTGAATAAAATAGGAGGATATCTAACGATATCACTGTGTCTTGCGACTGCTTTGTTAGAGGGGCTCGATCTCCAGTCGATCGGCGTTGTTGCTCCACGCATAGCGCGCGAGTTTCATCTCGGTGCCGCGCAGCTAGGATGGGTTTTTGGATTCGGAGGGCTTGGCATGCTTCCCGGCGCCGTTTTCGGAGGGATGCTGGCTGATCGAATTGGTCGAAAGCGAGTGCTAATGCTGTCTGCTGCACTGTTTGGCATTTTCTCGCTGGCAACGACGCAAGTTAGGGAAGGTCTGCAAAAGTCCTGGCATTGCGTTGCTGCTGAGCTATCCTGGAAGCAGAGCCAATTAGGTGGGGAGCAGTGTAATGACGCAACTTGGTCTTGGTCTGGATCTGTCAACGAAGCGCACGCGCAAGCGGGAATTTCTCGATGAGATGCGACGCGTTGTGCCCTGGTTGAAGCTGATTGCGCTGATCGAGCCGCACTATCCCACGGGCAAAACCGGTCGGCCGCCGTTCCCGATTGCGACGATGCTGCAGATTCATTTCATGCAGCAATGGTTCGGTCTGTCAGACCCTGCCATGGAAGAGGCACTCTATGACGTGCCGCTGTATCGCGAGTTCGCGGGTCTCGACGGCGGGATGGTCCGCTTGCCGGATGAAAGCACGATTCTCCGGTTCCGCCATCTGCTGGAAACGCACGGTCTGGCGGTGCAAATGCTGGCGCTGGTCAATGAAATCCTGACGGAGAAAGGCCTGATGCTTAAGGCTGGGTCGGCAGTCGACGCCACCCTGATCGCCGCGCCCAGTTCGACAAAGAATGGCTCCGGCACGCGCGATCCTGAAATGCAATCAACGCAGAAAGGTGGCAACTGGTACTTCGGGATGAAAATGCATATCGGCGTGGACGCCGATTCGGGCCTGGTCCATACGGTCATTGGAACGGCGGCCAATGTTCACGACATTACCGTAGCCCAGACGTTGCTGCATGGTGAAGAAACGGATGTGTACGCGGACGCCGGATATCAGGGTATCGAAAAGCGTTGTGAGCCTGAGGCGGTGCGTTGGCATGTTGCAATGCGACCGGCAAAGCGCAGGAAACTGGATCTGAGTGATTCGTTGGACGCGATATACGATCAGATCGAACGCCTGAAGGCGGGTATTCGGGCCAAGGTCGAACACCCGTTTCGCATCCTCAAGCGGCAGTTCGGTTACATGAAGACGCGCTATCGTGGTTTGCCGAAGAACATCGCCCAGATCACCACGCTGTTTGCTTTGGGCAATTTATGGATGGCTCGCAGAGCTTTGCGCAAGCTTGAAACACCGGGCCGATGAAGGCCATATGTCTGGTTGGAGCGCTCCGGAGCGCGGAAAACCCCTCGCAATCAGCTCACCAACAAAAATCTGAACGCCGAGGTTGCGCTCGATGTGAAAGGTAACGCTTCAAAGCTAGTTGTGCAGAGCTTCCTTAGCGAGATTAACGCCCTTTTGACGGTGCGGTTATTGACGGGCTTGGGTCTGGGTGCCGCAATGCCAACCCTGATCGCACTATGTACCGAGGTGGCAAGCGTCGAGCGACGCGGTACGGCGGTCGGTGCAATGTACTGCGGGATGCCTACGGGCGCTGTTCTCGCAACTGTCATTGGAATGATCAGCCCGGGCGAGCACGAGTGGCGAAATATCTTTTTTGTTGGGGGATTCGGGCCTTTGCTGGTGTTGGTGCTTCTTGCAGTCTTTATGAAGGAAACGTCACGTATCAAACGTGATGAGCACGACACTCGCGATAAGCCGGTGAGCGTTTCGCAGGCCCTTTGGAAGGAAGGACGCGCGCGCATTACTCTCGCGTTGTGGACCAGCTACCTTGGTACGCTGATCGTAATCTACTTTTTGATCAACTGGCTGCCATACATGGTTCAGGCCCGTGGTCTAACGCACGAGCAAGCGGGTGTTGTTCAAGTGCTTCTTACCTTGGGCGCTGCGGCCGGATCGGTTGTCATTGCAACCTTGATGGATCGTATCGGTAGCAAGCCCACCTTGCTCGGCGCTTATGTTGGTATCGCACTTTCCCTTGCAATCCTTGCTGGCGCGACCGGCAGTACCTCGATGGCTTTGGGCGGATTGTTGGCGGGCTTTTTTCTTACTGGAGCCCAGGCGATTCTTTACGCCGTGACCGGGATGGCATACCCAACTCACGTGCGTGGTACATGCGTAGGCGCGACAGTAGCGGTCGGCAGGCTCGCACCAATCATCGGACCGCTGGCAGCCGGACAGCTCCTCGCGAATGGACAAAGTTCTTCCATGCTTCTCGCAACAAGCATTCCGGTGATCGTCGTCGCGGCAGTTTGCGCACTCAGTGTTACGCGGTGCGTTTTCTCCGTGGATGGTGTTCAAACGAAGGTTTTGACCACCTGATCCTCCTCGTATCGCTTCGCTTTGTTCATGAACTGTGAGCTTGCCCCCGAAAAACGAATCCCTTGCTGAGCAGGTAAACTCAAGCAAGGAGAAGAACGATGACAGGCAAGGCAAAGCGGGCACAGTACACGCTCGAATTCAAGCTGGAAGCCGTGCGACTGGTCAAGGCCGGACAAAGCATGGCGGCCGTGGCGGCGACACTGGGTGTTGTTGAACAGACGCTGTACAACTGGATAAAGGCTGAGCGGGAAGGCAGGCTGGCGGGCGCTGGCACGAAGCCTGTGAGCCCAGAACAGATGGAACTGGCGCGGCTGCGTGCGGAAGTGGCTCGCCTGAAGATGGAGCGGGATATTTTAAAAAACCGCCCTACGCGCTTGCGCGCGCCCCTCATGAGTAGAAACTCCCGGGGAGTACACTCGATGCACGCAGAGACAGTGGCCGTAAGCTTCTTGGAGGTATGAACCCCGTCAAAAAACCTGGCCCAGGGGAAGCTGCGGACTCATCTGTGGCGGCGTCTTCGGGCGACCCCGTTTAGGAAATTGATCTATTCCGAGTCCCCGTCCTGCGCCTGATTATCCAGGAGGTGGGTGATGCCAAAAGACCGAACACGATCCAAGCCCTCAGGGTTGCCGATCATTCATCCGTTTGCAGCCGGTATTGATATCGGTTCACGGTTCCATGTTGTCGCCGTGAGTCCAGATCTGTGCGACGAGCCGGTGCAGACATTCCAGGCATTTACGAGCGATTTGCAACGCATGGCGGACTGGCTCGTCGCGACCGGCACAAAGACGGTTGTGATGGAATCGACCGGCGTGTACTGGGTCGCCGCCTACGAGGTGCTGGAGTCCCGGGGCCTTGAAGTCGTTCTTGCCAATGCACGCGAGGCGCGCGCAGTCCCTGGAAGAAAGAGTGATGTCAACGACGCACAATGGCTGCAGCGACTGCACGCGTGTGGGCTACTACGGGCAAGTTTCCGGCCTGGGCGCGACATCGCGGAATTACGCGCATACCTGCGTTGCCGCGAAAGGCATACTGACTATGCCGCCGCGCATATCCAGCACATGCAGAAAGCGCTGACCTTCATGAATATCCAGTTGCACCACGTGATCACGGATATCACGGGCGTCACTGGAATGCGGATCGTCCGCGCGATCGTCGCCGGCGAACGCGATCCAGACCGGCTGGCGGCGATGCGCGACGTCCGCTGCAAGGAAAGCCTTGAGACCATTCGTAGTGCACTGGTGGGCAACTACCAGCCCGAGCACGTATTCGCCTTGAAGCAGGCGCTTGCGCTGTATGACTTTTACCAGCGGTGTATCGACGAGTGCGATGTTGAGATCGAACGCGCTGTCGCGATTCTCAATATCGCTCACCCGATTCCGGATGCGCCGTTGCCGAAGGCGAAGCATCGCAGCAAGCTGCCCAGCGATCCCAACTTTGATGTGCGCACGGCCATGTACCAACTGGCGGGGACCGACCTGACGCAAATTCACGGCATCGGCCCATTCCTTGCACTGCGCCTGATTGGCGAATGTGGAACGGACTTGAGCCGATGGCCAACCGCCAAACATTTCACTTCATGGCTCACGCTTTCGCCCGGCTGCAAGATCAGCGGTGGCAAGGTGCTGTCATCGCACACGCGCAAAACAAGCAGTCGCATCACAGTCGCCCTGAGGCTTGCGGCGGTGACCGTTGGAAGAAGCAATACCGCGCTTGGTGCATTCTACCGGCGCCTCGCCGGGCGCATCGGCAACGCCAAGGCCGTGACCGCGACGGCGCGCAAGATCGCTGTCCTGTTTTATAACGCGATGCGCTATGGCATGGACTATCGCGACCCGGGTGCGGATCATTACGAGCAGCAGTACAGGGACCGCGTCATCAAACAGCTTCATCGCCGCGCGGCGCAATTTGGGTATTCACTGCAACCTCAGGACTCGCCAGCGTGAAGGTGTGTTTCTTAGGAAAGCCGCAGCGTACTTCGCGAAGGAGTCGATGTGAAGTGCGCGTTCATTGACCGGAATCGACACCACTGGCCAGTTTCAGTACTGTGTGAAGCGCTCGAAGTCAGCCCCAGCGGATATCATCAGCGCCAGCAACGCAGCGCCAAGGACAAGCCGCAAAGAGGCTACATGAGCAACGATGCCCTGCTCGCGCACATCAAGGCGACTCACGCGCAGGTCAAGGGCGAATACGGCTGGCCGCGCATGTGGAAGGAACTGCTCGCGCGCGGCGTGCGCGTGGGCAAGGAGCGGGTTCGCAAGCTGATGGCGCAGCATGGCATTCGTGCACGGCACAAGCGCAAGTACATCGCGACGACGAACTCGAATCACAACCTGCCGGTTGCACCGAATCTACTGGGGCGCGACTTCACGGCGTCGGCGCCGAATCAGGTCTGGACGAGCGATATTACCTATCTGGCGACAGCCGAAGGCTGGGTGTACCTCGCGGTCATCATCGACATGTTCAGCCGGCAGGTGGTGGGCTGGTCGATGCAGCCGCACATGAAAGCGGAGTTGGTCACAGACGCGCTACGCATGGCGTGGTTCCGGCGTCGCCCCGAGGCTGGTGTAATCGTGCATAGCGACCGGGGCAGCCAGTATTGCGGCGGCCTGTTCCAGGACACGCTGAAGGCCTACGGCATGCGCTCGTCGATGAGCCGACGCGGCGATTGCTGGGACAACGCGCCGACGGAAAGCCTGTGGGGTTCGCTGAAGGTAGCTCGTATGCATGGACGACACTTCACCACGCGGCGTGCTGCAATGGATGAGGTGATTGACTGGCTGAGCTTTTACAATGCACGCCGGTTGCACTCGACACTCGACTACGTCAGTCCCATGACATTCGAGAAAAACTGGTTCGCGGCTCAGCAGGGACGAGCCGCATAATTCCCTCGGTTATGGGATTCGCGGAACGGGGGCAAGGTCACTGTTATTTAAGGAGACAGTGATCGAGCCAGTAAGAAGCGGAAGAGGACTCAATCGCGTGACGATGTTGTGAGGGTTGTTAGAGGTCGCGCGACGCGGTGGGTGTAGCGACCGGGAACTCCTTGGCGACATGGAGCTTGCGCCGTAAAACAAATCCACCGATACAGCGGAAACCTTGCAGCAATGATCGAACACAATCGCGTTGACGACATTCCGGATCTACACCATGAAATCGCGCATCGAAGAAGCCCACCCGACATCCGGATTGCGGTGGGCGGATTTTATGAGGTCGTGGAATTCAACGGCAGGGAGTTCAAGCTTCCGTTCGACCCTTGCTCAGTGCACGAATGAAAAAGAACGCATGGGCGAACTGCATCTTTGGTATCGCTATTTCTTGTTTGGCGAGGACTGTTACGGGGGGCGGGGCAGCCTCGAACGCAGCCCGGCCGTGCGCATTTCTCCGCAACCTGCCGCCCTTGGGAAACTAGGTTCGTGCGATGCCCCGTATGGCGTATGGTATGTGAGGCCGGCCGTGAAGTGCAGGTGTTCGATGTCGTAGCTGGCCAGGAAGTTTGAGGGGAAGACGAATTTCGCGTAGGGTCGGTTGCGCGAGTGGTGCTTGTCCAGAGTCGTGATTCACCGACGGATAACGATGTCCCGGCGTACCTCTGTTGGTTGTAAGTGTAAGGAGTATCGAATTGGCACACATAGATCCGATTCGTGACGAAGATTCGCGCGGCATACTGCGCCGATCGACATGCAGCCTATGCTATTCAAGCGCTAATCTCGGCTGGGATTCGTTGTTTGCTTCCGTCCAATATGAATTTCCGTTCCAAGCCGATATAGACCCGGTTCGGCATCATTTGCTCGTATTTCACAGAAACGGTGGTGCTCGCGTAAGCGGATATGCGGGAGACAAGGCAATTCGACGAAACGTACCAGCGGGCGGGATCTACTTCTGGCCGGCGCACCGCGGATTCGGCATTAATCTCGAGTCCAGCGTCGAGACGATGCATCTGTATCTGCATGGCGATGTGTTCGACGCATGCTTACGCGAAAGGGGTGGGGATGGAATAGAGGCGATGCAACTTCTACCGGAAATGTGCGTTCAGGATGCTTTGCTACTCGAAATTGGCACCGAGGTTTCGCGGCTGATGGAGTCAAAAGCCAAAGGTGTCGGACTCTACATCGACACGTTGGCCTTGGCGATATCCGAACGGTTGATTTCGCGCCAGCTAAAACGATACGTGTCTACACAAGGAAAATTACAGTGTCCACCTTTGTCGCCGGTCAGATTGCATGCGATTACGGAGTATGTCGATGTAAATCTGTGTGAGGAGATCAGTCTTTCCCAGTTGTGCGCGCTGGCGGGCATGAGCGCGTCGCATTTCGTGCGGCGGTTCAACGCTGCTCTCGGACAGTCTCCTTACCAGTTCGTATTAAGTCGTCGCATAGAGTCGGCGAAGCGATTACTTGCGAGAACAGATCGTCCGATAGCCGATATTGCCCTGGATTGCGGATTTTCACATCAGGAGCACTTAACCAACGCGTTTCGCCGTCGAGTGGGTACGACGCCAGCAGCCTACCGTAAAGCGTAAGCGCACGGCGAACCCATCTTGAACGAAGCGGTATAGCACGTGAGGATAGTGTCCACCAGGATAGCCAGGTGGACACTATGGAAGTAAAGAGAATTCGTCGTACACATGGGGCAGAACTGAAGGCGGCGGTAGTCGACGCCTGCCGCCAACCCGGTGCATCAATCGCGGCCGTGGCATTGGAACACGGCATCAACGCAAACCTCGTTCACCGCTGGCTGCGCCAGGCCGAGTGCGCTGCGAACGAGGCAGAGGTCGTTCCCGCACGTATAGAACTTGCCGGCGGCTTCATGCCGCTGTCGTTGCCCCAGTCGACGCCGGGCGATATCCGCGTTGAAGTACGGCGTGGCGGCAGTGTCATCACGGTGAGCTGGCCGGTGCAGGCGGCCAGCGAGTGCGCGACGTGGTTGCGCACCTGGCTCAAGTGATCCGTATCGATGCGGTGTGGCTGGCGATCGATCCGCTAGACATGCGTGCAGGCACCGACACTGCACTCGCCCGGGTCGTGCAGGTGTTTGGTGCCGCGCGCCCTCATCACGCCTACCTGTTCGCCAATCGCCGCGCCACCCGCATGAAGGTGCTGGTCCATGACGGCGTCGGTATCTGGCTCGCGGCGAGGCGCCTGAACAGGGGCCGCTTCGTGTGGCCGCAGCCCGGACTGGGCACCCAACAGTCAATGACGCAGGAACAACTCGCCGCCCTCGTGCTGGGGTTGCCCTGGCAACGTATCGGCGAGGACGGCGTGATCCGTGTGATCTAGCGACGGACAATCGGTGCTCGTGCCAATTCAGGCGCTGGCGGCCCGCTGGCACAATAACGGGCATGATCGATACGACCCAACTCCAGGACATGGACGCCGCGCAACTGCGGGCCCTGGCTATGGAGTTGATGTCGGAAGTGCGTGCCCGGGACAGCGAACTGCGCTTCAAGGATGCCCGCATCGCTCAACTCACCCATGAGATGGCGGTGCTCAAGCGGTGGAAATTCGCCGCACGCAGCGAGAAGCTTGGCGCAGAGCAGCAGAGCCTGCTGGACGAAGCCATCGATGCCGATCTGGTCGCCATTGAGCAAGAGATCGAACAACTGGCCGCCCAGTCGAAGGCCGACGCGATCCCGAACAAACCCCGCCGTATGCCGCTGCCGGCAAACCTGCCGCGTATCGAAGTTCGTCACGAACCGGAGTCGACAACCTGCGGTTGCGGCTGCCAGCTCAGGCGCATCGGCGAGGACGTCAGCGAGAAGCTGGACTACACACCGGGCGTGTTTACCGTCGAGCGTCATGTGCGCGGCAAGTGGGTGTGCGCCAGGTGCGAGACCCTGATTCAGGCACCGGTTCCGGCTCAGGTGATCGACAAGGGCATCCCCACTGCCGGGTTGCTGGCACAGGTGCTGGTCGCCAAATACGGCGACCATCTGCCGTTGTATCGGCAGGAAGGGATCTTCGGGCGCGCCGGTCTCGCCATCCCGCGCTCGACACTGGCGCAGTGGGTCGGCATGTGCGGAGTGCAATTGCAGCCGCTGGTCGACGCACTCAAGGAACAGATGCTGCGGCATCGGGTGATGCACGCCGATGAGACGCCTGTCGCGATGCTCAGTCCCGGTAAGGGCAAGACACAAAGAGCTTATCTATGGACCTATTGCCCCGGGGCCTTCGAGGATCTGAAGGCGGTCGTCTACGACTTCGCTGACAGTCGGGCGGGTGAACACGCGAGGGACTTCCTGGGAGACTGGCGAGGGCAACTCGTCTGCGATGACTTCACCGGCTATAAAGCACTGTTTGCACAGGGCGTGACCGAGCTCGGTTGCATGGCGCACGCGCGGCGCAAGTTCTACGATCTGCATACGGCCAGCAAGAGCGAGATTGCACGGGATGCGCTTCAGTACATCGGTCAGCTCTACGAGATCGAACGGGAGGTACAGCAGCTCGCTCCGAACGAACGCCTGGATATCCGGCAACAGCGAGCGCGTCCCATTGCTGAGGCACTCCATGCGTGGATGACACAGCAACGCGTGCGGGTGAGTGAAGGCTCAGCCATCGCCAAAGCTCTGGACTACAGTTTGCGCCGATGGGTGGCGTTGACGCGTTACCTCGACGATCCGCAGGTGCCGATTGACACCAGTTATGCCGATTCCCGGATTATGCCGCGTCCCGAAGCCACGGGCGCATCAGTTGGGCGGATCCCTGTTCCGGGTCGCTCGGATTGTCGGCATTATCAAAGGCCCTCCAGGAAGGCAAGCAAGGGGTCGGGAGGTTTGTAACGCGTCGGCGCAATGCCGCTCGCATTGGCGTGCGCAAGCGCGCGTTCCTTGAGCCGCATGTCGGCGTGCAGGTAGATCTGGGTCGTCTCAGATGATTCATGTCCGAGCCAGAGCGCGATCACGGTCAGGTCTACGCCGTGATGCAACAGGCTCATCGCGGCCGCGTGCCGAAGCGTGTGGGGCGTTACTGATTTTTTCTTCAGCGAGGGGCACGAGAGACGCGCGATTTCGACGTTGCGTGACACGAGTCGCTGAAGAGCATCGGCACTGAGATGACCGCCGCGCGAACTGGGGAAGACAGGATCATCTGGTTCGCCTGGTTGATACCGTAGCCATTCTTTCAGGACGGCAACGACATCCGGTCGCAGCGGAGTGCATCGCATCTTTCTGCCTTTGCCGAGGCAACGGACGTGGGCGCCTGTGCCGAGCACCACATCCTGACGCCTGAGAGAGGTCAGTTCGCTGTTGCGCAGACCCGTTTGAACCGCTACAAGAAGCAGCGTTCGGTCGCGGTTGCCGATCCATGTTCGTACATCGGGTGCAGCTACCAGGGATGCGGCCTCGCTCTCGGTGAGAAACTCGACGGGGCCGTGTTCACAGCGTTTGGATGGAATCGCAAGGATGCGCTGACATTGCAGGAACAGCGCGGGCTCGCTGACCGCGACGAACCGGAAGAAGGCATGCACAGCGGCGAGGCGCGTATTACGTGTCCGCACTGAATTTCCCCTGTCCTGTTCAAGGTGCTGAAGGAATTTCTCGATCAACGACGCGTCGAAGTCTTCGATCCGCAGTTTTGACGGCACGCGCCCGATATGCTTCATGGCGAACGCCAGCAGCAACCGGAACGTGTCGCGGTAACTCGCCACCGTGTGCGAACTCAGACCTTGCTGCTCGAGCAAGCGCTGGGTAAAGAAACGCTGGACGAGGGATGGAAGGCCGGCGGCGTTCATGGCCACTCTCCCGGACAGTTCCTGCTGAGATAGCCTGCCGCAAGTTCAAGCAACTCCGGAACCGCTTCGATGTACCAGTACGTAAGACCAACGTTGACATGTCCAAGGTAGGCGGCAAGTTTCGGCAATTCCCGGCTCACGTCCAGTCCGGCGCGATACCATGCAACCAGCCTTCCAGTCGCGAAACTGTGTCGAAAGTCCTGGAGCCGTGGGCCGTAACCTGCCCGGCCATCCTTTGTCGCTGGCCGTAGACCGACCGCACGCGACATTCTGACGAACATGTTGCGCACAGCGCTGGCGTTCAGTCTAATACCACGCTCACCCACCAGGAACGCTTCACTCACCCGTAGAGGGCAGAGTTGGTCGCGACTCTGCGCGTAGCGTTCGAGTGCCTCGCGGGTCGACTCTTCGACAGGAACAAAGCGCGATTTGCCGAACTTCGATTCCCGAACGGAGAGTATTCCGTTCACGAGATCAACGTCGCACCGGTCGAGCGAAAGGGCTTCGCCTGGTCTGAGGCCGGTCGCTGCGAGAAGCCCGATGAGCGTCGTATAGGCCAGTGCTCGCAAGCCTGTGCGCGAGCGTAGCCGCGCAGCATGAGTCATGAGCAGGGTAATTTCCTGTTCCGTGTAAATATGCGGAGGATTGCGCCGTCGGCGGGCACTCAGGAGTCCTGCTGGAGGAATCTCATTCCGACTGTCGATGGCGTTCATCCACTTGGCGAATCCTCTCACCTGGGAGAGACGCCGCCCCCAGGTAGCGCGTTCGACGAGTACGGGCGTCGTTGCCCAGCGAAGAGCCAGATCGGTGGTGATGAACTCGGCACCTTCGTGTTCCAGAAGATCAACGAAATGACCGAGTGCCAATGCAGGTTCATAGAATTTCGCCCCGAGCGCCCGGCGCACTGCGACGTACCGAGCGAGGGAGTCACGGATCGCAGTCATATTGCACCTCCCGTCGTGGGCCACGGGCGTGCTACCCTGCGCAGATCCTCAAACGCAACCTTTGCATAGATCGCGGTACTGTCCTGTGAGCGGTGCCGTAAGACCTCAGCGATTTCCGCGATCGACGCACCATGGCGAATCATCGTCGTCGCCAGACCGTGGCGGAATAGATGCGCGGCGCCACGGCACGCGGGACGGAATCCGGCACGAGCGAAAGCCAGACGAACAATGTGGCCAATCGCCGCCGGTCCCGCCAGACCGACGCGCGGTGCCCACATGCGAAGGAAGACCCGTCGCGATGCGCTCGCACCTCGATCGTCGCGAAGGTACATGGCAATCGCCTCTCCAACCTCGGATGGCAGCGGGAGATGCTCGACCATTTGCCCCTTACCATGAACGACGAGTTCTCCGGAACGCCAGTGGATGTCGCCTAGTTCAAGCGCGACGATCTCTCCGGCACGCAAACCGAGCCGCGCCAGCAACAGCAGGACGGCATAATCACGGCTCCCGCGTGGAGTCGACCGATCAGCAGTTGCAATCAGGACCTCTTCCTGCTCAGGCGTGAGGAACGTTGGCACAGTTGACTGCCGCCACTTGCGAACCGAAGGCACCGACTCATACAGGTCTCGTGCCGTCTCGCCATGCAGAAAGAGGAAATGGCAAAACGAGCGAAGGGCCACCGTCATCAGCCGCGTGTACTCCGCCGACCGGCCTTTGCTGCGGGTAAGGATGTGATTCCGGATCGTCATGGCGTCGAATGCATCGGGCAATATGTCGCCGTCGCCGACATCCTGGCTGTTGAGGAAGTCGCGAATGAAGGGCCCGTAGACGAGCACCGAGTTCTTCGCAAGTCCACGATCCTGCCGCAGGTAGTCCAGGTACCGCTCGTAGATATGGGTGATCGCAGATTGGTCGCCCAATGTCGACGAGAGCACGATGGCTTCGTCACGCAGATAGGCAAGAAACGACCGTAACACGGCAAGCTCGAACTGAACACGCGCTTCAGGAGCGTCGGTCAGGCGCTCCGTGAAACAAGCCGTAGCGGACTCATCAAGGTCAACCAGTCCGACGTTCGTGCTCTTCATCCACCGAGAGAAGGCAGACAAAACCCTTCGTTTCTTGAGAAGCGTTACTTCGGAATAACGTGCCGTCCGTAGACGATCAAGGAATGTATCAATGTGACGGGCGGGCAGCCCGCCCGATGCGCTGACTGTGTGTATCGCCTTCATTTGATTTCTCCTGGCCAGCGTAACAGCCAGCCTGAGAAATCATACGGATTATGCCGGCTCGACAATCACACAGGGGCGTGTTCGATGCTCTTTGGGACCTTGACGCGGCATAATCCGGGAATCGGCATAACTGGTGTGAGAATCAGATACGTCCAATCGCCATCGGTCGCAACAACTGGTTGTTCGCGGGTTCTCTGCGTGCTGGCCGACGCGCAGCTGCGGCCATGAGTTTGATCCAGTCGGCGAAACTCAACGGCCATGATCCGTACGCGTATCTCAAGGACGTGCTTACGCGACTGCCGACGCAGCCCGCAAGCCGCCTCGAAGAACTCCTGCCACATCGCTGGCAGCCGTCTCTGCAGGCCTGAACCGAACGCTGCCGTCAAGATGGGATGACCGGCCGCTTACCGTAAAGCTTCGGGCGCACACTCTTCAGCTGACATTCTGGATAAATAAGTGAGGCAAAGGTGCCTGGTATTCAATCTCGCATTTAGAGCTGAAACACGGGGATTCCAACCGGTCATACTGGTCGCTCTGCTAACCGAATGGGACCTGTCATGGTGCATTCGATTGTGGGTATCTAACTGCCCCCAACGTGGCGCAAGAGACGGTGGGGAGTGCCCATGCGTCCCCGAGCCAGTAGATTGGCACATCGGCTGCCCAGCACGACACCAGGGCAACTCTCGCAACAATCCGCGGGGTCTACCTGCTGTCCAAATGATCCGCTGTATATGTGCAGGGGCATATATCTTCAATAGTGCCAAGGCCGCGTACGCGGTTAGCGCGGGCGGTCCCGGAGCGTCTCCTGCCGCCGCACTCGACGACTTGCGCCGGGGTTCCATGGTTCGTGTGCTCGCGCCGTACACGCTGGAGAAAATGACCGTGTACGCGCAATTCCCTTCTCGAAGATATCTAAGCGCCAACGTGCGTAGCTGGATCGATTTCCTTCAGGCCACGCTGCCGCCAATGTTGAAATCCGATGAGCGCATACTCCGGCAACTAGCCGGGTGACTTTAGCGCTTGCTCATTCCTTTAGCAAGGAGGGCAACGACCTGTAACGCCGAGTCAACAATCGGAGCTCTGCGATGTGTGCGAAACACGCAGTTGATCGGGACTGACAGCTTCTTTGGTTCAAGCTCAATGAATGTCACGCCCGGCCATCGAACATGTGCGACTGACGCTGGCACCAATGCAGCGCCTGTCCCGGCGGCAGTCAGTGCAAGGGCCGCAGTGACGTCTTCGACCTCGGCTGCTATTTTTGGCTCCACCCCTTCCGTTCTAAACATGGAAACTACCTTGTCGGCGAAACTTGGTCGATCGCCGCGTGGATACAGGATGATGGGCACATCGACCAGGTCTGCCACTACACGGGCACCGGCAACGCGTGTGTCCCAAGGGTCCGCAACGGCGACGTGAAGCGTCTCCGACCCAATGTTCCAGCTCGTCACGCCTTCTGTCACCGGATAGAAACGCCCGAATCCAATATCCACCACTCCTGAGAGGAGAGATTCCAGCTGAGCCTCCTTGGTCATGTGAGCCACGGAGATGGTGGCGTCGGAATACGTCGCAAGGAAAGTCCTGACGAACGCCGGAACTGTCTCAAAGACAGCAGTCCCAAAGTAGACGAGATTCAGTTCACCCGATTCGCCTCTGGCCGCAGCTTGCGATCGGCGAGAAGACCGCTGCACAAGCGCGAGCAACTGACGTGCGTCGTCAAGAAACACCTTTCCCGCAGCGGTAAGTTCAACACCTCGCGCCGACCGCTCGAAGAGCTTTGCCCCAATGTCGCGCTCAAGAGCCTGGATCTGACGTGTGAGCGGTGGCTGTGATACGTGCAACCTCTGCGCCGCGGTTCCAAAACCTCCCGCTTCCGCGACGGCGACGAAGTATTTCAACTGTCTGATTTCCATGGTGTGCCCCATTTATTTTTTGGCTCTTCGGCGATTGTGAGCAAGTACCTCTCGCTCCGCAACCAGCATCGGCCATACGGAAACCGTATGAGGCACACGGAGTAAAGGTATTGGACCGCACAGGTTCCCAATCCCTATCATGACTTCGCGGGGTGGTTGTCGCCCACGCGTTCATGTTTTAGACGGAGGAGAAGTGAACAACAGAATCAAGGATGTTGTCGATACCATCGTGTCGGCGGTACAGCGGGCGCTCGACGAGAAAGAGGTCACGGAGTCGGAATACAGAACCGCGGTCCATTACCTCATGGAGGTCGCGCAACAGCGTGAAATTGCGCTGCTTTGCGACGTATTCTTCAACAGCACCGTCGTGGCGACGAAGGCCCGTCTTA
Organism: Paraburkholderia phytofirmans OLGA172; assembly: GCF_001634365.1. Taxonomy (NCBI): domain Bacteria; kingdom Pseudomonadati; phylum Pseudomonadota; class Betaproteobacteria; order Burkholderiales; family Burkholderiaceae; genus Paraburkholderia; species Paraburkholderia phytofirmans. The sequence continues at coordinate 1,150,920 of NZ_CP014578.1, forward strand.
GCGACGGCTCAACGCCTGCAATCGAAGGGCCCTACTATCGTGACGACGCTCCGCTGGTCGAAGACCGGCTCAAGAGTTACGACACGGACGACCACAAGCCGTTGCTAATCCAGGGAACGGTCAAAGGGGTCGACGGAAGCGTGATTGAGAACGTAACGATTGATGTCTGGCATTCGACTCCCGACGGCAAGTACAGTGGTTTTCATGACGACATTCCGACCGATTTCTATCGAGGCAAACTCCGGGTTGGCACCGATGGCGGGTTCCGTGTGCGAACGACGATGCCGGTCGCCTACCAGATTCCAAATCAGGGTCCTACCGGCGCATTGCTTGAAACCATGGGTGGTCACTCGTGGCGTCCGGCCCACGTGCATTTCAAGGTGAACGCGCCGGGGTACGAAACGCTGACGACCCAGTACTACTTTGAAGGAGGGGACTGGGTCACGGACGACTGTTGCAATGGCGTCGAGTCCAGTCTGATCACACCCGACATTGTGCAAGATGGCGCTCGCGTGATGAACATCAATTTCGTAATTGAGCCCGCGCGTTCGCAGGCGGGAGCAAACGCATGAAGATCGATGCGATCGAGGCAGTAATCGTGGATGTGCCGACCAGGCGGCCGATCCAGATGTCGATCACTACCGTGCAGCAGCAGAGCTACGTCATCGTCCGGGTTTTTTCCGAGGGACTGGTTGGCGTTGGCGAGGGCGGAAGTGTTGGTGGTCCAGTCTGGAGCGCGGAATGTGCGGAGACAATCAAGATCATCGTGGAGCGGTATCTCGCTCCCCACCTCGTCGGAACTGATGCGTTCAACGTTTCGGTTGCACTGCAAACCATGGCGCGTGCCGTCACTGGAAACGCGTCCGCAAAAGCTGCAGTCGAGATGGCGTTGCTGGACCTCAAAGCCCGTGCATTGGGCGTATCGATCGCCGAGTTACTTGGCGGAAAATTGCGCACTGCGATTCCGATTGCCTGGACGTTGGCGAGCGGCGATACGAAGCGCGATATCGATTCTGCCGTCGAGATGATTGAAAGGCGACGGCACAATCGCTTCAAGGTTAAGCTAGGTTTTCGGTCCCCGCAAGACGATCTTATCCATATGGAGGCTTTGTCAAATAGTCTGGGATCGAAGGCATCGCTTCGCGTTGACGTGAATCAGGCTTGGGACGAGCAGGTGGCGTCCGTATACATCCCCGAGCTGGAAGCGCTTGGTGTGGAACTCATCGAACAGCCGGTCGCCCGCGAAAATATACATGCTTTAAAGCGGCTCTCCGGCAACAACCGGGTGGCTATCATGGCGGATGAAAGCCTGAGTACCCTGGCCTCGGCGTTCGATCTCGCGCGCGATCGAAGTGTGGATGTCTTTTCACTGAAGCTTTGCAACATGGGGGGAGTCTCAGCGACGCAAAAGATAGCAGCGGTCGCCGAGGCAAGCGGGATTGCATCGTATGGCGGCACAATGCTTGATTCGACGATCGGCACTTCGGTCGCACTTCAGCTCTATTCGACGGTTCCGTCGCTTCCGTTCGGTTGCGAACTGCTAGGCCCCTTTGTGCTGGCAGACACGCTGAGCGAGGAGCCGCTCGAGATCCGGGATTATGAATTGCAGATCCCTACTGGCGTCGGTCACGGCATGACGCTTGACGAGGACAAGGTGCGCCAATACGCACGTGTCAGCTAGCCAGGACGCGCAGCGCAGGCCGCGGGTATGCGTCACCTTAAATGCCGCTGCGCACCTGTAACTGGAGACTAATATGTTATCAAAGGGCGTTGAAATCACGTCGCGCTCGGGGGGGCGGTTTGGTGCTTACCTTGGTAAGCCGAATGCCGTCTCCGCACCCATTGTCGTGATCGCGCAGGAGATTTTCGGGATCACACCTTTCATAAGAGAAACCGTAGATTGGCTCGTTGGCGCGGGCTTTGGCTGCGTGTGCCCGGATCTGTACTGGAGACAGGCGCCGAATATCGAGCTTGATGCAAACGTACCGTCGGAGCGGGAACAGGCGCTTGCGTTGTTTCGTGACTTTGACCTGGAAGCAGGAACCGATGATCTTGCGTGCACCATTGAATACGCTCGTGCACTTCCTTTCTCGAACGGCCGCGTCGCTGTAGTTGGGTACTGCCTGGGAGGTGCTCTGGCGTTCAACGTCGCTGCGCGATCGTTGGCCGATTGCTCAATCGGCTATTACGGTGTGGGACTTGAGAAAAAGGTTTCACTGGTGCCAGCTATTGGCCGCCCGGCCATGTTTCATATGGGTACCGAAGATCACTATGTCACGGCAGAGGCACGTAGCATTCTCGATGAACATTTTGGTCAAAACAGAAACATCAGTCTCCACTGGTATCCAGTGGGACATTCATTTGCGCGGGCATCGAGCCCAGGTTTCGATCAGGCAGCGACGACTGTGGCCAATGCGCGGACGCTCGAATTGCTTGCGACCTTGAAGGCTCTTTCATGAAGAAATTCACGTTTGACTATATGAGCCCGAGGGTCGTCTTCGGGGCGGGTACTGTGTCTGCGTTGCCAGACGAAGTTGAACGCCTTGGCTCACGTCGCCCCCTGGTATTAAGCAGCCGGGACCAACGCGAGTTAGCAAAAGATATCGTCCGTCCGATAGGTGACAGGGTAGCGGGTTATTTCGATGGTGCAACGATGCATGTTCCCGTCGAAGTCATTCAGCAAGCCGAGCGGGCTTTCAAGAATACCGAAGCAGACTCAGTCATCGCGATCGGCGGGGGATCGACTACCGGACTCGCGAAAATCCTTTCGATGAAACTTGATGTATCGAGTCTGGTTATACCGACGACCTACGCCGGTAGTGAAATGACCACCATTTGGGGTGTCACGGAAGACGGTGTGAAGAGGACCGGCAGAGACCCGAAGGTCCTCCCGAAGACAGTGATTTACGATCCGTTGCTCACGGTCGAATTGCCGCTTGCAATTTCGGTGACCAGCGCGTTGAATGCAATCGCTCACGCAGCAGAAGGTCTGTATGCGTCGGAGCTCAACCCCGTACTCGAAGCCATGTGCAAGCAAGGCATAAGCGCCTTGTTCGATGCAGTCCCGCGGCTGGTAGCAGCACCGAATGACGTGGAAGCGCGCACGGATGCCCTTTTTGGGGCATGGATGTGTGGCACTGTGCTATGCCATCTAGGCATGGGGCTACATCACAAGCTCTGCCACACGCTCGGTGGGACGCTTAATCTTCCTCACGCTGAGACGCATTCGGTCGTGCTACCACATGCTCTCGCATACAATCTGCCGTACTCCGGGGTGGCCACGCGACTGCTTCAGGAAATCGTCGGCAGCAGTGACGTCCCGGGCGCACTATATGACCTCGCCAGAGATGCCGGAACGCCTCTCAGTCTCGCGGAACTCGGTATGCGACCCGAAGATATTCCGAAAGTCCGCGATCTGGCTCTAAAGGACCAGTATCCGAATCCGCGCCCGCTGGAACCGGATGCATTGGAAACACTGTTAGCCAATGCGTTTCATGGAGCAAGACCGGACTCTCAATAACGGTCATCCCCCTGTATCGCGCCGGGTCGGGAACTGCCAAGCGAAACTTGCACACTTCGCAACGTAAAGATGGGGCGTTCCATATCATCCTGAGAGCCACGAGACGTGTGCCAATTGATACCGGCGACACGAACATCTCAGGCAGGTTTAGCTTTCGCAAATTGGACAAGTGCATTGCACCGAGCACATTCTCGACCCGCTTCAGGTTTCGACCATCGCTACGCTGCGTACTCGTGGCCAAATTGGCCAGCACCTTCTCGCGGTAGTCGGCAACAAGCTGACGTACCGTCCAGTTCGTCCGGGATTTGTCCTTGCGTTTCTCGGTCGCCGGGTTGTTGCCTTTCTGAACTTCGACGCGTTTTTCGGCCGCGAGCTTGCGTGCCGCCGACAGCGTCAGATCGGGGTAGCGTCCGAGTGTCAATTCTTCCGGTTTTCCGCCTATCCGGAAACGGAGTATCCAAGACGCAGTCCCTGTGGCTGAAAGAGTGAAGGTCAAGCCGCCGCCGTCAGTTTTTTTCGAGGGGTCGCCTTTCCCGAATCCATCGCCTTAGTTCGAGATCGGATAGGACATTCGGTCCGCGAGTTGCCATTGCACGCCTCTGTCTAGCTACACATTTTAGGCGCGCTCTGCACGGATGACAACGGATTGACGCGGATGGCTATTTATATGTATTTGAATTTTAAGGTGTTTATATGAATTCTCTGGAACTCGTCGGCCCTCGGCGGACCTACATCAGCACAATATCGTACTGCTCCTGGCTCAAATTCGACTCCACCTGCAACGACACCGGCTTGCCGATGAAATCCATCAGCATCGCCAGATGCTGCGACTCTTCCTCAAGAAACAGATCGATCACCTGCTGCGACGCCACCACGCGGAACTCGCGCGGATTGAACTGCCGCGACTCGCGCAGAATCTCGCGCAGCACGTCATAACATACCGTACGCGGCGTCTTGACCTGCCCCTTGCCCAGGCACACCGGGCAAGGCTCGCACAACACATGCGCCAACGACTCGCGCGTGCGCTTGCGCGTCATCTCCACGAGTCCAAGCTGCGAGAAACCATTGACGGTCACGCGCGTGCGATCGCGCGACAGCGCTTTCTTCAACTCGCCGAGCACCTGATCGCGATGCTCGACATTCTCCATATCGATGAAGTCGATGATGATCACGCCGCCCAGATTGCGCAGCCGCAATTGCCGCGCGATCGTGTGCGCGGCTTCGAGGTTGGTCTTGAAGATCGTATCGTCGAAGTTGCGCGCGCCAACGTAGCCGCCGGTGTTCACGTCGATCGTCGTCATCGCCTCGGTCTGGTCGATCACCAGATACCCGCCCGACTTCAGATCCACGCGACGCGACAATGCGCGCTGAATCTCCGCCTCGATGTTGTACAGATCGAAGAGCGGCCGCTCGCCGGTGTAGTGATGCAGCTTCGACGACACCGCCGGCGTGAACTCGGCCGCGAAGTCGGCGAGCATCTGATAGGTCTCGCGCGAGTCGACCTGGATGCGCGAGGTTTCGTCATTCACGAAATCGCGCAGCACACGTTGCGAGAGATTCAGGTCCTGATACAGCAGGCTGGTAGGCGGCATGCGCTGACCTTGCGAGATGATCGTCGCCCATGTCTTGCGCAGATACGCGACGTCGCCGGCCAACTCTTCGCTGGTCGCATCTTCAGCGATGGTGCGTACGATGTAGCCGCCTTTTTCATCGGCGGGCAGCACGGCGGTCAAACGCGCACGCACGGCTTCGCGTTCGGCTTCGCTTTCGATCTTCTGCGAGATGCCGATGTGCGGCTCCTGTGGCAGATACACGAGCGTGCGCCCGGCGATACTCACTTGCGTGGACAGCCTTGCGCCCTTGGTGCCGATCGGATCCTTCACGACCTGCACCATCAGCGTCTGACCTTCGAAGACGATCTTCTCGATCGGCTGATGCGGCGTCTGATGCTGCGGTTCGCCCGCAATGCGCGGATGCCAGATATCCGCTACGTGCAGGAATGCGGCGCGTTCCAGGCCGATGTCGATGAAGGCGGATTGCATGCCCGGCAACACGCGGACGACTTTGCCGAGATAGACATTGCCGACGCGTCCCCGCGACAGCGTTCGTTCGACGTGAAGTTCCTGGACGGCGCCTTGCTGGACGAGCGCGACGCGCGTTTCCTGCGGCGTGACATTGATCAGGATTTCTTCATTCATGATGTTATTTTAGAAGTCGATGCGCGCTGCGCGCAGAAGGGCAGCGGTTTCAAAAAGCGGCAAACCCATGATACCTGAATAGGACCCGTCGATATGCTCGATAAACTCCGCGGCGCGTCCCTGCACACCATATGCACCCGCCTTGCCGAGCGGTTCGCCGCTTGCAGCGTAGCGGCGCACGGCGTCCGCTTGCAGTGCAGCAAAACGCACCTTCGATACCGATAGCGCAGCGGGCAGCAGCGTGCCTTCCGGGTCGACCACCACGACGGCCGTCAGCACTTCGTGATCGCGGCCCGCGAGGCGCGTGAGCATCGCGACGGCATCGTCGGCGTCGACGGGCTTGCCGAGGATCGCATCGTCGATCGTGACGGTTGTGTCGGCAACCAGGATCGGCCGTGCGGCATGCCCACCTGCCACGAGACGCGCGCGCGCAGCGTGCGCCTTGGCGATGCACACGCGCTGCACGTAGTCGCGCGCGCGCTCGCCGGGCAACTCGGCTTCGAGCGCTTCGGCATCTTCATCGGGACGCGGCAGGAGCAATTCGAAACGCACGCCGAGTTGTTGCAACAGTTCTTGACGGCGTGGACTCTGGGAAGCGAGGTAGACGAACGGATGCAGCGAAGCGGCGGGCGTTGGCATGAACAGGTCTCGATGAGGCAGGTGGCGGCAATGCGCAACGAGACCCAAAACACGCGATCTGTTCGCAGCCTCGTCCGCTCACGCGCGGTGATAGGGGTGATTTTGCGTGATGGTCCACGCGCGGTAAAGCTGTTCGGCGAGCAGCACGCGGACCATGGCATGCGGCAGCGTCAGGCTGGAAACACGCAACAACATATCGGCGCGCGCTTTCAGATCGGGATCGAGCCCGTCGGCGCCGCCAATCAGAAACGCCACGTCGCGGCCGTCCTGCTGCCAGCCGGGCAGGGCGCCGGCGAGCTGCATCGTGGTCCAATCCTTGCCGCGTTCATCGAGCGCGACAATGCGCGCGTTCTTCGGCAACGCGGCTTCGATTTTCTGCCGCTCGGCCGCCATCACGCTTTCGGCCGGCCGCCCCGACGAACGCTGCTCGGGCTTGATTTCGCGCAACTCGATGCGCAGCTCGGGCGGCATGCGTTTCGCGTACTCGTCGAAGCCGGTGGCGATCCAGTCAGGCATCTTGTGGCCGACGGCGAGGATGTGCAGTTTCATCAAGAGTGGTATCGCGGATCTAAGCGCGGGCGATGCGTTGCAGACGTAAGCGGTTTGCCGGCCAGGTGTTTACTTGCGGCGTGCCGGCGTCTTGCGTGCCGGCTTTTTGGCAGCCGGCGCTTCGTCTTCTTCGTCCTCGTCGTCGGGTTCGCTCGAGCGCGCGCCGCCGAACGGATCCGGCGTCGAGAGCTTGATGCGCACCGGCTTGTCGCCCCAGATTTCTTCGAGGTTGTAGTACTGGCGCAGCGCCGGTTGCAGGATGTGCACGATCGCGTCGCCGCAATCGACCAGCACCCATTCGCCGATGTCCTCGCCTTCGGTGCTGATGATGTCGCCGCCGTTTTCCTTGACGCTCTCGCGCACGCTCGAAGCGAGCGCCTTGGTCTGGCGGTTCGAGGTGCCGGAGGCGACGATCACGCGATCGAACAGCGCGGTCAGGTGGCTGGTGTTGAACACCTTGATGTCTTGCGCTTTGACGTCTTCGAGGGCGTCGACGATCACGCGTTGCAGTTTGCGAATATCCATGGGGTTACCGGTGGTACAGATGATGTTGAAGAATATAGTCCCACACCGCAGTGGGGACATGGCTTGCGGCCCGGGCCTGGGTCTTGTCTTGCTGTTCGCCGCCCGCGAGGGCAAGCCGTTGGGTCACCTGTTCGCGCAGATGCGCGCGAATGTCGGTGGCCGCGACGTTGAACGCAAGCGTCGTGTCGATCAGCAAGTGGCCGCAGGGCGTAGCTTGCAGAACGTCGGCGCGGGCACGGCGCGCGTCGATTTCTTTCGCGACCACGGGCGGAATCGACGCAAGGTCGAAACCGGGGCGCGTGGCCGCGCAGATGTGAGCGAAGTCGAACAGGCGCCGCCAGTCGCGCCATGTGTCGAGATGCACCAGTTGATCCGCGCCGATCAGAAGCGCAATCGACGCATCCTGACCTTCGCGTTCTCGCCACACCTGCAGCGTGTTGACGGTGTAGGTCGGACCCTCGTGCTCGATTTCGTCGGTCGCCACCCGCACGGTTACGCCCGGCAGCACCAACGCGCCGGCGGCGGCGCGGGTCATGGCCAACCGGTGTTCAGCGGCTGACACGTCCGTTTTCTGCCATGGCTGGCCGGCTGGCAGCAGCACCAGTTCGGTCAGGTTCAGCACCTCGGCGAAACGCCGCGCGAGCGCGAGGTGGCCGTTGTGGATCGGATCGAAAGTGCCGCCGAGCAGTCCGATTCGGCGAGGCAGGGCGACAGGATGAGCGTTCGGCTTCAGGTGAAGATCCTTTGTCGTGGTCACGTGCAGTGTGGTGCGGGCTTAACGCCTCACACCCATTCGCGCGGCACGAGAAAATCGCTATAAAGACGCGCTTCCGGCGTGCCCGGTTCGGGCTGCCAGTTGTAGCGCCAGTTCACCACAGGCGGCATCGACATCAGAATCGATTCGGTACGTCCGCCGCTCTGCAGCCCAAACAGTGTGCCACGGTCGAAGACCAGATTGAACTCGACGTAGCGGCCGCGCCGGTATGCCTGAAAGTCCCGCTCGGCTTCGCCGTACGGAATGTTGCGGCGCTTTTCGATGATCGGCATATACGCTTTGAGGAATCCTTCGCCGACGCTTTTCAGCATCGCGAACGATTGATCGAAGCCGGGCGCCGAGAAATCGTCGAAGAAAATCCCGCCAATGCCGCGCGGTTCGTTGCGGTGCTTGAGGAAGAAATACTCGTCGCACCAGCGCTTGAAACTCGGGTAGAGGTCCGCGCCGTAAGGCTGCAGTGCGTCGCGGCACACACGATGGAAATGCTGCGCGTCTTCCTCGTAACCGTAATACGGCGTCAGATCCATGCCGCCGCCGAACCAGAACACCGGCTCTTCGCCGGCCTTGGTCGCGATCAGCAGACGCACGTTCATATGCACGGTCGGGCAGTGCGGATTGTGCGGGTGCAGCACGAGCGAGACGCCCATTGCCTCGAAACCACGTCCGGCCAGTTGCGGGCGCGCGGCGCTCGCCGAACCCGGCAACGCGTCGCCTGCTACGTCCGAAAAGCCGATGCCGGCCCGTTCGAAGAAGTTGCCGCCTTCCAGAATCCGCGTGCAACCGCCGCCGCGCAGCTTTTCGCCGGGAGCGCGCTGCCATGCGTCGGTCGCGAACGGCTTACCGTCGAACGCGCCGAGCGTGTCCGCGATTTGCGTTTGCAGGCCTTGCAGCCAGCTGCGCACGGCCTGTGCGTCATAGCTCGAATCGGTCATGAATGCAGATGCTGAGGGCGGCACGCTCACCGTGCCGCGGGTTCTTCGTGAAGGGCGACGGCCGGGCCTTCGTCAGGGTGGTTCTACTCCTGCGAAGGCGCGGCAGTACGGTCGCTCGCGCCGGGTGAAATGTTAATGAAACCCGGATGAGCCCACCTGAGACGGTGGGCGCTGCAACGGCCGCGAAAACCCGCAGTGTAGCGCCGTTGGCGCTGCACGCGGGCGAGTGGGGCGGGCTTAGTGCTTGCCTTCGGTCTTGACGTCGTGCTTGCGGTTCAATGCACGGTAGCCGATGTCGCGGCGATATTGCATGCCGTCGAACGAGATCTGGTTGATCGTCTCGTACGCGACCGATTGCGCGCTGCGCACCGAATCCGCCAGACCAACCACACACAACACGCGGCCGCCCGAGGTGGTCAGCTTGCCGTCAGTCAACGTGGTGCCGGCGTGGAAGGTGACCGAGTCCGCGGCTTCGGCCGGGATATCGCCGATCCGGTCACCCTTACGAGGCGTGTCCGGATAGTTGTACGCGGCGAGCACGACACCAAGTGCGGTACGGCGGTCCCATTCGAGTTCGACTGTATCGAGCGTACCGGCGATTGCCTGCTCGACTACCTTCGAAAAGTCGCCTTTCAGACGCGCCATGATCGGCTGCGTCTCCGGGTCGCCCATGCGGCAGTTGAATTCGAGCGTCTTCGGGTTGCCTTGCGCGTCGATCATCAGGCCGGCGTACAGAAAACCGGTGAAGCGGATGCCTTCTTTCTCCATGCCACGCACGGTCGGCTGGATGATTTCGCGCATCACGCGTGCATGCAGTTGCGGCGTGACGATCGGCGCGGGCGAGTAGGCGCCCATGCCACCGGTGTTCGGACCCTGATCGCCGTCGAGCAGACGCTTGTGGTCCTGGCTCGAGGCGAGCGCCAATACATGCTTGCCGTCCACCATTACGATGAAGCTGGCTTCTTCGCCGGCGAGGAATTCCTCGATCACGACACGCGCGCCGGCATCGCCCAGCTTGTTGTCCGACAGCATCATGTCGACCGCGGCGTGCGCTTCTTCCAGCGTTTGCGCAACGACCACGCCCTTGCCGGCGGCGAGGCCGTCGGCCTTGATCACGATCGGCGCGCCCTTCGCGTCCAGATACGCATGCGCGGCGGCGACGTCGGCGAAGGTTTCGTATTCGGCGGTCGGGATCGCGTGGCGCTTCATGAACGCCTTGGCAAAATCTTTCGAGCTTTCGAGCTGCGCGGCTTCCTTGCTCGGTCCGAAAATCTTCAGGCCGCGCGAGCGGAACAGGTTGACGATACCGGCGGCGAGCGGCCCTTCCGGTCCGACCAGCGTGAAGGCGATCTGCTCTTTTTCGACGAAATCGGCAAGTTCGGCCGCATCGGTGATGTCGATGTTGCGCAGACGCTCGTCCTGGGCGGTGCCGCCGTTGCCGGGAGCAACGTAGACGAGTTGGACCCGCGGCGATTGCGCGAGCTTCCATGCGAGCGCATGTTCGCGACCGCCGGAACCGACGACGAGTAACTTCATGTGAATCCCCGAGACTTAAAAACCATAAACGGCTGAAGCGGCACGCTCAGCCGTGGAATAACAGCGAGGTTTGCAATGGGCCCGCAGCCAGACAGCGGCGCAGGGCACATAGCGAACCCGGGTGGAGACGGTGCGCAAGGGTCCAAACCAATATCCGACCAACGCCCGTTCAGCAGCAACGCGAGGGCCAACCCAAAGGGCCAGCCGGCGGCGCGGGCGCGTGGTTCGATGCCGATCCACGCGCGAGGCGCCGCCGGGGCACGCTCATTCGTCGGCGATCGCGGCGTTTGTATAGACTTCCTGCACGTCGTCCAGATTTTCCAGCGCGTCGAGCAGCTTCTGCATTTTCACGGCGTCGTCGCCCGTGAATTCGACTTCCGTCTGAGGTTTCATCGTCACCTCGGCCACTTCGGCCTTGAAGCCCGCAGCTTCAAGCGCGGCCTTCACCTTCGGGAAATCGTTCGGCGGGCACAGCACTTCGATACTTCCGTCTTCGTTCGTGACGACGTCGTCAGCGCCGGCTTCGAGCGCGGCTTCCATCAGCTTGTCTTCAGGCGTGCCGGGCGCGAACAGGAACTGGCCGACGTGATCGAACATGAACGACACCGAGCCGTCCGTGCCCATGTTGCCGCCGTTCTTCGAGAACGCGTGACGCACGTCCGCCACCGTACGGGTGCGGTTGTCGGTCATCGTGTCGACGATCACCGCCGCGCCGCCGATGCCGTAGCCTTCGTAGCGGATTTCTTCGTAGTTTGCGCCATCGACACCGCCCACACCGCGCTGGATCGCACGGTTGACGTTATCTTTCGGCATGTTTGCGTCGTACGCCTTTTCGACGGCGAGCCGCAGACGGGGGTTCGAGTCGATGTCACCGCCGCCCATGCGGGCTGCCACCTGAATTTCCTTGATGAGCCGCGTCCAGACCTTGCCGCGCTTGGCGTCTGCCGCTGCTTTTTTATGCTTGATGTTGGCCCATTTCGAATGACCCGCCATACTTTTCTCCATCGCGCGCGCCTATGGGGCGCACGCATAGTGCAATTGTCGTTGCGATGTCGGGCGCGCGGCGCTGCTGATTGCGACCTTGCGCCTCGATGTCTAACCGCTCGGCGCCGGACCGCCCGGTGTCAGGCTTTCCTCAGCTTGATCGCGCCCGGCCAGACCCGACTAGCGGGACCAAAGGTCGGCAGCGCGGTTGGGGCGGGGCAGGACGGTCAGCGGGCGGCTCAGCGGCGTTCAAGTGCGCCGGTCCCGGCAGACCCGGCGTGAAGGCGTGATGCACCGCGTGGCAGTGCAAGTCGAGCCGCTCTTTGAGCGGATTCGAATTTTATCACGGCGCGCAGGCGCGGCAGCCGGGGATTGAAGCGAAAGTGGGCGCAGTGTGCCGTGTCCGGCCACGCATGGCATGCCCAGTCTCTAAGGCGGACATCGATTGTACCGGCGTAGTGCGAAACCGGCTGGTGGCGTGTTGCGCGCGCCGCCGCCGGTTTCCTCAGCCGGCTGTCAGTTTTTCGTGCCGAACAGGCGGTCGCCGGCGTCGCCGAGACCCGGCACGATGTACGCGTGCTCGTTCAGGTGCGAATCGAGCGACGCCACATACAGCTTGACGTCCGGATGCGCGTCCTGGAACACCTGCACGCCTTCCGGGGCCGCCACCAGCGCGAGGAACATGATGTTCTCGGCGGCCACGTTGCGGCGCTTGAGCACGTCCACCGCGTGCACGGCCGAATAACCGGTCGCGACCATCGGATCGCACAGAATGAACACACGGTCTTCCAGATCCGGCAGGCGCACCAGATACTCGACCGGGCGATGGTCCTCGGCACGATACACGCCGATGTGGCCCACACGCGCCGACGGCACCAGCTCCAGCAGGCCGTCCGACATGCCGATGCCGGCCCGCAGCACCGGCACGATCGCCAGTTTCTTGCCGGCGATCACCGGCGCGTCGATTTCCACCAGCGGCGTGGTGAGGCGGCGCGTGGTCATCGGCAGGTTGCGGGTGATTTCGTAGCCCATCAGCAGGGTGATCTCGCGCAGCAGTTCGCGGAACGTGCGGGTCGAGGTGTCCCGGTCGCGCATATGCGACAGCTTGTGCTGGATCAACGGGTGATCGAGGATGAAAAGATTGGGAAAACGGCTGTCCTGAGTCATGGCGGGGGCGCAAGCGGCGGCTAAAGGGATCGGTTCGGCGGTCCGCAAGGCCTGAAACGGGCTGGCGGACGCGCCACGGCGCAAGTTTACCGAAAGAGTGGCGCCGGAAGATACCGGAGATTGCAGTGGCCCGGCGCAGTCGGGCACCGATTCTTCTAGAATCGGGGGAGACTTTGCAACGATTGGACAACCGCGGGGCCACCCCCGCGCCACGACTACGTCACGAGGACACACACATGGACATGGGAATCGCAGGACGCACCGCGCTGGTTTGCGCGGCTAGCAAGGGACTGGGGCGCGGCTGCGCGGAAGCGCTGGCAGCCGAAGGCGTCAACCTGACGATCGTCGCCCGTACGGCGGAAACGCTGGAGGCGACCGCCGCCGAGATTCGCAAGCAGAGCGGCGTCGAAGTGAAAACAGTGGCATGCGACATCACTACGCCCGAAGGGCGCGCCGCGGCGCTCGCCGCCTGTCCGCAGCCGGACATTCTGGTCAACAACGCCGGCGGGCCGCCGCCGGGCGATTTTCGCAATTTCACGCACGAAGACTGGATTCGCGCGCTGGAGAGCAACATGCTGACGCCGATCGAGCTAATCCGCGCGACCATCGACGGGATGAGCGAGCGCGGCTATGGGCGCATCGTCAACATCACGAGCTCGGCGGTCAAGGCGCCGATCGACGTGCTTGGCCTGTCCAACGGTGCGCGCTCGGGGCTGACCGGCTTCGTCGCGGGACTTGCACGCAGCAAGGTGGCCGCCACGGGCGTGACGATCAACAACCTGTTGCCGGGGCTGTTCGACACCGACCGCATCGCCACCACCTTCGCGGCGCAAGCCAAGGCGCAAAACATTTCCGTCGACGATGCGCGCGCGCAGCGCATGAAGACGATCCCCGCCGGCCGTTTCGGCAATCGCGATGAATTCGGCCGCGCCTGTGCGTTCCTGTGCAGCGTGCATGCCGGCTACATCACCGGCCAGAACTGGCTGGTCGACGGCGGCGCTTACCCCGGTACGTTCTGAGCGGGCACGTGTCGAAGCACCGGCATCACCATCACTACAACAACGACAATCACAGCGGTTTCAGGAGTCTTACGTCATGACCACCCGCATTGCGCTGATCGCGCACGATCACAAGAAAGACGACATCGTCAAACTGGCCGGCGAATACGTCGATACGCTCAGGCGCTGCGAGATTGTCGCGACCGGCACGACTGGCACGCGCATCGGCGACACGCATGGCCTCACGGTCGAGCGCATGTTGTCAGGCCCGCATGGCGGCGACCTGCAGATCGGCGCGCAACTCGCGGAAGGGCGGGTGGACATGGTGATTTTCCTGCGCGACCCGATGACGCCGCAGCCGCACGAACCGGACATCAACGCGCTGGTGCGCGCCTGCGACGTTCACAACATCCCGTGCGCCACCAACATTTCGACTGCGCGAATGATTCTCGACGTGCTGACCTTGCGTCTCACGCAGCAGATCTAGAGCAACGCCGTGGTGCTTTACGATCGAACGAAACCACCCACCAGGGAGACATGATGGTCAAAGCAATCCGATTCGACAAAACCGGCGGCCCGGAGGTGATGAAATGGGTCGACGTCGATGTGGGCGAGCCGGGTGCGGGCGAGATCCGCATCAAACAGAACGCGGTTGGGCTGAACTATATCGACGTGTATTTCCGCACGGGCTTGTACCCGCTGCCGTTGCCGGGTGGCATCGGTATGGAGGCGGCGGGTGAAGTCACCGCGGTCGGCGCGGGTGTGACCGCTTTCAAAGCGGGCGATCGCGTGGCATACGTGGCGCGTCCGCCTGGGGCATACATCCAGGAGCGTGTGTTGCCGGCGGCCCAGGTGATCAAGGTGCCGGACGCGCTGAGCGACGAGCAGGCGGCCTCCGTCATGCTGCAAGGGCTGACCGCGCAGTACCTGCTGCGCCGTACCTATCCCGTGAAGGCCGGCGAGACGATTCTGATTCAGGCCGCAGCCGGCGGCGTCGGTCTGCTGGCTTGCCAATGGGCGAAGGCGCTCGGCGCAACGGTGATCGGCACGGTTGGCTCCGACGAGAAAGCCGAAATCGCCAAAGCCCACGGCTGCGACCATCCAATCGTTTATACGCGCGAAAACTTCACCAGGCGCGTGCGCGAGATCACCAATGGCGCGGGTGTGCCGGTGGTGTACGACTCGATCGGTAAAGACACGTTTACGGGCTCGCTCGACTGCCTCGCTCCGCTCGGCATGTTCGTGAGCTTCGGCAATGCGTCGGGACCGTTGCCGCCGATCGATTCGTCGGAGTTCGCCGGACGCGGTTCGCTGTTCTTCACGCGCCCCACACTCTTTACCTATATCGCCAAACGCAGCGACTACGAGGCGATGTCCTCGGAGTTGTTCGACGTGCTGGTGTCGGGCAAGGTGAAGACGAGCATCAATCAGCGCTACGCGTTGGCGGATGTGGGCAGGGCTCACGCCGATCTCGAGGGACGCCGCACCACGGGCTCGACGATTCTGCTGCCGTAAGCGCGTCAATGCCTGGGCGCGTGGCCACATCGCCACGCGGGAGCAGGCAGCACCCGGCAGGCAGCACCCGGCAAGTCGCTGGCGCGCTGCCTGCTGCCATCAAGGCGCAATAGCGACGCCATAAAAATTCCGCGCCGCGCCGCGCCGCAGCCCGCGCGAGCGTTGCCTTTCCCTGCAAAGCAGGCCTCATGGGCCTCAGGCCGTTCCATGCCCAGTGGAGCGGCCTGTTTCGTTTACGCGCTTTTTATACCGCCCCTGCCATCTTTGACCAAGCCTTTACGCGGATCGGCATAACGTTCTACCCATCCAAAGTCCGCTAATGGAGAACACAAATGGATGTGCTGTACGTCGGGGGGATGGTGCTGTTTGCAGCGCTGACCTTTGCTTTGATTGCCGGCTGCGAGAAGTTGATGCAGTTCCGGCGCGGCCAGGGAGCACGCTCATGACCTGGATTCTGTGGCTATCAGGCGCTGCTACTGCGCTGCTGTTCGCTTACCTCGTCTATGCGCTGCTGCGCGCGGAGGACATTGAATGAACTCCAACAATGTCCTGCAAACGGTCATTTTTCTGGTCGTGCTGCTCGCGGCCGCAGTGCCCGTTGCCCGCTATCTGACGCGCGTGATGGACGGCACCTCTCGCGTGGTCCGCTTCGGCGGTCCGCTCGAACGTGTGCTGTACCGTATCGCGGGAGTCGACTCGTCGACGGAAATGAGCTGGAAGCATTACGCCATCGCCACGATCGCGTTCAACGTGCTCGGCGTGCTGGTCCTGTACCTCCTGTTGCGTGTTCAAGGCTGGCTGCCGGGCAACCCGCAAGCCTTCGGTCCGATGTCGGTGGACGGTGCCTTCAATACGGCTGTCAGCTTCGTCACCAACACCAACTGGCAGGACTACACGCCTGAGCAGACCGCCGGCTATCTGACGCAGATGCTTGGCCTGACGGTGCAGAACTTCCTGTCCGCTGCCACCGGCATCGTCGTGGTGATCGCGCTGATCCGCGGTTTCGCACGTCATACGGCGAAGACCATCGGTAACTTCTGGGTCGACATCACGCGGGTGACGCTGTACGTGCTGCTGCCGATGTCGGTGATCGTCGCTGGTTTGCTGATGAGCCAGGGCGTGATCCAGAACTTCAAGGCGTATCAGGACGTGCCGACCCTGCAGACCACCACCTATGCCGCACCGAAGCTCGATGCGCAAGGCAACCCGGTGAAGGATGCGAAGGGTAACGCAGTGACGGTCGACACCAAGGTGACGACCCAGACCATCGCAATGGGCCCGGTGGCGTCGCAGGAAGCGATCAAGATGCTCGGCACCAACGGTGGTGGCTTCTTCAACGCGAACTCGGCACACCCGTACGAAAACCCGACGCCGTTCAGCAACTTCCTGCAGATCTTTTCGATGCTGATCATCCCGGCGGCGCTGGCCCTGGTGTTCGGCCGGATGATCTCGGACCGCAAGCAGGGTATTGCTGTCCTTGCCGTGATGACGATCGCATTCGCTGCTTGCGTGGTGGGTGAAATCAGCGCGGAGCAGGCCGGCAACCCGACCCTGACCTCGCTGAACGTCGACCAGTCCGCCAACGCGCTGCAGTCGGGCGGCAATATGGAAGGCAAGGAAACGCGCTTCGGTATCGCGCAGTCGGGCATCTTCACCGTCGCCACGACGGCGGCATCGTGCGGTGCAATCGACAACACGCACGACTCGCTGACCCCGCTCGGCGGCCTTTACCCGATGCTGCTGATCCAGTTGGGCGAAGTGATCTTCGGCGGCGTGGGCTCCGGTATGTACGGGATGCTCGTGTTCGCCATGCTCGCGGTGTTCGTCGCAGGCCTGATGATCGGTCGCACGCCTGAATATGTCGGCAAGAAGATTGAAGCGTACGAGATGAAGATGGTGTCGATCGTCGTGCTGCTCACGCCGCTGCTGGTGCTCGTGGGTACCTCGATCGCGGTGCTGAGCGATGCGGGCAAGGCGGGTATCGCCAACCCCGGTGCACACGGCTTCTCGGAAATTCTCTACGCGTTCAGCTCGGCTGCGAACAACAACGGTAGCGCGTTTGCTGGCCTGACGGTGAGCACGCCGTTCTACAACTGGTTGACCGCGATCGCGATGTGGTTTGGCCGCTTCGGCTCGCTGATTCCGGTGCTGGCGATTGCCGGCTCGCTGGCGGCGAAGAAACGCCTGGCTGTCACCGGCGGCACGCTGCCTACGCATGGTCCGCTGTTCGTGGTGTTGCTGCTTGGCACCGTGCTGCTCGTCGGCGCACTGACTTATGTGCCTGCGCTCGCTCTCGGCCCCGGCGTCGAGCATCTGATGATGATCGCCGGCCATTGATGCCTGGCAACTGAGACGGGCGATTCGGGAAAAACGAGGATTCAATGACTGAACATAATGCAACGCGGTCCATGTTCGATCCGGCGCTAGTGCGTCCGGCGATCGTGGACTCATTCAAGAAACTCACGCCACGCACGCAGTTCCGTAACCCGGTGATGTTCTGCGTGTACGTCGGCAGCATCCTGACGACGATCCTCTGGATCGCCGCGCTGGGCGGCCAGGCCGAAGCGCCTGCGGGGTTCATCCTCGCGGTTACGCTGTGGCTGTGGTTCACGGTGCTGTTCGCCAACTTCGCAGAAGCGCTTGCTGAAGGCCGCTCCAAAGCCCAAGCCGCGTCGCTGCGCAGTGCGAAGAAAGACGTGATGGCCAAGAAGCTCAACGAGCCGCATCCGAAGTCGCCGATTCGCATTCTGACGGCGTCCGATCTGCGTAAAGGCGACGTGGTGCTGGTCGAAACCGGCGACGTGATTCCGGCCGACGGCGAAGTGATCGACGGTGTCGCGTCGGTCGACGAATCGGCGATTACCGGCGAATCCGCACCGGTGATCCGCGAGTCGGGCGGCGACTTTACGTCGGTGACGGGCGGCACGCGCGTGCTGTCGGACTGGATCGTCGTGCGCGTCACGGCCAATCCGGGCGAAGCCTTCCTCGACCGCATGATTGCGATGGTCGAAGGCGCGAAGCGTCAAAAGACGCCGAACGAAATCGCGTTGACGATTCTGCTGGTCGCGCTGACGATCGTGATGCTGCTCGCAACCGCCACGCTGCTGCCGTTCTCGATGTTCTCCGTCGAAGCCGTCAAGGCTGGCCATGTGGTGAGCATCACCGCGCTCGTAGCACTGCTGGTGTGTCTGATTCCGACCACGATCGGCGGCCTGCTGTCCGCCATTGGTGTGGCCGGTATGAGCCGCATGATGCAAGCCAACGTGATTGCAACGTCAGGCCGTGCTGTGGAGGCTGCAGGTGACGTCGACGTGCTGCTGCTCGACAAGACCGGCACGATCACGCTCGGTAACCGTCAGGCTTCGACCTTTGTGCCGGCGCCGGGCGTGACCGAAGAAATGCTCGCCGATGCGGCGCAACTGTCGTCGCTGTCGGACGAAACGCCGGAGGGCCGCAGTATCGTCGTGCTCGCCAAGCAGCGCTTCAACATCCGCGCTCGCGACATGGCGTCGCTGCATGCAGTCTTTCTCGCCTTCACCGCGCAAACGCGGATGAGCGGTGTGGACCTGTCCCCCACGGGGACTTCCTCCGGGGCGCTGGGCCGCGAGATCCGCAAAGGCGCAGCCGATGCCGTCAAGAACTACGTCGAAGCGAACGGCGGCCGTTATCCGACTGAAGTGAGCAACGCCGTGGCTGAAGTGGCGCGTCGCGGCAGCACACCGCTGGTGGTGGCCGAGAAGGGCGAGCATGGCGCACGCGTGCTCGGCGTGATCGAACTGAAGGACATCGTCAAGGGCGGCATCAAGGAGCGTTTCGCCGAACTGCGCAAGATGGGTATCAAGACCATCATGGTGACCGGCGACAACCGTCTGACGGCAGCCGCGATTGCAGCCGAAGCAGGCGTGGACGACTTCCTCGCGGAAGCCACGCCGGAGGCCAAGCTGTCGACGATCCGCGCGCACCAGGCCGAAGGCAAGCTGGTGGCGATGACCGGTGACGGTACCAACGACGCTCCGGCGCTGGCGCAAGCCGACGTCGCAGTGGCGATGAATACCGGCACGCAGGCAGCGAAAGAAGCCGGCAACATGGTCGACCTCGATTCGAACCCGACCAAGCTGATCGAGATCGTCGAGATCGGCAAGCAGATGCTGATGACGCGCGGCTCGCTGACGACGTTCTCGATTGCCAACGACGTCTCCAAGTACTTCGCCATTATCCCGGCAGCGTTTGCGAGCACCTATCCGGCACTGAACAGGCTGAACGTGATGCATCTGGCCACTCCGGCCTCGGCGATCATGTCGGCGGTGATCTTCAACGCACTGATCATCGTGCTGCTGATTCCGCTGGCGCTGAAGGGCGTGAAGTACCGGCCGCTCGGCGCCGCGATCCTGCTGCGCCGCAATCTGCTGGTGTATGGCCTCGGCGGGATCATCGTGCCGTTTATCGGCATCAAGCTGATCGACATGGTACTGGCCGCGCTCGGCTGGGTTTAACAGGCTGTGTCCGGCGGCGTTGGCTGCCGGACGCGTCTAAAAGGATTGCCAATCATGAAACTTTTTCGTCCGCTTATCGTGATCTTTGTCGTACTGTCGGCGATCACGGGACTCGCTTATCCGGCTGTGATGACCGCCATCGGCCAGGCCGCGTTCCACGATCAGGTCAACGGCAGCATGATCGAACAGAACGGCAAGGTGGTCGGCTCGAAGCTGATCGGCCAGCAGTTCGATGCGCCGCAGTACTTCTGGGGCCGTCTGTCGGCCATCAGCCCGAAACCGTACGACCCAACGAGCTCGGGTGGCTCGAACCTCGGGCCGACCAACCCGGCGTTGTCGGATGAAATCAAAGGCCGCCTCGACGCGTTGAAGGCGGCGGGTACCGACATGTCGAAGCCGGTGCCGATCGACCTCGTGACGTCTTCGGGTAGTGGCCTCGATCCGGAAATCAGCCCGGCTGCGGCGGCTTACCAGATCGACCGTGTCGCGAAGGCGCGCAAGATGTCGCCGAACGACGTGCAGGCGCTGGTTGACCGCTACACTAGCGGCCGCCAGTTCGGCGTGCTCGGTGAAGCACGCGTCAACGTGCTGCAGTTGAATCTCGCACTCGACGCTGCGCATCAAGGCTAAGCGGGTGGGGCTGACAAAGACGGCGCCCGGTGTGGCGCCGTCTTGGCCTTTTGTGGCGCGGCGTCCCGGCGGCTGGCGCTCCGGCGGCCGGCGTTTGCGGTGAAGCGGCTACCGTGCCACCATCTACCTGATGCAGCCCCGTGGACCCACACAGGCTGTCATCGAACAGACCCATAAACAGAAAGCATGAACCGACCCGATCCTGACGAATTGCTCGACAAGCTGCAACGGGACGAAGAAAAGCGTCAGCGGGGCCGGCTGAAGATTTTTTTCGGCGCGTCGGCGGGCGTCGGCAAGACCTATGCGATGTTGCAGGCCGCCCGGCGCCGTGCCGATGAGGGCGCGGGCGTGGTGGTCGGCATCGCCGAAACGCATGGCCGCAGCGAGACCGCTGCGCTGCTAGAAGGCCTCGACGTGCTGCCGCTCGCGCGTATCGAGTATCGCGGCCGCAAGCTTGGCGAGTTCGATCTCGACGCCGCGCTCGCCCGCAAGCCGCAGCTGATTCTCGTCGACGAACTCGCGCATTCGAATGTGCAGGGCGCGCGGCATCTGAAGCGCTGGCAGGACGTCTACGAACTGCTCGACGCGGGCATCGACGTCTACACCACGGTCAATGTCCAACACCTCGAAAGCCTGAACGACGTGGTCGGCCAGATCACCGGCATTCGCGTCTGGGAGACGGTCCCCGACCGCGTGTTCGATCGCGCCGACGAAGTCACGCTGGTCGATCTGCCCGCCGAAGAACTGCTCGACCGGATGCGCGACGGCAAGGTGTATTTGCCGCAGCAGGCCGAGCGTGCGGTGCGCAACTTCTTTCGCAAGGGCAACCTGATCGCGTTGCGCGAGCTGGCATTGCGCCGCACCGCGGACCGTGTCGATGCGCAGATGCGGGAATATCGCGCCGATCGGTCGATCCAGCGGATCTGGCAGGCACGTGAGCGCTTGCTGGTGTGCGTCGGCCCCGGCCCGGAAGCACCGATGCTGGTGCGCGCGGCGGCGCGTCTCGCCGCCAGCCTGAAGGCCGACTGGATTGCCGTCTATGTGGAAACGCCCGCGCTGCAGCGCTTGCCCGATGCGCGCCGCGAACGCACGCTGAATGCCTTGAAGCTCGCCGCCGAACTCGGCGCCGAAACCGCGACACTGGCAGGCACCGATGCGGTCGCCGCGCTGATCGGCTACGCGCAGGCTCGCAACGTCTCGAAGCTGGTGGCCGGCGCCTCGGCCCGCACCGGTTTCAGGCGCTGGCTGCGCCGGCCGCTCGGTGAGCGCATCGCCGAACGCGCGGGCGATCTCGATCTCACGCTGATTCGCGCGTCGTCGGAACGCGATGGCGGCGAGCATCGCCACTTGCTGAATACCACGGCGAATGCTTGGCGCGAGGCGTTGAGCGCGGCGCGCGAACGCCGTTCGCCGCCGCGCGCCTACGGTTTCGCGTTGGCGATTTGCGCGGCCATTACGCTGCTGTCGAGCCAACTGATCGACCATATCGATCTGACCAACCTCGTCATGCTGTACCTGCTCGGCGTGATCTTCACGGCGGTGAAGCTCGGGCGCGGGCCGGGTGTCGTGCTGTCGTTCATGAGCGTGGCGGCATTCGATTTCTTTTTCGTGCCGCCGCGCATGTCGTTGTCGGTGTCCGATACGCAGTATCTGCTGACCTTCTTCGGCATGCTGCTGACGTCGCTCGTCATCAGCCATCTCACGTCGAGCTTGCGCCGCGAGGCGAGTGTTGCGCGGCGTCGGGAGCAACGCACCGGCGCGATGTATGCAATGGCGCGTGAACTGGCGGCAGCGCTCACCATGGAGCAGATCGTCGGCATCGGCAGCCGGCATGTGAGCGAAGTGTTCGGCGCGCGCGTCGCGATTCTGCTGCCGGACAGTGCCGATCAGGTGAAGCAGAAGATCGAGGACCCCGACGCGACGATCACGCTCGAAGGCGAGATGCTCGATATCGACGTCGGCCAATGGGTCTACGATCAGCAGAAGCCCGCTGGGCAAGGCACCGATACGCTGCCGGCCGCCGCCGCGCTGTATCTGCCGCTGAAGGCGCCGATGCGCACACGAGGCGTGCTCGCGGTTGTGATGCGCGACGAGCGTGAGCTGGATGTGCCCGAGCAGCAGCGCATGCTCGACGCGTTTGCCGCGCAAATCGCACTGGCCCTTGAGCGGGTGCACTACGTCGACATCGCACGCGATGCGCTTGTCAATATGGAATCCGAGCGCTTGCGCAATTCGCTTCTCTCGGCGATTTCGCACGACCTGCGTACGCCGTTGACGACGATCGTCGGCTTTTCGTCGATGCTGGCGCAATCGCGCGAGGCGCATCCCGGTGCGCAGCCCGGCGACGATCTCGTCGAAGCGATTCACGAAGAAGCACTGCGCATGACGGGCATCGTCACCAATCTGCTCGACATGGCGCGCTTGCAAGCCGGCAGCCTGCAATTGAATCAGCAGTGGACGCTCCTCGAAGAAACGGTGGGCGCCGCGCTGCGGGCCTGCAAGCGTGTGCTGGCGAATCATCCGGTACAGGTGAAGCTGCCTGCGGATTTGCCGCTGCTGCATCTCGATGCGGTGCTGATGGAGCGGCTCTTCTCGAACCTGTTCGAGAACGCAGCCAAATACACCCCGCCGGACACGTCCTTGACGATTGGCGCGCAACGTCTCGACGCGGACGGCAAGTCGTTCGTACGCGTCGCCGTCGACGATAACGGACCGGGTCTGCCGGCCGGCATGGAAGCGCGTGTGTTCGAGAAATTCACGCGCGGCGAGAAAGAGTCGGCCAAGCCGGGCATCGGCCTCGGCCTCGCGATCTGCCGCGCAATCGTGGAAGCGCACGGCGGTACAATCGGCGCGCTCAATCGGATGTCCGCGGACGGCCGTGTCGAAGGCGCGCGTTTCTGGTTCACGCTGCCGGTGGAAACGCCGCCCGAAGCGCCGGATGCGCTGGAAGACGAAGGCGCCGATGCCTTGCCGGACCACGATTTAACTCTTAACCCGCGTTCCAAGCCTAGCCATGAGTGACCCGAGCATCACAGTCGTCCTGATTGAAGACGAAAAGCAGATTCGCCGCTTCGTGCGAACCGCGCTGGAAGGCGAGGGCATTGTTGTGCACGACGCCGAGACCGGCAAGCAAGGTCTCGTCGAAGCCGCGACGCGCAAGCCCGATCTCGTCATCGTCGATCTCGGCCTGCCCGACACCGACGGTCTCGACGTGATTCGCGAGCTGCGTGGCTGGAGCGAGTTGCCGGTCATCGTGTTGTCGGCGCGCACTCAGGAAACCGAAAAAGTCGCCGCGCTCGATGCCGGTGCGGACGATTACCTCACCAAGCCGTTCGGCGTTTCGGAACTGCTGGCGCGGATCCGCGCGCATATGCGGCGCCGCAATCAGGGCGGCGCGAATGAATCGCCGCTGGTGCGCTTCGGCGCGGTGACGGTCGATCTGGCCTTGCGTCAGGTGAGCCGCGACGGCGTAGCCGTCCATCTCACGCCGATCGAATACCGTCTGCTTGCGACACTGGTCCGCCACGCCGGCCGCGTGCTGACGCACCGCCAATTGCTGCGCGACGTGTGGGGGCCGTCGCATGTCGAGAGCCACCATTATCTGCGTATTTATATGGCGCATCTGCGCGGGAAACTGGAGCGCGACCCGGCGCAACCGGAGCATATCGTCACGGAAACGGGCGTGGGATACCGGCTGGTGGGCGCGGTTTAAGCCTGCCCGAGGCGTCCGCTGCGCCCTTGCGCGCCTTTGCGGCTTGTCGCCGCAGCAGGGCGGCGAGCTATTTTGATATAATTACAGTTCGTAAGGACGGCCTTGCGCACTGCTACAAACGGGGACGGCCCCATCTGACCATGGAGCTGTCTCATGTCCTGGATTCTTCTGCTGATTGCCGGTTTGCTCGAAGTCGCATGGGCGGCCGGTCTCAAAACCTCCGAAGGTTTCACCCGGCTCTGGCCCTCCGTATTCACGGTGGTGACCGCGCTCGGCAGCTTTGTCCTGCTCGCGATGGCAATGCGCCAGTTGCCGCTCGGCACGGCCTACGCCGTGTGGACGGGGATCGGCGCGGTCGGCGCGTTCATCTTCGGCATTGTCATGATGGGCGAGGCGCTGACGGCCGCGCGGGTGGCGAGCGCGGCGCTGATCGTGATCGGCTTGATCGGGTTGAAGCTGTCGTCGGGGCATTGAGCCCCTGTTGTCCAGCCGGATTAGCGTGTCCGCGTGCGCTCGAACCGGCCGCTAACGACTGGCCATTCGAGCCTGCCATTTGTTCGCCGCTCTGCGTTCTGCGAATTAACGTGGCTATAATGAGACTGAATCCAACCTGAAATTGTCCGCGGCCCATTTGGCGCGGCCGGCTTGGCGCGGGTCTGACGACTTCGGTGCGGCGGTTCCCTTTCCTTTGCCCGTCGAAGCGCCCGGCACGCACAGCGCGCCTGGAGGCGGCCATGCTTGAATCACTTTCGCTCGCTGCGGGCCTCTCATGGGGCAGCGGTCTGCGCCTCTATCTGACAGTCCTGCTGGCCGGCGTGTTCGCACGTCTTGGCTTCATCCATCTCCCCGATACGCTGTCCGCCCTGTCGTCGCCGTGGGTCATCGGCGTCGCCGGTGTGCTGACGGTCACTGAATTTCTCGCCGACAAAATCCCCGCGTTCGATTCCTTGTGGGACGCGGTCCATACCTTTATCCGGATTCCCGCCGGCGCGGTACTCGCGGCCGGCGCGCTTGGCCATGCCGATCCCGCGCTGCTGACGGTCGCGGCGCTCGCGGGCGGCACGCTGGCGGGCACCGCGCATCTGGCGAAAGCGGGCACGCGCGCGCTGATCAATCTGTCGCCGGAACCGGTGTCGAATGTCGTGACCTCGACCGCGGAAGACGGTCTCGTGTTCGGCGGCATGCTGCTCGCGCTGTTCGTGCCGCTTCTGTTCCTGGTATTGATGGTGGGCTTCCTGGTGCTGGCCGGCTGGGCGTTGCCGCGGCTGTGGCGCGGCGTGCAGGGCGGTTTTCGCGGGATGGCGACGCACATGGTGTCGCGGCTTGCCAGGAGTCGGCACGATTGAGCGATACGGTAAGGGGTGCTGCGGTGCGGGCGGCCTCAC
The DNA here is from genome assembly GCF_001634365.1 of Paraburkholderia phytofirmans OLGA172. Taxonomy (NCBI): domain Bacteria; kingdom Pseudomonadati; phylum Pseudomonadota; class Betaproteobacteria; order Burkholderiales; family Burkholderiaceae; genus Paraburkholderia; species Paraburkholderia phytofirmans. The sequence goes on from NZ_CP014578.1 coordinate 1,176,478, forward strand.
GGCCAACACGCCGGCTGGGCGGCGCGGACGTGCTGCGCCAGGCTATTCGCATGACGGCGCGAGACTGGCGCGCGGGCGAACTGACGATGCTGCTGCTGGCGCTGGTGCTGGCCGTCGCGGCGTTGTCGAGTGTCGGCTTTCTGGCTGACCGCTTGCATCAGGGGCTCGAGCGGGATGCGCGGCGCATGATCGCGGCCGATTTCATCGTCCGGGCCGATCATCCGGTCGATCCGCAGTTCGCGCAGCAAGCGAGCGCGCTCGGTCTGAATACCGCCAGCACGGCGATCTTCCCCAGCATGGTCAATTCGGCCGGCGCACAGCCGGCCTCGCGGCTGGCCGCCGTCAAGGCGGTGTCGCCGGGTTATCCGTTGCGCGGCGCGTTGCGGATCGCTGCGGCGCCGGGCGCGGCGGACCATCCTACCCAATCGATTCCGGCGCCGGGTACGGTATGGGTCGATCAGGCACTGCTCGAGGCATTGAAGCTGCATGTCGGCGACACCGTGAAGGTCGGGTCTCGCAGCTTCACGATCGGCGCGGTGATTACCCGCGAACTCGACCGTGGTTTCTCGTTCGTCAATTTTTCGCCGCGCTTGATGCTGCGTGCCGACGATGTCCAATCGACCGGCCTCATCACCTTCGGCAGCCGCGTGACCTATCGGTTGCTGGTGGCGGGCTCCGATGCATCCGTGGCGCGCTTCGCGCAGTTCGCGCATGACAAGGTCGACGGCGGCAAGATGCGCGGCGTCGCGCTCGAATCGTTGCAGGAAGGCCAGCCGCAAGTGCGTCAGACGCTCGACCGCGCGGGTCATTTCCTCACACTCGTCTCACTGCTCACCGCGTTGCTCGCGGCGGTGGCGATCGCGATGGCCGCGCATCGGTATATGCGCCGGCATCTGGACGGCTGCGCGGCGATGCGCTGTCTCGGCGTCAGCCAGGCCACGCTGCGTGCGCTGTTCACGCTTGAATTCGTCGGGCTGGGTTTGATCGGCGGCGCGCTTGGCGTGGCGCTCGGTTACCTGGGGCATCTGGCGCTGCTGACGTGGCTCGGCAGTCTGATCGACGTCGCTTTGCCGTACCCGACCGCGTGGCCGGCGCTCGAAGGTATCGCGGCCGGTCTTGTCCTGTTGCTCGGCTTCGCGCTGCCGCCGCTGTTGCCGCTGACGCGCGTGCCGCCGGTACGCGTGCTGCGTCGCGAATGGGGCGAGGCGGGACGCACCGCGTGGGCCGCCTATGCGCTCGGCATCGTGTTGTTCGCCGCGCTCCTGATCGTCGCAGCGGGCGAGCTGAAGCTCGGCGGTATCGTCGCGGGCGGCTTTGCCGGCGGACTGCTGGTGTTCGCGTGCATCGCGCGGCTGGCGTTGTGGGGCGCGTCGCGCGTCGTGCGCAGCGAGCGCGTGAATGCGGGAATCGGCTGGCGTTACGCGCTGGCGTCGCTGGAGCGGCGCAGCGGCGCGAGCGCGTTGCAGATCACCGCGCTCGGCATCGGTCTGATGTGCCTGTTGCTGATCGCGATGACGCGTAACGACCTCGTGGCCGGCTGGCGCAAATCGACGCCGCCCGATGCGCCGAACGAATTCATCATCGACATCCAGCCCGACCAGCGCGACGCCGTCACGCAGTATCTGAGCACGCACGGTGTGCCCGGCACGGTGCTCGCGCCGATGGTGCGCGGCCGGCTGCTTGCGATCAACGGCAAGCCGGTCAATCCGGATTCGTTCAAGGGCGACGATGCCAAACGGCTCGTCGATCGCGAATTCAACCTGTCCTACACGACCGAGCTGCCCGACGACAACCGTCTCTCCGCGGGCACATGGTATGGCGACACGAAGACGCCGCAGATTTCGATCGAGCAGGGGCTCGCGAAGCTGATCAACGTGAAGCCCGGCGATACGCTGCGCTTCGACGTGACGGGTTTGCAGATCGACGCGCCGGTGACGAGTGTGCGCAAGCTCGACTGGGGCTCGTTCAAGGTCAACTTTTTCGTGCTGATGCCGCCGGCCGCCTTGCAGGATTTCCCGGCGACGTTCATCACCAGTTTCCATTTGCCGCCGGAAAGGCAGTCGACCATCGACGGGCTGATCGCCGCCTATCCGAACCTCACGGCCATCGACACCGGTCCGATTCTGGCGCAGGTGCAGCGTGTCTTGCAGCAGGTAATCGGCGCGGTGCAGTTCCTGTTCGCGTTCACGCTCGCGACCGGCGTATTGGTGCTCTACGCGGCGCTTGCCGGCACGCGCGATGAGCGCATGCGAGAATCCGCGCTGCTGCGCGCGCTGGGCGCGTCGCATCGCCAGGTGCGGGCAGTGCAGGTCGCCGAGTTTGTAGCGGTGGGCGCGCTGGCGGGTTTGATGGCTGCGATCGGCGCGCAAGTGATCGGCTGGGTGCTGGCGACGCACGTGTTCGAGTTTTATCTGACCTTCGATCCGTGGCTGTTGCCCGCGGGCATCGCAGCCGGGATTGCCTGCGCGGGCGTGGGCGGTTGGCTCAGCTTGCGGCATGTGCTGACGCGGCCCGCGTTGCAATCGCTGCGGGACGCATGATTTTTCTCTTTTGGTTTTTGTGATTGGCTATGAGCGATCTTAACGACGAAGTGTCCGCCGCACAGCCGACGGCCTTCGAACTGGTGGGCGGCGAAGCGCGTGTGCGCGAACTGGTCGACCGGTTTTATGACTTGATGGATCTCGAAACGGCGTTCGCCGGGATCCGGGCTTTGCATCCGGAGTCGCTCGACGGCTCGCGCGACAAGTTTTTCTGGTTCTTGTGCGGGTGGCTGGGCGGCCCCGATCATTACATCAGCCGCTTCGGCCATCCGAGGTTGAGGGCGAGGCACATGCCGTTTCCGATCGCATCCAGCGAACGGGATCAGTGGCTTCGCTGCATGGCGTGGGCGATGGAAGACGTTGGGCTTTCCGAGCCGTTGAGGGAACGGTTGCTGACGTCGTTCTTCGAGACTGCGGACTGGATGCGTAATCGCAATGGTTGAGAGGGCAGCGGAGCCGGAAGCAGCAGAGGCGCGCGCAGTCCTCGATTGCTGGTTCGGCGCTCCGAATGCGCCCACCTTCGGCCATGCCCGCAAGCTCTGGTTCTCGCGCGACAAGGCCTTCGATGCGATGTTGCTGGAACGCTTCGGGACACTCATCGACGCGGCGCGCGAAGGGGCTCTCGGCAGCTGGACGGAAACACCGCTCGGCGCGCTAGCCCTGGTCATCGTGCTGGATCAGTTTTCCCGCAATTGCCACCGCAATACACCGCGTGCTTTCGCTGCCGATCATCAAGCGCTGCGCATCGCGCAACAGATAATCGCAAGCGGCGCCGATCTCTTACTGCCGACCGTGCATCACCGCGCATTCGCGTATTTGCCGTTCGAGCACGACGAAACGCTTGCCAGCCAGCACGAATCGTTGCGCCTGTTCAAACAGCTGAAGGCCGAGCCGGGTGGTGCGTCCTACTACTCGTCCGCGGTCAGGCACGCCAGAATCATCGAGCGTTTCGGACGTTTTCCCCATCGCAATGCGCTGCTCGGGCGCCAGTCGACGGATGAAGAAACGGCTTTCCTGAAAGAACCCGGCTCGTCGTTCTAGACGTCGCTCAGCATCGCGTGGCGCCGGCGGTGGGCGTCGACCGGCAGCAGGCGCGCTTCGTCGCGCACATGCACCGGCACCAGTTCGAACAGTCCGCAGAAACCGAGCGTGGCGCCGGCCGTCAGCGCGACGTCGGTCATCATGTCGTGCACGTGCTTGATGACGACGAGCCTGCTCGCGAACAGCGCCAGCGTGCCAATCACGCGGATATCGAACCAGCTCGCCGCGGCCACCGCTCAGCGTCCGCCGGTGACGTCGAGCAGCGCGCCCGTCACGTACGAGGCGGCGTCGCTCAACAACCAGACGATCGATTCGGCGACTTCGTCGGCGCTGCCGGGGCGGCCGAGCGGCGTGGTTGCGCCGAGCTGGGCGGCGCGCTCGGGCTTGCCGCCGCTGGCGTGGATGTCGGTATCGATCAGACCGGGACGCACCGCGTTCACGCGCACGCCCTGCGGGCCGAGTTCCTTGGCGAGGCCGAGCGTCATGGTGTCGACGGCGCCTTTCGAGCCGGCATAGTCGACGTATTCGTTCGGCGAACCCAAACGCGCAGCCGCCGACGAGATGTTCACGATTACGCCCCCCGCGCCGCCACGGGTTGTGGACATGCGGCGTGCGGCTTCGCGGGCGCACAGGTAGGCGCCGAGCACGTTGACGTCGAACATGCGCTTCAGACGCGCGAGGTCCATATCCGCAAGCTGGCTCGACGGCGCGACGATCCCGGCGTTGTTGACGAGCGCATCGAGCCGGCCGAACTTCTGCTGGAGCGCGTCGAACATCGCGATCACGTCGGCTTCGCTGGCGACGTCGCCGGCAATCGGCAACGCGTGGCCGCCGTTGCGTTCCACCTCAGCAACGGTTTCCTGCGCGGCCGCGAGGTTCCGCACGTAGTTCACGCCGACCGACCAGCCGCGCGCGCCCAGCAAACGCGCGGTCGCGCGGCCAATGCCGCGGCTGCCACCGGTGATCAGAACGGCTTTCGTCATCACAACCTCATCGTTCGGGTGGGGGCAGCAGGCGCGTGCAGCCGGTGTTCGTGGAGCGGGGCGAGGAAGCGCAGCAGGCGGTGCTCAAACGGCGTCTCGTTTGATCGCCCATTTGTCGCTGGCAGGCGGCTTATAGCGTTGCAGCTTGTCGATCAAGGCGACGGGATCGGCATCCCTTTGCAGGATGTCGAAATAGGTCTGCCGCATGAAGCCTTCGTCTACCGTGTGCTTGAGCAGCGCGATCAGCGGATCGTAGAAGCCGTCGATATTCAGCAGTGCCACCGGCTTCTGGTGATAGCCGAGTTGCGCCCACGTATAGACCTCGAACAGCTCTTCGAGCGTGCCCGCACCGCCTGGCATCGCGACGAACGCATCGGACAGGTCGGCCATCATCTTCTTGCGATGGTGCATATCAGGCACCACATGCAACTCGGTCAAGCCGTTATGGCCGACTTCCTTGTTGACCAGCAACTCGGGGATCACACCGACTGCGCGGCCGCCTTCGGCCATCACCGTATCGGCGATCACGCCCATCAGGCCCACCTTGCCGCCGCCATAGACCAGCGCGAGATCTGCCTGCACCAGCGCGCGGCCGAAGGCGCGCGCGGCTTCGGCGTACAACGGTCTGACTCCGTCGGAGGAGCCGCAATACACACACACCGACTTCATGCTCAGACGTCCTTCGGTTCGTTGCGGGGCGCGGCGCCTTCCTTCGGCGGCAGGTAGTCGTAGAACTCGCGCTTGGGCAGCTTGCCTGAGACGAGGTCGTCGAAAAGCTGCCGCGAGCGGCCGCGCAGATAAGGCGCCATCAGCGACACGATCTGCACGCTTACCTGATGCAGTTCAGCGCGAATGGTTTCCTGCTCGTTGTACTTGCGCGGGTTCATCACGAACTGGTACGACAACCAGTACGTCGCGATCACGCCGATGTTGGTCGCGATCACCTGCAGTTCTTCGGGCGTTGCAACCATTTCGCCGTCCGCCACGAGTTGCTCGCAGAACTGGCTCGCAAAGCGCACCTTGTGGCTGATGATCTGTTTGAAGTGCGTTTCGAGCGTGCGATTGCGTGCCAGCAGATCGTTCAGATCGCGATACAGGAAGCGATAGCGCCAGGTGAAATCGACCATGTACTGCAGATACGACCACATTTCGTCGATGGTCGCGCGGTGGTCGTCGGGGAAACGCAGACGCTTTTCGATCTCCTGCTCGAACTGGCTGAAGATGCTGTTGATGATGTCGTCTTTGTTGCGGAAGTGGTAGTACAGGTTGCCTGGACTGATTTCCATTTCCTCGGCGATCGTCGTTGTCGTGACGTTCGGCTCGCCGATCTCGTTGAACAGCTTCAACGACAGTTCGAGGATCCGTTCGCGGGTGCGGCGGGGAGGTTTGGCTTCCATGTAGTCCGGCCCTGGTTACGCCGGGCTGGGCGCGTGGCGGCATGCCGCTTTCGCGTGATCCATCCGGACGCGGTTGGTATAGTGGAGCGCCTCCAAACCTGCCGCTGCGCGACAGGCCCGCCGAAGGGGCAATCCCCCAGGGGGACTTCCTTCGGGGCGGAAAACATGGGGGCGGCCCAGCGTTTTCCTGTGAGACTATCGAACGATTATAAACCGACCGTTCTTATACCAAGGCGATACTCGGGGTTTTCATTTCTCAGGGGGCGACGGGGCACGCTGCGTGGGGTTCATAGCCACGCTTTGAGCCAACGCGCGACGAGCGGCCCGACGATCAGCCCCCACGTCATCAGACACATGCCGAGCGCGACCATGACCGCGGCGCTGCCGAGATCCTTGGCACGGCGCGACAACTCATGGCGTTCGAGCGAAATCCGGTCGATGGCCGCCTCGAGGCTCGAATTCAGCAATTCGACGATCAGCACCAGCAACACCGAGCCGAGCAGCAATACGCGCGACACGGGCTCGACCGGCACCAGCACGCCGCACGGAATCAGAATCGCGGCGAGCGTGAGCTCCTGGCGAAACGCGCTTTCCTCGCGGATCGCCACGCGAAACCCGGCGAGCGAATTTTTCATCGCGTGCCACGCGCGGGTCAGTCCGCGATTGCCCTTGTATGGGTTGAAGGGGAGCGGTGCGAGCGGATCGTCGGGGCTGAGCGGTTCGTGGGTCTCGTCGGCATCGCCTGGAACACGCGCGCCGCTCATGCCGTTCATGCCGCTCGTGCCGTTTGAACCCTGTGCGTGATTTGCATGATTAGGCGAACCGGTCTCGTTCACATCGTCGAACGGTTCGGCGCTGCTGGCGTCGTCGGCAGCGACGGCGTTGACGGCGCGCAGCGCGCCGTTCGCCGTGCGTGCCACGGTAGCGTTTCTCTCTCGCATGGGCGGCTCGGCGCGCCGCATCATGCGGCGGCGCTTTCCTCGCTGTACGAGGTGCGCGGCAGCGGCTTCAGATGTGCCGCGAACTGCTCGGACGCTGCTGCCCAGGAGAAGCGTTCGGCCCACGCGCGTGCATGGCTGCGGTCGATTTTCAGCGCTTCGAGGCAGGCCTCGCGCAAGTCTTCGTGCATGGCGCCCGCGCCGCCGTCGCCCAGCACGTCGATCGGGCCGGTCACCGGATACGCTGCCACTGGCGTGCCGCAGGCCAGTGCTTCGAGCAGCACGAGCCCGAAGGTATCGGTGCGGCTCGGGAACACGAATACGTCGGCGGCGGCATAGACCTTGGCCAGTTCGCCTTGCGTCAGCACGCCCAGGTAATTCGCTTGCGGATAGCGCGACTTCAGTTCCGCGAGTGCCGGGCCTTCGCCCGCGACCCACTTCGAGCCGGGCAGATCGAGCTTGAGAAACGCCTCGACGTTCTTCTCGACGGCCACCCGTCCCACGTACAGAAAGATCGGCCGTGCGGTGTTGAGGACCTTCGAGTCCATCTGGCGAAAGATCTCGAGATCGACGCCGCGGGTCCACAACACCACGTTGGTGAAGCCGAATTTTTCGAGGTCGGCCTTAACCACCGGCGTGGGCGCCATCACTGCCAGCGACGCTTTGTGGAACCAGTGCAGAAACTTGTAGGTCAGCGCGATCGGAATGCCGAAACGCGCCTGCACGTATTCGGGAAAGCGCGTGTGATAAGCGGTTGTGAACGGCAGCTTGTGCTGGATCGCATAGGCGCGTGCGGCCATGCCGAGCGGGCCTTCGGTAGCGATGTGCAGCGCGTCGGGCGCGAACTCGTCGATGCGCTGACGCAGCTTGCGGCGCGGCATCAGCGACAGGCGAATCTCAGGATAGGTCGGGCACGGAATCGTCTTGAATTCGAGCGGCGTCAGCAAGTCGACGTGGTGGCCTAGTGCGGTGAGTTCGCGCGTGGTGTTTTTCAGCGTGCGCACGACGCCATTGACCTGCGGTTCCCATGCGTCGGTGACGATCATGATCTTCATCGGTTTCGGCCCAATAGAAGTGGAGAGGGACTACGCGGTCGCCCGGGCCTTTTGCACGCCGACTTCCGGTGCGCGCATCACGGTCCAGTAGATCACTTTGAGTTCGCCTTCAAACGTCTCGACGAGTGCCGACAGGCTTTCGACCCAATCGCCGTCGTTGCAATACAGCACACCGTCGATGTCGCGGATTTCTGCTTTGTGAATGTGCCCGCAGACCACGCCGTCGCAGCCGCGGCGGCGCGCTTCGTCAGTCATCACGCGCTCGAACGACGAGATGAAATTCACCGCGTTCTTCACCTGATGCTTCAGGTATTGCGACAGCGACAAGTACGGAAAGCCGAGCCGGCTGCGGATCCGGTTGAACCAGCGGTTCAGGATCAGGATCATCGTGTAGAGCGTGTCGCCGAGATAGGCGAGCCACTTCGCGTGCTGGATCACGCCATCGAACAGATCGCCGTGCACGATCCATAGGCGCTTGCCGGCGAGCGTCGTGTGGAACGCTTCGCCGCGCACGTGGATGTCGCCGAACGCGAGGTCGCAGAACTGGCGCGCGGCTTCGTCGTGATTGCCCGGCACGTAGATGACCTGGGTGCCTTTGCGCGCTTTGCGCAGCACCTTCTGCACGACGTCGTTGTGCGCCTGCGGCCAGTACCAGCCTTTTTTCAACTGCCAGCCGTCGATGATGTCGCCCACGAGGTACAGGTATTCCGACTCGTTGTGACGCAGGAAGTCGAGCAGATACGGCGCCTGACAACCGCTCGAGCCGAGGTGGATGTCGGACAGCCAGATGGTGCGATAGCGGTGTGGCTCGGCGTGGTCGTCGTCGTGATGAGCGGCGTGCGCGTCGAGCGGCAGCGACGGCACAGGCAACGGCATGCCGTGGCTAGGGTTGGGTTCCGGGCGGAACGCGACAGGGTCGACGCTCGGGCCGGTCTGGCGGAACAGGGAAGTCGCGGACGTTTTGGGGTCCATGGCTCACGCGTCGAGTTGCGGTGCCCGTATTGCGCCAGCCGCGCGTGACCCTGCCGTGACAGTCACAAGAAGTTCTTATTACTGTGTCGGAAGAGGGACACGGCGGCGGGGTGCGGAGAAGGGTTGTGGCGACAGGCAACTGTGGTCAAGCGGACATCAAGCGGACATCAAGCGAACGCGAACCGTGGACGCAGCGGCGTGAATTGCGGGGCGGCCGGTTTGCTCAGCGTGCGACGCTAACGACACGGGTACCGGCGAGCCGGTCATGCAGGAATTGACGCTGCGAATCGAAGCGGCCGGTGGCGGCCCACAGCACGAACCAGATCGCGGCGATCACCAGCGTCTGCGGCACGGCGAGGCCCAGCAGCGGATGCAGCGCAAGCGGCGGCAAAAACCACAGCCACGCCAGCACGTAACGAACGATCGCGCGGGGTGTGGACAGCGGCCCGCCATTGGCGGCAATGACGCGCAGGCGCCACGTTTTCATCGGCAGCGTCTGGCCGCTGTGGGTCCAGAACCAGACGAAATACAGACCGACGACGAGCCCGATCCACGCTGCGAGCAGGTTGTGATGGGTGAGACCGTTGCGCTGCTGCGTCAACGTGCTGAACAGATAGCCCGCGATAAACACGACGCCGAACAGGATCACGGCTTCGTAGAGCAGCGTGGCCAGGCGCCGGCGAACGGTGGGTGCGGTGCCCGATGAATCGGCGGGCAGTGTCGAGGTGGAGAGCGGTTGGGACACGGTCGGGTGCCGATCAGGAGCCGTTGAAGAGCGACGGTGCCTCGGACGGCGAAACCGGCAGCGGCGTGGCGGGCACGAAGCTGCCCGCCGCCGGAATCGCCGGCGTAACGGCCGGGCTTGGCAATGGCGCGGCAGCCGCGGCGCTCGCCGCTGCGGCTGCGCTCGCGCCGTGCTCCCGGGCTCTGACCAGGCGGTCCAGGCCCTTGATCTCGGTCTTGCCGGACGGCGGCGCACTCACCACGCTCGGCCGCCGCTTATGCTCGCTCGCGGCGAGCCGCTCCTTCTGCTCTTCCGGCAATTGCTGATAAGCCTTCCATGCATTCTGGCGGGTTTCGCGCGGCAACTCCTTCGACACCTGGTAGTTTTCGCGTGCAACGCGCCGCTGATCGGGGGTCATACGCACCCATTCAGTCATTCGGTCATGCAGGCGTTTTTGCGCGTCAGGCGGCAACTTCGGGTAACGCGACGCGATTTTGATCCATTTGCGTTTGCGTTCGTCGCTAAAGGAATCCCATTCGCTGGCGAACGGTGCGAGCGCAACGTGCTCGGCCGCGCTCAGGCGCGACCATGCCATCGGGCTATTGTTGTCGGACAGGCTCGGCAGATCGCCGGCGAAGGTAGGTGCGGGCGCCCTGGCGGTCGCATTGCCGCCTGCGGCAGGCGCGCTGACGGTCGACGGGCTCGGATAAAAGCGCGGATACGTCGCAGCGAACGACACCAGAGCCGCGATCGCGCATCCGAAAACAACGGCCAAGCCGCGCTTGTAACTCACCCGAAGACTCTCCCGCTCAGTGGGCGCGTGATAGGTACGCGTTGAAACCGTGGTCGAGATAGGCATTGAGCGGCAGGTCGTCGCTTAGCATGGCTGCATCGATATCGGCGAGTTCGGCGATGCGTTGCTGGTCTTCCCAGTAGGCGATGCCCACGAGGCTGACGACCAGCGCGACGAGCGGCCAGGCGAGCGCAAAGCGGCGCAGCGGCGAACGGCGGCGCTGCGCCATGTCGGCTTGCGGCATGCCGGCACCGGCGAAGGCGGGCACGAACACCGGCGCGCTCACGGTTTCGGGCTTCTTGCGAGCAAGTGCGGCGCGGCGCGCCACCGCGAGCCGGTCGACGGTGGCGGACGGAATATTGGCGGCGTTTTCGTCGAGCGCGCGCCGCACCTGGCGGGCGAACTCGAGTTCTCTGGTTTCTAGGGAGCTCATAGCGTGATTCCTTTGGCCTTGAGCGCTTGCGCCAGCGTGTGGGTGGCCCGCGAGCAGTGTGTTTTCACACTGCCTTCGGAGCAGCCCATCGCGGCGGCAGTCTCGGCGACATCCATATCTTCCCAATAACGCATGAGAAACGCCTCCCGTTGACGTGCCGGTAACTTTTGGATCTCGTCGTCGATTAACTGTAAGACCTGTTCGCGTTCGAGTTTCTGTTCGTTGCTTTCTGAGCCCGCTGAACCTTGTTGCGCCTCGAATGTTTCGAGTGGGTCGAATTCGTCGTCGTCGGCGTTGCCGAGCGAAGAAAACAGACTAACCCAAGTATTACGCACTTTGGCACGACGAAAATAGTCGTGCATCGCATTCTGGAGAATACGTTGAAACAGAAGCGGAAGTTCGGCGGGCGGACGGTCGCCGTATTTTTCGGCGAGCTTGATCATCGCGTCCTGCACGATATCGAGCGAGGCGTCGTCGTCCCGCACGGCGTAGACCGTCTGCTTGAATGCGCGCCTTTCGACGCCCGCCAAAAAATCGGCGAGTTCCTTGTCTGATGCCATCCGTTGGGGGTCGGCGCAGCGTGCGTGCGCGTAATCGGTCGAAAAATGTCGTAAAACTCGCGGATGCTAACAAACTTTCGCTCCGCTGGGGCGAAACGTAATTCGCCCTTCGTCTCAATATCACGCTTTCGGTCAATAATGAGATTGAGGGACAGGGCGCCACGGCAATATTTGCTTGACCTCGCGGGTTTCTGCAGATATCGTCGCTGGTTCGCAACATAAGTGACTTGTCTCAATTGAGGTGTGGCCCAAGAAGCTCGCCTGTCAACTGGACGCGCCGCTTGAACCCGAGCCACAAGCCCGGCAGAGAGCACCCGATCAATTTTTTGCCGAAAATTCGAAAGGTGAATAAATGAATATGCCCAGCGCGGAATTCTCCACGTCGGATACGACCCCCCATCCTGAAGCTGACTCTATCGGCGCCACCGTGCTCATGCGCGCTTTGGCCGACGAAGACGTCGAGTTTGTGTGGGGCTATCCCGGCGGCTCGGTACTCTACATTTACGACGAGCTGTACAAGCAGGACAAATTCCAGCACATCCTCGTGCGCCACGAACAAGCCGCAGTCCACGCCGCCGACGCCTATGCGCGTTCCACCGGCAAAGTGGGGGTGTGCCTCGTGACCTCCGGCCCCGGCGTTACCAATGCGGTGACCGGTATCGCCACGGCCTACATGGATTCAATCCCGATGGTGATCATCAGCGGCCAGGTGCCGACTGCTGCGATCGGTCAGGATGCGTTCCAGGAGTGCGATACGGTCGGCATCACGCGTCCGTGCGTGAAGCACAACTTCCTCGTGAAGGACGTGCGCGATCTCGCCGCTACCGTCAAGAAAGCTTTCTATATCGCCCGTACCGGCCGTCCCGGCCCGGTGCTGATCGATATTCCGAAAGACGTGTCGAAGATGCCGTGCCAGTACGAACCGCTGAAGACGGTTTCGCTGCGTTCGTATAATCCGGTCACGAAAGGTCACTCCGGCCAGATTCGCAAGGCCGTGGCCTTGCTGCTGTCGGCCAAGCGCCCGTACATCTATACCGGCGGCGGCATCATCCTCGCGGATGCGTCGCGTGAGCTGAATCAGTTCGCCGATCTGCTCGGCTATCCCGTCACCAATACGTTGATGGGTCTGGGCGGCTACCGCGCGAGCGACAAGAAATTCCTCGGCATGCTCGGCATGCACGGCACGTACGAAGCCAACATGGCGATGCAGCACTGCGACGTGCTGATCGCGATCGGCGCGCGCTTCGACGACCGTGTGATCGGCGACCCGGCGCACTTCGCGTCGCGCCCGCGCAAGATCATCCATATCGACATCGATCCTTCCTCCATCTCCAAGCGCGTCAAGGTCGACATTCCGATCGTCGGCGACGTGAAGGAAGTGCTGAAGGAGCTGATCGAGCAGTTGCAAACGGCCGAGCATGGCCCGGACACCGCGGCGCTCGCCGACTGGTGGAAGGACATCGAAGCCTGGCGCGCCAAAGACTGCCTGAAGTTCGACCGCAAGAGCGACATCATCAAGCCGCAGTACGTGGTGGAAAAGGCGTGGGAATTGACCGACGGCAATGCCTTCGTATGTTCCGACGTCGGCCAGCACCAGATGTGGGCGGCGCAGTTCTATCGCTTCAACAAGCCGCGCCGCTGGATCAACTCCGGTGGCCTCGGTACGATGGGCTTCGGCCTGCCGGCGGCGATGGGCGTGAAGATGGCGCACCCGGACGACGACGTGCTCTGTATCACGGGCGAAGGCTCGATCCAGATGTGTATCCAGGAACTCTCGACCTGCAAGCAGTACGAGACGCCCATCAAGATCATTTCGCTGAACAACCGCTATCTGGGCATGGTGCGCCAGTGGCAGCAGATCGAATACAGCAAGCGCTATTCGCATTCGTACATGGATGCGCTGCCGGACTTCGTGAAGCTCGCCGAAGCGTACGGTCACGTCGGCATGCGTATCGAACGCACGGCCGATGTGGAGCCGGCGCTGAAGGAAGCGCTGCGCCTGAAAGATCGCACGGTGTTTCTCGATTTCCAGACCGATCCGACCGAAAACGTCTGGCCGATGGTTCAGGCCGGCAAGGGCATCACTGAGATGCTCATGGGTTCGGAAGATCTATAACGACGGTTTTAGCGTTGGCTTCGTCATGCGCGCCTCCACAAAGGGCGAAGGCGGACGAAGCGGCGCGACCCCGCTCGCATACATCGACAAAACATCTGGAAGAAGCGAAACATGAGACACATCATTTCAGTCCTGCTGGAAAACGAACCGGGCGCGTTGTCACGCGTGGTCGGTCTCTTCTCGGCACGCGGCTACAACATTGAAACCTTGACGGTGGCTCCGACCGAAGACCGTTCGCTGTCGCGCATGACCATCGTTTCCATTGGCTCGGACGACGTGATCGAACAGATCACGAAGCATCTGAACCGCCTGATCGAGGTGGTGAAAGTGGTCGACCTTACCGAGGGCGCCCACATCGAGCGCGAGCTGATGTTGATCAAGGTGAGGGCGGTTGGCAAGGAGCGTGAGGAGATGAAACGGATGTCGGATATTTTCCGCGGACGGATCATCGACGTCACCGAAAAGACCTACACGATCGAACTGACGGGCGCGAGCGACAAGCTCGATGCCTTCATCGAAGGAATCGACGCGACTGCGATTCTCGAAACCGTCCGTACGGGCAGTTCGGGTATTGGCCGCGGCGAGCGCATTCTGAAGGTTTGACGCGCGAGCTGAGTTGCGATTCGAAGTTGCGCTATCAACCGTCTCGATCGAAGCCGGGCCGTGCTAGTGTCTGAATCTGCACCTGTCCGGCCAGCAACACAAAAAACACACCATTCGCAGTATTTGTATTTCACTGATTTCACCGAATTTAGCCAAGGAACCGACATGAAAGTTTTCTACGACAAGGACGCCGACCTCTCCCTCATCAAGGGCAAGCAAGTCACCATCATCGGCTATGGCTCGCAGGGCCATGCGCACGCACTGAACCTGAGCGAAAGCGGCGTAAAGGTCACGGTCGGTCTGCGCAAGGGCGGCGCATCGTGGAGCAAGGCTGAGAACGCCGGTCTGCAGGTCAAGGAAGTGGCGGAAGCCGTCAAGGGCGCGGACGTCGTCATGATGCTGCTGCCGGACGAGCAGATCGCTGAAGTCTACGCAAAGGAAGTGCACGCCAACATCAAGCAAGGCGCAGCACTGGCCTTCGCGCACGGCTTCAACGTGCACTACGGTCAAGTGATCCCGCGTGCCGACCTCGACGTGATCATGATCGCGCCGAAGGCGCCGGGCCACACGGTTCGCGGTACGTACTCGCAAGGTGGCGGCGTGCCCCACCTGATCGCCGTTGCGCAAGACAAGTCGGGTGCAGCGCGTGACATCGCGCTGTCGTACGCAGCTGCGAACGGCGGCGGCCGTGCCGGTATCATCGAAACGAACTTCCGCGAAGAAACGGAAACCGACCTGTTCGGCGAACAAGCCGTGCTGTGCGGCGGTACGGTCGACCTGATCAAGGCCGGCTTCGAAACGCTGGTGGAGGCGGGCTACGCGCCGGAAATGGCGTACTTCGAGTGCCTGCACGAACTGAAGCTGATCGTCGACCTGATCTACGAGGGCGGCATCGCGAACATGAACTACTCGATCTCGAACAACGCCGAATACGGCGAGTACGTGACGGGTCCGCGTATCGTGACGGCTGAAACGAAGAAGGCGATGAAGGCCGTGCTGACCGACATTCAGACCGGCGAGTACGCCAAGAGCTTCATCATCGAAAACAAGGCTGGCGCACCGACGCTGCAATCGCGCCGCCGTCTGACGGCCGAGCACCAGATCGAAACGGTGGGTGCCAAGCTGCGTTCGATGATGCCGTGGATCGCTGCGAACAAGCTGGTCGACCAGTCGAAGAACTAAGAGGCCAGCTTTACCGCCTCTGACCGGCGCGGCGCATCGTCGCGGCAGCCGGTAATGCAAAAAGCCGTCCAAGGGTGCTGAACCCTGGGCGGCTTTTGCTATCCTACGGTTTTACAAAAATACAGAAGCCATCCATGAATTACCCTCATCCGATCATCGCGCGAGAAGGCTGGCCGTTCATCGCCATCGCGGCCGTCGTTGCATTACTGGTTCATGCCTTCGCGGGATTCGGTTTTGCATGGCTGTTCTGGCTGATCCTGATCTTCGTCGTCCAGTTCTTCCGCGATCCGGCGCGCCCGATTCCGACTCAGGCGAACGCCGTACTGTGCCCAGCCGACGGCCGCATCGTCGCAGTCGAAACAGCGCATGACCCGTATGCCAATCGTGAAGCGCTGAAGATCAGCGTGTTCATGAACGTCTTCAACGTCCACTCGCAACGCTCGCCGGTGGATGGCGCGATCTCCAAGGTCGAATATTTCCCGGGCGCGTATCTGAATGCCGCCGTGGATAAGGCGTCGCTCGAAAACGAGCGCAACGCGGTGGTGATCGAAATGGCCGGCGGCCAGACGGTGACCTCGGTGCAGATCGCCGGTCTGATTGCGCGGCGTATTCTTTGCTACGTACGGTCAGGCGAGCCGCTCACGCGTGGTCAACGTTATGGGTTTATCCGGTTTGGCTCGCGCGTCGACGTGTATCTGCCGGTTGGCAGCCGTCCGCGTGTGTCGATCGGCGAGAAGGTCTCCGCGTCGTCCACGATCCTCGCTGAACTATAAAGCGGCACCAAGGAGGTTTTCCGAATGGCCGCATTCAAATCGCGTCGACCCCGCAACAGCGGGCAGCTCCCGCGTCCGTTCCGCCGCAACAAGCCGATCGTGGCGGAGACGGTGGCTGTCGAGAGCCGGCGCGCGCAGCGCCAGCAGTTCCTGAGAAAGCGCGGCATTTATCTGCTGCCGAACGCGTTCACCACCGCAGCGCTTTTTTGCGGCTTCTTTGCCGTGGTGCAGGCGATGAACGTGCGCTTCGAAGTCGCGGCGATCGCGATCTTCGTAGCGATGGTGCTGGATGGCATGGACGGCCGGGTCGCCCGGATGACCCATACGCAAAGTGCGTTCGGCGAACAGTTCGACAGCCTGTCGGACATGGTGTCGTTCGGGGTGGCGCCGGCGCTCGTGATGTACGAGTGGATTCTGAAGGATCTCGGCCGCTGGGGCTGGCTCGCTGCGTTTGTCTACTGTTCGGGTGCGGCATTGCGCCTCGCGCGCTTCAACACGAACATCGGCGTGGTCGACAAGCGCTTCTTCCAGGGCATGCCGAGTCCGGCGGCCGCGGCGCTGATCGCCGGTTTCGTGTGGCTCGCCACCGATAACCGCGTGCCGCTCAAGCTGGTATGGCTGCCGTGGGTCGCCTTCGTGCTGACCATCTATGCCGGTGTGACGATGGTGTCGAACGCGCCGTTCTACAGCGGCAAGGCGCTCGACGTACGGCACCGCGTGCCGTTCGGCGTGATTCTGCTGGTGGTGGTGGCGTTCGTGCTGGTGTCGTCCGATCCGCCGCTGATGCTGTTCGGCCTGTTCGTGCTGTACGGTTTGTCGGGCTATGTGTTCTGGGCCTATCAGGCGGTGCGGGGCAGGGCGAACCCGGCTCGGTCCGTGGCGCGGGACAGGTAACGGCGCACCTCCGTTGCGTGCAAGTGACGTGAGAAAACGGCAGCCTTCCCGGGCTGCCGTTTTTCGCTTGCAGGCCCGTCCGGCGGCGGGCAGGAGGCAGGTCTGACGCCAATTGCACGATGGCGGGAATGCCGCTATAGTCGTTCGATGAATGCGTTCACGTTCCCATTTGAGCTGCAGCACGAGCCTCAACAAGCCGGTGCGCCGCTAGACGCGCTAGTGCTGGCGCGTCTACCGCGCTGATCGCTTACGGTTTCCGCCCTCCGTCTGCCTCGTCTATGGTTTAGCGTCGCCAGCGGTGGCGCAAACGCCCGAATTCCAATATCCAATCCCCGCAATTGAACGACTCCCCAGGAGACCCGACATGGCCGACAAACTGATCATATTCGACACCACGTTGCGAGACGGCGAGCAATCGCCTGGCGCGTCGATGACGAAGGAAGAAAAAATCCGTATCGCGAAGCAACTCGAACGGATGAAGGTGGACGTGATCGAGGCGGGCTTCGCGGCCAGCTCGAATGGCGACTTCGATTCGATCCACACCATCGCGGGCCTGATCAAGGACAGCACGATCTGCTCGCTGGCCCGTGCAAACGACAAAGACATTCAACGCGCTGCCGACGCACTCAAGCCGGCCGATCATTTCCGCATCCACACGTTCATCGCGACGTCGCCGCTGCATATGGAAAAGAAGCTGCGCATGACGCCGGATCAGGTGTTCGAACAGGCGAAGCTGGCAGTGCGTTTCGCCCGCAAATTCACGGACGACGTCGAGTTTTCGCCGGAAGACGGCAGCCGCTCGGACATGGATTTCCTGTGCCGTGTGCTGGAAGCGGTGATCGCCGAAGGCGCGACCACCATCAACATCGCGGATACGGTCGGCTACGGTGTGCCGGAGTTGTACGGTCAGCTGGTGAAAACGCTGCGTGAGCGGATTCCGAATTCGCATAAGGCAGTGTTCTCGGTGCATTGCCATAACGATCTCGGCATGGCGGTGGCGAACTCGCTGGCCGGTGTGCAGATCGGCGGCGCGCGTCAGGTCGAGTGCACGATCAACGGTCTCGGCGAGCGCGCGGGGAACACGTCGCTCGAAGAAATCGTGATGGCGGTGAAGACCCGCAAGGATTACTTCGGCCTCGAAATCGGTCTCGATACGACGCAGATCGTGCCGGCTTCGAAGCTGGTGTCGCAGATCACCGGTTTCGTCGTGCAGCCGAACAAGGCGGTGGTCGGCGCGAACGCATTTGCGCACGCATCCGGCATTCACCAGGACGGGGTGCTGAAAGCGCGCGACACGTACGAAATCATGCGTGCCGAAGATGTGGGCTGGAGCGCGAACAAGATCGTGCTTGGCAAGTTGTCGGGCCGGAATGCATTCAAGCAGCGTCTGCAGGAACTGGGTATCGCGCTCGATAGCGAAGGCGAACTGAACACCGCGTTCGCACGCTTCAAGGAATTGGCCGACCGCAAGTCGGAAATCTTCGACGAAGACATCATCGCGATCGTCACCGAAGAATCCGCTGAGGCGCAGGAGAGGGAGCACTACAAGTTCCTGTCGCTGTCGCAGCATTCGGAAACCGGCGAGCAGCCGCACGCGAAGATCGTGTTCTCGGTCGAAGGCAAGGAAGTGACCGGGGAAGCACGCGGCAACGGTCCGGTGGATGCCACGCTCAATGCGATCGAAACGGAAGTGGGAAGCGGGTCGGAACTGCTGCTGTATTCGGTGAACGCCATCACAACCGGTACGCAGGCGCAGGGCGAAGTGACCGTGCGGCTGTCGAAGAGCGGCCGTATCGTCAACGGTGTGGGCACCGATCCGGATATCGTTGCGGCGTCCGCGAAGGCGTATATCTCGGCGCTCAACAAGCTGTATTCGAACGCCGACAAGCTGAATCCGCAACGTTCGGAGTAGTGGAGGAGCAGGGCGCCGCTGGCGTGCCTGCTAGCCGTATGCGTCGAAGCCCCGTGCCCTGAAAAGCACGGGGCTTCGTGTTGATGCGGCGCACGTTTTACGCACTGTGTGCGCTCAGAACAGGCTGCGGCGATCCGGATCGTGTAGCGGATCAGGCGTTTTCTGCGTGAGCCGCACAATACCCTGATCGTCGAAATAAAAGCTGTACATCATGTACCAGACGTTGTCTTCCAGATAGCGATACGTCCAGACCTCGCGCTTCATCAATGGGAAGTACGACGTTTCCACTGGACGGCCGAAGTTCACCAGCACGTCGCTCTTCGTCCACTTGCCGATTTCCGCCCGGTAGAACTCGTTGGGCTGAAGCACCTGGCGCACGGTGACGATCTTGCCGGATGCGTCGATGTCGGCCGCAGTTGTGGTTTCACCCATTGGCTGGGTCGGCCACATCAGCCGCTTGCCGCCGTTGGGGAGGTCGTAGCTTTCACGCGGCGCGCCGAGGCGGGCGACGATGGTCGATTCGTCCGCGCCTTGGCTGTACTGCTGCCATGGCTGCACGCAACCGGCGAGCGTAACCGTGACTGTGAGCACGCTCAGGCAGACGAGCGCGGCGCGGCGCAGGCGTGCTGCGGGCGGCGCTTCGATCAAGGCCGCCGTGGATGGGTGGCGGGTGCGCATGAATTCCTCCGATGGTGTTTGAGTAGCGTTTTTTCATCGAGACACAATATTTTGACACGGGCGGCAGCAAAAAATTTGCGCCATGTGCGAGGCGTCCCTGGGGGGGCACAGTAACGAATTCGCCGGCTTGCTTATTCCGGCTGGAACGCCCTATGATCCGCGCTTCGACGAATCAAGCGGGGCAATGACGATGGCTAACTGGCAACGGGTGACAGCAGCGGCAGTCGTCGCGCTGGCGGCGATTTCGGTGACCGCGGCGGCTCACGCCGCGGGCGACGCGGTGTCCGGTACGGCAGGCAAGCCAGGCAATCAGCCCGCGGGTGCGCCGATCCAGTTGGCGCTGATCGAAGGCATGTCCGGCCCATTCGCGAACGCGGGCGCGGCGGTGGAGCGCAATCTGCGCTTCGGCGTCGAACAGGTGAATGCGGCAGGCGGCGTGAAGCTCGCCGACGGCGCGCATCCGCTCGAACTGGTCGTGCTCGACAGCAAGGGCAGTACCGAAGAGGCGTTGGTGCAACTGCGCGCCGCCGCCGACCGGCACATCGGTTACATCATGCAGGGCAACAGTTCGGCAGTGGCGGCCGCGCTGATCGGCGCGATCGACAAACAGAACAGCCGCGAGCCGGGCAACCGCGAATTGTTCCTCAATTATTCCGCCGACGATCCGGCCCTGACCAACGCCAATTGCAGTTTCTGGCACTTCCGCTTCGACGCGCACGCGGGCATGCGCATGGATGCGCTGGCTGACGTGATTCAGCGTGACAAGGCGGTCAAGAAGGTCTATCTGCTGAACCAGGACTATAGCTTCGGCCACGATGTCAGCAGCCTCGCGCGCTCGACGCTGGCCGAGAAGCGGCCGGATATCGTGGTCGTCGGCGACGAATTTCATCCGATCGGACGCGTGAAGGACTTTGCGCCGTACATCGCAAAGATCCGCGCGAGCGGCGCGGACGCGGTTATCACCGGCAATTGGGGCAACGATCTGACGCTTTTGGTCAAGGCGGCACGAGAGCAGGGCCTGGACACCAGGTTTTACACTTTCTACGGCAACAGCCTCGGCGCGCCTGCCGCGTTAGGGGACGCCGGCGTCAGGCATGTGATCGCAGTGGCCGACTGGCACCCGAACGCCGGAGGTGCGGCCTCCGATGCCTGGTACGCGGCGTTTCGCGCCCGTTTCCCGGCCGCACAGGACGACTACCCGGTGCTGCGCATGCCGTTGATGATCGAAACGCTTGCCGCGGCGATGAGCCGCGCCGGCAGTGCCGACCCGACGGCTGTCGCCCGGACCCTGGAGGGGATCAAGTTCGACAACGGCTTTCACGCCTCGTGGATGCGGGCCGATGACCATCAGCTGATCCAGCCCCTTTACGTGATGGAGATGGACAAGGCCGGCACGCCGGGCGTCAAGTTCGACAACGAAGGTTCAGGCTACGGCTTCCGCACGGTGCTGGCTTTGCCGCCCGAGCGCACGGCGCCGACGACCGTATGTAAGATGAAACGGCCGTAAAGCGGGCTCCGGGCCAACCCGAACCGCCCACGATCCGGCCCGGCACAGCAGGGTTCGCGGCCGGATTGGGCTGTGCTACAATACGCGTCCCGTTGTGTGGCATGGCTAAAAGTATGCGTACACGGGTAACCCACGGCACGGCCTTTCTTCCGTGACCGCCTGTCTAGTTCTCAAGGAAATCGACATGTCCGCAGTTGAAACAAGCAAGAAGTCCGAAGTCGTTGCGCAATTCGCACGCGCAGCTAACGACACCGGCTCCCCCGAAGTTCAGGTCGCGCTGCTCACGACCCGCATCAACGAACTGACCGTTCACTTCAAGGCCCACACGAAGGATCACCACAGCCGCCGCGGTCTGCTGCGCATGGTGAGCCGCCGTCGTAAGCTGCTCGACTACCTGAAGGGTAAGGACGCGGATCGTTACCGCGCACTGATCGAGAAGCTGGGTCTGCGTAAGTAATCGGCCAGTCGTTCAGCAAGATGCCTGTGTCAGTTCCACTGATACAGGCATTTTGTTTTTGCACGGTGCGCTTCATGTGATGCGCGCCGCCTGCCGGTCGCGGTAGCGTGACGATTCATGCGGCGGCTAGTAGGGAAGCAGCAGTAAGAAAGTAGCAAAAAAGCAGAAATACGGCCGGGCTTCAGGGCAGAGCTTTGTGTCATTCCAGCGGTTCGCGCGCGTACATCACGTAAGGCGTGGTTCTCTGGAATGGCATAACACTACTCTTCCCGTGTGGCGCCGGTCCTGGCGTTGCCGCGCCGCTTCTGGTCCGCGCGGCATAACGAAGAGGAAAAGCAATGACTATGTTCAATAAGATCGTCAAGGAATTTCAGTGGGGCCAACATAAGGTTCGCCTCGAAACGGGCGAAATCGCTCGTCAGGCGAGCGGTGCGGTGATCGTCGACGTCGAAGACACCGTTGTGCTGGCGACTGTGGTCGGCGCCAAGACCGCCAAGCCGGGTCAGGACTTCTTCCCGCTGACCGTCGATTACCTCGAAAAGACCTACGCTGCAGGCAAGATCCCCGGTGGTTTCTTCCGCCGTGAAGGCCGCCCGTCGGAAGGCGAAACGCTGATCTCGCGCCTGATCGATCGACCGCTCCGCCCGCTGTTCCCGGAAGGCTTCTACAACGAAGTCCAGGTCGTGATCCACGTCCTGTCGCTGAACCCCGAAATCCCCGCTGACATCCCCGCGCTGATCGGCGCGTCGGCGGCGCTCGCCATTTCCGGTTTGCCGTTCAACGGCCCGGTCGGCGCAGCACGCGTGGCCTACATCAATAACGAATACGTGTTGAACCCGACGCGTCCGCAGATGAAGGAATCGGCACTCGATCTGATCGTCGCCGGTACGGAACGCGCGGTGCTGATGGTGGAATCGGAAGCACAGCAACTGACCGAAGAAGTGATGCTCGGCGCAGTGGTGTTCGGCCACGAACAAATGCAGGTCGCGATCGACGTGATCCACGAACTGGTTCGCGAAGGCGGCAAGCCGGAATGGGACTGGAAGCCGGCTGCCAAGAATGAGCCGCTAATCGCCCGCGTGTCGGAACTGGCGCAAGCCGAACTGCTCGCCGCTTATCAGATTCGCGACAAGCAAGCCCGATCGGCCAAGCTGAAGGAAGTCTACGCAGCGACGTCGGCCAAGCTGGAAGAAGAAGCAGCGGCAGCCGGCACGGTTGCAGCGGACAAGGCTAGCGTCGGCAACGTGCTGTTCGACATCGAAGCGAAGATCGTCCGTACGCAGATCCTGAACGGCGAGCCGCGTATCGACGGCCGCGACACGCGCACCGTGCGCCCGATCGAAATCCGTACCGGCGTGCTGCCGCGTACGCACGGCTCGGCACTGTTCACGCGTGGCGAAACGCAGGCTATGGTGGTCGCAACGCTGGGCACCAAGGGCGACGAGCAGAATATCGACGCGCTCGAAGGCGAGTACCGCGAACGCTTCATGCTCCACTACAACATGCCTCCGTTCGCGACCGGCGAAACGGGCCGCGTCGGTTCGCCGAAGCGCCGTGAAATCGGTCACGGCCGTCTGGCCAAGCGCGCGCTGGCTGCATGCCTGCCGAGCGCCGACGAATTCGGCTACTCGATCCGCGTCGTTTCGGAAATCACCGAATCGAACGGTTCGTCGTCGATGGCTTCGGTGTGCGGCGGCTGCCTCGCCCTGATGGACGCCGGCGTGCCGATGAAGGCGCACGTCGCCGGCATCGCGATGGGCCTGATCCTGGAAGGCAACAAGTTTGCCGTGCTGACCGACATCCTCGGCGACGAAGATCACCTCGGCGACATGGACTTCAAGGTGGCGGGTACTGAGCAAGGCGTGACCGCCCTGCAGATGGACATCAAGATCCAGGGCATCACCAAGGAAATCATGCAGGTCGCCCTCGCGCAAGCGAAGGAAGGCCGTATGCACATCCTTGGCAAGATGACCTCGGCGGTGTCGGGTGCGAACACGGTGCTGTCGGACTACGCACCGCGCATGATCACCATCAAGATCAATCCGGAAAAGATCCGCGACGTGATCGGCAAGGGTGGTTCGGTGATCCGCGCGCTGACCGAAGAAACCGGCACGACGATCGATATTTCGGACGACGGCGTCGTCACCATCGCCAGCACGAGCAGCGAAGGGATGGCCGAAGCGAAGAAGCGTATCGAGAACATCACGCTGGAAGTCGAAGTGGGCCAGGTCTACGAAGGCACCGTGCTCAAGCTGCTCGATTTCGGCGCGATCGTGAACATTCTGCCGGGCAAGGACGGTCTGCTGCACATCTCCGAAATCGCCAACGAGCGTATCAAGGACATCAACGACTACCTGAAGGACGGCCAGCAAGTGAAGGTCAAGGTTATCCAGACGGACGAAAAGGGCCGCGTGCGCTTGTCGGCCAAGGCGTTGCTGAACGACGCCGCGAACGGCGCGCCGCAAGGCGAGCCGACGCCGCAGTAATGCTGTAGTAAGGCGACGGCCGGCAGCGCGAATGCGTGCCGGCCGTTTTTCATGAAGGGTGCAGGGTGGATTGCGTTGCAAGCAGGCGCAAGCGGGTGCAAACCGGCACAAACGGGTACTCTGTCTGCATGAAGCGCTTCGTCGCAGTTCTGACGATTTCCGCCACTTCCTGCCAGTAGGCAACGCAATCCAATCTTGGAGTAGACGCAAATGAAAGCGATCGAAATCACTGAATTCGGCGCGCCTGAAGTCCTCAAGCTGGCGGAGCGGCCCATGCCGCAGCCGAAAGCGGGCGAGGTGCTGATCAAGGTGGCGGCATCCGGCATCAACCGTCCGGACGTGTTCCAGCGCAAAGGGGGTTACGCGCCGCCGCCGGGTGCTTCGGACCTGCCGGGGCTGGAAGTGGCGGGTGAGATCGTCGGCGGCGCCATCGACGAGAAGAATAATCCGTTTGGTCTGAAAGTGGGTGACCGCGTGTGCGCATTGCTCGCGGGCGGCGGCTACGCGGAATATGCGACCGCGCCGCTGCTGCAGTGCTTGCCGGTGCCGGCTGGATTGTCGGATGTCGAGGCGGCTTCGCTGCCGGAAACATTCTTTACGGTGTGGAGCAATGTGTTCGACCGTGCGCAACTCGGCAGCGGCGAAAGCGCGTCGAACGAGACGCTGCTGGTGCAGGGCGGCTCCAGCGGCATCGGTGTGACAGCGATTCAGATCGCGCATGCGCTGGGTTTTCGCGTGTTCGCCACGGCCGGATCGGACGAGAAGTGCCGTGCGTGCGAAGCGCTCGGTGCGGAGCGTGCGATCAACTACAAGACTGAGGATTTCGTCGAGGTCATCAAGTCGCTGACGAACGATCGCGGTGTCGATGTGATCCTTGACATGGTGGCGGGCAGTTATGTGCCCCGTGAGTTGACCGCACTGGCCGACGGCGGGCGCATCGTGCTGATCGCCTTGCTGGGCGGCGCGAAAGCCGAGTTGAATCTGAGCGAAGTGCTGCGCCGCCGTTTGACGGTGACGGGTTCGACGTTGCGTCCGCGGCCGGTCGAGTTCAAGGCGAAGATCGCCGCGCAATTGAAAGAGCGCGTGTGGCCACACCTTGAAGATGGCCGCATCAAGCCGGTGGTGCACCGTGTGTTTCCGGCCGCGCGGGCCGCCGAAGCGCACGCGCTGATGGAGAGCAGCACGCACGTCGGCAAGATCGTGCTGACTTGGGGCCAGGACGCTTGACGCGGCCAGTTTGACCCGATCCACCCCACGCAGTAAAATTGCGCGTTTTGCGCGCGCCGCATGAATCCGAAAGGCGGGCTAAATAGCGCGAACTAGGCGCAAACCAAGTCCGCCGCCAAGACAAGACGAGACGATGTCGAAACAACGAGCCAAGCTGGTAGTCGGTAACTGGAAGATGCACGGGCGCCTCGCCGAGAATGCGACGCTGTTGCAGGCAGTGGCGCAAGGTGCGGCCGAATTGCCGGCTGACGTGCGCGTCGGTGTCTGCGTGCCGTGCCCTTATCTCGCGCAGGCTCAATCACTACTGGAAGGTAGCAAGGTCGTGTGGGGCGTGCAGGACGTCTCCGCATTCACGCATGGGGCCTATACCGGCGAAGTGGCTGCGCAAATGGTGGTGGATTTCGGCGCCACGCTCGTGATCGTTGGGCACTCGGAGCGCCGTGCTTATCACCGTGAAAGCGCAGAGTTGGTTGCGGTGAAGGCGCAGCGTGCACTGGAAGCGGGTTTGACCCCGATCGTGTGTGTCGGCGAAACGCTCGAAGAGCGTGAAGCCGGTTCGACGGAGCAGGTAGTCGGCGCGCAACTGGATGAAGTGTTGGCGAAGCTGTCGGTGGATGACGCGGCACGCATCGTCGTCGCGTATGAGCCGGTCTGGGCGATTGGTACCGGCAAGAGCGCTACATCGGATCAGGCGCAGGCAGTGCATGCGTTCCTGCGTTCGCGTCTGGCGACCAAGGGCGCGGCGGTGGCGGATGTGCCGGTGTTGTATGGCGGCAGTGTGAAGCCGGAAAACGCGGAAGAATTGTTCCGCGAGCCGGATATCGATGGTGGCCTGATCGGCGGCGCGTCGTTGAAAGACCAGGATTTCCTGGCGATCTGCAGGGCGGCGGCCGCGACGAGCGTCGCTGGTTAAGCGGGGCGCCTTGGCGAGGATGACCCAATCCCGCGCGGCACACATTGTGTGGCGCGGTTAAATAAAGACTCAGGTGAGTGTGATGCTGTATTTGAAAACATTGATTATCGTCGTTCAGCTGTTGTCGGCACTTGGGGTCATCGGCCTTGTCTTGCTGCAACACGGCAAAGGCGCCGATATGGGCGCTGCTTTCGGTAGCGGCGCATCGGGCAGTCTGTTCGGCGCGACCGGTTCGGCAAACTTTTTGTCGCGTACCACGGCCGTGCTCGCGGCCGTGTTTTTTGTAACCACATTGACGCTTACATACCTCGGCGCGTATCGTGCAAAACCGTCCGCAGGCTTGCTGGGCGCGGCTGTGACTGCGCCTGTCGCGCCTTCCGCTGCGTCCGCGCCGGCCGGCGGTTCGGCAGTATTGCCGGCATCGGCTGCGTCCGTCCCGGCTACGGATGTGCCGAAATAAATTTTCGTTAAATGTGCTTTGGTGCGTTGAACAAACTGTTTAAACCAGTTACAATCTAAGTCTTGAAGCGATTCGCGGGTTTTATAAGTTGTTTTCCCGGATTGCAGTTAGTGCCGACGTGGTGAAATTGGTAGACACGCTATCTTGAGGGGGTAGTGGCGAAAGCTGTGCGAGTTCGAGTCTCGCCGTCGGCACCAAATGTTATCTAAATGCCAGCCGCTTGCTTCGCTTCGGCTGGCATTTTCACTTCTGACGCGCGGCTTGCGTTGGGCTTGCGGCATGTACGTTGCCGAAGTGATTTCGCGTCAGGAGTGCTATGCTCTTGGCGGCATTCAGAACCAACCGATAGAGGATAGTCTTGAACCTCGCAGCCTATTTCCCCGTCTTGTTGTTCCTCATTGTGGGCACCGGTTTAGGCGTAGCACTGGTCAGCATTGGCAAGATCCTCGGTCCCAACAAGCCCGATACCGAGAAAAACGCACCGTACGAGTGCGGCTTCGAAGCATTCGAAGATGCGCGCATGAAGTTCGACGTGCGTTACTACCTCGTCGCCATTCTCTTCATCATTTTCGACCTTGAAACCGCGTTCCTGTTCCCGTGGGGTGTGGCCCTGCGCGATATCGGCTGGCCCGGCTTCATGGCGATGATGATTTTCCTGCTCGAATTCCTGCTGGGCTTTGCCTATATCTGGAAGAAGGGCGGCCTCGACTGGGAATGATGGATTAATCGCCGGTTTGCGTGGGTGGCCAAGGCTTGCCGCCCCGTCTGGAGTGGAAAGCAAATGAGTATCGAAGGGGTCTTGAAGGAAGGGTTTGTCACCACTACGGCAGACAAACTGATCAACTGGACGCGCACTGGCTCGTTGTGGCCGATGACGTTCGGTCTCGCGTGCTGCGCGGTCGAGATGATGCATGCGGGCGCTGCCCGTTATGACCTCGACCGTTTCGGCGTGGTATTTCGTCCGAGTCCGCGCCAGTCGGACGTGATGATCGTCGCCGGCACGCTGTGCAACAAGATGGCGCCGGCGCTGCGCAAGGTCTATGACCAGATGGCCGAGCCGCGCTGGGTGATTTCGATGGGCTCGTGCGCGAACGGCGGCGGCTACTACCACTATTCCTATTCGGTAGTGCGCGGCTGCGACCGGATCGTGCCGGTCGACGTCTACGTGCCGGGCTGCCCGCCTACGGCGGAAGCGCTGGTGTACGGCGTGATCCAGCTGCAGGCCAAGATCCGTCGCACCAACACCATCGCCCGTCAATAAGGCCAACGCCTCCCCCACAATATGGCAAGCAAACTCGAGACCCTGAAAGCGAACCTCGAGGCGGCCTTTGGCGGCCTCCTGCTGAGCACCACCGAGGCAATCGGTGAGTTGACGATCGTCGTGAAGGCGAGCGACTACATCAATGTGGCAACGCGTCTGCGCGACGACCGCTCGCTCGGTTTCGAGCAGCTGGTCGATCTGTGCGGCGTCGACTATCAGACCTACGCCGATGGCGCATACGATGGCCCGCGTTTCGCGGCCGTTCTGCATTTGTTGTCGGTGCAGAACAACTGGCGTGTGCGTCTGCGCGTGTTCGCGCCGGACGACGAAGTGCCGATCGTCGCGTCGGTCGTCGATATCTGGAGTTCGGCCAACTGGTACGAGCGCGAAGCATTCGACCTGTACGGCATCATCTTCGAGGGTCACCCGGACCTGCGCCGCATCCTGACCGACTACGGTTTCATTGGTCACCCGTTCCGTAAAGATTTCCCTGTCTCCGGCTACGTCGAAATGCGTTACGACCCGGAAGAGAAGCGCGTCGTCTATCAGCCCGTGACGATCGAGCCGCGGGAAATCACGCCGCGCGTGATCCGCGAGGATCGCTATGGCGGTCTGAAACACTAAGAGAACGCCATGGCAGAGATCAAGAACTACACGCTCAACTTCGGCCCGCAGCATCCGGCTGCGCACGGTGTGCTGCGCCTCGTGCTCGAACTCGACGGCGAAGTCATCCAGCGCGCCGATCCGCACATCGGCCTGCTGCATCGCGCGACCGAAAAGCTCGCGGAAACCAAAACCTTCATCCAGTCCGTGCCGTATATGGACCGCCTCGACTACGTGTCGATGATGGTCAACGAGCACGGCTACGTGATGGCGATCGAAAAGCTGCTCGGCATCGAGGTGCCGGTTCGCGCGCAGTACATCCGCGTGATGTTCGACGAAGTCACGCGGGTGCTGAACCACCTGATGTGGATTGGCGCGCACGCACTCGACGTCGGCGCGATGGCGGTCTTCCTGTACGCGTTCCGCGAACGCGAAGACCTGATGGACGTGTACGAAGCGGTGTCCGGTGCACGGATGCACGCGGCTTACTACCGTCCGGGTGGCGTGTACCGCGATCTGCCTGACGCAATGCCGCAATACAAGGCGTCGAAGATCCGCAATGCAAAGGCGCTGTCGAGGATGAACGAGAACCGTCAAGGTTCGCTGCTCGACTTCATCGACGATTTCTTCACGCGTTTCCCGAAGTGCGTCGACGAATACGAAACGCTGCTCACCGACAACCGGATCTGGAAGCAGCGTCTGGTCGGTATCGGCGTGGTCAGCCCGGAGCGGGCGCTGAACCTCGGCATGACCGGCGCGATGCTGCGCGGCTCGGGTATCGAGTGGGATCTGCGCAAGAAGCAGCCGTACGAAGTCTACGACAAGCTCGATTTCGACATTCCGGTTGGCGTGAATGGCGACTGTTATGACCGGTATCTGGTTCGTGTCGAAGAAATGCGCCAGTCCACGCGGATTGTGAAACAGTGCATTGAGTGGCTGCGCAGGAATCCGGGGCCGGTGATGATCGACAATCACAAGGTTGCGCCGCCGTCGCGGGTTGGCATGAAGTCGAACATGGAAGAGCTGATTCACCACTTCAAGCTCTTCTCGGAAGGCTTCCATGTGCCGGAAGGCGAGGCCTACGCTGCGGTCGAACATCCGAAGGGCGAGTTCGGTATCTACCTGATCTCGGACGGCGCGAACAAGCCGTATCGCCTGAAGATTCGCGCGCCGGGCTATGCGCATCTGTCCACGCTCGATGAAATGGCGCGCGGTCACATGATCGCCGACGCTGTGACGATCATCGGCACGCAGGACATCGTGTTCGGCGAAGTGGATCGCTAGGACGTATTCATCAGCGCGCGTCTGCGGATTGCACCGCAGCGCGCGTCAGTCAAAGGAACGCCGGGTCTGTCGCACCATGCAACGCGCGACAGGTTTTCGTTCGGTAGGAATTGAAAGAGTCGTGTCTGAAAATGATCTCAGCTGAAGGCCTGAAAGAAATCGATCGTGCGATCGCGAAGTATCCCGCCGATCAGAAACAGTCCGCCGTGATGTCGGCGCTGGCCACTGCTCAGGAAGAGCATGGCTGGCTGTCGCCCGAACTCATGCAGTTCGTCGCGGACTATCTCGGCATGCCGGCGGTCGCCGTGCAGGAGGTGGCGACCTTCTACACGATGTACGAGACCTCGCCGGTCGGCAAGTACAAGATCACGCTCTGCACGAACCTGCCGTGCCAGCTCGGCCCGGATGGCGGCGCCGACAGCGCTGCTGACTATCTGAAGCAGAAGCTCGGCATCGACTTCGGCGAAACCACGGCGGACGGCAGGTTCACCCTGAAAGAAGGTGAGTGCATGGGCGCGTGCGGCGATGCGCCGGTGATGCTGGTGAACAACCATCGCATGTGCAGCTTCATGAGCCGCGCGAAGATCGACCAGCTGCTCGAGGAGCTTTCGAAATGACGTCTTTACACGATCGTCACATCAAACCGCTGATTCTCGCCGGCCTGAACGGCGACAACTGGCATCTCGAAGACTATGTGGCGCGCGGCGGTTACGCCCAGCTGCGCCGCATTCTGGAAGAAAAGATTCCGCCCGAGCAGGTGATCGCCGACGTCAAGGCATCGGGTCTGCGCGGCCGTGGCGGTGCGGGTTTCCCGACCGGTCTGAAATGGAGCTTCATGCCGCGCCAGTTCCCGGGGCAGAAGTACCTCGTCTGCAATTCGGACGAAGGCGAACCGGGCACCTTCAAGGATCGCGACATCCTGCGTTTCAATCCGCATGCGCTGATTGAAGGCATGGCCATCGGCGCGTACGCGATGGGCATCACGGTCGGCTACAACTATATCCACGGCGAAATCTGGGAAGTCTACAAGCGCTTTGAACAGGCGCTGGACGAAGCGCGCCGCGCCGGGTTCCTCGGCGACAACATCATGGGTTCGGGCTTCTCGTTCGAACTGCATGCACACCACGGCTACGGCGCCTACGTCTGCGGCGAAGAGACCGCGCTGCTCGAATCGCTCGAGGGCAAGAAAGGCCAGCCGCGCTTCAAGCCGCCGTTCCCGGCGAGCTTCGGCGTGTACGGCAAGCCGACCACGATCAACAACACCGAGACGTTCGCCGCGGTGCCGTTCCTGCTCGCGATCGGTCCGCAGAATTACCTCGAAATCGGCAAGCCGAACAATGGCGGCACGAAGATTTTCTCGATCGCAGGCGACGTCGAGCGTCCGGGCAACTATGAAATTCCGCTCGGCACGCCGTTCGCGACGCTGATGGAACTGGCCGGCGGCATGCGCGGCGGCAGGAAGATCAAGGCCGTGATTCCTGGCGGTTCGTCGGCGCCGGTGATCCCGGGCGACATGATGATGCAGATGGACATGGACTACGACTCGATCGCCAAGGCGGGCTCGATGCTCGGCTCGGGCGCGGTCATCGTGATGGACGAAACGCGTTGCATGGTGCGTTCGCTATTGCGGCTGTCGTATTTCTATTACGAAGAGTCATGCGGTCAGTGCACGCCGTGCCGCGAAGGCACCGGCTGGCTGTATCGCGTCGTGCATCGTATCGAACACGGGCAAGGCCGTCCGGAAGATCTGGATCTGCTGAACTCGGTCGCCGAGAACATCATGGGCCGCACGATTTGCGCGCTCGGCGATGCAGCGGCCATGCCGGTTCGCGGCATGCTCAAGCACTACTGGGACGAATTCGAATATCACGTCGCCCACAAGCGTTGCCTCGTCGGCGGTCACGCCGGCGCGGCAGCGGCGGCGGAAACAGTGGCTGCCTGAGTGCCCGGATAAGTACACCAGATAGCGCACCAGAACACGTCATCCGCGGGATTCATCGCCTGACACGGGCGCTGAACAGGGCGAACGATTGAGCGGTAACAGGTTAAGGAAGATTGACCATCATGGTTGAACTTGAAATAGACGGCAAGAAAGTAGAAGTGCCTGAAGGCAGCATGGTGATCCAGGCTGCGCATAAGGTCGACACGTACATTCCTCACTTCTGCTATCACAAGAAGCTGTCGATTGCGGCCAACTGCCGGATGTGTCTGGTCGATGTCGAAAAGATGCCGAAGGCGGTGCCCGCATGCGCCACGCCGGTGTCGGCGGGCATGATCGTGCGCACCAAGTCGGACAAGGCCGTGAAGGGTCAGCAAGCCGTGATGGAATTCCTGCTGATCAACCACCCGCTGGATTGCCCGATCTGCGACCAGGGCGGCGAGTGCCAGCTGCAGGATCTGGCGGTGGGCTACGGCAAGTCGTCGTCGCGCTATAGCGAAGAAAAGCGCGTGGTGTTCCACAAGAACGTCGGCCCGCTGATCTCGATGGAAGAAATGTCGCGTTGCATTCACTGCACGCGTTGCGTCCGCTTTGGCCAGGAAGTGGCCGGCGTGATGGAGCTCGGCATGCTGGGCCGCGGCGAGCATTCGGAAATCACGTCGTTCGTCGGCAAGACGGTCGACTCCGAACTGTCGGGCAACATGATCGACCTGTGCCCGGTGGGCGCGCTGACCAGCAAGCCGTTCCGCTACAGCGCCCGCACGTGGGAACTGTCGCGCCGCAAGTCGGTGAGCCCGCACGATTCCGTCGGCGCGAACCTGGTGGTGCAAGTCAAGAACAACCGCGTGATGCGGGTTCTGCCGTTCGAAAACGAGGCCATCAACGAATGCTGGATTTCGGACAAGGACCGCTTCTCGTACGAAGCCCTGAATAGCCCGGAACGCCTCACGCAGCCGATGCTCAAGCAAGGCGGCAAGTGGGTCGAGACCGACTGGCAAACCGCGCTCGAATACGTGGTCAAGGGTCTGAAGGGCATCAGGGGCGAGCACGGCGCGAATGCGCTGGCCGCGCTCGGCAGCGCCCACAGCACGGTCGAAGAACTGTTCCTGCTGAAGCAGCTGGCCCAGGCGGTCGGCACGCCTAACGTCGACTTCCGTCTGCGTCAGTCGGATTTCTCCGCACCCGTCAACGGTGCGCCGTGGCTCGGCACCTCGATCGCCGATCTGTCGAACCTCGACGCCGCATTGGTGATCGGTTCGGATCTGCGCCGCGATCATCCGCTGTTCGCCGCGCGTCTGCGTCAGGCTGCCCGGAGCGGTACGAAGCTCACGCTCGTGCAGGCCACCAATGACGACGCGATGATTCCGCAGGCGCGCCGCGTGGTTGCCGCACCGTCGGCATGGCTCGACGCACTGGCCGGCATCGCCGGCGCGGTCGCGGAAGCAAACGGCGCGGCGTTGCCGGAAGCCTTCGCCGGCACCCAACCGACGGACACCGACAAACAGGTCGCGAAGTCGCTCGCCACCGGCGCACACCGCGTGGTGCTGCTCGGCAACGGTGCGGTCCGTCATCCGGACTTCGCCGCGATTCACGCGGCGGCGCAATGGATCGCGGACGCGACCGGCGCAACGCTGGGCTTCCTGACGGAAGCCGCCAACACGGTCGGCGCGCATCTGGTGAACGCATTGCCGGGCGAGGGCGGTTTGAACGCTCGCGAAGTGTTCGGGCAACCGCGCAAGGGTTATGTACTGCTGAACGTCGAACCCGAGTTCGACACCGCCAATCCGGCGCAGGCTTTGGCCGCGCTGAAGCAGGCTGAAATGGTCGTTGTGATGTCGCCGTTCCAGATCGGAGCCGACTACGCCGACGTGCTGCTGCCGATCGCCCCGTTCACGGAAACGGCTGGCACGTTCGTCAATGCCGAAGGGACGGTGCAGACGTTCAACGGCGTCGTGCGCCCGCTCGGCGACACGCGTCCGGCATGGAAGGTTCTGCGTGTGCTGGGCAGCCTGCTGGGTGTGCCGGGCTTCGAATTCGACACGTCGGAAGAAGTGCGCACGGCAGCCCTCGGCGATGGCGGGATCAGGTCGCGTCTGTCGAACAGGACGGGCGTCACGGTTGCACGCGGCAAGGCAGCGAAGGCCGCGGAAGGCCGGTTCGAACGTATCGCCGACGTGCCGATTTACCACGCCGACGCGCTGGTGCGTCGCGCCGAGTCGCTGCATCTGACGGCAGCGGCACGTGCCGCGAATTCGGCCGGTCTGCCCGCTGCGCTGTTCGACAAACTGGGTTTGAAGGAAGGCGACGCCGTGCGCGTGCGCCAGGGCGAGCAATCGGTGCAGTTGCCGGCCGTGCGCGACGCGAATCTTGCGGAGACGGTCGTCCGCGTATCGGCGGCTACGCCTGCCGGTGCAGCGCTGGGCAGCCTGTTCGGTGAACTGCTGGTGGAGAAGGCGTAAATGAGCTTGTTCGATACGATCAACTCGGGCGGCACCCAGCTTCTCGGTGTGGCATGGCCCACGGTGTGGGCACTGGTGCGCATCCTGGTGGTGGCCGTCGTGATCCTGCTGTGCGTGGCGTACCTGATTCTGTGGGAGCGCAAGCTGATCGGCTGGATGCACGTGCGTCTCGGCCCGAACCGCGTGGGCCCCGCAGGCTTGCTGCAGCCGATCGCCGACGTGCTGAAGCTGTTGCTGAAAGAAGTGATCCAGCCGGCCCAGGCGAGCCGCTGGATCTACATGATCGCGCCGATCATGGTGGTGGTGCCGGCCTTCGCGGTGTGGGCGGTGATTCCGTTCCAGGCGGGCGCGGTGCTCGGCGACATCAACGCGGGTCTCCTGTACGCGATGGCGATTTCGTCAGTCGGTGTGTACGGCGTGATCCTGGCGGGCTGGGCGTCGAACTCGAAATACGCGTTTCTCGGCGCCATGCGCGCGGCCGCTCAGATGGTCTCGTACGAAATCTCGATGGGCTTCGCCCTCGTCGTCGTGCTGATGACCTCGGGCAGCCTGAATCTGTCGGATATCGTGACGTCGCAGGAGCGCGGCATCTTCGCCGGCTACGGCTTGAATTTCCTGTCGTGGAACTGGCTGCCGCTCCTGCCGATGTTCGTCGTGTACTTCATCTCGGGCATCGCCGAAACGAACCGTCACCCGTTCGACGTGGTGGAAGGGGAGTCGGAAATCGTCGCGGGCCACATGATCGATTACTCGGGGATGGCGTTCGCGCTGTTCTTCCTCGCCGAGTACATCAACATGATCGTGATCTCGGCATTGGCTGCAACACTGTTCCTCGGCGGCTGGAGCGCACCGTTCGGCTTCCTGTCGTTCGTCCCGGGCATCGTATGGCTCGTCGCCAAGGTTTTCCTGCTGCTGTCGGTATTCATCTGGGCGCGTGCCACGTTCCCGCGCTATCGCTATGACCAGATCATGCGTCTGGGCTGGAAGATTTTTATTCCGGTTTGCGTGGTGTGGCTCATCGTGGTCGGCTTCTGGATCATGTCGCCGTTGAATATCTGGAAATAAAGGGCGGATGAACCCATGACCGCAATCCAAAACTTTTTCAAGACCTTCTTCCTGACGGAGCTGCTCAAAGGCCTCGCGCTGACCGGACGTTATGCGTTCCAGCGCAAGATCACGGTGCAGTTCCCGGAAGAGAAGACCCCGATTTCGCCGCGTTTCCGCGGCCTGCACGCGCTGCGCCGGT
Source organism: Paraburkholderia phytofirmans OLGA172 (assembly GCF_001634365.1). NCBI lineage: Bacteria > Pseudomonadati > Pseudomonadota > Betaproteobacteria > Burkholderiales > Burkholderiaceae > Paraburkholderia > Paraburkholderia phytofirmans. The sequence goes on from NZ_CP014578.1 coordinate 1,211,914, forward strand.
ATGAAAACGGCGAAGAGCGCTGTATCGCCTGCAAGCTGTGCGAAGCGGTGTGCCCGGCGCTCGCCATCACGATCGAATCGGAAACGCGTGCGGACAACACCCGCCGCACGACGCGTTACGACATCGACCTGACCAAGTGCATCTTCTGCGGTTTCTGCGAAGAGAGCTGCCCGGTCGATTCGATCGTCGAGACGCACATTCTCGAATATCACGGCGAAAAGCGCGGCGACCTGTACTTCACGAAGGACATGCTGCTGGCCGTGGGCGATCGCTACGAAGCGGAGATCGCGGCGAACAAGGCAGCCGATGCACCGTATCGTTGAAGCGCTTCTGCTGAAGCGGTAAATGCGGCAGCAAATGCGGCAGTAAATGCAGCAGCAAATGCAGCAGCAAATGCAGCAGTAAATGCAGCAGTAACACGGCCTGTTGTCGGGCCAAGCGCCGCGGCCTGACCGCCGCGGCACGGCGCACCTGTGTGGGTGTTTTTCCAGACGCAGGTGCCAAAGAACAATGCCTGACGATGGCCTAACGATGAACCGGTAATCATGGAATTCACGACCGTACTGTTCTACATCTTCGCACTGCTCCTGGTGGTTTCAGGGCTGAAGGTGATCACCTCGCGCAACCCGGTGTCGTCCGCACTGTTTCTGGTGCTGGCGTTCTTCAACGCGGCCGCGATCTGGATGCTGCTGCAGGCCGAGTTCCTCGCGATCCTGCTGGTGCTGGTGTACGTCGGCGCGGTGATGGTGCTGTTCCTGTTCGTCGTGATGATGCTGGACATCAACATCGACGTGCTGCGCAAAGACTTCAAGCGCTTCGTGCCCATGGCCACGCTGGTGGGCGCGATCATCGTGATCGAGACCGCGCTGATCCTGTGGCACGGCTACGGCGCGACCGCCACGGCGCTGCGCGACACCACGGCTGCCGCGAACGGGATGGCCGGCTGGTCGAACACCCGCATCATCGGCAAGGTCATCTACACCGACTACATCTTCGCGTTCGAAGTCGCCGGCCTCGTGCTGCTGGTGGCGATCATCGCGGCGATTGCGCTGACCACGAGTCACAAGAAAGACAGCAAGCGCCAGAACGTCAGCGAGCAGGTCAAGGTGCGTGCCCAGGACCGCGTGCGCATCGTGAAGATGGCCTCGGAAAAGACCGCGGCAACTGTCGCGGCGGAAGAAGCCGCCGCAGCGGCAGCCGCGGCCGACCCGGCACCCGCCAGGAACAGCTGAGCGCACAGGAGAGAGAAACCATGTTGACCCTTGCTCATTACCTTGTCCTCGGCGCGATCCTGTTTGCGATCAGCGTCGTCGGTATTTTCCTGAACCGCCGCAACGTCATCATCATCCTGATGGCGATCGAACTGATGCTGCTGGCGGTGAACACCAATTTTGTCGCGTTCTCGCATTACCTCGGCGACGTGCATGGCCAGATCTTCGTCTTCTTCGTACTGACGGTTGCAGCAGCGGAAGCGGCGATCGGACTCGCAATTCTGGTGACCCTGTTCCGTAGCCTCGACACGATCAATGTCGAGGACCTCGATCAGCTCAAAGGTTAATTTCAGGTAAAGCGGTTATGTCAACGACACTCAATGAAAACCTGCTGCTGGCGATCCCGCTGGCACCGCTGGCCGGCTCCCTGATTGCGGGGCTGTTCGGGAAAGCGGTAGGGCGCGCCGGTGCGCACACGGTGACGATCCTCGGCGTCGCGGTCTCCTTCATCCTCTCGGTCATGGTCTTCCTCCAGGTGATGGACGGCGCGAGCTTCAACGCGACCATCTATGACTGGATGCAGATCGGCAGGACGAAGTTCGAGATCGGCTTCCTGGTCGACTCGCTGACGGCGCTGATGATGTGCGTGGTGACCTTCGTGTCGCTGATGGTGCACATCTACACGATCGGCTACATGGCCGACGACGACGGCTACCAGCGCTTCTTCTCGTACATCGCGCTGTTCACGTTCTCGATGCTGATGCTCGTGATGAGCAACAACTTCCTGCAGCTGTTCTTCGGCTGGGAAGCGGTGGGCCTGGTGTCGTACCTGCTGATCGGCTTCTACTTCACCCGTGAGAGCGCGATCTACGCGAACATGAAGGCGTTCATCGTGAACCGCATCGGCGACTTCGGGTTCCTGCTCGGCATCGGCCTGCTGTTCGCTTTCGCCGGTTCGATGAACTACGGCGACGTGTTCGCGAAGCGCACCGAACTCGCGGCATTGAGCTTCCCGGGCACGGACTGGGGCCTGCTGACGGCCGCCTGCATTTGCCTGTTCATCGGCGCGATGGGTAAGTCGGCGCAGTTCCCGCTGCACGTCTGGCTGCCGGATTCGATGGAAGGCCCGACCCCGATCTCCGCACTGATTCACGCGGCAACCATGGTGACGGCCGGTATCTTCATGGTCGCGCGCATGTCGCCGCTGTTCGAACTGTCGGATACGGCGCTGTCGTTCGTGATGGTGATCGGCGCGATCACGGCGCTGTTCATGGGCTTCCTCGGGATCGTCCAGAACGACATCAAGCGCGTGGTGGCGTACTCGACGCTGTCGCAGCTCGGTTACATGACGGTCGCACTCGGCGCATCGGCTTACTCGGTCGCCATCTTCCACCTGATGACGCACGCGTTCTTCAAGGCGCTGCTGTTCCTCGGCGCGGGTTCCGTGATCATCGGCATGCACCACGATCAGGACATGCGCAACATGGGCGGCCTGCGCAAGTACATGCCGATCACGTGGATCACGTCGCTGGTCGGTTCGCTGGCGCTGATCGGCACGCCGTTCTTCTCGGGCTTCTACTCGAAAGACTCGATCATCGACGCAGTGAAGTTCTCGCATCTGCCGGGTTCGGGTTTTGCGTACTTCGCGGTGGTGGCGAGCGTGTTCGTTACTGCGCTGTATTCGTTCCGTATGTACTTCATGGTGTTCCACGGCAAGGAGCGCTTCCGCGATCCGAAGCATCCGGAATCGCCGATGGGCATCGAGGCGGCTGCGCATGCGCATGATGATCACGGCCATGACGCGCACGGCCATGGTCATGGTCACGACGACCACGCGCACGAGCCGCATGAAACGCCATGGGTGGTGTGGGTGCCGCTGGTGCTGCTGGCGATTCCGTCGGTGGTGATCGGTGCGATCGCTGTCGCGCCGATGCTGTTCGGCGACTTCTTCCAGCACGGCGTGGCGTTCGACAAGGTGATCTTCGTCGGCGAAAACCATCCGGCGCTGCATGAGATGGCGGAAGAATTCCAGGGCTGGGCGTCGATGGGTCTGCATTCGGTCTCAGGCCTGCCGGTGTGGCTGGCGCTCGCGGGCGTGCTGGTCGCGTGGTTCCTGTACCTGGTTCGTCCTGATCTGCCGGCTGTCATCAAGCGCGCGTTCGGTCCGATCTACACGCTGCTCGACAACAAGTACTACATGGACAAGATCAACGAAGTGGTGTTCGCGCGGGGTGCCGTGGCGATTGGCCGTGGTCTCTGGAAGGAAGGCGACGTCGTGGTCATCGACGGCATCGTCAACGGCAGCGCACGCTTTATCGGCTGGTTTGCCAGCGTGATCCGCTTCCTCCAGTCCGGCTACATCTACCACTACGCGTTTGCCATGATTATCGGCATGCTGGGGCTCCTGACCCTGTTTGTAACGCTCGGCGGCAAATAAGGCGAGGGACACTAATGCACGCTTATCCGATTCTCAGTATCGCGATCTGGTTACCGATCCTCGTAGGTCTACTGGTCCTGGCTATTGGTTCCGACCGGAACCCGGCTCCGGCGCGCTGGATTGCGCTGATCGGCTCGGTCGTCAGCTTCATCGTGACGATCCCGCTGATTACGGGTTTTGATTCGAGCACCGCCGATCTGCAGTTCGTCGAAAAGGCGAACTGGATCGAGCGCTTCAATATCACGTACCACCTGGGTGTCGACGGCATCTCGATGTGGTTCGTTGTGTTGACCGCATTGATTACGGTGATCGTCGTGATCTCCGCGTGGGAAGTCATCACGAAGAATGTGGCCCAGTACCTGGCTTCGTTCCTGATCCTGTCCGGCATCATGGTCGGCGTGTTCAGCGCAGCGGACGGCATGCTGTTCTACGTGTTCTTCGAAGCGACGCTGATTCCGATGTACATCATCATCGGCGTGTGGGGTGGGGCGAACCGCGTGTATGCGGCGTTCAAGTTCTTCCTGTACACGCTGATGGGTTCGCTGCTGATGCTGGTTGCATTGCTGTACCTGTACATCCAGACCGGCACGTTCGACCTGGCGACCTGGCAGAACACGCAGATCGCCATGACCCCGCAGGTGTTGCTATTCATAGCGTTCTTCCTGGCCTTCGCCGTGAAGGTGCCGATGTGGCCGGTTCACACGTGGTTGCCTGACGCCCACGTGGAAGCGCCGACCGGCGGCTCGGTCGTGCTGGCCGCGATCATGCTGAAGCTAGGCGCGTATGGTTTCGTGCGCTTCTCGCTGCCGATCGCACCGGACGCAAGCCACTTCCTCGCACCGGTCGTCATCGCGCTGTCGCTGATCGCGGTGATCTACATCGGTCTGGTAGCGATGGTGCAGGCTGACATGAAGAAGCTGGTCGCGTACTCGTCGATCGCGCACATGGGTTTTGTGACGCTCGGCTTCTTCATCTTCAACCAACTCGGCATGGAAGGCGCGATCGTGCAGATGATTTCGCACGGTTTTGTGTCGGGCGCAATGTTCCTGTGTATCGGCGTGTTGTATGACCGTATGCACTCGCGCCAGATCGCCGATTACGGCGGCGTCGTCAACGTGATGCCGAAGTTCGCGGCATTCGTGATGCTGTTCTCGATGGCCAATTGCGGCTTGCCGGGTACTTCCGGTTTCGTCGGCGAGTTCATGGTGATTCTGGCTGCTGTCCAGTACAACTTCTGGATCGCAGGCGGCGCGGCTGTCACGTTGATTCTCGGCGCGGCCTACACGCTGTGGATGTACAAGCGCGTGTACTTCGGCGCGGTCGTCAACGATCACGTGAAGAGCCTTCTCGACATCAACCGTCGTGAGTTCTTCATGCTGGCAGTGCTCGCTGCACTGACGATGTTCATGGGCCTATATCCGAAGCCCTTTACCGATGTGATGCACGTATCCGTGGACAACCTCCTCTCCCACGTTGCGCAGTCCAAGCTGCCGTTGCCACAGTAATGCAGAGCGGAGGAATTTAAAGACCATGCAAAACGCCCCTATGACTGCTCTGCTGCCCGACGCACTGGTGATGCTCGCCGTTGTCGTCGCGTGGCTCAACGACACGTTCGTCGGCGATGCCGGTCGCCGTACCACGTATTTCATCGCGGTCATCTCGACGCTCGTGGCCGGCATCTGGTTCGCACTGAACGCGTTCGATCCGCAAGTGCACTACTTCTTCGGCCACATGTACGTGGTGGATTCGTTCGCCAACGTGATGAAGGCGGTAGTGACGCTCGGCTACACCGTGTCGATCGTTTATTCGCGCAAGTACCTCGAAGATCGCGCTCTGTTCCGCGGCGATTTCTTCCTGTTGGGCATGTTCTCGTTGCTCGGCCAGCTCGTGATGATCTCCGGCAACAACTTCCTGACGCTGTACCTCGGTCTGGAATTGATGTCGCTGTCGCTGTACGGTGTGATCGCACTGCGTCGTGACGCCGCACAATCGAACGAAGCAGCAATGAAGTACTACGTGCTCGGCGCAATGGCTTCCGGTTTCCTGCTGTACGGCATCTCGATGCTGTACGGCGCGACCGGCTCGCTCGACCTGAACGAAGTGTTCAAGGCGATCGGCACGAGCCACTACGATCCGAGCGTGCTGTTGTTCGGCGTGATTTTCATCGTGGCTGGCGTGGCGTTCAAGATGGGCGCGGTGCCGTTCCATATGTGGGTGCCTGACGTGTATCAAGGTGCACCGACGGCGATGACGCTGCTGGTCGGTGGCGGTCCGAAGGTGGCGGCATTCGCGTGGGGCCTGCGCTTTCTCGTGATGGGCCTGCTGCCGCTGGCAGTCGAATGGCAGCAAATGCTGGTGATCCTGGCCGCGCTGTCGCTGATCGTCGGCAACATCACCGGCATCGTGCAACGCAACGTGAAGCGCATGCTCGCGTACTCGGCGATCTCGAACATGGGCTTCGTGCTGCTTGGCCTGCTGGCAGGCGTGGTGGATCAGAAGACGACCGGCGCGGCCAATGCGTACGGCTCGGCCATGTTTTACAGCATCGTCTACCTGATTACGACGCTGGGCACCTTCGGCATCATCATGCTGCTGGCACGCCGCGATTTCGAAGCTGATACGATCGACGACTTCAAGGGCCTGAATCAACGCAGCCCGGTGTTCGCTTTCGTCATGATGGTGATGATGTTCTCGCTCGCCGGCATCCCGCCTGCGGTCGGCTTCTACGCCAAGCTCGCCGTGCTGCAGGCAACCATGAATGCCGGGTTGACCTGGCTGACCGTGTTGGCCGTGATCACGTCGCTGTTCGGTGCGTTCTACTACCTGCGTATCGTCAAGCTGATGTACTTCGACGAGCCGCAAGACAAGTCGCCGATCCTCGCCGACACGGGCACGCGTGCTTTGCTCGCGCTCAATGGTGTTGCCGTGCTGGTGCTCGGTATCGTGCCGGATCCGCTGTTGAAGGCCTGCCTGCAGGCTATCCAGCACACGCTGCTGCTCTGATGTCGGCTGCGGGTTGGTTTATCGTCTTGTTGGCGCTGGTCGGCGCCAACCTGCCATTCCTGAATCAGCGTCTCTTCGCCGCGGTGCCGTTGAACGCGGCGAAGAAGAGCGCCTGGATCCGGATCGCCGAATTGATCGTGCTGTACTTTGCGGTCGGCGCGCTCGGTTTTCTGCTGGAAGCGCGCGCGGGTAACCGCTTCGAACAGGGGTGGCAGTTCTACGCGATCACGTTTGCGTTGTTCGTCGTGTTCGCTTTCCCCGGTTTTACCTTCCAGTATCTCGTCAAACGCCGCTGACGGCGTCTCGCCGTCGCGCACCAAGCTGTCTTGAGGTCGCATATGGCTGAACTCCCCGATCACGATGCCGTGCTCACCGAGACCTGTCTCGAGAGCAAAATGATCCATCAAGGGCCGTTCCTGACGCTCAAGTGCGATACGGTCCGCTTGCCCGACGGTAAGCAGGCCACTCGCGAGTACGTTCAGCATCCGGGTGCCGTAATGGTAATCCCGCTATTCGACGACGGGCGCGTGTTGCTGGAAAGCCAGTACCGCTATCCGATGGGCAAGGTCATGGTCGAGTATCCGGCGGGCAAGCTCGATCCGAACGAAGGCGCGCTGGCCTGCGCGAAACGTGAACTGCAGGAAGAGACCGGCTATACGGCGCGCGAGTATGTTTATCTGACGCGCATTCATCCCATCATTTCCTACTCGACCGAGTTCATCGATATTTACCTGGCGCGTGGGCTGACTGCCGGCGAACGCAAACTCGACGACGGCGAATTCCTCGAACTGTTCACGGCTAGCGTCACCGACATGTTGGAATGGGTACGTACCGGAAAGGTGACGGACGTGAAAACCATCATCGGCACGTTCTGGCTGGAGAAGGCGCTGTCGGGTGTCTGGCCAATGACCGAGCCGCGATAGCGCGCTCAGTCCAGAGCGCAGAACGGGCGCGAGTCGCGCGCCAGTTGGAAACTCTGCAAAAAGCCCCTGTTGGTCTATGACCGGCAGGGGCTTTGTCATTGTGGGCGCGATATCGACTCAATGCGGTGCATCCGTGTCTGAAAAACGGGTTCTTGTCCTATGCCATCCGGCAGTCTCGCCTCATGGGAGTCGCCGCTCTAGTATCGACGCCTGGCAACGGAGTTTGTTATCGCACTTAATTTGAATAACGAAGAGTGCGAGGCGGATTCGAGTTCAGTCGACTGCGCACATGGTTGTCACTTGACAACCATGTGCGCAGGCACTAAATTGGAGGATATAAATGGTTCGTGGAATCCATTCAAAAAAAGAGGTTGAGGCCGCGCTGGCTTACGCGGAAAGAAACGGCTGGCGTGTTCATGGCGGTGGAAGAGGTCACGCCTGGGGAAAGATGTATTGCCCCTACAACGACGCAGAATGTCGTTGCGGCGAGTTCTGCATCTCGAGTGTCTGGAGTACGCCGAAGAATCCCGGCAATCACGCAAAGCACCTTAGGCGCATCGTCGACAATTGCACGACGCGCCGGCAATAAAAGTGTTCGAAGGGCAAAAGCCCGAGGCTGAATGAAGGCAGGAGTAATTTATGGAATATGTGTTCACCTTGAAGTACCGGCTCGTTGCGGAAGACTGCGATCTTGACGAAATCGTGGAGCGCCTAGGCGAAGCCGGATGCGACGACGCTACTATCGGCGTTGGGCAACCGGGGCGCATTGCGCTGTTTTTTGCTCGTGAAGGCGCGTCGGCGTTCGAAGCGCTTGTCAGCGCACTCAAAGATATCAAACAGGCAGTGCCGTCCGCGCGTCTTGTCGAGGCGGGGCCGGATTTCGTCGGCCTCACGGATGTCGCAGAAGTCGCGGGCGTGTCACGGCAAAACATGCGTAAGCTGATGCTGAGCCACGCAATCGACTTTCCGCCGCCGGTTCACGAGGGCAGTGCGTCGGTGTGGCATCTGTCGGACATCCTTGGCTGGCTGACCGCGCGTGGCGGGTATGACATCAAGGCGGATGTATTCGATGTCGCGAAATCGGCTAAACAGATCAACCTCGCCAAGGAGGCGCTCCAACTCGAACCGAGGCTTAACCGCCGACTCGAATTCCTTGTGGCTTAAAAGGTGCGCCGCCGGTGCGCGGTGGTGGGATCGCGCGAACCAGTGAGCGCTATATGATCAGCGCGCCCTTTCATCTACGGATTTCCGGCGTGCCGTTCGCCGGTTGAGTCACCTTCGGCAGCCCGTTGCGCAAAGCGTTAAAATCGCCCACCGCGTTCGATTTATCAGCGACGCTTGGCGTCAACGCGCCGTCCGTAAAAATTTACGAACGACCGTTCACAAATTTCCATTTTGCGCTAAACTGGCACGCAAGCCCTGATTCCACATGAAGGTCCTCGATTTACAGTGTCCGCATGGCCATCGGTTCGAAGGCTGGTTCGCTTCGGCAGATGACTTCGAGTCGCAACAGTCCCGCAAGCTCGTTGAATGTCCGATCTGCGGAGCGAACGAAGTGCATCGCCTGCCGTCGGCGCCCCGACTGAATCTGTCAGGAGCGACTGACACGCAAGTCCCTGCGGGCGCGAGGGACATGCAGGCGCGTGTGATGCGTGCATTGCGCGAGGTACTGGAAAAGACTGAGAACGTGGGCGACCGCTTCGCCGAGGAAGCACGGCGCATTCACTATAACGAAGCGCCGGCGCGCAATATTCGCGGTGTCACGACACCGGAAGACGCGAAAGCCTTGGTCGAAGAAGGCATCGAAGTGATGCCGCTGCCGGTCCCGGCTGCCTTGAAGGAACCGCTGCAATAGCGCAGTGGCTCACTGGCAGCAGGCGGTTGCGGCCAGGAGACACGACGCATGAATCTGGACTATTCCCTCGCTGACGACGCGTTCCGCGCCGACATCCGCGCTTGGCTCGAAGCGAATCTGCCTCGTGAGCTGAGCGACAAAGTACTCAACCACAAGCGTCTGAACCGCGAAGACTTCGCAAGCTGGCACAAGCTGCTCGGCACGCGCGGCTGGTCGGTCGTCGCGTGGCCGAAAGAATACGGCGGCCCTGGCTGGGACGCGACCCAACGGCATATCTGGGACGAAGAGTGCGCGCGTATCGGCGCGCCGTCCGTACTGCCGTTCGGCGTCTCGATGGTGGCGCCCGTGCTGATGAAGTACGGCAATGAGGCGCAGAAGCGCCACTATTTGCCGCGCATTCTCGACGGCACGGACTGGTGGTGTCAGGGCTATTCCGAACCGGGCTCCGGTTCCGACCTGGCCTCGCTGCGCACGCGTGCCGAGCGTGTTGGCGATCACTATGTGGTCAACGGTCAGAAAACCTGGACCACGCTGGGCCAATACGCCGACATGATGTTCTGCCTTGTGCGCACCGACAGCGGCGCGAAAAAGCAGGAGGGCATCTCGTTCCTGCTGATCGACATGAAAACGCCCGGTATCACCGTGCGCCCGATCATCACGCTCGACGAAGACCACGAAGTCAATGAAGTCTTTTTTGAAGACGTAAAGGTGCCGGTCGACAATCTGGTCGGCGAAGAGAATCGTGGCTGGACCTATGCGAAGTACCTGCTCGGGCACGAGCGCACTGGGATTGCGCGCGTCGGGCAATCGAAGCGCGAGCTCGTATTCCTGAAGCGCCTCGCGCTGGATCAAAAGAAGAATGGCAAGCCGTTGCTGCAAGATCCTGTATTCGCCGCGAAAGTCGCGAGCCTCGAGATCGAACTGATGGCGCTCGAAGTCACCGTGCAACGCGTGGTCGCGAATGAAACGGGCGGACGCGGGCCGGGACCGGAAGCCTCCATGCTTAAGATCAAAGGCACGGAGGTGCAGCAGGCGCTGACTGAGCTGATGGTCGAAGCAATTGGACCGCTTGCCGCACCGTTCGACGTGCCATTCCTCGAAGGCGAACGCGAACATAGCCTCGCTGGCGACGATGACGCCGCGCCGCTGGCCGCGTACTACTTCAACTTCCGCAAGACGTCGATTTACGGCGGCTCGAATGAAATTCAAAAGAACATCATCGCGCAGATGATTTTGGGACTTTGAGGAGCGGCGCATGGACTTCACTTTCAACGACGAACAACAGCAATTCGCTGACGCGCTGCGCCGCTATCTGGACAAGAGCTACGGATTCGAAGCGCGCCAGGCGATCGTGCAATCGGAAACCGGTGTGTCGGATGTGCACTGGACAGCTTTTACTGAATTGGGTCTGACTGCGTTGCCGGTGCCGGAAGCCCAGGGTGGCTTCAACGGCAGCCCGATCGACATGCTGGTGGTCATGCAGGAGCTCGGCCGTGCGTTGGTGGTCGAGCCGTATTGGGCGACCGCAGTGGGCGTCGAGGCGCTACGGCTGGCGGGCACGGGGCAGGGCGAAGACGCATCGCTGCTCGAACGCGCGGCACAGGGCGAGATCAGGCTCGCAGTGGCATTTCACGAGCCGCATGCGCGCTACGACCTGTTCGAGGTCGAGACCGCTGCGAACGGGCTGGGCGATCAGCCGATGGTGACCGGCACGAAATCGGTCGTGCTGCACGGCGCGCAGGCGGATTTTTGGATCGTGCCGGCTCGGCTGAATGGCGAGATCGCGCTCTTTGTCGTCGCCCGCGATGCGGCCGGTGTCAAAGTCACTGACTACCGCACGATCGACGGCCAGCGCGCCGCGACACTCAGGTTCGATGGCACGCCGGCACGCCAGCTCACTGGCAAACACGCAGGCGCCGCGGCGCTCGAACACATCGCAGATTACGGCACGGTATTGCTCTGTGCGGAAGCAGTTGGCGCGCTCGACGCGCTGAACCATGCAACGGTCGAGTACACCAAAACGCGCCAGCAGTTCGGTCAGCCGATCGCGCGGTTTCAGGCGTTACAGCATCGCATGGTCGAGATGTTGATTCACGCCGAGCAGGCGCGTTCGGTCACCTATCTCGCAGCCATGCGTTACACGAGCGCAGACGCCGACGAACGTCGCCGCGCGGTTTCCGCAGCTAAGGTACGGGTCGGTCAGGCTGCCCGTTTCGTCGGTCAGCAGGCGGTCCAATTGCACGGTGGCATGGGCGTCACGAACGAAGTCGCGGCGGCGCATCTGTTCAAACGTCTTGCTATCATCGAAACCACCTTGGGCGATGTTGATCACCATCTCGCGCGGTTCGCCGCGCTGCCCGGCTTTGTCACTGCCGAAGCCTGATCAGCTGGTCGAATCGGACAAGAAAGAGGTGTGGCGATGGGTCTGAGTTTCGAGGACATGGTAGTCGGCACGACTACCGAAATCGGCAAGCATACGTTCACGCGTGCAGAGATTGTTGAGTTCGCGGAGAAGTTCGATCCGCAACCTTTTCACCTTGACGAAGCTGCAGCCGCAGAGTCGCAGTTTCGCGGATTGATTGCAAGCGGCTGGCACACCTGTTCGGTCATGATGGGCATGCTGGTGCGCAACGCGATCTCGGGCTCGACTTCGATGGGCTCGCCCGGTATCGACGAGATCCGCTGGTTGAAGCCGGTGCGCGTCGGCGACACGATCACAATGATGAATGCTGTACTCGAGAAGCGCGTTTCGGCGAGCAAGCCGGATCGCGGTATCGTTTCGATGCGGTGGGAAGGCATCAATCAGCATGGTGAAACGGTGATCACTGTGCGCTCCAAGGGGCTGTTCGGACTGCGCAATCCGGGAGCCGCGACATGACGGGCAGCAACGCGGTGCCTACCGTAACGTTTGGCGATGCAGCGGCATTGCGTGCGCTGATTGGCGCCGAACCGCTCGTTAGCGACTGGCTGACGGTCGATCAGGCGAGCGTCGATCGTTTCGCCGAAGCCACCGGCGATCACCAGTGGATTCACGTCGACCCCGAGCGGGCGCGGCGTGAGTCACCGTTCGGTGGTCCGGTCGCGCATGGGTTCATGACGCTGTCGTTGATTCCGGTGTTGCTCGGCAAGACGGTGGGGCTCAAGCAGCGCATGGGTGTCAATTACGGATTGAATCGCGTGCGGTTCACGTCGCCGGTGCTGGTCAACTCGCAGTTGCGTGCACGGTTTGCGGTGGAATCCGTCGCCGACGTCGACAACGCCGGTGTGCAGGTTGAGTGGAATGTGACGCTGGAGCGGCAGGGTAGTGAGCGGCCGGTATGTGTCGCGGAGTTCATCACGCGGCATTACTTCTAACCGTTCATAGCCGACCGGTTGGCAAAAAAGCGCGAGCGGCAGTGCTGCCGTCTCGCGCTTTTTTGCATCGACGCCATCTGTGAATAGCAATGCTGCGGTCGCGGTCATTGCCAATGCGAACGAGCGCCGATGCTACGGATCGAACGCAGGACTAGTGCTTGGCGTATTGCGTCGCACCGAACAGCATCTCTTTAGCTTTGTCGTCCATGAGTGGCTTACGGGCCGACGCCAGCACTTCGACGCCGCGTACCACCGCCGGACGTGCGGCAATTTCTTCGTGCCAGCGCTTCACATGCGGAAACGTATCCAGTTCGATACCCTGGTTCTGCCACGAGCGCGTCCACGGAAATGCGGCGATGTCAGCGATCGTATAGTCATTGCCGGCCAGATACTGCGTCTTGCCGAGTTGCGTGTCCATCACGCCGTACAGACGCCGCGTTTCGTTCGTGTAACGATTGATCGCATATTCGATCGGCTCCGGCGCATAGATGCGGAAATGATGTGTTTGCCCAAGCATCGGGCCTACGCCGCCCATCTGGAACATCAGCCATTGCAGCGTCGCGTAGCGTGCGGCCGGATTAGCCGGCAGGAACTTGCCCGTTTTCTCCGCGAGGTAAATCAGAATCGCGCCCGATTCGAACAGTGCGAACGGTTTGCCGCTGGCGTCTTTAGGGCCTTCCGAATCGACGATCGCAGGAATCTTGTTGTTCGGGCTGACGGCAAGGAATTCGGGTTTGAACTGGTCGCCCGCGCCGATATCGATGCCATGCACCGTATACGCGAGGCCCGTTTCCTCGAGCATGATGTGAACCTTATGGCCGTTCGGGGTGGCCCAGCTATAGACGTCGATCATCCTGGCTCCTTGGTTTCGTGAAAGCGGCGCCGCAAAGGGCGCCGCAATTGACAAAAATTAGAGCACAGATCGCGCGATGCTGCTGGCCGTGCCACCATGAGCCAGTCTCGGCTTCGCGGGGCAATCAACCGCCGCGAAGCTAACCTCGAACACCCTCTCAAGCAATCAAGCGCTCAAACCCGTGTGATCGGCGTTTCGACGCGAGCCGCCGCGCCCGCATCCATGTAGCGCGCCAGTTCAAGCTTTGCGATCGCGTTGCGGTGCACTTCGTCGGGCCCATCGGCGAAGCGTAATGTCCGTGCGGATGCATACGCATACGCTAACGGAAAATCGTCGCTGACGCCGCCGCCGCCGTGCGCCTGGATCGCCCAGTCGATCACCTGGCATGCCATATTCGGTGCGACTACCTTGATCATGGCGATCTCGCCGCGCGCGCCCTTGTTGCCGACCGTGTCCATCATGTACGCGGTCTTCAGCGTCAGCAGTCGCGCCTGTTCGATCATGCAACGCGCTTCGGCCAGGCGCTCCTGTGTGACGCCTTGCGCGGCAACCGGCTTACCGAAAGCCACGCGTTGCATGGAGCGTTTCGCCATGAGTTCGAGCGCTCGCTCGGCGAGGCCGATCAAACGCATGCAATGGTGGATGCGTCCCGGTCCGAGGCGCCCTTGAGCGATTTCGAAGCCGCGTCCTTCGCCGAGCAGCATGTTGGTGGCCGGCACGCGCACATTGTCGAGCGTGATTTCCATGTGGCCGTGCGGCGCGTCGTCGTAGCCAAATACGGTGAGAGGGCGGTTCACGGTGATGCCGGTAGCATCGGCGGGGACCAGAATCATCGACTGCTGCGCGTGGCGTGGCGCCTCAGGATCGGTCTTGCCCATCACGATGTAGACCTTGCAGCGCGGATCCCCCGCACCGGACGACCACCACTTGCGGCCGTTGATTACGTAGGAGTCGCCATCGCGCACGATGCTCGTCTGGATATTGGTCGCGTCCGACGACGCCACTTCCGGCTCGGTCATCAGAAACGCCGAGCGGATGTGCCCTTGCAGCAGGGGTTCGAGCCATTCGCGCTTGTTGTCGTCGCTGCCATAGCGCTCGATCGTTTCCATGTTGCCGGTGTCGGGTGCGTTGCAGTTGAACACTTCCGGCGCCCAGGGCACGCGGCCCATGATTTCGCACAGTGGCGCGTATTCAAGATTCGTCAGACCGGCACCGCGTACGGATTCAGGCAGGAACAGGTTCCACAAGCCGGCGTCGCGCGCCTTCTGTTTCAGTTCCTCGATCAGTTCAGTCGGCAGCCACGCGTTGCCGTTCTGACGATTGCGTGCGATTTCGGCGTAGAACGCCTGCTCGTTCGGATAGATGTGCTCGTCGAAGAAGGCGAGCAGTTTCTCGCGCAGCGCCTGAACCTTCGGGGTGTAATCGAAATTCATGTATGACCTCGCGGATGACGAATGACGTTTGTTCGGGAGCGCAGCCAGGTGTGCCGATTTGCTTAGCGCACCTTCTGCGCGTAGCGCCAGGCGAGTTCGGCCATCGGCTTGGCGCGACGGCCGGCATCGAGTGCCTGAGCGTTGGCCGCCGTGCCGTCGACCACCCGTTTCATGATCCCTTGCAGGATGGCGGCGATGCGGAACATGTTGTACGCCAGATAGAAATTCCAGTCGCCGTGAATCTCGAAGCCCGTGCGCTTGCAATAGCGCTCGACGTACTGCGCTTCGTCGGGAATGCCGAGGGCCGCCCAATCGAGACCCGCAATGCCGCGGAATTGCGCCGGATCGACGTGCCACGCCATGCAGTGATAAGCGAAGTCGGCGAGCGGGTCCCCGAGCGTTGACAGTTCCCAGTCGAGTACCGCAAGTACGCGCGGTTCGGTGGGATGGAAGATCAGATTGTCGAGCCGGTAGTCGCCATGCACGACCGAGGCGCGCTCGCTTGTTCCCGCCGGCATATGCTGCGGCAGCCATTCGATCAGGCGCTGCATCGCGTCGATCGGTTCGGTTTCGGACGCGATGTACTGCTTGCTCCAACGGCCGATCTGGCGTGCGAAGTAGTTGCCCGGTTTGCCGTAGTCGGCAAGGCCGATTGCAGCGACGTCGGCGCTATGCAGCGCGGCGATCACGCGATTCATTTCGTCGTAAATCGCCGTGCGCTCCGCAGGCGTCATGCCGGGCAAAGACTGGTCCCACAGCACGCGGCCTTCGACGAACTCCATCACGTAGAACGCCCGGCCGATTACGCTTTCGTCTTCGCACAAGGCGTGCATATTCGCGACCGGCACGTCGGTATCGGCAAGTGCATGCATCACGCGGTATTCGCGTTCGACGGCGTGCGCCGAGGGCAGTAACTTCGCGGCCGGCCCGGGCTTCGCGCGCATCACATACGAGCGCGACGGGGTGACGAGTTTGAAGGTGGGATTCGACTGGCCACCGGCGAATTGCTCCAACGTGAGCGGTCCGGAAAACCCATCCACATGCCGGGTTAGCCACGCGGCGAGCGCGTCGCTGTCGAAGCGTTGCCGCTCGTTGACCGGACGCGTGCCCTCGAAGGCCGAGTAATCTGGTTTGTGTTCTGGTTCGCCTATCTGTGTGGCTTGCACCATATGTCTCCTCCAGTTTGGGTTCAGCTGTGCGTGTACTGAATGAATTGTGCGTAGAGCATTTCCATCGTGGTATTGCGAACGTCGCGGTGCAGCGGCGACGGCGGTGAATAGTTGATCGTGCGCAGCACCCAGTCGCGCGGCGCGGCGCCGACGTCGAGCGCGTTGATGCAACCGGTGGCTTGCGCCAGATGGCCGAAGAACGTACGGCCGCCGGCGGTGAGCGCATGCGACAGAATCGCGCGATTCACGCCGCCGTGCAGCACTAGCAGCACGGTGTCCCATGACGTGTCCTCGCGCAACGCCGCCACCGCGGGCAACACGCGGTCGAACAACGCGCCGATGGTTTCGCCGTCGAGAAAGCGCGTGCTTTCCGGCACGATGCCGTCGAACACGCCGAGAAATGCCGCTTCGATATCCTGCGGCGGAATGTTGCTGAGCTTGCCGCCGCGAATTTCCTGCCATGCGGGCTCGATGTCGAGGCCGATCTGCTGACCGGTCTCGGCCAGCACACGTTGCGCGGTTTCGACCGTGCGCGGTAAGCCGCTCACGATCACCCGATCGAACCGGACTTGCTGTCCGGCGAACACGCGGCCTGCCGCGCTTGCCTGCTCGCGGCCGTTCGCGTTCAACGGCACGGTTTCAGGGTCGATCGCGCGGCCGGAGTCGTCGAAGTAGGTCACGTCGCCGTGACGCATCAGGAAGATGCGGCGGCGCTTGGGGAGTTGATAGTCAGGCATTGTCCCTTCGTTCACGGATGTTCACTTGTAGACCGGAGCGCGTTTTTCGAGGAACGCGGAAATTCCTTCGAGTCCGTCGCGATGGTGTAGCGAGGCGACGAAGCTGTCGCGTTCGGCGACCAGATGTTCAGCGAGCGGCTGTGCGCCGGCCTCGCCGATGAGCCCCTTGATGCGCGCGACCGAATTCGGCGAAATCCTGCCGAGCTCGTCGGCCCAGGCGACAGCGGTGTCGCGCACGGTGCCGGTCTTCGCGAGTTTGTTGACGACGCCGAGATCGTGCAGACGCGTGGCGCCGATCGGTTTGCCTTCGATCAGCACTTCGGTCGCGAGCTGCCGCGGCAAGGCTTGCGCGAGAAACCACGAACCGCCACCATCGGGCGTGAGACCGACGCGCGCATACGACATCACGAATTTGGCGTCTTCCGCTGCGACGATTAGATCGCACGCGAGTGCCAATGAAAATCCTGCGCCGGCTGCGGCGCCGTCAACAGCGGCGATCACCGGCTTCGACGACAGACGCAGCGCCGAAATCCATTCGCCGAGCAGCTCAATGCTCTCCGCCTGCACCGACGGATCTTTCGCGCGGTTTTCCAGCAAGCGGTTCAGATTGCCGCCGGCACAAAAGAAATTGTCCGCGCCGGTAATCACGACGGCGCGGATCGACGGATCGCGCTCGACCGATTCGAGCGCCTCGATGCCCGCGGCATACATGTCCGGATGCAGCGCATTGCGTGCGCCGGGGTTCGACAGCGTAAGGACCAGCGTCGATTCGCTTTCGGTCGGGCGTGAGGTCAGCAGTTCTGCGCTCATTGTTGTGTCTCCGTTTGAGTGTCGGCGGCGTCGCGTTGCGTCAGCGACAGGCCAGGTTGCGCGCGCCGTGTAAGCCAGGGCGACGGACGATAGCGCGACGGATTCGTGCAGCCCGCTGCAATCGCCGTAATCGACAACGACGAGGTGTTCGACGCCAGCACGCACCGGCCGCTCACCACCGTTTCGAGTTCGCGAAAGAGGGCTTGCTTCACATCGAGCTTTTCGACAATCGCCTCGACGACCAGATCGCAATCGGCCAGATCGCCGATGACCTGCGCGCCGCTCACGTTCGCCAGCGCGGCGAGCGAGCGGGCTTGGTCGAGCTTGCCTTTGGCGGTCAATTTGGCGAAAGTCTCGGCAAGGTAGTCGCGCGCGGCGCCGATCGCGGCGGGATTCGTGTCGTAAAGACGTACGGTGAGGCCCGCCAGCGCGGCAATCTGAGCAATGCCACGGCCCATTGCACCAGTTCCGACAATGTCGATAGTTTCGATACTGAAATTGCGAGAGGTCATTGCGATGTTCGACTCCGTGGTTATTTTAGAATAGCACGATCGTGCAATTTACTGGACGATTGATCGAAGACCGCTGCTTTGATTTTGACGAGCGGTCTCAAACAATCCGAAGGAAGGAGACCCCGAATGATCAAGCTGTGCGGTTTCGCGCTCTCTAACTATTACAACAAGGTGAAGTTCGTGCTGCTCGAACACGGCATTCCGTTCGAGGAAGTGTTCGTGCTGCCGAGCCAGGAAGAGACGATGCTCGAGCATTCTCCGCTCGGCAAGGTGCCCTATATCCAGACCGAGCACGGCGATCTGTGCGAATCGCAATGCATCGTCGAGTATTTGGCCGCGCGTTTTCCCGACAAGGCGATTTTCGCCGCAGACCCGTGGGAAGCGGCCAAGGAGCGCGAGTTGATCACCTTCGTGGATGTGCACCTCGAACTGACCGCGCGCAATCTCTACAAGGAAGCGTTCTTCGGCGGCACCGTGACTGACGCGACCAAGGGGCGCGTCGAGAAGCTGCTCGCGCGTCACGTCCTCGGCTTCAGGCGGATCGCGAAATTCGGGCCGTATTTGAGCGGCGAGCGTTTCAGTGTCGCCGACGCAGCAGGTTATGTGAGCTTGCCGCTGGTCGGCATGGCGACGCAGACCATCTACGGCCGCGACTTCCTGCTCGACGCCGGCGTGGACTGGAAAAGCTATGTGAAGGCAATCAAGGCCCGGCCGGCCGCGCAGCGCGTGACCGAAGATCGTAAGGCGTATATCGCGGCCTCGCGTCCGGCCTGACGCGCAGCAGTATTGCGGGCGACGTGATTTCGGGCGCGCAACGCACGCGTGGGCCGCTGCGCGCGATGGCGAGGAACGTGGGTTCGTTCGCAGCATCTCGCGGGGCGTCCTAGAGCCGCGCCAGCCGGTCGAGCGCGGTGGCGAGTGTGGTTTCCTGCTTGGCAAAGCAGAAGCGCACCACGCCCGATTCATGTGCCTCGTGATAGAACGCCGACACCGGAATCGCCGCGACACCGATCTCGCCGGTCAGCCATTGTGCGAATTCGGCTTCGGGCAGATCGCTGATCGCCGAATAGTCGACGCACTGAAAGTATGTGCCCGTGCACGGCAGCAGCCTGAAGCGTGAATTCTCGAGGCCTGCGCGGAAGAAGTCGCGTTTCTTCTGATAAAACGCGGGGAGATCCAGATACGGTGCTGGATCCTTCATGTAATCGGCGAGGCCGACCTGCATCGGCGTGTTGACCGTGAACACGTTGAACTGATGCACTTTGCGGAATTCGGCAGTGAGCGCGGCGGGTGCGGCTACGTAGCCGACTTTCCAGCCGGTGACGTGATAGGTCTTGCCGAAGCTCGACACCACGAAACTGCGCTGCGCGAGTTCCGGGTAGCGCGCAACGCTTTCGTGAGGCGCGCCGTCATACACCATGTGTTCATAGACTTCGTCGGACAGAATCAGCACGTTGGTGCCGCGCACGATTTCTTCGAGCTTGCGCATGTCTTCCGCGCGCCAGACCGTACCCGTCGGGTTATGAGGCGTGTTGATCAGCAGGAGCCGTGTTTTCGGCGTGATCGCGGCGGCGAGCTTGTCGAACGGAATCGTAAAGTCGGGCGCGTCGAGCGTGACGAAGACCGGCTTGCCGCCGGCTAGCTCGATCGACGGCAGGTAGCTGTCGTAGGTCGGCTCGACCACGATCACTTCGTCGCCCGGATGCACGGTGCAGAGAATCGCGGTCAGCAGCGCCTGCGTGGCGCCTGCCGTCACGGTGATCTCGCTGGTGGCGTCATAGCGGCGGCCGTACAGGTTCGCGATCTTGTCCGAAATCGCCTGACGCAGCGGCGCGGCGCCGGCCATCGGCGGGTATTGATTGTGGCCGTCGCGCATGGCGTTCGCGACCGCGTCGACAATGCGGGGATCGCAGCCAAAGTCGGGAAAGCCCTGGCCGAGGTTCACCGCGCCTTTTTCGGCGGCGAGCGCGCTCATTACAGTGAAAATCGTCGTGCCGACGTCCGGCAGGCGGGACGGAAACGAGGGACTCATGGGCGTGTCGTGCGGTGCATTCATGGCGCTGTCCGGAGCGTGGTCGAGTGAATTGGCGAAAGACGTCGTTCGAAAAGGACGATGCCTGATTGTAGGGAATCGTGGCGCTGCGTGCGCGCAGTCGGCCCGACGTTGGCCATCCGGCCAGGGGTCATACGGGCGCTGGCTCGTTTTCCGCGTTCATGCAGGCGCTGACGAACGGCGCCGGCTGCGCAATCTGGAAACCGAAGTCACGCGCAATCCGCTTGGCGAGTTTCAACACTGCGCGATCTTTCGATACCAGCCAGTCGGCCTGCGCGGCGTGCGCGAGTTCGAGGAATTTCTGGTCGTCGCGGTCTTTGCATTTGGGCAACGGCCTGGCATCTTCCGCGGGTGCAGCGGGTTCGACCAACTGTGCGAGGCGCGCAACGACGGCAAGCGCCGCTGCCTTGTCCACATTGCGATGCACGAATTGCGGATAGTCGAGCACGTAGGTGAGTTCGGCGAGGCAGCGCGCATCGATCAGCGCGGCGAGCGCGCCGGTTTCGAGCGCGGCGCGAATCGGCCGCGTGTGCGGATCGTCGAACACGAGAATATCGATCCAGACATTGGAATCGAGAACGACGCGCAAAGCGCCGTGTGAGGCATGGGAACCGGGCATTCGTTACAATCTGGCTTTCGTCTTTGACCGCCAGGCACGGCGTGCCTGCAAGGCCTCTATGATAATCGTTCTGTCGCCGGCGAAATCGCTCGACTACGAAACCCCCGCGCACGTCAAACAGCACACGATCCCCGATTTCGTCGACGATGCGGCCGAATTGATCGGCGGATTGCGCCTTTTGTCTCCGCAGCAGATTGGCTCGCTGATGAGCATTTCCGATCAGCTTGCACACCTCAATTTCCAGCGTTACGCGGAATGGTCGCCCAGTTTCGGCACGCACAACGCCAAGCAGGCGGTGCTCGCGTTCAACGGCGATGTGTACGAAGGCTTCAACGCCAGGACGTTGAAGCCGGCCGATCTGGATTACGCGCAGAATCACGTGCGCGTGCTTTCAGGCCTGTATGGATTGCTGCGCCCGCTCGATCTGCTGCAACCGTACCGCCTCGAAATGGGCACGCGCTTTGCCAATACGCGCGGCAAGGATCTGTACGCGTTCTGGGGCGAACGGATCACGCAGGCTTTGAACGCGCAACTGAAGAAGAAAGCTGCCGCCTCGCGAGTGCTGATCAACTGCGCTTCCGGTGAGTACTTCAAGTCAGTCAAACCCAAGCTGCTCGAAGCGCCGATCGTTACACCCGTGTTTGAAGACTGGAAGGGCGGCCGCTACAAAATCATCAGCTTCCACGCAAAGCGCGCGCGCGGCCTGATGGCGCGCTACGCGGTCGAAAACCGTCTCGACAAGCCCGAACAACTGAAGGACTTCGACTCCGAAGGCTACGCGTTCAACGCCGAGGCCTCGAACGATTCCACTTACGTATTCCGCCGCCGTATCGCTGACTAAGCGAATGCGGCGCACACAAGCAGGGAAAAACATCATGACATTATCGATTACGAGCAACTTTGACTCAGGCGCGATCGAAGTGCTGGCCTGCGAAGACGCTGGCAACATCCGTCTGCGCGTGCGGCCCGACAGTCACGCCGAGTTCGCGCAGTGGTTTTATTTCCGTCTATCCGGCGCGGCCGGCGAGCGCTGCGTGATGACCTTTGAAAATGCCGCGGCGTGCGCTTTCGCCGAAGGCTGGCGCGACTATCAGGCGGTGGCGAGCTATGACCGGGTGAACTGGTTCCGCGTGCCGACTTCCTACGACGGCCGTGTGTTGACGATCGACCACACGCCGGATTTCGACCGCATCTACTACGCGTATTTCGAGCCGTATAGCGAAGAACGTCACTCGGAATTTCTCGGCGCGGTCCAGCAGATGCCGCAGGCCACGCTTACGGAGTTGGGCAAGACCTTCGAAGGCCGGCCGATGTCGCTGCTGACGCTGGGCACGCCACAAACTGGCGATACACCCAAGAAGAAGATCTGGCTGATCGCGCGCCAGCATCCTGGCGAGACGATGGCCGAATGGTTTATCGAAGGTCTCGTCAAGCGTCTCGCGGGTTGGGGCGATTGGGCGGGCGATCCGGTGGCGCGCAAGCTCTACGATCACGCGGTGTTCTACATTGTGCCGAACATGAATCCGGATGGCAGCGTGCACGGCAATCTGCGCACCAACGCGACGGGCGCGAACCTGAACCGCGAATGGATGGAGCCGGATGCCGCGCGCAGTCCTGAGGTGCTGGTGGTGCGTGACGCAATTCACGCGACCGGTTGTGACCTTTTTTTCGATATCCACGGCGACGAGGCACTGCCGTACGTGTTTGTGGCCGGCTCCGAAATGCTGCCGGGTTTCACGGAGCGGCAGGCAGAGGAGCAGAAAGCGTTCATCGAAGCATTCAAGCATGCGAGTCCTGACTTCCAGGACAAGTATGGCTACGCCGCGAGCAAGTATCGTGAGGACGCGCTCAAACTCGCTTCAAAATACATCGGTAACGAATTCGGCTGTCTGTCGTTGACCCTGGAGATGCCGTTCAAGGACAACGCCAATCTGCCGGATGAGCGGGTGGGTTGGAACGGCGAGCGTAGCGCGTCTCTGGGCGCCGCCATGCTGCAAGCGATCTTGCGGCACGTGGAGACGTTCGCCTGACCGGACGCTGTATAAAAAAACGGGGCACACACTTTGGAAGTGTGTGCCCCGTTTTTTTGGGGGGTGCCGGCATGGCCCGCGGCGTGGGTCAGTTGAAACGGCCACGGGTTATGCTCGTTATTGAGTCTTTTTCGCCGGGTGCTTCTTCGCGGTCGATTTGCTCGAAGATTTGCTGGAGGTCGCTCTCGAAGATTTCCCTGCGCTTGCCTTCGAGGACTTCCCGGCCGCGTTCTTCGTAGTTTTGCCACTAGCCGAGTGCTTGCCCTTCACGCTCTTATGCTTGCCCGAAGACGCTTGCGATCCGGTCGAGCCGGATTGATGCGCACGGGCCGGCGGCACCGGATCGTTCCAGCTGAACGCCAGCATCCGGGCGCCCACGTAGCCGCAGCGGAACTTGAGATCGGCTGGATCTCCGTCGCCGTTCTGGCGGATACCGAGGCCCTCGACGATAACGATGTTGTCCACCTTGACGCGCTGCTTGCCCTCGTCGAACGAATCGTTCCAAGGGGTGACCGACGCATGCGCGCTGTCGAAGGAGCTGGGGGGAAATTCGACATGGTCGAAGGCGGTCGATGTGCTTGCAACAAAGTTGCCATGAGCAGCGCAGTCCGCGACTAGCGGGTCTGCATGCATGTCATTGACAAATCTGTTGACGAGATCGTTGTGCTGTTCGAGTTGATCGGCATATGCGGGAGCAGTGCAAATGAGCGAGAGACCCGCTGCAAATGTTGCTAACCGACCGACCAACCGCAGCAATCGGCGCAGTACGTTGGTGCGATCCATCTAGTTTGTTAGACGCTAATGAGACATGAGGCACGTAAGATGCCCGGCGAGAGGGATGAGTTCAATCCTGACACAAATATTTTGTCCTGTCGTGGTGCTTGGATTCAGGCGTTTTATGTGCCGGGATGGCCGATTGCCACAGATACGTGCTCGATGCCGCGTCTGTGTCAGGTGCGTGGCCCGCCCAATCGATATCGACGCACATCATAAGTGGTCACCCACGCCGGGCGGTAGACCGCGATCAATGCCGTCGACATGCCTGTGAACCAGGCCTCGCCGGTGGCTAGCAGAAGCACGCTGAACGCGTAGCCGACCGGCACCACGGTCATCGAGCCGTCGGCGAGCGCAATGTGAACGCCGAGTGCCGCGGCCGCCGTGAGCGACACGGCAATGGCGGGTGAGACAAAACCCTGGCCGAAGATGAACATGAAGAGGTTGCGCGGCAGCCAGGCGATGCTGGCGCGCTGGATCAAGGTCGAGATGCCGACAGGCAGCGCACCGAACACGAGGAAAGTCAGCGCAATGCCCTGCCAGGGGGCGTCGAAGACGACGGCGGCAAGACCGGTGACTATCGCCATGGCGATCAGCGCCAGCGCCCAATCGAATAATGTGACGACCAGCGTGGCGCCAAGCAGATGCATGACAGTGCCATCGTCGAGCCACGCGTTGCTCGCCCACAGCACCGACACCGCGACGATGATCGCGAGCCAGACATGCTGGAGTGTGCCGTCCTGAAGTCGTTTGAAAGGATTTTTCCAGAGCGCGAGCGCGACCACTATCGCAGTGGCGATCCAGCCACCGACAGCGACCCAGAACGGAAGCGGTGTGTAGAGGAAACCCATGATTCTCATATTACTCGTTGGACGAGAAAAGGTGTGAGCGGATTCCATGCCAGCCGGCGCGAACGCTGCCAGAAATTGCGCGTCCCGATTCTGGCGCGGGCGCCGGTTGACGTTACGCCGAATCTTGCGTGACCTGTTCCGCCGCCAACCCGGGGGGTGCGTCGCCGTAAGGCGTGCTTGGTTCGGCCGCCATTGGCAGCGTGTCGGCCGCGTCGTTCGCCGGTAACGGGTACTGGAAGCGCCGCGGCGTGCGGCGCCGCAATGGCACCACGCCGGCTTGGCCCATTACCGGACGAACCGGACCTTTGTCATCGTTGCGCAGTACTTGCAAATGAGCCGACAGCCAGCCGTTGTAGAGCGCGACCGCGGCGGCACGATTTGGCGCGCCGAGTTGCTGAAATATGCTGGTCAGGTGGATCTTGACGGTGCCTTCACTGATGCCGAGCGTGCGCGCGATCATCTTGTTGGTGCTGCCCATGTGGACGCAGCGCATGATCTGCTCCTGGCGAGGCGACAGGCCGTTGGAAAGTTTGGTCCGGCGCGGCGGCGGACTTTTTTCGTCGAACGGCCGGATGGCGGCATCCGGCGGTAGCGGAGGGCTGAGCGCCAGCGCACCGGGCGGCACATAGTGACCGCCCAGCAGAACCATCTCGAAAGCGCGCACGATCAGGCACGGGTCGGTTTCGCGCGGAACCACGCCGAGCACACCCTCGTCCATCAGGTCCCGCACGGCAGTTGGAGAGACCTCGTCGGTCAGCACTGCAATGCGCAGGTCTGGGTAGTGGCTGAGCAGATGACGGGTATCGTCAACCGACATCCAGTCCTGCCAGTCGATCACGAGCAGGTCGGGCCGCAGGCGCTTGAGCGTACGTTCAACCTGACGCCAGTCCTGTGCTTCGTTAAAGCGCGCTAGACGGTCGATTTGCCGCAGCAGTGCTTTGAGTCCATCGCGTCGTTCCGCGTCTGAGTTGAGTATTGAGAATCGCATGCCATGTCTCCAGATGAATCGGGCGAGGTCGCGCGATGCGTGCGGGCCGGCGAGGGTGCCGGGCACATTACGATGCACCACCGGCACCATGATGACAAATTCCCTTCGTTTTGACCGCCTGTCCAAAAGGCATAGGAGGAATGACGTAAAAAAGCCCCGCGCGCGGCGGGGCTTCCTGATGTCGACGGTGCGGCGCAATGACGCCGGCGCCGGTGGATCAGTGGAAATGCGGTTGCGCGGGTTCCGCGTCCTCCGGCATTTCGGCGTGGACGATTTCGCCGAGCGGGTCCGCATAGAGGGGGACGCCGCAGTCATCACAATATTCCGGCTCGAAGCGGCCCGCGTGGCGGCGCACATCTGTCACACCGGTTTCCTTGAGCAATGCGACGATTTCTTCAAGCGGATCGTCTGACGCAGCGGTCTCTTGCGGTTCTTCGTCGATGCCGGGCTCGCCGTTCTCGCGGCCGTAAAGCGGCCACACGACGCCGTAGATCACATCATTGCTGCCCCGGCGCGTGAAGCCGACGCGGTATTCGTCGATACGGCGTTCGCCGAAGCCCGCGACAACCGCGCGCAACTCCTGTGGCGCCGCACCGATTGTGTCGAACAGATAACGCACGGCGGTACGTACCGTGTGAGGGCGCACGCTTTCGTCGGCGTCGCGGCAGGCTGAATAATAGGCATCCGGCAGCAGACACTCGAATTCACATCCGGGCAGCACCAGTGACAGATTGGCGCCGCCTTGCGTTGCCCATTGTTCGAGGCATTGGCCGCGCTCGATCCGGCTGCCGTTCTCTTCTTCCTGCCAGCGAAATGCCGGCTCGCCCACCGGCGCCGCGACCACAGCCAGCAGAAAGCGCGGGTCGGCCAGGATTGGTGAAGTTTCCGGCAGTTCGCCAAAATTGAGTTTGACGTTGCCGCCAGCCATGGCTGCCTGAGCGAGTTGCTGGGCAATACGCCAGGTCTCGACGTGGTGACGCGGCAGTTGGTCGATGCTGTAAAGGAACGGCACCATGGCCACACGCGTATTGGCCGCGAGTACGTGCGCCTGCAGGTGTGCGCGCAGCGCGTCGGCCGCGTCCGCTTTGAGCGGACCTGAAGGAATCATGTAGCGAGTCCATGCCAGCACCGGCGCGGCAATCAGCAGCGCTTCGTAAGGAACGCCTTCATGTTCGACGATGAACGACTCGCTGTGCGTTTCCGCCATGTCGGCGAGTGCGCCGTAGGCATCAGGATGATTCTGCTGCAGATGGTCGAGCGCGGCGTCCAGCGTTGTCTGGTTGGCGTTGCGGACGATCTTGGTCAGCAGCGCATCGAGCTTCGCTTCCCAGAAGCGGTCTTCGGTGCGGCTGCCCGACGCGAAAAGCGCGAGTGAAAGACCGACAAGCTTGTCGGCATCGGGGGGGAGACGTTTGGCGATTCGCGAGCGCATAAATCCGGAAATTAAGGGGCACAGAACCTTATATTCTAGTCTTTTCTATGCTGCCATATTATTTGGCTGGCTATGCCGGATGGATTGGGACATTTTCGCATCAAAAATAAGCCTGTTGCAGGCGCCATCAGATGCGTTGCGTGGCGTCTTGGCCGGATGATATAAGACGTGCCCGGGGGCGTGCCCCGCTTCTATACTGACTGCCTTCAATGGGCGCTTGGCAAGCATATGCCTATTCGTCGCTGTGGTCTGGCACAACAGGAGATTCATAGTGAAATCGGACCAACTGATTGAACGTCTCGCCGCAGTGTTCGCATTGATCATATTGGTCGGTGGCTCCCTGCTGGTGCTTGCGCCTTTTACGACCGCGCTGCTGTGGGGCGCCATCCTCAGTTATAGCTCATGGGGTTTGTACCGGCGGCTCACTATGGCAGTCGGGGGCCGGCGGAAGCTGGCCGCGACGTTGATCGTGCTCATCATTCTGGTTGTGGTGCTTGGTCCGTTCGTCTATGCGGGCTTTGCTTTCGGTGCGCATGTTCACGACATCGTCGCGCTGGTGCAGAGGCTTTTCGAGGCTGGCTTGCCGGATTTACCGCCGTGGGTGGGGCGAATCCCGCTGATTGGCTCGAACATCGAGACGTTTTGGGCGAATGTAACGAGTAGCAACTCTGAACTGATCGCGCAAACGCGTGCACTTGCGGCGCCGGCTGGGAAGTGGATTCTGGCGGCTGCGATCGCCGTTACGCATGGTTTGGGATTGTTGGCGCTGAGTATCGTGCTCGCGTTCTTCTTTTATACCGGAGGGGAGGGCGCGGCGGCTTGGCTGAGGGCGGGCATGCGGCGCATCGCCGGCGAACGCGCCGATTACTTGCTGACGTTGGCGGGCAGCACGGTGAAGGGCGTGGTCTACGGAATCCTCGGTACGGCGCTTGTGCAAGGCATTCTTGCCGGCTTCGGGTGCTGGATTGCGGGCGTCCCGGCGCCGGCGCTGCTTGGACTGGCGACGTTCTTCCTGTCAGTGATACCGGGCGGCCCGGTCGTCGTCTGGTTGCCCGCGGCGATCTGGCTCTATCACGGCGGCGCAACTGGGTGGGCGATCTTTCTTGTTGTATGGGGCGTGTTGGTCGTCGGCATGTCCGACAACGTCATCAAGCCGATCCTGATCGGTAAGAGTAGCGACATGCCGTTGATCCTGGTGATGCTGGGTATCTTGGGCGGTGCATTTGCTTTCGGTTTCCTTGGTGTTTTCATCGGCCCAACGTTGCTGGCGGTTGCATATACCGTGCTGCACGATTGGACGATCGGCGCCCCGGCAGCCAGCGCTCTGGCATCCGACGTGGAAGTGCCGGTTGTGGATGAACCGGGGCGCATAGAAAAGACACCTTGAAATAAATTCCAGATACCGCTTGCAAGGCCCGGCCCGGCTCGCTAGAATCTCGCTCTTTCGTGCTTCGGACACCGGGGCACGGGAGGCGGGAGAGCCAGTAGTGGCAAGGCTTTGCGCAAAGTGAGCGGGTTGAGAAAGTTGGAAAAACCTGTTGACGGCGTAGCGAAAGTTCTTCATAATCTCGTTTCTCTGCTGCTGATGCAGCGACGCAGAACGAAGCGGTGCCGGGTGGTTGAAGTTGGCGGCGGTTCGGTGGTGAATGCGTACTCGATCTTTAAAAATTAACAGCCGATAAGTGTGGGCGCTTGATGTGCGACGCGCCGGTGGATTCTTCGGAGTCTGCCGGGAAGCGAAAGTATCAAGTCTCACACTAGTATTAAAGGAAGGTTTTCCTGCTGGGGTGGATTCACGCCGGCAGGATGATCATTCGTCAGTACGTTGAGTGAGCGACCGGTTCTTAACTGAACCGAAAAACAGTAACAGGTTTGAACTGAAGAGTTTGATCCTGGCTCAGATTGAACGCTGGCGGCATGCCTTACACATGCAAGTCGAACGGCAGCACGGGGGCAACCCTGGTGGCGAGTGGCGAACGGGTGAGTAATACATCGGAACGTGTCCTGTAGTGGGGGATAGCCCGGCGAAAGCCGGATTAATACCGCATACGCTCTACGGAGGAAAGGGGGGGATCGCAAGACCTCCCGCTACAGGGGCGGCCGATGGCAGATTAGCTAGTTGGTGGGGTAAAGGCCTACCAAGGCGACGATCTGTAGCTGGTCTGAGAGGACGACCAGCCACACTGGGACTGAGACACGGCCCAGACTCCTACGGGAGGCAGCAGTGGGGAATTTTGGACAATGGGCGAAAGCCTGATCCAGCAATGCCGCGTGTGTGAAGAAGGCCTTCGGGTTGTAAAGCACTTTTGTCCGGAAAGAAAGCCTCTGGGTTAATACCCCGGGGGGATGACGGTACCGGAAGAATAAGCACCGGCTAACTACGTGCCAGCAGCCGCGGTAATACGTAGGGTGCAAGCGTTAATCGGAATTACTGGGCGTAAAGCGTGCGCAGGCGGTCCGCTAAGACAGATGTGAAATCCCCGGGCTTAACCTGGGAACTGCATTTGTGACTGGCGGGCTAGAGTATGGCAGAGGGGGGTAGAATTCCACGTGTAGCAGTGAAATGCGTAGAGATGTGGAGGAATACCGATGGCGAAGGCAGCCCCCTGGGCCAATACTGACGCTCATGCACGAAAGCGTGGGGAGCAAACAGGATTAGATACCCTGGTAGTCCACGCCCTAAACGATGTCAACTAGTTGTTGGGTCTTCATTGACTTAGTAACGTAGCTAACGCGTGAAGTTGACCGCCTGGGGAGTACGGTCGCAAGATTAAAACTCAAAGGAATTGACGGGGACCCGCACAAGCGGTGGATGATGTGGATTAATTCGATGCAACGCGAAAAACCTTACCTACCCTTGACATGTATGGAATCCTGCTGAGAGGTGGGAGTGCCCGAAAGGGAGCCGTAACACAGGTGCTGCATGGCTGTCGTCAGCTCGTGTCGTGAGATGTTGGGTTAAGTCCCGCAACGAGCGCAACCCTTGTCCCTAGTTGCTACGCAAGAGCACTCTAGGGAGACTGCCGGTGACAAACCGGAGGAAGGTGGGGATGACGTCAAGTCCTCATGGCCCTTATGGGTAGGGCTTCACACGTCATACAATGGTCGGAACAGAGGGTCGCCAACCCGCGAGGGGGAGCCAATCCCAGAAAACCGATCGTAGTCCGGATCGCACTCTGCAACTCGAGTGCGTGAAGCTGGAATCGCTAGTAATCGCGGATCAGCATGCCGCGGTGAATACGTTCCCGGGTCTTGTACACACCGCCCGTCACACCATGGGAGTGGGTTTTACCAGAAGTGGCTAGTCTAACCGCAAGGAGGACGGTCACCACGGTAGGATTCATGACTGGGGTGAAGTCGTAACAAGGTAGCCGTATCGGAAGGTGCGGCTGGATCACCTCCTTTCTCGAGCTAACGTGTCGAACGTTGAGCGCTCACGCTTATCGGCTGTGAATCAGGACAGACTCAGGGGTCTGTAGCTCAGTTGGTTAGAGCACCGTCTTGATAAGGCGGGGGTCGATGGTTCGAATCCATCCAGACCCACCATGTCGATGATCGTTGGCGCTTTAGCGCTTACGAGCATCCCATCCCCGAAGGGGGCAGGGCGGATCAACCTTGAGTCTGAATGGTTAAGTTGGGGGGATTAGCTCAGCTGGGAGAGCACCTGCTTTGCAAGCAGGGGGTCGTCGGTTCGATCCCGTCATCCTCCACCAATCATC
This sequence comes from Paraburkholderia phytofirmans OLGA172, assembly GCF_001634365.1. NCBI lineage: Bacteria > Pseudomonadati > Pseudomonadota > Betaproteobacteria > Burkholderiales > Burkholderiaceae > Paraburkholderia > Paraburkholderia phytofirmans. Next base: position 1,242,677 of record NZ_CP014578.1, read on the forward strand.
AATGCTGGTTTATCTGCAGCGCACGTTGAAAGGCGTTTGCGATGTAGTGAAACAAGCATTGGCGATTGAGCCAGTCAGAGTGATACGTGGTTATAGCAACCGCGATATCGGCTGTCGTTCTTTAACAATCAGGAAGAAGTAGTAAAGAGATTCACGAAAGATCACTTAGAGATGGGTGATCGAGTAGGTGAATCAGGGTTGTGATTGTATCAATGTATGAAAAGGTGATCGAAAGATCGCTTTTGGAATACGGCGCAACACGAATACTCAACCTGTAGCGATTGTGGCGAGCGTTGCATTCCCAGTGGATGCGACATGAGACACACCCGTTATAGGGTCAAGCGAACAAGTGCATGTGGTGGATGCCTTGGCGATCACAGGCGATGAAGGACGCGGTAGCCTGCGAAAAGCTACGGGGAGCTGGCAAACGAGCTTTGATCCGTAGATGTCCGAATGGGGAAACCCACTCCTTATGGAGTATCCATAGCTGAATACATAGGCTATGTGAAGCGAACGCGGTGAACTGAAACATCTAAGTAACCGCAGGAAAAGAAATCAACCGAGATTCCCAGAGTAGTGGCGAGCGAAATGGGAGCAGCCTGTACTCGTTATCTTCATTGTTAGTCGAAGGCTCTGGAAAGTGCCGCCATAGCAGGTGATAGCCCTGTAGACGAAAACAGCGGGGAAGAACTAGGTGTACGACAAGTAGGGCGGGACACGTGAAATCCTGTCTGAAGATGGGGGGACCATCCTCCAAGGCTAAATACTCGTGATCGACCGATAGTGAACCAGTACCGTGAGGGAAAGGCGAAAAGAACCCCGGGAGGGGAGTGAAATAGATCCTGAAACCGCATGCATACAAACAGTCGGAGCCTTTGAAAGAGGGTGACGGCGTACCTTTTGTATAATGGGTCAGCGACTTACATTCAGTGGCAAGCTTAACCGATTAGGGCAGGCGTAGCGAAAGCGAGTCCGAACAGGGCGTTCAGTCGCTGGGTGTAGACCCGAAACCAGGTGATCTATCCATGGCCAGGATGAAGGTGCGGTAACACGTACTGGAGGTCCGAACCCACTAACGTTGAAAAGTTAGGGGATGAGCTGTGGATAGGGGTGAAAGGCTAAACAAACCTGGAAATAGCTGGTTCTCTCCGAAAACTATTTAGGTAGTGCCTCGTGTATCACCTTCGGGGGTAGAGCACTGTCATGGTTGTGGGGTCCATTGCGGATTACTACGCCATAGCAAACTCCGAATACCGAAGAGTGCAATCACGGGAGACAGACATCGGGTGCTAACGTCCGGTGTCAAGAGGGAAACAACCCAGACCGCCAGCTAAGGTCCCCAAATATTGCTAAGTGGGAAACGAAGTGGGAAGGCTAAAACAGTCAGGAGGTTGGCTTAGAAGCAGCCATCCTTTAAAGAAAGCGTAATAGCTCACTGATCGAGTCGTCCTGCGCGGAAGATGTAACGGGGCTAAGCAATATACCGAAGCTGCGGATGCACATTTATGTGCATGGTAGGAGAGCGTTCCGTAAGCCTGCGAAGGTGCATTGAAAAGTGCGCTGGAGGTATCGGAAGTGCGAATGCTGACATGAGTAGCGATAAAGGGGGTGAAAGGCCCCCTCGCCGTAAGCCCAAGGTTTCCTACGCAACGTTCATCGGCGTAGGGTGAGTCGGCCCCTAAGGCGAGGCAGAAATGCGTAGCTGATGGGAAGCAGGTTAATATTCCTGCACCATTGTTAAATGCGATGGGGGGACGGATCGCGGAAGGTTGTCCGGGTGTTGGAAGTCCCGGTTCCTGTGTTGGAGAAGGCGCTTAGGCAAATCCGGGCGCGGAATTCAAGGGCATGGGACGAGTGATCTAGGTCACGAAGCAACTGGAAGTGGTTCCAAGAAAAGCCTCTAAGCTTCAGTTTAACAAGACCGTACCGCAAACCGACACAGGTGGGCGAGATGAGTATTCTAAGGCGCTTGAGAGAACTCGGGAGAAGGAACTCGGCAAATTGGTACCGTAACTTCGGGATAAGGTACGCCCCTGTAGCCTGACTAGCCTGCGCCAGAAGGGTGAAGGGGTTGCAATAAACTGGTGGCTGCGACTGTTTAATAAAAACACAGCACTCTGCAAACACGAAAGTGGACGTATAGGGTGTGACGCCTGCCCGGTGCCGGAAGATTAAATGATGGGGTGCAAGCTCTTGATTGAAGTCCCGGTAAACGGCGGCCGTAACTATAACGGTCCTAAGGTAGCGAAATTCCTTGTCGGGTAAGTTCCGACCTGCACGAATGGCGTAACGATGGCCACACTGTCTCCTCCCGAGACTCAGCGAAGTTGAAGTGTTTGTGATGATGCAATCTCCCCGCGGCTAGACGGAAAGACCCCATGAACCTTTACTGTAGCTTTGCATTGGACTTTGAACCGGTCTGTGTAGGATAGGTGGGAGGCTTTGAAGCGTGGACGCCAGTCTGCGTGGAGCCGACCTTGAAATACCACCCTGGTTTGTTTGAGGTTCTAACCTTGGTCCGTGATCCGGATCGGGGACAGTGCATGGTAGGCAGTTTGACTGGGGCGGTCTCCTCCCAAAGTGTAACGGAGGAGTACGAAGGTACGCTAGGTACGGTCGGAAATCGTGCTGATAGTGCAATGGCATAAGCGTGCTTAACTGCGAGACCGACAAGTCGAGCAGGTGCGAAAGCAGGTCATAGTGATCCGGTGGTTCTGTATGGAAGGGCCATCGCTCAACGGATAAAAGGTACTCTGGGGATAACAGGCTGATACCGCCCAAGAGTTCATATCGACGGCGGTGTTTGGCACCTCGATGTCGGCTCATCTCATCCTGGGGCTGTAGCCGGTCCCAAGGGTATGGCTGTTCGCCATTTAAAGAGGTACGTGAGCTGGGTTTAAAACGTCGTGAGACAGTTTGGTCCCTATCTGCCGTGGGCGCTGGATATTTGAAGGGGGCTGCTCCTAGTACGAGAGGACCGGAGTGGACGAACCTCTGGTGTACCGGTTGTCACGCCAGTGGCATCGCCGGGTAGCTATGTTCGGAAGAGATAACCGCTGAAAGCATCTAAGCGGGAAACTCGCCTTAAGATGAGATATCCCCGGGGCTTCGAGCCCCTTGAAGGGTCGTTCAAGACCAGGACGTTGATAGGTCAGGTGTGGAAGCGCAGTAATGCGTTAAGCTAACTGATACTAATTGCCCGTAAGGCTTGATCCTATAACAGGTGTGTGTCGGCAGCCGTTAGTGCTTCAGCACTTATGGATGCCCACCCTGCGCCATGCGCAGGGTCTTGAGACCACATGCACAGGTTGAGATCGATGTTGTGCCTCGAACAACACAGCCCGAGCTTGCTGAAAGCTCCTCTGGTGAGCATCACCAGAAACTACTTCTTCCAGATTGGTTGTGTTGACAAAGTCAACACGACAACAAGTCATGCCTGATGACCATAGCGAGTCGGTCCCACCCCTTCCCATCCCGAACAGGACCGTGAAACGACTCCACGCCGATGATAGTGCGGATTCCCGTGTGAAAGTAGGTAATCGTCAGGCTCCCCAGCATGTCCAGAAACCCCACCCCACAAAGGTGGGGTTTTTGCGTTTACGGCCGTAAAAAGTGGCGGTAAATAACGGGCGTAAAAAAGGGTGAAAATCGCCATGGCCGTAGTGGGCTCCCCGATTCGAGCAAAAAAGCGGGTACGTTACTCCTTCCCGATCCGGAGCGCGCTCGCGTAACCCGTCAGTTCTTGCCCCCATTCGCAGCATGCATGCGTGGGCTCTCCGTTCTCATCTCTCTCAGGGCACGCTAACTCTGGTTTCGTTCGCTTGGCAGCAACGCCAAAGGACCACTCCCTCGCAGGCGGAAAGAACTGCAGCCGAACAGCTTCACAACTCCTCTTCATTTCCTTCCTGCGCGCGCTTACGTCGCTCCGCCTTGTCTTAACATCCGTCGCGGAATACTGTATAAATATACAGTGAAAACTCGTCGCCCCATGCTTGCTCGATGCCGGGCAGGGCGGAGCATTCCCTATTAAACGAGCGTGTCTATGGCAGCAGCGATTCATCTGACGACGACAGCGCTGTCGTCGCGATTGCGGCGTCAAGTGTGGCAAGGCAATGAGCTTGCCGAGGCGGACTCGCGGGTGATTTCCAGCGGCTATGCCGCGCTGGATCAACTGCTGCCCGGACAGGGCTGGTCGGCCGGCAGCCTGACGGAGTTATTGATTGAACACGGAGGAGTCGGCGAACTGCGTCTGCTGGCCCGCGCGCTTCGGCAGCTTACGGCACAAGCCGAACGGCACGTCATGCTCGTGGCGCCTCCTTACCAGCCCTGTGCTTCGGCACTGAGGGCTTGGGGTATCGATGTCGAGCGCGTCTTATGGGTGCGTTCGAGTGAAGACCAGGCCCTATGGGCCGCTGCTCAGGCATTGAAGCAGAATGGTATGGGTGCCGTACTGGTATGGCTGCCGAATGCGCGCGCCGATAAGGTTCGGCGTCTGCAGGTGGCGGCTCAGGAGTCGGCCTCGCTGGCATTTTTGATCCGGCCTGTCGAGGCAGCCACGCAATCTTCGCCGGCGCCGTTGCGAATGATCTGCGAGCCGCTCTTGCCGGCTAATGCGCAGACGATCAACCGTCGTCAATGGTTACAGGAGATTGGTATCTCGATCGACATCTTCAAGCGCCGCGGTCCGCCACTAGCGGAGCCTCTACGTCTCATTTTGCCGTTACAAAGCGTCGTGTTGCCGGAAAGCGGAGTCGGCAGCAATCAAGGACGAGAGATCAAACATGTTGTGGATCGCAGTCACATTGCCACTCTTGTCGCTGGAAGCGGTGAAGCCTCTCGAGCCGCTCCTGGATGGTTCGCTCGCGAAGCCGAATCGGTGTGAGCCCGGCGACGAGGCAAGTCAACCTTCAGGCACCGAAGATGTCGGCGAGGTGCGTTGCTATGCGCTGGCTGATCACGCGCACATCCTGATGCCGGATTTCGACGCATTGCGTGCTGGGGTGCATGCGGGTCATTCGCGCTCGTACGCATTGGCTTTGGCTCCTGGTCTAAAGATGCTTGCTGCAGACACAGCTCGAGAAACCCAGGCTTTCGAAGCGATGGCGCTTGCTTTGCTGACGTACACACCGAAGGTGTCGCTCGCGCACGCGCATACCTTGTTGCTGGAAGTCGGCTCCGGTTTGCGGTTGTTTGGCGGCTTGCGCGCGTTGTTATCACGGGTATCCGCGACTGTGGCCGAATTCGGCTATACGGCGCGCATCGCGTGCGCACCGACAGCATGGGGCGCGTGGCTGTTGGCGCGGGCACGCGCCGATCGTCAGGGGCATCGTTGGCATGTGATGAAGGAAACGTCGCTTGCGCGGGTCCTCGATCGCGTATCTGTATCGTTGTTGCCGGTTGCGCAGGTGCATCGCGATGCGCTTACGCATCTCGGTTGCACGACGCTGGCCGATTTGCGTCAGTTGCCAAGGTCGGGTGTCGTGCGGCGTTTCGGCAGTGGCATTCTGGATCTGCTGGCACAAGCATATGGCACGCGCCCGGATCCGCGGGAATCGTTTCGTGCGCCGGCATCGTTTCATGCGCAGTTGGAGTTGCCGTCGCGGGTCGATAGCGCAGATGCACTACTGTTCGCCGCGCGCCGGCTGATTGTGCAACTGGCCGGATGGTTGAGCGCGCATCATGCAGCGCTCAGTGGTTATACGTTGTTGCTCGAACATGAATTGGCATCCCGTCATGCGCCGAAGACGTCGAGTCTGAAGGTCGCGTGGGCGATACCGTCGCGCGATGCTGAGCATCTGATCTGGCTGTTGCGTGAGAAGCTGAATCAGACGGTTCTAGTGGCGCCCGTGATCGAGTTGAAACTGGTCGCGGATCAGATCGGCGAGTATGCAGGGCGGTCGGACACCTTGTTTCCAATGCCCGAATCAGACGGCGATTCGATTGCACGTCTGCTCGAACGCCTGAGCGCGCGATTGGGGCCGGAGAACGTGCTGAAGATGTCGGTGCAGAACGATCATCGGCCTGAGCGGGCAATGCGCGTCGAGGCCTACCAGGCGCAAGCGTTTTCGCGCAAGAAGCGTTCGTCTGCGAAAGCCAGGACAAAAATCAAAGCGGATAAAACCTGGCTGACCGATGAGTTGCAGCACGCTGCATTGGAGATTGCGCGCGCAGACGGAGATGCAGCGACACAGGCGACACAGGCGACACAGGCGACACAGGCGACACAGGCAGAACAGGCAGAACAGGCAGAACAGGCAGAACAGGCAGAACAGGCAGAACAGGCAGAACAGGCAGAACAGGCAGAACAGGCAGAACGCACCGCACCCCCAGTGCACCTATCCCGACAGTCTGGCTCAACAAGCCGGCGCCTATTCGTCACACAACCGGTCGATGCCCAAGCCTCGCTCGATTTGCCCGACAGTGCATTGCCATCGCAGCCTCGCCCCGTCTGGATGCTCGACAAGCCGCTGCGCCTGATGGTGCGCGACCAGCGGCCGATCTATCGTCGGCCGCTGAAAATGCTCACGCGTACCGAACGGATTGAAGCAGGGTGGTGGGACGGTAATTGCGTCGAGCGGGATTACTACGTTGCGGCAGACGATCGTGGCCATATGTTCTGGGTGTATCGAGAGCGTCTTGGCGGCGAGTGGTATTTGCAGGGTTTGTTCGGCTGAGCATCATGGCAAATCCCCGGCCCTCATTCTTGTTCGAGCAGGCGCTTGTGGCGCAACTGCCACCGTATGCGGAACTGCATTGCCTGACTAATTTCTCGTTTCTGCGTGGCGCGTCGCATCCGCATGAACTGGTCGAGCAGGCGATGTCGCGCGGCTATAGCGCGCTCGCGATCACCGATGAATGCTCGCTGGCAGGCGTCGTGCGCGCACACACGGCGGTAAGAGAAATCAAGCAGGAGCGGGACCGGCAACAGAAGGAGCGCGAACACAAAGCGAAAGCCGCGCAAGTAGGAACCTTTCTGGAAGAAGCAGCAAAGCCGACGCCCACAAATCCAGGGGGCTCGCAACAGGACGTCCCACAACAGGACGTCCCACAACAGGAAGCCCCACAACAGGAAGCCCCACAACAGGAAGCCCCACAACACGGACCCACTGAGCAAGAGCCGCTAAAACCCATCCCTCACCTCATCATCGGCAGCGAACTGAATCTGACGGACGATGCAGGCGAACCGTTCTGCACACTGGTTGCGCTCGCAACCAACCGCAATGGCTACGGCAATCTTTCCGAACTGATCACGCTCGCCCGCTCGCGTGCCGACAAGGGCAGCTATCGCCTCAGTCCGTCCGATTTCACCGATGCATTGCCGCATCTCGAACATCTCAAGACCTTGCCCGATTGCGTCCTGATCCTCGTGCCGCAACGCACGGCGACGCTCTCACATACATTGCGTTGTGCACATTGGCTGGCATCGGTCGCTCCGCAACGCTCATGGATCGCACTCGAACTCTGGCAAACCGGCAGCGACGATCTTCAGATTGACGCGTTGCGGATGATTTCAAAAGCGAGCGGTTTGCCTCTGGTGGCGGCAGGGGGCGTCCTGATGCATGCGCGATCGCGCAAGCCATTGCAGGACACCCTGACCGCGATCGGTCTCGTCACCCCGCTATCGGCATGCGGCCACGCGCTGGAGGCGAATGCCGAGCGGCATATGCGCACGCGTGTGCGGCTCGGCAAACTATATCCGCGCGACACGCTTGAAGAAACGCTGCGCATCGCCGCCCTATGCCGCTTCTCGCTCGACGAACTGAAGTACGAGTATCCGGAAGAACTGGTGCCCGCCGGCGAATCGCCGTCGAGCTATCTGCGCAAGCTGGTCATGGCCGGCGCAGTCGAACGCTGGCCGAATGGCATGGATCTGAAGCGAATTGGTCAGATCGAGAAAGAGCTGCTGCTGATCGCCGAGCTGAAATACGAAAAATACTTCTTGACGGTGCACGATATCGTGAGCTTCGCGCGTTCCAGAAACATCCTGTGCCAAGGCCGCGGCTCGGCGGCGAACTCGATCGTGTGCTACTGCCTGCATGTGACGGAGATCGATCCGGTACACATGAACATGCTGATCGAACGGTTCATCTCGCGCGCGCGTAACGAACCGCCTGATATTGATGTCGATTTCGAGCATCAGCGTCGGGAAGAGGTGATTCAATATATCTATGGGAAGTACGGCCGTCATCGCGCTGCGCTCACTGCATCGCTGATCACCTATCACGCACGCAGTGCGCTGAAGGACGTCGGCAAGGCGTTGGGACTCGAAGCATCATTGATTGAGCGGATCAGTAAATCGCAGCAGTGGTGGGACGGCACGGATGCGGTCGCCAAATATCTGGCCGAAGCGGGCTTCGATGCCACATCGCATATCACGCAGAATCTGATTCGCCTTACCAAAGAGTTGCGCAACTTTCCGCGTCATCTGTCGCAGCACGTCGGTGGCTTTGTGATCGCGAAAGACAAGCTGTCACGGCTCGTGCCGATCGAGAATGCGACGATGCAAGACCGTAGCGTGATCGAATGGGACAAGGACGATATCGATGCGCTCAAGCTATTGAAAGTCGACGTGCTGGCGCTCGGCATGTTGTCGGCTATCAGGCGCGCGCTGGAGTTCGTTGCATTGCGGCGCGGCTTTCCGAAATTCAGGGTGCAGGATATTCCGCGCGAGGATCGAGCCGTCTACGAAATGTGCGGCCATGCCGATACGATCGGCGTATTCCAGATTGAATCGCGTGCGCAGCAAAGCATGTTGCCGCGGCTGAAGCCGAACAAATACTACGATCTCGTGATCGAAGTCGCGATCGTGCGGCCCGGGCCGATTCAGGGCGGCATGGTGCATCCGTATCTGCGTCGCAAGCAAGGTCTGGAGGCGGTGGACTACGCGAAGGATGAGTTGCGGCCCGTGCTGGAGCGCACGCTTGGCGTGCCGATTTTCCAGGAGCAGGTGATGCACCTCGCGATGGTTGCGGCGCACTACACTGGCGAGCAAGCGGATCAATTGCGACGAGCGATGGCCGCATGGCGGCGCACCGGCAATTTGGCGAAGTATCAGAAAGATCTAACCGAACGCATGCTCAAGCGAGGCTATGAACCCGAGTTTATCGCGCGCATCTGCAAACAGATCGAAGGCTTCGGCGAATATGGCTTTCCTGAAAGCCATGCGGCAAGCTTCGCATTGCTCGTCTATCTCAGCGCGTGGCTGAAACGTTATGAGCCGGCCGCTTTTCTGGCGGGATTGCTGAACAGTCAACCATTGGGTTTTTATTCGCCGTCGCAACTCGTGCAGGATGCCAGGCGGCACGGCGTCCAGGTATTGCCGCCCGACGTGACCTTGAGCGATTGGGAATCGACCTTCGAAAGACGCGGTCACGAAGGGCAGCGGATTTCATCGAGCGAGACCTGTTTGCATCGTCAGCAGGGCGTACTATCCGCGCAGCAATTACGCGATCTGTCGTTACGGCGCTTCACGGTGGCCCGGACGATCCGGCGCGCGGCAAAACAGCTGACCGCACGCGTATTCCAATCGTCGAAAACCTATGGTGTGCGCGGTCCGGCAGTACGCATTGGCATGCATCTGATCAAAGGCCTTTCGCAGGTGGCTGCCGAACGCATCATGGCGGCTCGTAGCGACGCGCACTTTGCCGACGTCGACGATCTGACGCGCCGCGCGGCCTTGACGCGGCGCGATCTCGAAGCGCTCGCCGCGGCGAACGCGCTGGTCAGCATCGCGGGCCATCGGCGCGAAGCGTGGTGGGCGGTAACCGCGCAGCAGGCGGTGCCCAAACTGCTGCGCGATGCGCCGATCGCCGAAGCGCCGTTGGTATTGCCGCAGGCCGCCGAAAGTCGCGAGATCGTCGACGATTACGCGAGCATCGGCCTCACGCTCAATCGTCATCCGCTCGCGCTATTGCGCGAACGTCTTGCCAGGCAGCGTTTTCGCACGGCGGCAGAACTTGCCGCGTGTCAGCACGGCACGCTGGCGCGCGCCTGCGGCATCGTCACCGTGCGGCAGCGGCCGGGCACGGCAAACGGCACCGTGTTCGTTTCCATCGAAGACGAAACCGGTTCGATCAACGTGATCGTCTGGCCATCGCTGGTGGAAAAGCAGCGCAAGGTGCTGCTGGGTTCATCGTTGCTGGCGGTGTATGGCGTCTTGCAGCGCGATGACGGCGTTTCTGCCGGCGGTGACAGCGCTGGCAACGTGGTGAACGCAAATGAAGCGGGCAAGGCGAAACGGAAACAGAAGGGCGAGGTGATCCATCTCGTCGCGCATCGACTCGAGGATCACAGCGAGTGGCTCGGCGAACTGGCCACGGCGAGCCGCGATTTTCATTGATGCCGACCTGCCGTGGTTTAGCTTGCAGGTCCAACGCCAGGCTGGCGTGCCGCCGGGCCGTGGAAACGCGGATAGTACCTGCCGTGGTTAAGCGCGCGGCCGGGCGCTACGCCGCTGCCTCGCCCCGCCATGGAAATGCGGCCAGCACTTGCCGGATCGCAACGTCGAATGGCGTGCGGCGGCCAATGCCGAGCGCCGCGAGCCGGTCCGACGCCAGGTGGCAGTTATGCGGACGCGGCGTCGCGTCGGTGGGTGTATGTTGTGGCGTCAGTTGCGCATCAAGTTGCAGCGCTTCTGCCAGCCGCACGGCGATTTCATACTTGTTCATCGGCTCGTCGCCCGACCATTGCACGATGCCGCGGATCGCATCGCCACGCGCATGCCGTTCGAGCATCTGCCGGATCGCGAACGCAACGTCCGGCGTAAAGGTCGGGTAGCGAATCGCCCATGCATCCATGGCGGCGGCGTTGCCCTCGCGTGAAGCCGACGCGGCAATCGCCGGCACGAGACTCGTCACCGCTGATTCTGCCCAAGCGACGATCGGCCCATATAGCAGCGGCAAACGCAGCACGCAGCCGAGATCGGTGGATTCCGCCAGTGCGCGCTCGCCTTCGAGTTTGCTGTGCCCATAGGCATTGAGCGGTGCGGGCGCGGAATCGTGCCGATAGGGTGGGTGGGCGCCGTCGAACACGTAGTCGGTTGAGATCGAGAGCGTCCATGCGCCGCGCCGCTTTGCCGCCGCGGCCAGGGTGCGCACCGCATCGACGTTCAAGGCCCGGGCGAGCGCCGGATTGTGCTCGCACACATCCGGCCGGCGTTCCGCAGCGGCAATCACGAGCGCGTCCGGCACTTCGCGCTCGACAAATTGCTCGACCGCCCGCGCATCGCGAATATCCAGCGCAACAGTGTTCCGCCCCGGCCGGCTGAACGCCGTGGCGACAACTCGCCAACCGGCCTGCTGTGCCAGTTCGTCGACGAGGGCCCGGCCAAGCAGCCCGGAAGCACCAATGACGGCAACCTTGAACATAACGGTCGCTCGCTCGCTCAGCGGGCCGGGCCGCTGGTCACGCTGATAACCGTGTAACCGGCCTCGTCGATTGCGGCCTTTAGCGTGTCAGCCGGCTGCGCCGATTCGACCGCCACGCGGCCCGATGCCAGATCGACCTGGACCTGGGCGGCTTCATCGTGTTCACGGATCGCATTCGTGACCGCCGCCACGCAATGCTGGCAGCTCATGCCTTCTACCTGGAATTCGATCGTCATTGGGATTGCCTCGAAAAAATGAATGTTGCGATGATTGAATTATGCCTGCCGACGCGTAGTTGAGTGGCTGACCTTCCCACTATGGGAAGGTGTATGATCGGCGCACACACTGGGGAAACAGTCATGAATATCGGTGAAGCGGCCCGCGCGTCGGGCGTCACGGCGAAGATGATTCGCTATTACGAAAGCGTGGGCTTGCTGGCGGCAAAGTCGCGCACGAGCGCCGGCTACCGCGTATACGGGCCGCAAGAGGTTCATTCGCTGCGTTTCATCCGGCAGGCGCGCCGTCTTGGTTTTCTGGTCGAAGATATCCGCCGGTTGCTGGCGCTGTGGCACGACCGGTCGCGCGCCAGCGCCGAAGTGAAGGCGATTGCGCTGGAGCACGTCGCGGAACTCGATCGCCGCATTGCCGAGCTGACCGACATGCGCGACACATTGGCGCATCTGGCGGACCATTGCCACGGCGACGAGCGCCCGGATTGCCCGATTATCGAGCGGCTAGCCGACACCGATCTGGTGTCGGGGAAGGGTTGCTATCCGATTTGAAAGCGCTGGGTGCAACCTGACGCAGGATTTGTCTTAGCCGAACGCCAAAACGCACAGAAATGGTGCCAAATAATTGGGGGGAATATCGATTGACTCATGGAAGTCACTTTGAATTTATATAAATCAATGGCTTAGATGCACCACGGGCGTGCACCATTCCAAAACGGAATGCACGTCATGCGGGCATTTCACTAGCAAGGTTGCACCATAAGGCTATAATGCGGGTTAACCCTTTTACGGGAAATCCCTGATGCAAAACTCACCGGGGATTCAATGTGATCCTTGGAGAACATCATGTTTGCATACGTACTTGAAAAGTTGAGCACCTGGTTTGAAACCGCAGAACGCAGCCGTCGTGAAGCCTACCTGGCATCGTCGTCGGATATCGTTCAGCTCGAACAGCGCATCCGCTCGCTCGAAACCAACGGCTACTCGCTGTAAGTTTCAACTGCATCACGTTTGACCCGGCAGCGCTCATGCGCAGCCATCGCAGTAAAGTGTTGAGCCCCGTATAGACGGGGCTTTGTCACATCTGGACCGCGAAAATTTCATGGCAAGTGGCGCTTCAAAGCGACTCACGGCGAATAACGACTAGCCTGACGGTTGCCGCCGCGGTAAGGTGAAGCGTTTTCTGCGTTATCCGGCATTCTCAAACTCAACCGGTCCGCCCATGCTTCCTGTCCGCTTGCTCAAATCCGCCCTGGCCATGGCCGTCGCAGCCTCGCTGGCAACAGTGGTTGCAGTACCGGCGGCTTTCGCTGCGTCGAGCGACAACGCCCGCCAACCCGTGATACTCGACTCGCAAAGCGGCATTAGCGACGGCCAAAGCGGCACCGTGTTGCAGACCGCGCCGCTCTCGCGGCAGCCGATCGTCGGGGCGCAGCCCATCGCAACGCCCACGGAGTTGGCGCCGAATTCGTCGATGCCGATCGTGGTCGCGCCCTACATCCCGTTGCCTGTCGGCGGCGGCACGCCGTCTCCACAACCGCAGCCACAACCTCGTCCCGTGCCGCGTGCGCAATAAGCGTCTCCGGCGCGATATCTTCCAGTCGTTTCTTTTCCTTTTTTCCATCCGCTGATGCTTCGAGCGGCGGTGCCTCTGTCGTGCGGCCGCATGTGCACGCGCACCTTCGGCTAACGCGCGAGGCACTGCATACGCCATTCGGGTTTCGGCGCATGGCGTGTGCGAAACGGTCCGACGACAATCGTTGCGCGCTTTCTCGCCAGCGATGCGGGCCATGCGCAGTGCGCAGCGCCATTGCATCGAATGAAAACAGAACAAGGAGACATCAAATGCCTACTCACTGGATGCGGCGTATCGCCGGCACCTGCGCCACGTTGATCGCGCTGATCGTACCCGCGGCGCTGCCCGGTGTCGCGCTCGCCAAAGACACACCGGAAAAGCCCACGTTGACGATGGCCGTCGGCGGTTTGCCAGGCCTTTACTATTTGCCGGTACTCGCCGCACAGCAGTTGGGATACTTCAAGGACGAAGGGCTCGACGTCACGCTCGAAGATTTCGCGGGCGGGTCGAAGGCGTTGGAAGCGGTCGTGGGCGGCAGCGCCGACGTGGGCGCCGGCGCATTCGAGCACACGTTGTTCATGCAGGCAAAGGGGCAACACTACCGCGCGTTCGTGCTGATGGGCCGCGCGCCGCAGATCGTCGTCGCGGTGCTGAAATCGAAGGCGGACCAGATCAAGACATTGGCGGACTTCAAGGGGGCCAAAGTTGGCGTGAGCGCGCCGGGTTCGTCGACGGATCTGGTGCTTACCGTGGCTCTGCGCAAGGCGGGCGTACAGCGCAACGAGATTTCGGCGATCGGCGTGGGCAGCGGCGCCACGGTACTGGCCGCGGTGAGCGGCGGTCAGATCGACGCGTTGTCCAATGTCGATCCGATGATGACCAAGCTGACGCGTAGCGGCGCGATCAAAGTGCTGGTCGACACGCGGACCGTGAAGGGCACGCAGGAGGTATTCGGCGGGACGATGCCGGCGGCGACGCTCTATGCATCGGAGACTTTCATCCAGAAGTATCCGAAGACGACGCAGGCGCTCGCCAATGCGATCGTGCGCGCGGACCACTGGCTGCAGACCGCGAGCGATGCCGACTTGCTGAAGATGGTGCCGCCGGCCTATTTGCTCAACGACTCGGCACTCTATGTGGAGGCCTTCCACAACGTGCGTGACGCCTATTCGCCGGATGGTTTGATGCCTGCGGATGGTCCGGCGACCTCATTACGCGCCTTGTCGTCGTTCGATAATCGCCTCGATCCGAAAAAGATCGATCTGAACGCGACCTATACCAACGACTTCGCCCGCAAGGCAGCGGCGCAACTCAAGTAGGCGCTCTGGTGGCGGATGATTTACCCGGTCGCGCGCGTATGCGACCGGGGGCGCTGCTCGATCGCCAAGATACAAGTTTGCGCGGAGCCTGCAACGCGGCTCAATCGCCGCGATATTCGACCTTGAACTGCGCGGCCTTGTCCTCGCCGAGCGCCTGAACCAGCCAGGGCATCTGGTCTTTCAGTGTTTTTGCCAGCGTGTACGGCGGATTCAGGATGAACATGCCGCTGCCGAACAAGCCGAAGCCGTCGGTCGGCGGATTGCTGACGGTCAGGCTCACATGCAGCCAGTTGCGCTCCTGCAGCTTCTTCAACTGATCGGGGAAGCGCTGCGATTCCAGGCGTCTTACCTGCGGATACCAGACCGCGTAGGTGCCGGTCGGAAAGCGCTTCAGGCTTTCTTCGACGCAGCGCAGCGTACGCGTGTAATCGCGCTTGTCTTCGTACGACGGATCGAGCAGCACCAGCGCGCGGCGCGGCGCGGGCGGCAGCAACGCGAGGATGCCGTCGAAGCCGTCGCCCGCGTAAAGCATTGCGCGGCGGCCTGCGTCGCGGAAATTATGGCGCAGCACGTCGATTTCAGTGGTGTGCAGTTCGAACAGGCGCATGCGATCCTGCTCGCGCATCTGCCGCCACGCGATATACGGCGAGCCCGGGTAGAAGCGCAACTGGCCATCCGGATTCAGCGCGCTCACTTCGTCGACGTAATCCGCGAAGATCGACGGCAGGTCGTTACGCTCCCATAGTTTGGCGATGCCGGTCTGGAACTCGCCGGTTTTGGTCGCGTAGCCTTCCTTCAGCGAATAGACGCCGGCGCCTGCGTGCGTGTCGATATACCAGTAGGCTTTGTCCTTCTGGCCGAGGTAGCGCAGTAGCTGCAACACGACGGCGTGTTTCAGAACGTCGGCGTGATTGCCTGCATGAAAGGCGTGGCGGTAGCTGAGCATGATGAGGAGACGCTGAAAGAGGGCGGCCGGTCCAGGGCGGATTCGGCGATGCGAGTGCAATGCGGCAGCACAACTGAAGTGCGGCGCGGTCGCGTATTGTACGCGACGCCGCGTTGCGCGCCGTATTGCATTGCGCGCGACACAGCCCCGATGGTACGCGAGCCATGTCCCGCAGTCCCGGGTTCTGGCGCGCGGCCGGTCAGTCGTAGGCGTCGCCAATGATCTCCTCGATCCGCTGCTTGAGCTCCAGCGTGATCCGCTCGGCTACATCGGCGGATTTCATGTTCTCACCGATCTGTTCGACGCGCGACGCGCCGGTGATGACCGTGCTTACATGGGGATTCTTCAGAATCCACCCAATCGCCAACTGGCCGACCGTGCAGCCCAGCTCGTCGGCCACGTCGCCCAGCTTGCCGACCACGTTGTTCTTGCCGGCATCGGTGAGCTGCTTGCGCAGCCAGTCGTAGCCTTGCAACTGTGCGCGGCTATCGGCAGGTACGCCGTCGCGGTACTTGCCGGTGAGCAGGCCGGACGCGAGCGGACTCCATGTGGTGAGCCCAAGGCCGATATCCTCGTAAAGCCGCTTGTATTCCTGCTCGACACGTTTGCGGTGGAACAGGTTGTACTGCGGCTGCTCCATGACCGGTTTGTGCAGATGATGCCGCTCAGCGATCTCGTAAGCCGCGCGGATTTCGTCGGCGCTCCATTCAGACGTGCCCCAGTACAGTGCCTTACCGCGCGTGATCATGTCGCTCATGGCCCACACGGTTTCTTCGACCGGCGTGTTCGGGTCAGGACGATGACAGAACACCAGATCGACATAATCGAGCTGCAGGCGTTTAAGCGATGAATCGATCGCGTTCAGCAAATATTTGCGGTTCAGCGTGTAGTACTGGTTTGGCGCTTCGTTGAGCCCCCAAAAGAATTTCGTCGATACCACATAGCTCACGCGCGGCCACGCCAGTTCCTTGAGTGCCTGGCCCATGATCTCTTCGGATTGGCCGCCGGCATACACCTCCGCGTTGTCGAAGAAGTTGACCCCCGCATCGCGTGCGGCTGCAAGCGACTCGCGCGCTGCGCCACGATCCACCTGATTGCCGTAAGTGACCCATGAGCCGATGGACAGTTCGCTGACTTGCAGGCCGGAGCGGCCCAGACGTCGATAATTCATGCATTCCTCCTTGGTAGTGATGCCGCCGGAATTCCACTGAAACGTCTAGTTTAAAGAGATAAGGCTCGATGTGCGTTTTACGGATGTAGTCCACACGGTTCATGCACAATAGCAGCGTCGGGCGCAGTGCAGCATTCAGCCAAACGGCCTATGCCGTTTGGCTGACTTCACGCCGCCTGCGGCCCGTGGTGTCATTGCTCATCAACTGCATGGAGGTTCTGGATGTCGTCACTGAACACGAATCTGAATGGCAAGGTCGCGGTGGTTACCGGTGCCGCGAGCGGTATCGGCAAGCAGATTGCGCTCACGCTTTCTGCGGCGGGCGCGGCGGTCGCGATCGCCGACCTGAATCAGGACGGCGCAAACGCTGTCGCTGAAGAAATCAAAAAGGGTGGCGGAAAGGCAATCGGCGTGGCGATGGACGTCACGAATGAAGACGCCGTCAACCAGGGCATCGACAAAGTCGCGGCCGAGTTCGGCTCGATCGACATTCTGATTTCCAACGCCGGCATCCAGATCGTCAATCCGATCGAAAACTACTCGTTTTCCGACTGGAAGAAGATGCAGGCCATCCACGTGGACGGCGCCTTCCTCACCACCAAGGCCGCGCTCAAGCACATGTACAAAGACGATCGCGGCGGCATCGTGATCTACATGGGCTCGGTCCATTCGCACGAAGCGTCGCCGCTGAAGTCCGCCTATGTGACGGCCAAGCATGCGCTGCTGGGGCTCGCGCGCGTCCTGGCCAAGGAAGGCGCGAAACACAATGTGCGCTCGCATGTGGTGTGTCCGGGTTTCGTGCGTACGCCGCTGGTCGACAAGCAGATTCCCGAGCAGGCCAAGGAGCTCGGCATCAGTGAAGAAGACGTGGTCAAGCACGTGATGCTGGGCGGCACGGTCGACGGCATCTTCACCACGGTGGAAGACGTCGCGCAGACGGTGCTGTTCCTGTCAACTTTCCCGACTGCGGCGCTGACCGGCCAGTCCTTTATTGTGAGCCACGGCTGGTACATGCAATAAGGAGGCGCCCATGGCGCAACGCAATCTCAAGCGGGCGCGCGTTGGCGCGCCCGGCGGCGGGGAAGGCGAGGGCGCTGGTCCGGCGCCCGCCGCGTATCCCGGCCAGCAGCTCCAGTTGCCGAACTACGAAACCGTTGCGCTGATGCTGCAAGGCGGCGGCGCGCTGGGCGCCTATCAGGCCGGCGTCTTTCAGGGGCTGTACGAAGCCGGCATCGAGCCGAACTGGCTCGCTGGCATTTCGATCGGCGCGCTGAATACGGCCATCATCGCCGGCAATCCACCGGAAAAACGCGTCGAGCGGCTGCTGCAATTCTGGGAGACGATCTGTCAGCCGGCGTTCGGGCCACCGTTGCCGGCCTTTGTCGAGCACGCGCTGTTCAATTCCAGTGAGGCCGTTCGCAAGGCCTTCACGGCGACCCAGGCGATGGGCGCGATCGTGGAAGGGCAAAAGGGCTTTTTCGTGCCGCGTTTCCCGCCGCCGCTGCCCGCCGTCTCCGGGCCGCCGCAACTGGCGAGCTACTACGACACCACGCCGCTCAAGGCTACGCTGGAGGCGCTTTGCGATTTCGACCGCATCAATTCCGGCGATATGCGTGTGTCGGTGGGTGCGGTCAATTGCGGTACAGGCAATTTCGCCTACTTCGATAACACGCATACGAAACTGAGGCCTGAGCATTTCATGGCCTCAGGGGCGTTGCCGCCGGGTTTCGCGGCGGTCGAAATCGACGGCCAGTATTACTGGGACGGCGGTTTGATGTCGAACACACCGCTCTATGAGGTGATTCAGACCACGCCTCGTCGCGATACGCTCGCGTTCCAGGTCGATCTATGGAGCGCGATCGGGCCGGTGCCGGACAACATCACCGATGTTCAAGGGCGCGTGAAAGACATCCAGTATTCGAGCCGCACACGTCTCGTGACCGATATGCTGCAACGTTCGCAGCGTTTCCGGCATGTGCTGCGCGAGGTGCTCGATCGCGTGCCGTCTGACCAGCGCGACGACCCGTGGTGCAAGCTGGCGGATGAACTGTCGTGTTCGAAGCGCTATAACGTGATCCACCTTATCTATCGGCAGAAGGAATACGAAGGGCACTTCAAAGACTTCCAGTTCGGCCTTTCTACAATGCGTGAACATTGGAAAAGCGGCCTGGAAGATATCCGCCAATCGCTTGCTCAACCCGATTGGCTCGACATGCCGGATAACGACGCAGGTTTTGTCACGCACGATATCCATCGGGATGCGCGCGGAAACGGTCGTGGGTGACAGAAGTAGGTCACGTCAGCAGTTGACGGCGGCGGGGCGTGTCGGCCGGTGACAATCACACGTCCAGCAACAGCCGGCCAATAAAAAACGGCGCCCGAAAGGGCGCCGTTTCTACAAGCAGTTCAAGCCGCAACAGCCAGGCAAAGCGCGCGCGATGAACGCCCGCGCTCCGACATGCCTTACTTCAGCACGTGAGCGATCGCGCTAGCCACCACGTCGAGGTTGCGCGTATTCAGCGCAGCCACGCAGATGCGGCCCGTACCGACTGCATAGATGCCGAACTCTTCACGCAGACGGTCCACTTGCGGCGCTGTCAGACCCGAGTACGAGAACATGCCACGTTGTGCGTTCACGAAGCTGAAATCGCGACCCACGCCGTTTGCCTTCAGACGTTCGACCAGGCCGTTGCGCATTGCACGGATACGGTCGCGCATTTCGGCGAGTTCCGTTTCCCACGTGGCGCGCAGTTCAGCCGATGCGAGCACCGCCGCAACCACCGAGCCGCCGTGCGTGGGCGGGTTCGAGTAGTTCGTGCGGATCACACGCTTCAGCTGCGACAACACGCGAGCCGATTCTTCCTTGCTTGCCGTGATGATCGACAATGCGCCGACGCGCTCGCCGTACAGCGAGAACGACTTCGAGAACGACGACGACACGAACACGTTCAGTTCCGATGCCGCGAACAGACGCACCGCAGCAGCGTCGGATTCGATGTTGTCGCCGAAACCCTGGTAAGCGATGTCGAGGAACGGCACCAGATTGCGCGCCTTGACGACTTCGACGATCTGCTTCCATTGGTCGACAGTCAGATCGACGCCGGTCGGGTTGTGGCAGCACGCGTGCAGCACGACAACCGTGCCTGCGGCATAGCTATTCAGCGCGTTCAGCATGCCTTCGAAGTTCACGCCATGCGTGTGCGCGTCATAGTACGGATAGGACACGACTTCGAAGCCGGCGCTTTCGAACAGCGCACGATGGTTTTCCCAGCTCGGATCGCTGATCGCGACCTTGGCGTTCGGGTTCAGGCGCTTCAGGAAATCGGCGCCGATTTTCAGCGCGCCCGTGCCGCCCAGTGCTTGCGCCGTCACGACGCGACCTGCGGCGATCAGCGGCGAGTCGTTGCCGAGCAGCAGCTTTTGCACTGCAGCGTCGTAGGCAGCGATACCTTCGATAGGCAGATAGCCGCGCGGCAGCGCGGCTTCGACGCGTGCCTTTTCCGCTTCGCGCACGGCGCGCAGCAGCGGAATCTTGCCTTCTTCATTGAAGTACACACCAACGCCAAGGTTGACCTTGGTGGCGCGCGCATCGGCGTTGAAGGCTTCGTTCAGGCCCAGAATCGGGTCGCGGGGAGCAAGTTCGACGGCGGAGAACAGAGACATGATGGTGGGCAGCAGTAGTGAAAAGAGGGCGGCTTCGAGCGCGGGCGGCCCGGCCAACGGTGTCTGACGGACGATTCATTCAGAGGGCGGGTGGGCATCGACGAGCGAGCGCAACTTGGCATTGTAGCGAATTCGCAGGCATTTTTCGGGCGACAAAGCCCGCTGGACTGAATTATTTGCTTGAAAAACAGGCACCAAGGCGCCATTTGCCCTTTCTCCACTGCCCCCGCAACCCCTACGCAGGCCCGCTCGGCTCGGGCTCCCGCAACCCGTTAGAATAGTTCTTTGCCCAAGGCCCGGTGCCGCTCCCCATGTCCGAACACCATCTGACTGAAGCCGACGAAACGCTCGACGAATCCAAATTCGTTGCGTTCGAAGGCTCGCCGTTCCAGCTGTACCAGCCGTATCCGCCCGCCGGCGACCAGCCGACGGCGATCGACACGCTCGTCGAAGGCATTGAGGACGGCTTGTCGTTCCAGACGCTGCTCGGCGTGACCGGCTCCGGCAAAACCTTCACGATGGCCAACACCATCGCACGGCTCGGCCGGCCGGCGATCGTGTTCGCGCCGAACAAGACCCTCGCCGCGCAGCTCTACTCGGAGTTTCGCGAGTTCTTTCCGCGCAATGCGGTCGAGTACTTCGTTTCGTACTACGACTACTACCAGCCGGAAGCGTATGTGCCGCAGCGCGACCTGTTCATCGAGAAAGATTCGTCGATCAACGAGCACATCGAGCAGATGCGGCTGTCGGCCACCAAGAGCCTGATGGAGCGGCGCGACGTAATCATTGTCGGCACGGTGTCGGCGATTTACGGTATCGGTAACCCGTCGGAATATCACAAGATGATTCTGACGCTGCGTACTGGCGACAAGCTCGGCCAGCGCGACATCATCGCCCGGCTGATCGCGATGCAGTACAACCGCAATGAAGCCGACTTCCAGCGCGGTTCGTTCCGCGTGCGCGGCGACACGATCGATATTTTCCCGGCTGAGCACGCGGAAATGGCGGTGCGCATCGAGTTGTTCGACGACGAGGTCGAGACGCTGCAACTGTTCGATCCGCTCACCGGCCGCGTGCGGCAGAAAATTTCGCGTTTTACCGTGTACCCATCGTCGCATTACGTGACACCGCGCGACACCGTGGTGCGCGCGGTCGAAACGATCAAGACCGAACTGCGCGACCGGCTCGAGTTCTTCTATAGCAATGGCAAGCTGGTCGAAGCGCAGCGGCTCGAGCAGCGCACCCGCTTCGATCTGGAAATGTTGCAGGAGTTGGGTTTCTGCAAGGGCATTGAGAACTACTCGCGGCACTTCTCGGGCGCCGCGCCCGGCGAGCCGCCGCCAACGCTGGTCGACTATCTGCCGCCCGACGCGCTGATGCTGCTCGACGAGTCGCACGTGCTGATCGGCCAGCTGAACGGCATGTACAACGGCGACCGGGCGCGTAAAGAGAATCTGGTCGACTACGGTTTTCGCTTGCCGTCGGCGCTCGACAATCGCCCGCTCAAGTTCAACGAGTTCGAACGCAAGATGCGTCAGGTGGTGTTCGTGTCGGCCACACCGGCCGATTACGAAAAGAAAACGGCGGGGCAGGTGGCCGAGCAGCTGGTGCGTCCTACCGGCCTCGTCGATCCGGAAATCGAGGTGCGCCCGGCGCGTACGCAGGTCGACGACGTGCTCGCCGAGATCAACGAGCGCGTCAAAGTAGGCGACCGCGTGCTGGTGACAGTGCTGACCAAGCGGATGGCGGAGCAGCTGACTGAGTTTCTGGCCGACCATGGCGTCAAGGTGCGCTACCTGCACAGCGACATCGATACGGTCGAGCGGGTGGAAATCATTCGCGATCTGCGGCTGGGCACGTTCGACGTGCTGGTCGGGATCAACCTGCTGCGCGAAGGGCTGGATATTCCCGAAGTCTCGCTGGTCGCGATCCTCGACGCGGATAAGGAAGGCTTCCTGCGCGCCGAGCGCTCGCTGATCCAGACCATCGGGCGGGCGGCGCGTAACGTGAACGGCAAGGCGATTCTCTACGCGGATAGGGTGACCGATTCGATGCGCCGCGCTATCGACGAAACCGAACGGAGGCGCGCCAAGCAGATCGCCTACAACCTGGAGCACGGCATTACGCCGCGCGGCGTGGTCAAGCGGATTCGCGACATCATCGACGGGGTGTACAACGTCGACGATGCCCGCGCCGAGTTGAAGGAGCAGCAGACTCGGGCGAAATTCGAAGACATGTCCGAGAAGCAGCTTGCCAAGGAGCTCAAGCGTCTCGAAAAACAGATGATGGAGCACGCCAAGAATCTCGAGTTCGAAAAGGCCGCACAAACTCGCGACCAGCTGGCGCTGTTGCGGCAGCGCGTGTTCGGCGCGAATGTCGGCGACCACGTGCCCGGCGTCGATTAAACCCCCTTCCTGTTCAGGGCGCGGCAATGTGCCGCGCCTTGTCTCTCCTCGCCTTACACCCCGCCAACCCCTTCGCCCGCGCTTTCCTTAAGACCGCCTTAAGGCCCTGTTCCCATAAGGCTTTGCGCGCGTTCTCGTTTGTTCTCCCTGCCGATCAATGATAAACTCGACCAATATTGAGAATAGTTCGCATTATCGTTCGTAATGAAATTGTCTGCGGTCTGTCCTCTGTCAGAGGGCGCCGGGGCCGCGGCATAAAACGCACGTGCGCCGCACTGTTCCAATGGGTTCGATTCCAGTCTGATAAAAATAAGGAGTTTCAATGCGGATTTCTTCATTTGTGCGTGGCGGCGCAGCAGCGGTGGCCACGGTAGCGGCGCTTTCCGCAACGGCAGCGGAATACCCGATCGGCAAGCACCAGATTCAGGGTGGCATGGAAATCGGCGCGGTTTATCTGCAGCCGATCACGATGGAACCCGAAGGCATGATGCGCAAGGCGTCGGAATCGGACATCCACCTTGAAGCCGACATCCATGCGGTCAAGAACAATCCGACGGGTTTCGCCGAAGGCGACTGGATGCCGTATCTGCAAGTTCGTTATGAATTGACGAAAGCCGGTTCGAGTCAGACCCAGAAGGGCGACATGATGGCGATGGTCGCCAACGACGGTCCGCACTACGGCGACAACGTCAAGCTGCAAGGCCCGGGCAAGTATCACCTGAAGATGATCGTCGAGGCGCCGATGCAAACCGGCCACATGGCGTTCGGTCGTCACGTCGACAAGGAAACCGGCGTGGGTCCGTGGTTCAAGCCGATCACGCTCGAATACGATTTCACGTTCGCGGGTATCGGCAAGAAGGGCGGTTATTGATCGCCGCCGACGCAGATCATCACGCCTCGTCACGCATCGCTGCGTGACGAGGCGTGAATGAGTGAATGCAAGCAGCAGGCGGCGCACGGGCGATGTGACCCGCTCTGCGCCGCGTTTTCCGGAAAGGCTAATGAGAATTAACCGAAAGATCGCGATGCTCGCCATGCTGGCGTCGCTGGCCGGCGCCGCCCACGCCGCCGATTTGCCCACATTCAGCCTGGAAATGAATGACGGCAAGCTCAATCCGGCGCGCATCGAAGTGCCGGCAGGGCAGCGCATCAAGATCGCGATACGCAACACCGGCAAGGGCGCGGCTGAGTTCGAAAGTGTGCAGCTGCGCAAAGAAAAGGTGTTGGCGCCGGGTGCGGATTCGTTCGTCGTGATCGCTCCGCTGGAACCAGGCGAGTACAAGTTCTTCGACGATTTCCATCAGCAGGCGCAGGGCGTGATCGTCGCGAAGTAGCGGCTTGGGGCGCGAGCGCACGCCTCGAACAAAAACGGGTTACGCGTTCGCCAAAGCACTAGCAGGGTAGAAGGGAGAGCTTGAATGGGTCAGATTCTATTCATCGTGTGGCGGGAAAGTGTCGAGGCGTTGCTGGTCGTCGGCATCCTGTACGCGTGGTTGAAAAATGGCGACGACGATGCGCGCCGCGGTTTGCCGTACCTGTGGGGCGGCGTCGCGGCCGGTGTGGTCGCGGCGGTTGCACTCGGCGCGGCGCTGGTCGGTTTCACCGACGTGCTCTCCGGTGACGCGCAGGATTATTTCCAGACCGCAATGGTGCTGGTCGCATGTGTGCTGATCGTGCAGATGGTGCTATGGATGAAGCAGCACGGCCGGTCGCTCAAGCGCGACATGGAACAGTCGCTGCAAAAGAGTCAGCGCGATTCGAACTGGTGGGGCGTCGCGGTGCTGGTCGCATTGGCGATCGCGCGCGAAGGCAGCGAAACGGTGATCTTCCTGTACGGTCTCGGCTTTGGCCAATCGGGTCACGTGGACGGCAACCAGATGCTCGCGGTGGTGATCGGCCTCGGTCTTGCGTTCCTGACCTTCTACGTGCTGCAGTTGGGCGGCAGGTATTTCTCGTGGCGGCTCTTCTTCCGCGTCACCGAAATCATGCTGCTGTTCCTCGGCGCGGGCCTGTTCCAGACCGGCGTCGACAAGCTGATCGACAAGGAAATCCTGCCGACGATCATCGGCCAGATGTGGAACTCCTCAGCCATCCTCGACGACTCGAGCACCTTTGGTTCGCTGGTTGCGACGCTCACCGGTTATCGCGCCCATCCGGCGCTGATGAATCTGGTCGCCTACACCGTGTACTGGCTGGTCGTCTATCTGCTGGTGCGTCGCGTGAATCGCAAGCCGGCGCAGCAAGCCGCAGGGCGCGCAGCATGAGTGCCGTCATGACCCGCCCGGGCCGCCTCGCCGCGGCCGGGCAGTGGATGCAGCGTCATGGCGGCCTGATCCGCGGCATTCAGTGGGTCGTGGTGGCGGTGTACGCGTTCCTGATTCTCGTGCCGGCGGTGATGCCGCTGCCGGACGACACCGCGCATCTGTGGAACAACCTGACGCTGGCGGCTCAGTTCGTGTTCTGGGGCATTTGGTGGCCCTTCGTGCTGCTGTCGATGGTGATGCTTGGCCGCGTCTGGTGCGGCGTGTTGTGCCCGGAGGGCGCGCTCGCGGAATTCGCCAGCAAGTATGGCCGCGGTTGGGCGATTCCGCGCTGGATGCGCTGGGGCGGCTGGCCGTTCGTCGCATTCGGCATGACCACCATCTACGGGCAGATGGTCAGCGTCTACCAGTATCCCAAAGCGGTGCTGCTGGTGCTCGGCGGCTCGACCTTCGCGGCGATGATCATCGGCTTGCTGTACGGACGCGAGAAGCGCGTCTGGTGCAAGTATCTATGCCCCGTCAACGGGGTTTTCTCGCTTCTCGCGCGTCTCGCGCCGTTCCACTACAAAGTCGATGAAGACGCGTGGCGCCGTTCGTACAAGAACGGCGAACATGGGCATCGCGTGATTCCGATCAATTGCGCGCCGCTGCTGCCGCTGCGCAATATGAAGGGCGCCTCGGACTGCCATATGTGCGGCCGTTGCAGCGGGCATCGCGACGCGATCGCGCTGACGTGGCGCGCGCCGTCGTCGGAAGTCGTGCAGCTCGGCGACAAGCAGGCGAACCCGTGGGACACCGCGTTGATCCTGTACGGCCTGCTCGGCATCGCAATCGGCGCGTTCCACTGGACCGCTTCGCGCTGGTTCGTCGACCTGAAGATGTTCTTCGCCACGTGGCTGGTCGATCATGACATCACCTGGCCGCTCGACACGAACGCGCCGTGGTTCCTGTTCACGCATTACCCTGAGCAGAACGACGTGTTCTCGTGGCTCGACGGCACGATGGTGATCGGCTACATCCTCGCCACGGCGCTGGTGTACGGCACGGCGCTGCTGGTGCTGCTGATGGGCGCGACGCGCATGCTGGGACGCTTCAACACCGTGCGTCTGCATCATTTGGCGCAAGGCCTGATTCCGATTGCCGGCGCAGGGGTATTCCTTGGCTTGTCGGCGACCACGCTGTCGCTGCTGCGCGCGGAGCATATGTCGTTGTGGTGGGCGTCGGATATGCGTATCGCGATCCTGGCGATCGCCAACCTGTGGAGCGCGTGGCTCGCCTGGCTCGTCACACGCCGCTATAGCGCGCGTTTCCTTCAACGCGGTCTCGCGATGGTGTGGTTCGCCGCGGCGCTGGCTGTGGTCGATAGCGCATGGTGGCTGATGTTCTGGGGCTGGGCTTCGAAGTAGGTCTTAACGCTTCGAAGAGGCGCTGTCGAGATCCGATCGGCGCCGTGCAAAAAACAGAAAGCCGTGGAGATGATCACATCCCACGGCTTTTTAATTTTCTGCATGTGCGATACACGTCGTTTCGTGCATCCGCATTGGGTGAGAACCAAAAAAGCGGCCTGGCTGGCTGCGACGGCTGGCTTGATGTCTGCACGAAGGGGTCTAGTTCTCACGTGCAAGCCGTCGTGGCTGGCTAATGCCCAACACCTCTCGAGGAGGTGGTCCCCACAATACCCGATACGTACTTCTATTCGTTCTTGCCTGTTATTTCGTCAGGATCAGCTTGCCTAGGCGCGTTGCACGCAACTGGTAGGTCTCGCCGTTATGCACGATGCTGACGTGGCTATGTCCTTGCAGCAGTGCGTCGCTGCGCACGACCCGATCCGGCTTCTCGCTCGTGCTGCCGACGCGATCCGCTGCGGGCTTCGCGACGGTTGCCGTCGCCGTCGATGTTTTCGGACGGCTGGTCAGCGCGGCCGCCGGGCGGCGCAAGCTGAGTGTTGAAGAGCGCGTGAGATCGGTCATTCGTTTTAGCTGTTGGTCGATTCGATGAGTTGATTCTAAATGATAACCATTCCTATTTACAAGAAAGGGAAATTCATCGGATTCGACTTCCGATAGCTGAATGACAGCGGAGCGGGACGGCGGGAGAGGGCGGCGAAGCAGGGCACTTCCGGCCGGCCGTTCCGGGACGGCCGCACACGCCGGGAGGATGACGGCCGGCGATGCACAGGCCCGTGGTCGCCGGTGACGGTGCGGGCAGAGCGCCCGCACAGGATTCAATGCAACGAACCGGGTTCCTGCTTGGTCTGCACGTACTGGCGGATCAGCCGCACGGTATCGATATCGTTCTCGCGATATGCCGACTTCACGATTTCCTGCGTCTGCACGGCGTCCTGGTCGTTGGATACGGGCAGGGTGGTTGCGTATTCGAAGCGCAGGAACAACTGCAGTTCGTCAGGCTGCTCGATAGTCATCGTCAGCGAGCCGCCGACATAGTCCGCCGTCGGCAGAATGTCATAGCGCACGCTCTGGCGATCCTGCAGCGTGACACGGTCGCGCACGGTGGCCTGGCCATAGTGCAACTCCCGTTCGAGGGTGTCGCCCTCGCGCGAAAGGATGGTGCAGCTGTCGAGTCCGATCACGAACAGTTGCGGCTGTTCGGCGCGCAGCACGAGACCCTCCCATAACTGCTCGCGGGTCATCGCGTCGACAAACGGATTCAACGGATCGTTGATCTGGATAAGGTGTTCGAAATTCAAAACGGCAGCTTCCTATGAAAGCGTTGCGAAACGTTCAGCCCGGCTGAGCCAACCACTCCATTGTCGCGCTCAGCGAGCTATCGCGCCAATGTGCCGACGCGCGAGACTCGCATGGCTTCAGGCCACGGCAAGACCAGAACGGATCGCAATCGAATGCGTGAGGATCTTGTGAACTGGGCACGCATTGGCAATCTGCAAGAGCCGTTCCCGCTGTTCGTCGGACAAATCGCCTTCCAGCATGATCTTGCGGTCGATGGTCGAGCCCGCGTCGCCGGTTTCGAGCGACAGCGCCACGCGCACGTCGGTGAGTGGCCAGCCCTTACGCTGAGCGTACATCTTCAGCGTGATCGACGTACAGGCACCGAGGCTCGACAGCAACAGCGCGACGGGCGCCGGCCCGCGATCACCGCCGCCAAGCGACTCGGGTTCGTCGGCGAGCCATGTGTGCTTGCCGTCGTCGAAAAGGACCTGGAAATTTGTCGAACCAATGTGGGCGGTGACGGTGGACTCTGCCATGCGCGCTCCTGAACAGGGACGGAAATCGCCGCGCGCCACGGTCCGTCATGGCTCGACGGCGCGGCGTACGGCATGAATCGCTATTGTGAACGAATTTACCCGCCTTCGCGCCCATGTGCAGCGGCGCGGGCGGCGTGGTGAGCGCCGCGCCACCGCAATCGTGAGCGGCAACACGCGCCGGCCCGGCCGATCAATGGGTGATCGCGCCCATGCGCCCAGCCTGGTAGTCGACGACCGCCTGGCGGATTTCCTCTTCCGTGTTCATCACGAACGGGCCGTAACGTACCACCGGTTCTTTCAGCGGCACGCCACCGAGCAGCAACACTTCGAGCGGCTCGGCGCCGGCCGTCAGCATGACCGACTCGCCGTCGTTCTGAAATACCACCATCTTCTGCGCGTCGATTTCCTGGCGCGCGTCGCCTTCGCCGTAAAAGCCCTTGCCCGACAGGCTGTAAGCGAACACCCGGTAGTCGGCCGGCACGGGTTGCTGGATCGTCGCGCCCGGTTGCAGCGAGAAATGCTGATACAGGATCGGCGTGCGCGTTTCGATCGCTGCCTTCGCCCCGAGCGCTTCGCCCGCGATGACCTTGACGCGCACCTTGCCGTCCGCGGACGTCGCGACCGGAATGCTGGCCGACGATATCTCCTGGTAGCGCGGCTTCATCATCTTGTCGCGGCGCGGCAGATTCACCCATAGTTGCAAACCGTGCACGCGCCCACCGGTGCGCACGAACGACGGATCCGGCATCTCACTGTGCACGACGCCCGCGCCTGCAGTCATCCATTGCACGTCGCCGGCATGCAGGGTGCCTGAATGGCCTGCTGAATCCTTATGGCCGAGCTGGCCCTCGAGCACGTATGTGACCGTTTCGAAGCCCCGATGCGGATGATCCGGCGCGCCTTTGGCCTCGCCCGGCGCGTAGTCGATCGGCCCCATTTCGTCGAGCAGCAGAAACGGATCGAAATCCATCAGCAGGCGGGTCGGAAACGGGCGGTGGACGATAAAGCCGCCACCTTCGGTCGCGCGAACGGCGGGAAACGTGCGTTCGATCGTGCGTGTCGTGGTCATCAAAGTCACCTTGAAAAATGGGGAATAGCGTTATTTTTGAAACATAGCGCTATTATAGGGACCGTTTTCCTAGGCACCAGCCGCCATCGCGCAATGGATTGTCCTATTACTGGAACGATGAGATGAAAATCGATTCACACAATCTGAATGATCTGATGTATTTTTCGCAGGTCGTCGAACACGGCGGTTTTTCCGCCGCCGAGCGCGTGCTGGGCATTTCCAAGTCGCGCCTCTCGCGCCGGCTGACCGAACTGGAAGCGTCGCTGGGCGTGCGTTTGCTGCAGCGCTCCACCCGCAAGCTGGCGCTCACTGAAGCCGGCGAGCTCTTCTACCAGCACTGTCAGGCGATGCTGAGCGAGGCTCAGGCGGCCGTCAATGTCGTGCAGCAGCTGCGCTCGTCGCCGCGCGGCACAGTGCGTGTGAGTGTGCCGGTGACGATTTCGCAGACCATCCTGTCGCAGATCCTGCCGGAATTCATGCATCGCTACCCGGAAGTGCGCGTAGTGATGCGTGTGACGAACCGCGTGGTCGACCTGTTTGAAGATTCGATCGATGTCGCGTTGCGCGTGCGCTCCGATCCGCCGGAAAACGCCAATATCGTGGTGCGGCCGTTGTGGCGCACGCAGCAGATGCTGGTCGGCGCACCAAGCCTCTTGCAGCAAAATGCGCCGCCGCTGTTGCCGGCCGATCTGAGCCGCTTCGAAACGCTCGATGTGCCGACCGGGGATGGCCGCCATGTCTTCAATCTGATCGCCCCCGACGGCACGCGCCACGCGCACGAACACGAGCCACGCCTCGTCACCGCCGATCTGATGACGATTCGTGAAGCGGTGCTGTCCGGCGTGGGTATCGCCGCGGTGCCGGAAATGATGTATGGCAGCGCGTTGCGCGCGGGGCAGTTGTCGCCGGTGATGCCGGGCTGGACTTTGCCGACGCCGCAGTTGTACGCGGTATTCGTGTCGCGGCAGGGGATGGTGCCGGCGGTGCGAGCGTTCGTCGATTATCTGGTCGAAATGCTCGATCCGGACGAAGGCAAACACATCGCGGGCGAGTGTCCGACGCGTACCGCGCCAGAGGCCGCCGTGCAGCCGGTTCTGACCATCGCTTCATAGCACTTATTGCACGCGGCGACATCGCTTTTAGCATTTAAGCGCCGCCTGTCATGAGTACTTTCAATGACAGTTTGCTTGAATGCGCGCGCTCACAGGCCTATAGTGAAATCCCTTCGCTAAGGAGTCTCTTATGCGGAAACTCATGGCCGCTATGATAGTCGGCCTGATAGGGCTGAGCGCGCTGTCCGTGTCGATCACGGCTGTCGCATGCGGTGACTCGAGCTATCAATCTTCTTCGACCGATGGCAAATAATCCCGCCGCCCGAAGGCGCCGAGTGCGCACAAAAAAGGCCTTCATCTGACGATGAAGGCCTTTTACTTTTAGCCCCTGTTTCAAGGGCGTTTCTGTCTTTTTCGGCAGGCGCTGCTTAACAGTGGCGCGAAGGGGCAAGTGGTGCGTTTCTACGCGCGAGCCCCTTGACAGACCGGTTGCCAGGTCATTTGCCTTTAGGCTGCGTGACGAAGCCGATCTTCGTAAGACCACCGGCCTGCGCCGCCGACATCACTTCCGCCACCTTCTCGTAGGCGACCTTGCGGTCAGCATCCAGATGCAGCTCCGGCTGCGGATTCGCTTGCGCAGCTTCTGCAATCTTCGCGCGCAGCGTTGCGTCGTCGACCTTCTTGTTTTCCCACAACACGTTGCCGTCCGCATCGACGGCGACTGTCACTTGCGCGGGCTTGGTGTCTTCCTTCTGACTGCTTGCATGCGGCAGATCGATTTTGACCGCGTGACGAATCACCGGGATCGTCACCATGAAGACGATCAGGAGAACCAACATCACGTCGACGAGCGGCGTCATGTTGATTTCGTTCATCAGGCCGTCGTCATCGTCGCCGGCGAAGGGGCTCATTGCCATCGGAATGCCTCGTCGATCAGTGAGCGCGCGTGGCGAGGCGCAATCCGTCGCCGCGTTTGGACGACGACAGACGGGCGCCCGTCACGAAGAAGGCGTGCAGACCGTGCGCAAAGCGGCTCAGCTTGGCGACGAGCGCCTTGTTGGCGCGCGTCAGTGCGTTGTAGCCGAGCACGGCCGGAATCGCGACGAACAGGCCGAACGCGGTCATGATCAGCGCTTCGCCGACCGGGCCCGCGACCTGATCGATCGACGACTGGCCGCTCGCGCCGATCGCCAGCAGCGCGTGATAGATGCCCCACACCGTGCCGAACAGGCCGACGAACGGCGCCGTGCTGCCGATCGAGGCGAGAATCGCCAGACCGCTTTGCATGCGTGCGACGCTTTCATCCATCGTGTCCTTCAGGCAGCGCGTCACCCAATCCGACACGTCCATGCGATCGTGCAGATGCGGCTGCGTCTGATGGTGGTGATCGGCGGCTTCCTGGCCCGACAGCGCGAGTGCGAGGAACGGATTGTCCTGCGGCGTCGACGATCCGGCACCGAGCTTCTTTACGCCGTCGGCGAGATCGTCCGAATGCCAGAACTGTTGTTCGGCGTTCTTCGTGAGACGTTTCAGGCGCATCACATTCCAGCCTTTGATGACGATCACGCTCCACGACATCGCCGACATGATCAACAGCGCGAGCGCGATACCGCGCGTCACGAAATCCCCTTGCGCCCACACGTGCGCCAATCCGTAGTTTTGCATTGCAATTCCTTCTTTTAAATTCTGCCTCAATCGTTCAGATTGAAGTTGTAAGGCTGGGTGTACGCGGCCCGAATCGGCTGGCCATTCTCGAGATAGGGCTTGCAGGCACTCGCATGCGCCGCGGCAACCGCGGCATCGTCGAGGCGGTTGAAACCGCTGCTTTTCTTCAGTTCGATGCTCTCGAGCTTGCCCGTCAGTCCGACTACGAACTTCACATAGGCGGTGCCGGTTTCACCGCGTCGCCTGGAAAGCGACGGGTACTCTGGCGTGACCATGTTGCAGTCGATGTGCGAAACGTTCTTCGGCGCGGTGATTTCCATCATCGGACGGCCGACTGCCGGTGCAGCCTGAGCGGGTGGTGCAGCCGGCGCGGGCGGCGTTGGCTCAGCTGCAGCAACAGGCGTGGGCGACGGCGCGGCGGCCTCGGGCAACGGCGCAGGCGTCGGCCTGAGCGTTGGCGCCGGCTTTGGCTGGACTTTGGGCCTGGTATGAACCGGCGGCACCGGTTTGGGTGGCGGCGGCGCGATCGATTGCAGTGCGACGGGCGCAGCGGCCGGCGCCAGCAGCTGCGCGGTCATGACGCGCGATTCGAGTGACGGTTGCACGGGTTCATGACGCAATGTCAGGACCACTGCAAGCAACGCGACGTGAATCGCCGCGACCACGGCAGTCGCGATCAAGGCACGGGAATTCATTCGGGCGGACGACGCCGGCGTGGCGCCGGCTGAAACGGGATGCGCGGCCTGCATATTAGCGTGGCGACGCGCCGTCGATGCGGCACGTCAGACAAGACATCGTCATGTTCGGAAGATCAGCAACGAAATGAACAAGGTAGTCACGAAACCAATCAGCAATTCCATCTCGAACTCCTTTTAACGGGTGAGCGGGTAGCTGGCTGGTACGGATACTGGCTTGCTGACGGCAGTGGGATAACGCGTGGAGCAGGAGTATGACGCGGCGCGAAAAGCAGCGCATGAAGCAGTAACGTGGTGAATCCCAAGACGCGGCGTGGGCTGCGCCCTAAAACCGGACTTAAGCGGCCTTACGTTCGTAAAACGTCAGCGGCATAGCCTGCGGGTGATGCTCGAAGCCGCACCGGCTCGCGCACACGCCGCTTTGCATCATGACGTCGCGCACGGAATCCGCGCACTTGCCACAGCAGGAGGCGACGCCGAGTTCGAACTGGAGTTCGTCGAACGAATCGACGCCTTCCGCGATCGAGGCACGGATCTTTCGGTCAGAAACAGACTTGCAGACACAGACAATCATGGCAGGGCGTCATAGCTAACGTTAATGCGAACTATTATCATTTTGATTGGGCCGTTTGGCAAGCGTCCTGCATGATTTTTTGTAACAAAACCAGACTGTTAGCAGGGTTTCACCTGCGGGGCGGGATTCGGCGCGAGCGGCGGGGAGGGCGCAAAAATGCCTAAAAAGCGCGCAGAAAGGCCGTATGGCGGCCTAAAGCGCAGTGGACGAGGGCTTTATGCGGCTTGGGAATCCGGCGCCGCCGTGCGGCGCGACGGGATCTCGACCTGCTCGACAGCGGCGTCGATTTGCAGAAGCGTAGCGGCGAGCTGCTGCTGATGCGTGCCGTCGCCGGTCGAATAAAAACGGGGCAGAGCAGCGCGGGTATTTTCCGGGGCGGCGCGCAGCCCGTGCTGGTCGAGTACCCGTTCCAGCTGGCGCGCGATGGCCACGCTCGTATCGATCAGCATCAGCCGGTCGCCGACGATATCGCGGATCGCCGCATTGAGAAACGGGTAGTGGGTGCAGCCGAGCACCAGGGTGTCTGCGCCGGCATCGAGCATGGGCTGCAGGTAGCTGCGCAGCAATGCGCGCAGTTCAGCGGACCCGACGTCGCAGCGTTCCACCGCCTGCACGAGTCCGTGGCCTGGTTGACAAAGAAAACGGCAATCGGCGGCGTAGCGCTCCAGCAGGGCCTGAAAGCGGGCGCTGCGCAAGGTCACTTGTGTGGCGAGCACGCCGGCAACACGTGTTTTCGACTGCAGCGCGGCCGGTTTGACGCCCGGCTCGACGCCGATCAGCGGAATGGACAGCTTTTCGCGGACTAGTGCGATGGATTGCGCGGTCGCCGTGTTGCATGCGACCACCAGCGCTTTCGCGCCTTCCTTGACCAGCCATTCGCCAATCGCAAGGGTGCGGTCGGCAATGAAGTCGTCGTCGCGTTCGCCGTAGGGGGCGTAGAGCGAGTCGGCAACGTAGATGAGCGCTTCGCCGGGCAGTTGTGCCCGGACCGCCCGCAGCACCGACAAACCGCCCAGACCCGAGTCGAAAATGCCGACCGGCGCCCGCGAGCCGCCACCTGAGGTGGCAATCGGGGCACTCGAAGACGGCGATTCTGCGGGCATAGGCGATAAGGAGACGCGCGGCACAGCGGTTACGGGAAACTCACGAAAACGGGGAAGTGCGCAAGTATATCGCCCGCGCGGCGCTTGTCCCTGCAAATGAGCTGGCAAATAAGCTGACAAATAAGCAGACAAACGAGCCGGCGTTCGCGAGCAGGCCCATGAGCCGGCGCGCGGGCTGTTTCAACCTGGTTCGATCAGGACTCGACCGAACCCATCGCAGTTTGCTGGTAGTTCTGGATGCCGACCTTGTCGATCAGGTCCAGTTGCGTTTCGAGCCAGTCGATGTGTTCTTCGGTGTCGTCGAGAATCTTCACGAAGATTTCGCGCGAGATGAAATCGCGAACGGATTCGCAATACACGATCGCTTCTTTGCAGGTGCTTTGCGAAATCTGTTCGAGCTTCAGATCGCATTCGAGGATTTCTTTGGTTTCCTCGCCGATCAGCAGCTTGTGCAGGTCTTGCAGGTTCGGCAGGCCATCGAGCATGAAAATGCGTTCGATTAGCCAGTCGGCGTGCTTCATTTCGCCGATCGATTCGTCGTACTCATGCTTGCCGAGTTTCTCGAGGCCCCAGTGCTTGTACATCCGCGCGTGCAGGAAGTATTGATTGATGGCGGTCAACTCGTTCTTGAGCTGGGAGTTCAGATACTCGATAACTTTCTTGTCGCCTTGCATGGGGATTCCTTTTAGGGGCTTTGAATTTTCAACAACAATAAACGCCAGACCCGAAAAAGCCAAGGAAACAGACACATCTTTTGACGTTGTTGCAGGCATCTGGCGTCGCGTCTCACGCAGCAATGAAAAAGCCGGGACCAAAGTCCCGGCTTTTGACATACGTAACAGGCGTTAGCGGCGAATTAAACCGTCGCGACCGGAATCTTGCCGATCTTCGCTTGCCATTCCTTCGGGCCGGTCTGGTGCACCGAGGTGCCGTTCGAATCGACGGCAACCGTCACCGGCATGTCCTGCACGTCGAATTCGTAGATCGCTTCCATGCCGAGGTCTTCGAACGCGAGAACCTTCGCGCTGCGAATGGCCTTCGACACGAGGTATGCAGCGCCGCCCACGGCCATCAGATACGCGGCCTTGTGCTTTTTGATCGCCTCGATCGCAACCGGGCCGCGCTCGGCCTTGCCGATCATCGAAATGAGACCGGTTTGCGACAACATGGTCTCAGTGAATTTGTCCATGCGCGTGGCGGTGGTCGGGCCGGCGGGGCCGACTGCCTCGTCGCGCACCGGATCGACCGGGCCGACGTAGTAGATCACGCGATTCGTGAAATCGACCGGCAGCTTTTCGCCCTTCGCGAGCATATCGGCGATGCGCTTGTGCGCGGCGTCACGGCCCGTCAACATCTTGCCCGACAGCAACAGCGTCTGGCCCGGCTTCCAGCCTGCGACTTCTTCCGGCGTCAGCGTGTTCAGATCGACGCGCTTGCTGGTTTCCGTATTCGGTTCCCATTGCACCTTCGGCCATGCGTCGAGCGACGGCGCTTCGAGCTTCGCCACGCCCGAGCCATCCAGCGTGAAGTGTGCGTGACGCGTGGCCGCGCAATTCGGGATGATCGCGATCGGCTTGCTCGCAGCGTGCGTCGGTGCGGCCATGATCTTGACGTCGAGCACGGTGGCGAGACCGCCGAGACCTTGCGCACCGATACCGAGCGCGTTGACCTTCTCGTGCAGTTCGACGCGCAGTTCTTCGATCCAGTCCTGCGGGCCGCGTGCGATCACGTCCTGAATGTCGATCGGATCCATCAGCGATTCCTTCGCCATCACCATCGCTTTCTCAGCGGTGCCGCCAATGCCGATGCCGAGCATGCCCGGCGGGCACCAGCCTGCGCCCATGGTCGGCACGGTCTTCAGAATCCAGTCGACGATCGAGTCCGACGGGTTCAGCATCGCGAACTTCGACTTGTTTTCCGAGCCGCCGCCCTTCGCTGCAACCTGCACGTCGACCTTGTCGCCCGGCACGATCTCGTAGTGGATCACGGCCGGCGTGTTGTCTTTCGTGTTCTTGCGCGCGCCTTCCGGCGGGCTCACGATCGACGCGCGCAGCACGTTGTCCGGGTTCAGATAACCGCGGCGCACGCCTTCGTTGATCATCTCGGTGACGCCCATCGTCGCACCGTCCCAACGCACGTCCATGCCGACCTTCACGAACACCGTGACGATGCCGGTGTCCTGGCAGATCGGGCGCTTGCCTTCGGCGCACATGCGGCTGTTGGTGAGGATCTGCGCGATCGCATCCTTCGCGGCCGGGCTCTCTTCGAGCTCGTAAGCGCGGCCCAAGGCCTGGATGTAGTCGAGCGGGTGGTAATAGCTGATGTACTGAAGCGAATCAGCAATGCTTTGAATCAGATCTTCCTGTTTGATGATGGTCATGGCTAGCTCAGTGGGGACAGTGGCGCTTGTTTTCGGACACGCAGGGCAGTGCGGTCAGTCGTGCGCCTTCAGGGGAATGGAACCGGTCGAACCCACGACATGCAGCGCCGTGGGTTCCTGAAAATGTTTCGGATGCGTATGGGTGGTCAGACGGTCGACGAGAGCCATCACCAGCGCCGACACGAGGAACGCGACGTGGATGATGACCTGCCACATGATGGTGTGCGTCGAATTCTGATCGGGGCTGATGAAAGTCTTCAACAGATGGATCGACGAGATGCTGATCAGCGCCATCGATAATTTGACCTTCAGCACGCCGGCGTTCACGTGGTCGAGCCATTCCGGTTCGTCCGGATGCCCCTCCACGCCTAAGCGCGACACGAAGGTTTCATACCCGCCGACGATCACCATGATCAGCAGGTTCGAGATCATCACCACGTCGATCAGGCCAAGTACCACCAGCATGATGTTGGTCTCGTCGAGCGTCATCGAGGCCGTGACGAGGTGCCAGACTTCCTTGAGGAACAGAACGACGTAGACGCCTTGCGCGACGATCAGACCGAGGTAAAGCGGCACCTGGAGCCAGCGGCTCATGAAGATGATGGCGGGCAGCGGACGCATCGGGCGGCGCTGACGGGCTGAGTCGGGTCGCGGGGCGGACATAGGCAGGAGTCAGATGAAACGCAGGTGACGGAACACGGACTATATGCGCTGACCCGAAGCGCAAACCAAACGCGCGGATCGAGCACGCAAACCAAGGCGCAGACGGCGCGGAACGCGGC
The DNA here is from genome assembly GCF_001634365.1 of Paraburkholderia phytofirmans OLGA172. NCBI lineage: Bacteria > Pseudomonadati > Pseudomonadota > Betaproteobacteria > Burkholderiales > Burkholderiaceae > Paraburkholderia > Paraburkholderia phytofirmans. The sequence goes on from NZ_CP014578.1 coordinate 1,280,157, forward strand.
CAGGGGAGGCCGGAAAAGCTCGCGTCAGGCGGGCTATTGTACAGCGCCGGCTGAATTTGCTGCGGCGCGGCGGGCAGTCTGGGCCGGCCGGCGCTGCTGTGGCCCTAAGCGGCCGACGGTCCCGCTGGGCAGCGAGCCAGGTGGAGACGGGCAATGTGCCCTCGCACTTGGGGTAGTATGGTTTGGCTGCTGTGGTCCATGGCGTGCGGCGCGGGCCGCTCGCCGCGAAACATGATCGTGTTAGCCGGCAGCAACTTCAGTGGCAGGTTGCGGCGTCGCGTACCCACCGCTGTAAAGATCGTATGGCGTACCGCCTGCGTGATTCGCACGGGCGAAATGTGCGACAACGCGTGCAAGGCCCGGGCCCGCCGCACATTGGCTGGCAATGATGCGCAGAGCCTTGAGCCGCAACGGCGTTCCGGGAGGTACCGCGACATGATCCGCGAGTCGTGCGGTCGACAGATTCTTCTGTGGGACTGATTCGTCGAAGATCGAGAACAGCCGATACACACCTTCGTGCAGTTGTGCTTGAGCCGCGTGCGCCGCCCATGTCGCTGCGCTACAAGGCAGCACAAAGGCGCACTGTATACCGGAGTCGGCAAATTGGCGGTCCCGGCCGCGTCGTAGCGCGGCGAGACCACCAAGGGTGATCTGCGATACCCGGTATGAGGTGCCGACGTAATCCTGCATCGACTGCAGTGCGTCGAGGAAACGCTGCGCGGCCGCGTCTGGCGGCGACCCGCTGCGCAGCATCTGACCGATTCGACGATGGCCTCCGTCGACGAACTCGGCAATCGCCGGGTGCAGCCCTGCATTCGAGCGTCTGACGAGGTCGTCCAGGCGCCGGAAATCGACGGAACCCAGCCTGCGGGAATTATTCATTGCGTCGTGAGGGGAATAGCGGGATTCGAAACGGGGCGGCGTACCGCGGAGCCTCCCCTTGGCCCGGCCAGCGTCGCTGCGCTGGCCGGTTGCTTTTTAGGGGCTCGTCAGGCGGCGCCCGCTCCGTCTGTTCCACCCATTCCACCAGCGTCACCCAACCCACCAGCGTCACCCAATCCACCAGCGTTACCCAACCCACCAGCACCAGCCAATCCACCAGCACCAGCCAATCCACCAGCACCACCCGCTCCCGCTTGGCCCATCATCGACATGGCCGAGCCAAGAAGAGGCATCACTGCGGGAAGGACCTGTTTGACGAGGTCCATGAGCCCACTCAACAGACCACCCAGCAAGCCGCCACCGTTCGCTCCCTGTTGCGCTGCGTTGCCCGCCTGCGGCGCATTGCCGGTGTTGTCCGCGGCCGCGTTCAAGGCATGTTCGGCGTGCAGATCGGCTGAAGCCATGGCCGGCGGCGCACCGTTCATATCGCCCATGTCGTCGGGCGGGAACGTCCGTACGGAGACGGAGTGCGTCTCCGTCTGCACGTTATTTTGCGGCGCTGCCGGCATGGGCATATCGAACCGGGTGCTGCTGATGTTGCTGATTGCATTCATCATTCTTAAATCCTTCTCATTAATTAATTGCAACGTAAGGGGAATAGCGCGACTCGAAACGGGGCGGCGTACCGTGGAGCCGCTCCTTGGCCCGGCCAGCCTCACTGCGCTAGCCAGTTGTTTTAGGGGCTCGTCAGGCGGTGCCCGCTCCGTCTGTTCCACCCACTCGACCAGTTCCACCCGCTCCCGCTTGGCTCATCATCGATATGGCTGCGCCGAGAAGAGGCATCACGGCGGGAATGAGCGACTGGACGACGTCCATGACCTTACTCACCAGACCATAAGGTCATTCTTCCCCTCTTCCCGAGCGTGCGGCGTCGACTTCCCATTGGTATCGGAGGGGCTGTCCGAATTCACGCGGGGGGGCGCAGGGGGCGAGGCCGTCTTGTGCGATTCTTTCTTCGCTGCGCCACCAATTTCACACGCCGCCCCTCCGTGAAGACAGCTCTGCGTTTGCGGCAAAGCGTCCGTGTCGTTCGGCACGGCATCTTGTGACCCGGTGTTTTGTTGCGCGGGCGGGACCGTGTTGTGCGTGTTGTCGGGCAGGCGCACCAACGCGTCGTGGGACGGGTCAAAACCTGGCGGCGTTCTGTCCGGCCGGGGCACATTCGACGGAACGTCGGCGAGCTTGCCGTTCGGGGCGTACTCGTACGCCCGCACGGTGGGGGACGCAGCGTTGCCCGTGCCCTGCGTTGTCGCCGGGGGCAAATTCGACGGGATGGGGTTGCTCTGGCCCATGTTGTTGATTGCATTCGTCATTCTCAAATCCTTCTCATGAGTAATTAAAACGCTCAGTTGTTATTCCGTATGAAATTGAGCGGAATGGTCAACTGCTGTCGTACCGGGTTGTACGAAAGAACTAAATATGATTATTCGATAAACCTCCTTGTGCTTTATTAAAATGAGTTGCATGGCGCGTCCGGGTCGATCGTCCTCATGTCGATCGGGTGTTTGTGTGCGAGTACCTGAGTTACACAAATTATTCGGATGAATCCGGTGAAGTTACAGATGGTTTCTTGCGTCATGTCAATTTCAATGGCCCATTTTGATATTAGCTTTCCGACTGTCAGAGACTCCTGACGCGCGATTTCTTCAATGATTCTCCAGTAGATCTCTTCAAGCCGTAGGCAGGTTGCGAATCCGTTAATTCTGACAGAGCGCAGCTTGGGCCTTGCCAGTTGCGGAGTGAAGGTGCAGTAGCGTGTCACCCGCATGTGTAGGCGCACCGGAAATTCGGACTGTGCAAAACGACGATTGAGGAGTCGAAGTCCTTAAAGGCGCTGAATAATTTTGAGAAAACCTTGGCGGTGCAACATGAATTTAATAGGTCGTTTGTCATGATCGGTTTAATCAGGTTGGCTACCCATCAATCCTCGCTCTATACGGCGGAAACGGGTCATACAGATGTATGACTTATCGGCATTGGTATTTTTTCTTAATTTAGAGATGGGCGAGTCAATTGGGTGGATTTGGTCGCGGATGAGTCGTGGATATTGGTATTCGCTTGAGTAGCACAATGGAACAGGCGGCCACCGCGTCTGCTCTTTCGCGAATGTCTTACATGTATATGACCAGGGTGGATGGAAGCGTCATTAAATTTCAGGCTAATGCGGTCAACACACGTAGCCAGGGATTTTCTAATGCTTATCACGCGACTCAACGATTCGGTTCTCAGGAGAGGCAGCGGTGAACTGCCGTCCTTGTCGCCGTGCATGCCCTCGGCCGCCGTACGTCGCCTCGCTGGTTCGCTCGGGGTGGCCTGCCTGGTGCTGTTGATACCGGGGGCCGACGCCGCAACGCCCGTCTGGCAGGGCGCGCCGATTCACTACGCAGTAAACGGTGCGCCACTGCCGGACGTGTTGCGCGACGTGCTTGCCGTCGAGGGCCTGAGCGCGGACATAGGCCGCGACGTGAAAGGTGCGGTCAATGGCCGCTTCGACGACACGCCGGGCAATGTATTCACCCAACTGGTAGAGGCCTACGGCCTTGTCTGGTATTTCGACGGCAAGGCGATGCATGTCGCGACCGCGTCGGACGTGCGCAGCCGGGTTATCCCGTTTGCGCCGATGACCCGCGAAGCGGTCGCGTCCTTGCTTCGCAACCTGGATGTCGACGATGCCCGCCTGCCGATCAAATATTCGGCGACGACCGTCAAGGTTGCCGGCCCGTCGAAATTCGTCGACGCGGTTGCACAGGCAATCGATAACGCACAACGGCAGACCACCGTTGAGCCTTCGTTCGACGAGATCGTCATCCGGGTTTTCCCGTTGCGCTACGCGCAAGCGCAGGACATTCATTTTACGGTTGGGGCGCAGGAGCAAGTCATGCCGGGCGTCGCTACGTTGCTGCGCCAGTTGATGACGGATACCTGGCAGCCTACTGCGCCGCGCGCGCCTGGCCCACGCGCCGAAGATGCCCGTGCTGCCGCCCGCAGCGCGCGCGGCGGGCCGCCTCCGCTACCCAGCCTGCTTGGCCTGGGGCTGGGAGGCGCGCTGCCCGTCGGCGACGTCGATCGTCCGCCGCTACCCGACTCCGATACCGCGAAGCCAGTCGCAACCCCCGCGCGCCGCAACATCGTCGCCGACCAGCGTACCAACTCGGTGATCATCAGCGACATCGTGTCGATGATGCCGAATTATGAGCGCGCAATTGCGATGCTTGACCAGCCGCAGGAACTGGTCGAGATCGACGCGGTGGTGATCGACGTGTCTTCGAATGCTGCGCGCTCGCTCGGCGTGCGTTGGGGTGGCGCGAATGGGCGCATCAACGGCGCCTCCGGAACCGCGAGCGCACCGCTCAGCTTTGGTGTTCCGGACCTGGTGACGGCAGCCAGTGCGGCGAGCGGCTTGAATCTGGCGACGCTGGTCGGCAACTCGGCGCAATACCTCTTTGCACAAATTCATGCATTGGAGGACGCAGGCAAGGCGCGCGTGCTATCGCGTCCGCAAGTGCTGACGCTGAACAACACGGAAGCGGCGTTGACTTCGCGCAGTTCAGTGTATGTGCGCGTAGCGGGCAACCAGGCCGTCGACCTCTTCAATATAGATACGGGGCTGACGCTGAAGGTTACGCCGAGTGTCGAATCGACCGGCGACCCGCGCCGCAATATTCGGCTCAACATCCAGATCGACGACGGTACGTTCAGCTCGACGACGTTTGTAGATGGCATTCCACGGGTCGACAACCATTCGGTTGTCACCCAGGCGGTCGTGCGCGACGGCGAGAGTTTGCTGATAGGCGGCTATCAATACGAGCGCAGCGAAAACACCACATCAAAGGTGCCGGTGCTCGGCGACGTGCCGTACCTGGGCGCGCTGTTCCGCGATACGCAGACCACGCATGAGCGCCTCGAACGGCTGATTCTGATCACACCGCGCCTAAAACGGCTGTCGGGTGACGGGGCGCCGGATGGGACGCTGACCGTCGCGGGCCCGACGTCCGGCAACGCAAGTCCGAATCCGGACTTCATCGCGGCTCGAGCGCCGGTTGCAGCAACCGCTTCGCCTTCGCAGCCGGGGTCGCCGACCAATATCGCGCCCCGCACGGTGGAATCGGTGCAACCAGTGGTTGTCGGCGTTGCGCCAAACGTCGACGCCGCGTTGCGAAGCCTGGTACAGCCAGTTGCGCGAGACACGTCGCAGTCGTCAGCGTCATCTCCCGTTACTCCGGCCGTTTTGCCGGCGGTGAGCAAGATGCCGTGGGAGAACCGCCATGACCGCTGACGCGCTGATCGTCGTGATGGATGGCGTGCACACCGGTGCGAGGGTGGTGCTGTCGTCCGGGAAGCCGGTACGCATAGGTAGTGGCGCGGACGCGGACCTGATGGTGATCGACGAGGGTGTCGAACCGCAGAATGCCACCGTCGAATCTCGAGGTGCGTCGCTCGCGGTGGTCGCGCACCACGCGAACGTTGCCGTGTTCGGCCGATCGATACTGCCGGGACGGCGCGTGCTGTTAGGGCGCGGTGCGTGGTTTTCAGTAGGTAGTGTCACTTTCCAGTTCGGCGGCCGCGATGCGCCGAGCGCGACGCTGGCGCGTGATGCCGAGCGTGCCTACCTGCTGCGCAATGCGCCGCTCGCGTATCTCGCGAAACGTTGGTCCGATGCGTCGCCCGTGACGAAAGCGATCGTTCTAGTCACACCGGTTGTATTTGGGCTGCTGACATGGATCTCGTCGAGCCCAATGTCCGGCGTGCCGCGCACGACGCGCATCAACGAAGCATTCCGGCTGGTGACCACGCATCTCGACCCGAAGTCCGGTGCGCTCGTTTATGAAGGCTATGTGCAGTCGGCCACCGATCTCGCAGCGCTGACCGCGAGCGCGTGGTCGCGGCAGCGGGCGCCGGTGATGCATGTGATTGTGCTCGATCAGTTGCAGGAGGAGGTTGGCGAATTTCTTGCGCGCTACTACCGCGGCGCCGAGGTGCACACCGCGGAACCCGGTGCGTTCACCGCGACGCTGCCTGACGTGCACGGGTTTCTGTCGCCCGAATCGTGGGACTACGCACGTGTGGCCCGCCTGGCGCGCGCTGAGGTTCACGGGTTGCGTGACCTGACTTTTCCGGGCCACGCGCAGCAAGGCGAACGGGTGCGCGTGCCGCTCGACGCGCTTGGTCTGAATCTGCTTGCCAGCCGTCACGCGTTCTGGCTCACGGATGCGCAGGGCGTGCGCTATTTTGTTGGCGCTCGACTGCCAATCGGACGGATCACACGACTTTCAGCTTGCGCAGCAGATATCACGCGCGACGATGATGGTTCGGTATACGAATTTTTTATGGATGCTACCCATGGTCAAAAAAAATGCGGGTAAAAGTACGCTCGGCGCATTCGTCGATTTGCCAATCGAAGCTCAACTTCTGGAAGACGATGGCGCCGGACGCAAGGCTATCGAAGCCCGGCTCACTGCCGAAATTGACCGCGTGAACAACGCGTTGTTGACCGCTTCGCCGGCTTTGGAAAAGGAACTGATTCTGCTTGTCGAGTGTTTGCGCGCGGCTCGGCAGGTGGTGGAACGAAGCGTAAGCTTCATAAACGCGTGCGATTAAATTTAGGAGTAGAAAATATGGCGATCAACGGAAGCGGGCCCCTCACCGGAAACGAAGCTGTCCAACTTTCATATGCATTGGATAGCAACGCAAGTGATGCCGTGAGAAAGGCAGGAGACAAGGCCATGGCAAGCGGCAAGCAGCCGGCTGGAAATGCTAGAAATGCTGGAAATGCTGGAAATGCTGGAAATGCTGGAAATGAGGCGAATCCCGTCGATGTGCAGAACCTCACGAATGAGAACAACAAGCTGCAATCGGTCCGCACGGCCTGCAACGGTATCGTGTCGAGCATAGGGGAAGGGACGAAGAAATGTGCGGAGAGCGTCCGCTAACGATTCTTTAACTGGGACGAAGACGCCCTCGTGGCGTCTTCGGGAGACATTGCAGATGCAGGACGACACACTGGAACTGTTAATTTCCATAGGTCATTTCGCCCGCGCTTATCAACGCTTCGATGAGGCGCGTTATCTGTTTGATCGGCTGGCGTTGATATACCCGCGGCGGGCCTTTCCGTACCTCGGGCTGGGTCTGGTCGAACTCGATCGCGCGAACTACCGTCGTGCGTCGTTGCTCTTCGGCCGTGCGGTGGATGTTGTACCCGATAGCGCGCTGGCGCGGGCTTGGCTCGGCGTGTGTCAGGTTCTAGAAGGACATTATGCGCTCGGAGTACGCATGCTGATGACCGTGGCGGACGGCAACGAGCCTAGCGCGAGTTCGATGGCAGAGGCGTTCCTCGCGTTGCCCGAATGCGCGCCCTATACCTATACCGCTAGCGTGGCGCACGTTGCGCAAAACGCGACTTCCCATTCAACCATTAAGCGACTGACCATTCGAGGCGGCCATTGATATGTTGCAATTCCTCACCACCATGCCAGAACAAACCAGCGCCGTGGCCCATGTTTCTCCTGTCACTGGTCTATCCGCTAACGAAGGGAGCTACGGAGATTCGCTACTAGAGCGCGTGTTGGCGAGCGCGCAGGATGCGCAGGATATGTCGGCGCAGCAAGTGCGGCAGCACTTTGGCCAGTTAAGCTCGGGCAAATTCTCGACGATCGCATTGCTGGAGTTGCAGGTAGTTATGAACAACTATCAGGTGACTATACAGGTAATAAAAAGCGTCGCCGAAGACGTCGGCCGCAGTATCCAGACACTAACGCAACGAAGCTGATGCGGCGCACTCTGATTCTGCTGCCGGTCCTGTTTCTCCTCGTCGGCTGCAGAACCTCCCTATTTGAAGGCCTGGACGAGGACCAGGCGAACCGCATCGTGGCTGCGCTGAGCCACCACGGTATCAACGGCTACAAGGAGCGCAATGCGGACCGGACCTAGAACATCTCGGTCGACGACGCCGATGCAGTGGTCGCCACCGAGCTGGCCAGCGCGTATGCACTACCGCGCGGCGGGCACGCGAATCTCGGCGAGCTGTTTAGCCGTCAAGGGTTGATCTCAAGCCCGGAGGAGGACCGCGTCCGTTACATCTTCGGGCTGTCGCAGGAACTGTCCGAAACGCTCGAAAAGATGGACGGCGTATTGCTCGCCCGCGTGCACATCGTGCTGCCCGAAAAGGATCCAATGGAGCCCGCGAAAGACACGCTGCCGTCTGCGTCCGTGATGATGCGTTACCGCAGCGACTACAACCTCGAACTAATGCGCGACCGGATTCGCGCGCTGGTGGCAGGCGGTGTCGAGGGGCTGACGCCCGCGCGCGTGTCGCTGACGCTGCTGCCGGTGACGCCGGTACTGATTTTTCCAGGCCTCTGCGCGGACGGCGCAGATGTCGCCAGTGCTGCGGGTGGTGTCGCAGTGACGACCTGCGAGCAAGACGGAGGTAAAGCGCAGTCGCGGACCACGGTAGTGCTATGCGCGTTGACAGTGCTAGCGCTATTGGTGGCGGGCTTCATGTGGTTTTGGAGTTCGAAGGCGGGCACGTGGTTCAAGCGGAAAGCACGCAGGGGCGGCACCAGAGCGCCGGTTGAAAATCCTGGGCAGGTCGTCCAGGAAGCGACGCCCGATGCGTCCGAGGCAACCGCAGCAAATGCAGCAACCGCAGCAAACACCACCGAAGCTGCATCGAAGTCCGCAACCCGAACCGGAGAGCACGCATGAAGCACGCCTATACCTGCGCACCGGCCTACTGGGCGCATCGCAGTTGGCTTGAATCCGGGCATTCCATCCGTAACGAGCGTGTTGCGCGTGCCGCACATGCATTCTTGTTCGGCCGTTACCCGCAACTGGTTCGGGTGACGCTTGCGGACGTGCCGCCCATGCTCCCGCTCTTGCCACGACCGGCGTGCGCGCGCTTGTGCCGTATCGTTGCCGCGCTCGCATTCGCCCGTTCGTTGCGCCGCGTGGTCGCCGCGCAGGCCCGTGCCGCGTTTGCGGCCGGTGTTGCGCCGCGCCTGCTTGGCGCGATTCAACGGCATCCGCGCGCCGACACCGCCGACCTGACGGTCGAGCCGACACCGTCGCTATTCAGTCGGCGCGAGATGACGGCGCTCGGTCTGGCGCTGGCGATGCAAGCGGCTGGAGACTCCCGCTATGCATTCTGGTGGGGCTTGCGCTTGCCGCGCGAGATGTCGGAGGCCGCGGCGTGCTATCGCGTGCACGGACTGTCTGCATTTGACGCGCGGGAACTGGTTGCCGACGCGCGGCGTTTGATGGAGGGTCACTCATGCTGATCTGTCGAATGGGCCCATGGAGAATTGAATCTGATGGGCATTTGAGCGCGCTGGAACTGGTGTCGCTCGAAGGCTTGCGTACCGTCGAAGCGGAGCGCGCGGCCGAAGCGTCACATGAGCGCGACCGCCTCGCGGTGCAGGCGCGCGAACTCAAACGCCGAGCGTGGCGTCGGGGCCACTTGGCCGGCAAGGCAGCTGCGCTGCGCGAACAGGTTGGACGCACTGCTGCAGCAGTGTTCGCCGCTCATCGTCTGGAGGACCGGCTAACGCAGATCGTACTGGGCGCAGTGAGCGATATTGTCGGCGAACTACCGCCGTCAGCGGCGTTGGTCAATCAATTGCGGCGCGCGGTTGCCGTGGCGCAGTCGCAACGGCTCGTTTCCGTACGGGTTGCGCCGGCGGCGTTCGAGGATGCGACGCAGCTGATCTCATCTATCGAGCGGGAACTCGGCACGCCGTTTTGCACGGTACTGTCCGATGCGGGATTGCCCGCTCATTCGTGTGTCATCGAAACCGAATCCGGCGTTATCGATGGCGGTCTGAAGGTGCAGTTGCGCTCGCTGGAGCGTGGCATCCGCGATGGTGTGGCCGCGGTGCTGCGCACCTATGACCTGGCCGACAGCTCAGGGCGTACGACACTCGACGCGGTCCGGCACGACCTGCGCCAGACGCTGGCCGCGCTGGCTGCGCCGCTTGCACCCCCACCTACGCGGCCTCCTTCGCCGGGCATGGCCGGTGTTTTTCGACGTCCGTTCGTGCGGGAGGCGGCATGAGTCTTTGGCCGGACATGGAAGCCGTCGCGCTGGCGGATGTCGAGCGCCACAACCTGGCGATCCGGCACTTCGGCGGACCGCAGACGGTGCGCGTCGGCTCGCAGCGCTTCACGCTGGAGTTCGAGCCGTGCCGGGAGCGTTATCCCTTGTTGGTATCCGGCGTGGCATCGCAAGCGCCGTTCATTGCCGCGTGCGATGCTGGCGCGCTGTTGCCGGAGCTGACGCCGTCGGTGATCAGCGAGCGCGGTGACATTGCGCTGACGCACGTCGTCGACGCACTGAGCGACTGGTTGTGCGCTCTGGAAGGCCTGTTCGGCTTCACGATCGAGCTCGCCGGCGTCGCTTTCGACGCCGTCCCCCAAGCGGGCGCATACGGCCTCGCCGTCACGCAGGTGGCGAGTGGCCGAGCCGCCCATTTCTCGCTTTGCAGTCCGGCGGTCGATGCATGGCTGCGACGGCGCCTGCCAACGCCGTCGTCCAGCGCGGCGCTGCTGCGCCGTCTGTACGTGCGTATGCCGATCTGCGTGCCCGGCCCGTCGATGTCCGTGCAGCGTTTGCGCAAGGTCGCGGTGGGTGATGCGCTGCTGTTCGACCGTGATTCGTGTTACCTGCGCGTGCCAATGCGGTTGGGCGCGTGCAGGATCTTGTTGAACTTTACTGAGGAGTACACCATGGTAGACCAAGTCCTGAATGATGAAACGACGCCCGTGGAAGTGACCAGCGAACTGCTGCCGATCGACGCCTTGACTTTCGCGTTCGAAGCTGTGCTCGGCACGCTGTCCCTGTCGGTTGCCGAACTGGCCCATCTACGCCAGGGGTCGATCGTCGCGTTCCGGCTGCCCGCGCGTGAGCGAACGGTCACGCTGCTTTGCCAGGGCGTTCCGTTTGCGCGCGGCGAGCTGATCGATATCGAAGGTTCGCTAGGCGTGCGCGTGACCCGGATGACCCAAGGGGACCTGCCCGCATGACCGACCAATTCGATCCGCTCCAGGTCGTCAGCATGTTTTTCATGCTCGGCCTGCTACCGCTTGCGGTCACGATGATGACTTCGTTCACGAAGTTCAGCATCGTGTTGACGCTGCTGCGCTCGGCGCTCGGCGTGCAGCAGGCGCCGAGCAACCTGGTGATCTCGGGGATCGCGCTCGCGGCGACGCTGGTCGTCATGTCGCCGACCATCGCAAAGATCGGGGCCGCGCTGCCGACCGGCGATAGCGGTGAAGTGGTCATGCCGCGTGCCCTCGATCTGTTTCAGGCGGTACGCGGCCCGCTCGGCGAATTCATGTTGGCGCATTCGCGGCCCGACGAACGGAAGTTTCTCGTCGGCGCCGCGAAGCGGATCGATCCCGAGCACGACGCTCGCGAGACAGATCTCCAATTGCTGATTCCGGCGTTTCTGATCAGCGAAATATCGAGCGGCTTCGAAGTGGGTTTTTTGCTCTATATCGCGTTTCTGGTGGTGGATCTGGTCGTTGCCAACATACTGACCGCCATGGGCATGGTGATGCTGTCACCGAGCACGGTGTCGATTCCATTGAAGCTCTTCGTCTTTGTTTCGGTGTCAGGCATGTCGAAGCTGATTCACGGCCTTATCGTCGGCTATGTCAAATGAACAGTGTCCCCACTCTTGCCACCTTGTCCAGCGATGCGCTCATGCTGGTGTTCTGGCTATCGCTGCCCGCGCTTGCCGTCGCGACAGTGGTCGGCTTATTGATTGGACTGCTGCAGTCGGTGATGCAGATTCAGGATCAGAGCTTGCCCTACGGGGCAAAGATTATCTGCGTTGGCGCGGTGCTGATCGTGACCGCGCCTTGGGCGAGCCGCGAACTCGCGCGCTTTCTTTCTCATGTGTTTACCTTTATCGCCGCGGGGCGTCTGCATTGAGCATGAACTACATCGACTATATCGAGGGCTTCGCGTTCTGTACGATCAGGCCAGCGGTGGCACTATCCCTGATTCCATTTGGCCAAAGCGGCTCACTCGGGATCCTGTTGCGGTTGCCAATGATGCTCGCGCTGGCGATGCTGCCACGACAGGCCGGTTGGCCGCCGCAACTGCTACCGGCAATCTTTTTAGAGGCGGCGACCGGTGCGGCGCTCGGGCTTCTGCTCGGCACCATCTTTCATGCAGCTTCGGCGGCTGGTGCGGTGCTTGACCAGCAAGGCGGCTACTCGAGCGCGGCGATTTACGATCCACACTTCCAGCAGGAAGCTGCGCTATTCGAAACGTTGTTTTCGCAGTTTGCTGCGTTGACGATGTTCACGGGGCCGGGTTTGCCGCTCCTCGTCGGCTTTTTCACGGATGCGTGGGTGCTATGGCCACCAGGCCGTTGGCGCGTCGATCTAGTCGATGTGTTTCGGCAACTCGCGCTACGCGACCTGGCCGTGGCGCTGACCGAAGGCGTGCGGCTCGCCAGTCCATTGCTCGGCCTCGCGCTGCTGGTCGATGTCGCGTTCGGACTGATGTCGCGGCACGCGAAGCGACTCAACCCGTTTGCCACCGCACGCACCGTCAAGGCGTTGATCCTGTCGTTTGCCGCCATGCTGAGCGTGCCCCCGTTGTTCGCACAGTTGCGCGCCGCGTTTGATCACGTGATCCATCTGCAATGAGCGACAAGACCGAAGCCCCAACCCCCAAACGGATCCGCCGCGCACGCCAGGACGGCGAGATCGCGAAGAGCACGCATTTGACAGTGGCGTTCAGCGGCCTCTGCTGGTGGCTGTATCTGTTCATCGAGGCGCCGCATTTGTATGCACTCGCGACCAGACTGATCCTGCATGTGACGACGCTAGACGCTACGCGTCCATTCGGCGATCGGCTCGTGTCGACGCTCGCGGCGTTGAGCGCGGTCATGCCATCGACACTGATGGCGCTTGGCGTGGGGGCGCTCGCCGTTCTGGTGCCCGAGTTGATGCAGACGCGCGGGCTAATCGCATGGAAGCGTGTGTCGCTCGACCCGAAGCGTCTGAACCCGGTCAACGGGCTCAAGCAGATGTTCAGTCTGCGCCTCTTGTGGGACACCGCGCTCACGCTACTGCAGTTCGCGATCCTGCTATTTCTGTTCGTTCAGGCAATCGTCGCATGGCTGCGGCAGCTTGTGCCGATCTGGGCGTTCTCGTTGCCGGTTCACCTCGGCTATACGGCGACGTCGCACTCGCACCTGCTTGCCTGGATGGCCGCATCGCAGATTGCACCTGCCGTCGCTGACTACCTCATCCAGCGCTTTCTGTGGTTGCGCCGTCTGCGCATGGACAAGAACGAAATTAAACGGGAGTTTCGCGACGACGAAGGCGATCCCTACGTAAAAAGCCGTCGCCGCGCGATTCATCGGGAGCTTGGTCAATAACATGTTGAATCGTTCTATCCTCAGCCGCTACGATCTATCGGCCTTTTTCGCGCGTCACGCCGACCTTGCCGTCGGTATCGGCATTCTCGCCGTGCTGGCACTCCTGATCGTGCCCGTGCCGCCTTTCGTGCTCGATCTGTTCATCTGTGTGAGCTTCGCTGCCAGCCTGACGATGCTGAGCACCACGCTTTATGTCTCGAAGGCTGCGGATCTCGCGAGTTTCCCGTCGCTGCTGCTGATTACCACGCTGCTGCGGCTCGCGCTGGCGATCGCGTCGACCAAGATGATCCTGCTGCATGCACACGCTGGCCAGATCATTGGCGCGTTCGGCGAGATGGTGGTGGGCGGCAATGTTGCCGTCGGGCTGGTCGTGTTCATCGTGCTCGCTGCGATCCAGTTCATCGTGGTCGCGAAAGGCGCGGACCGGGTAGCCGAAGTGGCCGCGCGCTTTACCCTGGATGGCATTCCGGGGCGCCAGATGAGCATTGACGCCGACATGCGCAATGGCGTGGTCACGGCCGCGCAGGCGAGCCGGATGCGCGCGGCGCTCGAACGTGAGACGTACTTCTATGGCTCCCTCGACGGTGCGATGAAGTTCGTCAAGGGCGATGCGGTGGCCGGCCTTGTCGTTGCGCTGGTGAATATCGTCGGCGGGCTGGCGGTCGGCATCGCGCAGCGCGGCATGTCGTTCAGCGATGCGCTGCATGCCTACACGATTCTCACCGTCGGCGACGGTCTGGTGTCGCAGATTCCGTCGCTGATCGTGTCGGTGGCAGCGGGTATTCTCGTCACACGCGTCGCCTCGGCCGATGGTGCGGACGCCCATCTCGGCGGCGACATTTACCGGCAACTGGCGGTGCATCCGAAGGCGATCGGGATGGCCGGCGTGGCGTGTCTGTCATTGGCGGCGATCCCGGGTTTTCCGCACATTCAGTTTGCGGTTGCCGGCGGTCTGCTGCTCGCGCTTGCGCTCACCTTGATTCGCAACGCTGCGGTCGCGTCGAACTCGCAGCGCGCGCTGATGCCGGAGATGACGCGCGACGGCGGCAACTACGTGCCACGCATCCTCGATGACGTCGAATTGGGCACCAGCGCGACCTTGCGGTTGCGGCTCGGCCTCAAGGCCTTCGATGCTTTGCGTCCCGAGGCGCTGAACCGGCAACTCGGCCAGTTGCGCCGCAACCTGATGGTCGAGTTGGGCGTACCGTTTCCGGGTCTTGCACTGCTGCGCGATCAGCGGCTCGAGCCTGAGCGCTACATCATCGATATTCAGGATGTACCATTTGCGAGTGGCACGCTGGTCGCCGCTCATACGCTGGTGAGCGGTGATGAGAGCCTCATTACGTTCGACGGCGTTGAGGGCTACCGGCCGCGCGCCGCGAAATCGGTTTGGGTGCCGACCGCGAAGGCCGCGTCGATCGACGATCCGGGATTCCGTAAGGCGACCGTCGACGAAGCGCTATGCGATCACCTCACCGAAGTCTGCCAACGTTCGGCGGCCGATTTTCTCGGCACGCAGGAGACGCGCTTCCTGCTCGATCAACTGGCGATCGAATTTCGCGAGCTTGTCGCGCAGGCAGGGCAGGTTGCGAGCACGGTGCAGCTCGGCAGCGTGCTGCGGCAACTGCTGCTGCAGCATGTGCCGATTCGCAACCTGCGCGCGATTCTCGAAGCTGTCGTACGCGTGCCGGCGGGGGAGCGCACGATCGACCGGATGGTGCGGGAAGCGCGCATCCAGCTCGGGCGGCAGTTCGTGCGCAGCTACGCTGACCTCGGGACGTGGACTCTCTCCACGGCTGTGCTAGACCCTGCATGGGAAGCCAGTCTCGAAGCTCAGATCAGAAGCGGCATTGATGGCGAGCCGCAGTGCGTGTTGTCCGCTGAAGAACTGACCCGGGCGCAGCAGGTCTTTACCGCGG
This sequence comes from Paraburkholderia phytofirmans OLGA172, assembly GCF_001634365.1. Taxonomy (NCBI): domain Bacteria; kingdom Pseudomonadati; phylum Pseudomonadota; class Betaproteobacteria; order Burkholderiales; family Burkholderiaceae; genus Paraburkholderia; species Paraburkholderia phytofirmans. The sequence continues at coordinate 1,295,410 of NZ_CP014578.1, forward strand.
ACCTGTCAGGGATCGGTCTGATCGTTACCAATGCAGTCCTGCGTCCGCATCTTGCGCGGTTGTTGCGGGACTTCGGTCAGCGCATCGAGGTGCTGGCGATCGAAGAGATTCCGCTCGATGTCTTTCGTGTCCAGACGGTCGCGACACTTGGTGCCGCATAAAGGAGGACCTCATGCGATCGCTTGGAAATAGTGTGCCCATGTTCATGTCCGCGCCGACGTTACGGGGTAGGGTGGTTGAAGCACGTGGCGTGATTGCGCGGGTGGTGGGCGTGTCGTTGCGAATCGGCGAGAAAGTACGGCTGGTGCGCCCGGACACGCTCGAAGCTCAGTATGGCGAAGTGGTCGGTTTTGCGCACGATGGCACCCTGGTCATGCCGCTCGCCGGGTTGGCCGGCCTGTCGGACATTACCGAAGTGCAGGGCTGCGGCTCGGCATGGGGCATGTTCGACGCAGTGGGGCTGCTCGGACGGGTGGTGGACGGTCTCGGCAAACCGCTCGATGGGGGGCTGGCGCCGCCCTTGCTCACGACCGCTGCCGCTGCTGTGGCGCAGGCCGAGGCAGGGGCGACGCTCAATCCGCTCGAACGGCCCGTGATTGCCACACCGTTTGCGACCGGCGTGCGGGCGATCGACGGCCTGCTGACCTGCGGCGTCGGTCAGCGCACGGGGATCTTCGCGCCGGCGGGTGGCGGCAAGAGCACGATCATGGGCATGATCGCGAACGGCGCATCGACCGACGCGATCGTGGTTGCCTTGATAGGCGAACGCGGTCGCGAGGTAGGCGAATTCATTCGCGACCATCTCGAACAGCGGCGTGCGTCGACCATCGTGATCGCAGCGACCTCCGACCGTCCTGCGGCGGAGCGTATCAAGGCGGCGGAGCTCGCAGCGAAGGTTGCGGCCGACTTGCGCGCGAGCGGACGCAATGTGCTGCTGCTGTTCGATTCGTTGACGCGCTATGCGCGTGCGTTGCGCGAGCTCGGACTGGCGGTCGGCGAGCCGCCGTTGCGCGGCGGTTTTCCGCCGAGCGTGTTCGCGCAGTTGCCGCGGCTGATTGAATCGGCCGGTGTGACGGCACAAGGCAGCATCACCGCTTTCTATACGGTGCTCGCCGACGAGGCCGATCTATCGGATCCGGTCGCGGAAGAGGCGCGTTCGCTGCTGGATGGACATATCCAGCTTTCGTCGAAACTGGGCGCGGCTGGGCATTATCCGGCGATCGATATCCTGAGGAGCCGCAGCCGCTTGATGAACCGCGTCGCGGATGCGGCGCAGCGTGCCGACGCGAATCGCGTGCGCGACTGGCTGGCGCGTTATGAGGACGTCGAGATGCTGTTGCAGATTGGTGAATACGAACGGGGTAACGATGCCGGGACTGACCGCGCGATCGACCTGCGTCCGGCGATCCAGCGTTTTCTGCAGCAACCGTACGACCAGTGCAGCGGGTGGGCTGAAACGCGCGCGCTGCTGCGGGAGGTGTGCGGCGAAGGGCGCCCGGAGTAATGCGCAGCGCGGCGCAGGAGGAGAAATTGTGGCGGATGCTCGTGCGCGTGCGCGCTGTGCGGGTGCGCCGCAGGCTCCGTGCGCTGGCCGACGCGCGTCGGCGTGAGCGGCACGCGGCCGCTGCAGTGGCCGAGCAGGCTGCCGCACTGGACCGACACGCCGCGCAACGGCAGCGCGTGCTCGCGTTCTGCCGACGCGACCAGAGCGCCGGTGGGCAGTGGCATGCGACGCTGCGCGCGCACGACGGAAGGACGCCGGCGTTGCATCGGCAACTGGACGACGCGCAGCAAGCACACGCGTCGGCGCACCACGAAGCACGTCAGGCGCTGCGGGACTGGAATGTCGAGCGAGTCCGGCACGACGATGCAAAGCACCGCTGGCGGGCGGCTGTCGCGCGCGTGGCGTGTGGCGCTCGGGACGGTGGGTAGCGCCGCAGTGAAGAGAGCGGGGCGAGTCGCCCCGAATCCGGCCGACAGGTGAATACCGCTCAAGACCTGTCAGGCATGTCCGTCAAACTGGATGTACATTTGCATCGCTTTGCGTAGGTCGGCCGTTTGATTGCGGCCGAAGTGATAGTTTTCCAAGTCGAACTGGGCGATGTAAGTCGGTCCCAGAATGCCGTTGATAACCATGCCGAGCGCTGCGCTCGCGCGGTCTTTCATCGGTAGGTTCGGGTCCGCGACATCGCGGGCGAAGGTCCAGACTTCCGATGCCGACGCACCGGCGTGAAACAATTCCCCCGCATCCACCCTGCGTACATTGGCGATGATGTACTCGGCAGATTGGTCCGACAGATTGATGCCAAGGTGTTTCAGTAGATCGTTGACTATACCTACGGAGCCTGGATACGAGCCCGGATCATTGCCCGTTGGCGATTTCTGCACCACCCCGCCGAGCCTGTCCCGGTTGGCCATATTGTCGTGGTTGCTTGTGCTACCCCCGGGGTTACCCCCTTTGAGGCCGACGTCGTCGTGCATCTGCCAGTTGCCCTGGGCATCGAGCCTGACCGGATACTGAGGCCGGTACGCGTTATCGGCCTGCCAGACGCGCCACGTGCCGTTGTCTTTGTCGAAACGCGCGGGGTAGGTCTTCCCGCCACTGGTGATGTAGTAGTGCCCGTCGTTGTCCGCCAGCACCCCCTGCTGTCCCGGGGCGGGTTTCAGCGCAGCGGGCGCGGGCTGCACGGCGTAGTCGTCGGGCAGGCTGGACCGGGTGCCGTTGATGCGCTGCGAGGCCTCGGCGACGGCCGGGTCCGCGACGAAGCCCTGCGGCGCAGCGGTGCCCTGCGGGCCTTCGCCTTGTATGCCTGTCGCGCCGGCGTTGTGGGGCTGCACCGACGACGCACCGGGGATGGGCACCTTCTCGTCGAGCGGCGTGTGCGGCCCGGGCAGGTGTTCCCTGGAAGCCGCCTCAGCCACGCCGACGCCCTCTGCGGCCAGCCGTTCGGAGAAAGCCGCTGCGCCTTCGCCCGCGACGAGGCCGAGCAGGCCGGAACTCAGGTCGATACCCAGCCGTGCGTTCTCCGACAGCGACGAGTGCGCGTCAAACGCTGCCGTGATGGGGGCGAGCGGTGTCATGCCCAGCAGAAAACGGGCGGTGCCTTCGAGAATCTGGTCAGCCAGTTTTTCCCCGCGGGCGCGCGGCGTGATCGAATCGTCCTTGTGCGAGGCGTCTTTCAGCACCGCGTTGTACTGGTCGGCCAGATCGCGGACATAATCGGGACCGGCCGGCGGCAGGTTATTCAGAATGTCCAGATAGCCTTTCGGAGCGTCGACGCCATAGCCGTTGAGCTTTCGTCCGGCCTCGACCGACCAGTCGACGAGCCTGTCGTGCAGTGCGGGATCGTCCTGCATGCGCTGCGTGAACGCCAGCAGCCGGCGGTCCGCGAGGTCGTCGCGGCCAGAGCCGGGATTGGTGCTGAACAGCTGGCGGCCGATCAGTTCATGGCGCTTGCCGGGATCGCCGGTGACCCCTTCGGCTTCGTGGAGGAGCCGGTCAACCTCCGCATTCGCTTCGGCCCACTTGCCGTCTTCCTGCTTCGTGTGCTGGTCGATCGCGGTGGCAATCCTGTGCTGCAGATCGTTCTTCAGGTCCGCGGCCTGGCTGAAATAGCGTTGCCTCGAGGCGGGCGTCGATGCGGCAACAAACTGGTCGCGCAGCTGCGTCAATCCGTTCAGGTTGCGCTGGTCGCCCGCCTGGGTCAGGTAGCCTGCGCCAACCGGACTGTTGAACACGCCCAGCGCCCGCTGGACCGGATCGTTGCCTGCGCTGGTGCTGCGCTCGCGCAGCGCGCTATCCAGCAGCGATAGCTGCTGGCCGGCACGTTGCCGCGTACCGGCGTCCGTGCTGTCGCGGAAGGCGACGTCGAGCGTCGCGAGGGCGCCTGCGTAGGCTTCGTGTTCGCCCGGCGGCAACGTGCCGAGTTGCGCCTGCATGCCGTTGACCTTCTGCTCGAACTGCTGAACCCCGGGAGGGTAGCCGGTGAGGCCCTGCTTCAGGTCCCTGCCGAGCCGTCCCATGTTCTGCTCGTCCTGGTAGCTGCTGCGCGACAGGCGCACGCCGTTGGGCAGCGTCTGTGTGTCGTGCGTGTCGAGCAGGCCCTGCAGTTCGACGGGCGTGACGCCGCTCAGGAACGGTGACGCGGAGGAGACGTCTGAAACGGCGCCGGACGATGTGGTGGAAGAAGCCGGCATGACGGGTCCCGCCGATGCCGATGATGCAACTGGCGCCACTGGCGATCGCGTTGGGACCACCGCAGTGCTGGCGACCACACCCGCATGCTGGTCTGACGTGCCCCCGCCTGCGCGCGCGGATCGCTGTTGCGGCACAGGCGGGACGCGCTGGTCACTGCTGCGGCCATACCGGTCGCGTGCGGACGCTGCGCCGTCGTCCGTCGCATCGGATGATGTGTCGCGGATAGCGGGCTGCGCTGGCGCGTTGCGAGGTGGCGGGATATCGCCAGCAGCGTCGCGACGCTGTGCCGGGGACAGGGAAATATCAGTACCACTGATAGACGTCGTCATATAAATGCTCCCGTTGCATGCAAGGTAAAGAGCCTGCCCGATCCGGGCCTGCGGATACACCCCCCCAACTCAAGCGCCGGCCCGCGCTACGCTCGCTCGGCAATCAGGTTGTCGGTCTCAGCCCGACCATCGGAACAGTAATTTCGCAGAGAAGTTTGGCCGCTTCGGTGCGGCCGTCACAGTGTCTCCAATGTTGTCCAATTTCGCGTCCGCAAAAAGATATCGCGGACGCCATCCTGACCGTACTCCTGTACTTCTTCAAGGCGGTCTTGATCTGATGCATTACCAATTGCGCGGATGCCTCCCGGTTGCTCCCCGGTGCCAGGACGCGATACCAGGGGAGCCTTCATGCCGGCTGGATGTCGCACACATTCACCCCCGGTGTGCGCGGCATGAATGGGGAGGCAACGCGCTTACGCGTTGGCTTTCTTGAGGTCGTTCGCGGTCGGCTGTTTGCCGGTGGTCGGGTCGATCCAGCCGCTGCCGTCGCGGGCTGCCACAACGGTGTAACCATCCGGCGCGGCGGCATCGAGCGCGCGACCGTCGCGACTCTTCTGCACGCTGAGGCCTGCCTTGTTTTCCTGGCTCAGACCGCTGACCTGGTATGCCTGATTACCGCGGGTGATCGTGACCTGATCCGCGTACGAGACCGACTTGTTGTTCGCAGCCGGCTGGGTGCCGACGGTAACCTTGGTGTTGTCCGGCAACTGGAATGTCATCGGACCGTTGAACATCGCCGTCGACTTGCTGGCACTGTTGGCGTGCTGATCGAGATGCGGGTCACCCCAAACCTTCGTCGTATCGCCGCTTTTCGCATTGGTCATGGTCATCGATGAATCCGATTTGTCGAAGTCGAGCTTGTAGTCGCCGAGGTTGATGCTCGCCTTGTTGTTGTTGACCTGGGTGTTGCTCCACTGCGTCTGGTTAGCCCTGCCCGAGTCATGACAGCCGCAGTCGTTGCGCGACGAACTGCGCACACTGTCGTAAGAGAGGCTGTCGAAGCGGCTGCCGCCACGATAGTCATCGCCGCCCCAGCGTGCCGGCTGCTGGTTCGCCACCGGGCCGCGGTTGACAGTGGTGCCCTGCGCGAAGTATGTGTTGCTCTGGCCGTTCCCTGTGCTTTGGCTGAAGACCGAGAACGATGTCTTCGAGAAGCCGCCCGTCATGTTCGACATCTGGCTGGACGGGTTGCGGCCGCTGTTGAAACCAGCGGGAGATGAAAACTGCGACTGTGAGCGGCCCCCGTTGAACGCTGCAACAGGCGAAAACTGCGACTGTGCGCGACCGCCGGTGAACGCCGCGGCAGGCGGCAACTGCGGCTGTGCATGACCGCCAAGAAGGCTCAGGTTTCCCTGGAGCGAGAGCAGTGGGCTGTTGATCTGCATGGATGCCTGCATGTCGATATTCCTGAAATAAAAAGTCGGCTTGAACTGGACAGCCGGAACCGCGTTGCCGACGGTATGAAATTGGCTCCGGGTTCAGAAATGGTAAGGGGATTGAATCGTCGGACGGCGTATCTATGTATAGATGTCCAAAATATGTTTAGCCTGCGCCGACGGGCTGGGGCGATTTTCCAGTCGAGATGCCGGATTCGAACCTTCAGTTCGTCGTAGGCGCTGGTTATCGCGGTCGGGTTTATGTCATGGACTTCCCCCCGGCATGACATACGAAGTGCGTGGTCATACAGGATCGGCACCCAGGGTGATGCCCGGCATGTTTCCCTGTCCATGCATCGCGTCCCCCGTCAATCCGCAGGCCCGGATCGGGCGGGCTCTTTACCTTGCATGCAACGGGAGCATTTATATGACGACGTCTATCAGTGGTACTGATATTTCCCTGTCCCCGGCACAGCGTCGCGACGCTGCTGGCGATATCCCGCCACCTCGCAACGCGCCAGCGCAGCCCGCTATCCGCGACACATCATCCGATGCGACGGACGACGGCGCAGCGTCCGCACGCGACCGGTATGGCCGCAGCAGTGACCAGCGCGTCCCGCCTGTGCCGCAACAGCGATCCGCGCGCGCAGGCGGGGGCACGTCAGGCCAGCATGCGGGTGTGGTCGCCAGCACTGCGGTGGTCCCAACGCGATCGCCAGTGGCGCCAGTTGCATCATCGGCATCGGCGGGACCCATCATGCCGGCTTCTTCCACCACATCGTCCGGCGCCGTTTCAGACGTCTCCTCCGCCTCACCGTTCCTGAGCGGCGTCACGCCCGTCGAACTGCAGGGCCTGCTCGACACGCACGACACACAGACGCTGCCCAACGGCGTGCGCCTGTCGCGCAGCAGCTACCAGGACGAGCAGAACATGGGACGGCTCGGCAGGGACCTGAAGCAGGGCCTCACCGGCTACCCTTCCGGGGTTCAGCAGTTCGAGCAGAAGGTCAACGGCATGCAGGCGCAACTCGGCACGTTGCCGCCGGGCGAACACGAAGCCTACGCAGGCGCCCTCGCGACGCTCGACGTCGCCTTCCGCGACAGCACGGACGCCGGTACGCGGCAACGTGCCGGCCAGCAGCTATCGCTGCTGGATAGCGCGCTGCGCGAGCGCAGCACCAGCGCAGGCAACGATCCGGTCCAGCGGGCGCTGGGCGTGTTCAACAGTCCGGTTGGCGCAGGCTACCTGACCCAGGCGGGCGACCAGCGCAACCTGAACGGATTGACGCAGCTGCGCGACCAGTTTGTTGCCGCATCGACGCCCGCCTCGAGGCAACGCTATTTCAGCCAGGCCGCGGACCTGAAGAACGATCTGCAGCACAGGATTGCCACCGCGATCGACCAGCACACGAAGCAGGAAGACGGCAAGTGGGCCGAAGCGAATGCGGAGGTTGACCGGCTCCTCCACGAAGCCGAAGGGGTCACCGGCGATCCCGGCAAGCGCCATGAACTGATCGGCCGCCAGCTGTTCAGCACCAATCCCGGCTCTGGCCGCGACGACCTCGCGGACCGCCGGCTGCTGGCGTTCACGCAGCGCATGCAGGACGATCCCGCACTGCACGACAGGCTCGTCGACTGGTCGGTCGAGGCCGGGCGAAAGCTCAACGGCTATGGCGTCGACGCTCCGAAAGGCTATCTGGACATTCTGAATAACCTGCCGCCAGCCGGTCCCGATTATGTCCGCGATCTGGCCGACCAGTACAACGCGGTGCTGAAAGACGCCTCGCACAAGGACGATTCGATCACGCCGCGCGCCCGCGGGGAAAAACTGGCTGACCAGATTCTCGAAGGCACCGCCCGTTTTCTGCTGGGCATGACACCGCTCGCCCCCATCACGGCAGCGTTTGACGCGCACTCGTCGCTGTCGGAGAACGCACGGCTGGGTATCGACCTGAGTTCCGGCCTGCTCGGCCTCGTCGCGGGCGAAGGCGCAGCGGCTTTCTCCGAACGGCTGGCCGCAGAGGGCGTCGGCGTGGCTGAGGCGGCTTCCAGGGAACACCTGCCCGGGCCGCACACGCCGCTCGACGAGAAGGTGCCCATCCCCGGTGCGTCGTCGGTGCAGCCCCACAACGCCGGCGCGACAGGCATACAAGGCGAAGGCCCGCAGGGCACCGCTGCGCCGCAGGGCTTCGTCGCGGACCCGGCCGTCGCCGAGGCCTCGCAGCGCATCAACGGCACCCGGTCCAGCCTGCCCGACGACTACGCCGTGCAGCCCGCGCCCGCTGCGCTGAAACCCGCCCCGGGACAGCAGGGGGTGCTGGCGGACAACGACGGGCACTACTACATCACCAGTGGCGGGAAGACCTACCCCGCGCGTTTCGACAAAGACAACGGCACGTGGCGCGTCTGGCAGGCCGATAACGCGTACCGGCCTCAGTATCCGGTCAGGCTCGATGCCGACGGCAACTGGCAGGTCCACAACGATGTCGGCCTCAGGGGCGGTATGAATCCGGCAGGCGCGGGGCCGTCCGGACTCCAGCGGCCCCAGCCGTTCGAGCGGGCCTACCAGGTCTCGACGTCGACCGGCACGCCCCCCTCCACCGAGATGCTGCAAACGCTCAATCCGTCGACGTGGACATCCGCAGCGGATCGCTTACTCGACGACACGGAGTTCACCCAAAAGTACCGTACCGCATTCGACCGTCTTCCCATCGCACAACGACAAGCCCTCAGAGCCTGGACGCATCTGGATACGAGTGCCGGCTACTCATCGGACAGTTCCTACGAAGGTATCAATTTCGAGCTCAATCTGGAGTTACGCAGTCGCACCCATGAGGCCGACACCACCATACGCGCCCAGGCGTTACAGGCTGGTCTGGGCGGGCTACCGAAGCCCTCCGACGAAAGCCGCCTGCTTCGCATCGCCGACGTTCGCTCCGACTATGCAAGCAAGTTTGCACCGGGCGACTATGTGACCAATTCGCCAGCTTTCATGTCCGCATCCAGTGAGAACTTCTACCCGTTCTCGACGCTGTTGCATAACGAGATGACAGAGGACGCGGGACCCGGAAGTGCATTCGCGCTTTACGACATTCAGTCGAAGTCGGCGACGCCCTTCCTGGTCAACATCACCACTTTGGCCAAAGGCGAACGCGAATGGCTATTCCGGCCGAACACAGTATTCAGAGTTGAGGAAATTGCTACGGCAACATCTCGGGATGGAACGACGGTTCCCCGTATCGGCGTGCGTCTGGCCGAGGTCCCGATTACCACGCCTACCTACGCAAAGAACATCCACACGGGTGTGCAGGAACTGGTCTATCCACCGGCTACGTCGCCCACCTATACACCGCTCCAGCCGACCAGATCACCTTCGCTCCAGATCCCGCCGCGGCCGGCCCCCGACGAGCCACCACCACCTGCGCATGGCGATCCAAACCAGCCGGGGTGAAGTCCATGACACAAACTCGAACGTGCTATTGAGCTGCTGCGTCAGCATATGAGGCATGCAGCTATCGCCGGAGAGTTGGGGATCTCGTCGCAGCGCGTGTATCAGATCGCTTCTGAAGGGGGAATGGGTTTGGGTCGTCGCGGCACGAAGCCGCACGACGTTCTGCTCGTTCTCGTCGTTGTTCCTCGACAGATGATTCCAGTTGGACAGCGTCTTCGTGTCGTATGCGTCGAACAATCGCCGGCTGCCGCTGCACAGGCGGCGGCGCGTCGGGAAGCGGGAAGGTGTCGCAGGGCGAGTCGCGACGCTGCTCGGTCAGTGTGACGCTGGCAGTGCCAGCCAGTGGAAGTTGTCATATCAGTGCTCCTGTTCCATGCAGGGTAAAGAGCCCGCGCGATCCGGGGCTCGCGGATGGGCATCAATCGTGATGCATGCATGGGAGACCACCCCAGGTACAACCCTGGGTGTCATTCTTGTATGACGACGCGTTGCATACCGTGCCAGGGCGAAGTTCATGACAGGACGTGAGCGCTTCAGTTAACATGGGAAAGCTGCGGGCGCGAGTCAATTCAAGGGCAGAGCAACCGGTGTAAGTGACAGGTAAGTTGCTGGCGTTATCCTGGCTGCAATCTGGCAACGGGTTGCACAGATGACGAAGTGCCGCATGCGCGCCTCCGTTGTCCGTGGATCAGGAGACACGCGCCGCGTCATTACGCGCCGCACGACAGGCGCGCCACCTGCGCGCCGGCACAGGTTTTACGTTTCATCTTCACCAAGGGGTTGTCGATGTCTGCGATTGAATCGGTTCTTCAGGAACGCCGTGTTTTCCCGCCCTCCGCTGAAGCAGCGGCTGGCGCGACTATCTCCGGTATGGACGCATACCGGGCGCTTGCCGCCGAAGCGGAGCGCGATTACGAGGGTTTCTGGGGGCGCCTCGCTCGCGAGACGCTAAGCTGGAACAAGCCCTTCACCAAGGTGCTCGACGAATCGAAGGCGCCGTTCTACACGTGGTTCGAAGACGGCCTGCTGAACGCGTCGTATAACAGCATCGACCGTCATGTCGAAGCCGGCAATGGCGAGCGCGTTGCGATCATCTTCGAAGCGGACGACGGCACCGTCACCAACGTCACCTATAACGACCTGCTGCAACGCGTGTCGCGCTTTGCGAACGCGCTGAAAAAACGCGGCGTGAAGAAGGGCGATCGCGTCGTGATTTACATGCCGATGTCGATCGAAGGCATCGTCGCGATGCAGGCGTGCGCGCGGATCGGCGCCACGCATTCGGTGGTGTTCGGCGGCTTTTCGTCGAAGTCGCTCAACGAGCGCCTGGTGGATGTGGGCGCCGTCGCGCTCGTTACGTCCGACGAACAGATGCGCGGCGGCAAGGCATTGCCGCTGAAAAACATCGCCGACGAAGCCCTCGCCATGGGCGGCTGCGATGCGGTGAAGAGCGTGATCGTCTACCAGCGCACCGGCGGCAAGATCGCATGGAACGATAGCCGCGATCTGTGGATGCACGAACTCGCGCAGGCCGAATCGGATCAATGCGCGCCCGAGTGGGTCGGCGCCGAGCATCCGCTTTTCATCCTGTATACGTCGGGTTCGACCGGCAAGCCGAAGGGCGTGCAGCACAGCACCGGCGGCTATCTGCTGTGGGCCGCGCAGACGCTGAAGTGGACTTTCGACTGGAGGCCCACGGATGTGTTCTGGTGTACCGCCGACATCGGCTGGATCACCGGCCACAGCTACATTACGTATGGTCCGTTGACGCTCGGCGGCACTCAGGTCGTGTTCGAAGGCGTGCCGACCTATCCGAACGCCGGCCGCTTCTGGGACATGATCGCCAAGCACAAGGTCTCGCTGTTCTACACGGCGCCGACCGCGATCCGCTCGCTGATCAAGGCCGCGGAAGCGGACCAGAAAGTGCATCCGAAGAGCTACGACCTGTCGACGCTGCGCATCATCGGCACGGTCGGCGAGCCGATCAATCCGGAAGCGTGGGTGTGGTATCACGAGAACGTCGGCGGCGGCCGTTGCCCGATCGTCGATACGTGGTGGCAAACCGAAACCGGCGGCCACATGATCACGCCGCTGCCGGGCGCGACGCCTTTGGTGCCGGGCTCGTGCACGCTGCCGCTGCCAGGCATCATGGCGGCTGTGGTCGATGAAACCGGCCAGGACGTGCCCAACGGGCAGGGCGGCATTCTGGTGATCAAGCGCCCGTGGCCGTCGATGCTGCGCAATGTGTGGGGCGATCCGGAGCGCTACCAGAAGAGCTACTTCCCCGAAGAACTCGGCGGCAAGCTCTATCTCGCCGGCGACGGTGCGGTACGCGACAAGGAAACCGGCTACTTCACGATCATGGGCCGCATCGACGACGTGCTCAATGTGTCCGGCCACCGCCTCGGCACGATGGAGATCGAATCGGCGCTGGTGTCGAACCCGATCGTGGCTGAAGCGGCCGTGGTGGGCCGTCCCGATGCGACCACCGGCGAAGCCGTGTGCGCGTTCGTCGTGCTCAAGCGCGCGCGTCCTGAAGGCGAAGAAGCGGTGAAGCTCGCCAACGAACTGCGCAACTGGGTCGCCAAGGAGATCGGTCCGATCGCCAAGCCGAAGGACATCCGCTTCGGCGAGAATCTGCCGAAGACGCGTTCGGGCAAGATCATGCGCCGCCTGTTGCGCTCGCTCGCGAAGGGCGAAGAGATCACGCAGGACGTGTCCACGCTGGAGAACCCGGCAATTCTCGATCAGCTCGGCGAGTCGCTCTGAGCTTAGGTTGGCCTGGGTTTGCAGCAAGGGTATGTCGACTGATGTGCCTTTGAGCGGGCCCAGGTATCGACCACTTAAGTCAGGCAGTAAAGGCCACCGCGCGGACAATCCCGATTGCCTGCCCGGTGGCTTTTTGATACATAGGCGCATGGCTGCGCCGCACCCCACCTCTCACGCTACACTCAATCCCGCGCCCGAACCCCCTGCGGTCTCGGCAGCGATGGCGCGCGCGCATCAGGAGTACTGGCGCTTCAATCTTGCGTTGATCGCGACGCTGATGACGGTGGGCTTCGTGGTGTCGTTCGTTTTGCCGCTGTTCGCGCCGGCGTTGGAGCAGGTGCGCTTCATCGGTTTCAGATTGCCGTTCTACTTCGGTGCGCAAGGGGCGATTCTGATCTACGTCGCGTTGATCGTCGTTTATATCGTGCTGATGCAGCGCGCCGATCGCCGTCTGCAACGCGCTTTCGATGCGGATGCTAGTGCCAGCAGTGCCAGCAGTGCCAGCAATGCCAGCAATGCCAGCAGCGCCAGTGCCAATTCCACCGCACCCGCTGCGCGCGGAAGCTGAGCCGATGAAGCTCACGAACCGGCTGATCCGCTCATACGCGCTCTATACGCTCGGCTTCCTGCTATTCATTTATGTGATGTGGCGCATCGAGCGGGTCACCGGCTCCGGTGTGTGGATCGGCTATGTGTTCCTGTTCGTGCCGATCGCGGTGTATGCGGTGATCGGGTTGCTATCGCGCACGTCCGACCTCGTCGAATACTACGTAGCCGGGCGGCGCGTGCCGTCCTTCTTCAACGGCATGGCGACAGCGGCCGACTGGTTGTCCGCAGCATCGTTCATCGGCCTTGCCGGGTCGATCTATGCGACCGGATATGACGGTCTCGCGTACCTGATGGGCTGGACCGGCGGCTATTGCCTCGTCGCGTTCCTGCTTGCGCCGTACGTGCGCAAACTCGCGCGCTACACGATTCCCGACTTTCTCGGCACGCGCTTTTCGAGCAACGCGGTGCGTGGACTCGCTGCGTTAGCGGCGATCCTGTGCTCGTTCGTCTATCTGGTTGCGCAGATTCAGGGCGTCGGTTTGATCGCGACGCGTTTTATCGGCGTGGATTTCGCGGTCGGCATTTTCTGCGGACTCGCGGGCATTCTCGTGTGTTCGTTTCTGGGCGGCATGCGTGCGGTGACGTGGACCCAGGTCGCGCAATACATCATCCTGATCGCGGCGATTCTGATTCCCGTGTCGATGATCGCGCATAAGGATGGCCTCGGCTGGGTGCCGCAGTTCAATTACGGCCGCTTGATGGAACGCGTCGAAGGCCTGGAAAAGCAGGTGCGCGACGCGCCGCTCGAGCAGACCGTACGCGACGATTATCGACAGCGCGCCGCGCTGATGCAGATGCGGCTCGATACGTTGCCGCAATCGTTCGTTGACGAGAAGCTGCGCCTCACCCAGGAAGTCGCGGACTTGCGCCGCCACAATGGCCCGCTGCGCGAGATCAAGGAACGCGAGCGGGCGCTCGAACAATTTCCACGCGATGCCGCCGCCGCACAGATCGTCTGGACCCAACGCCGCGACGAGATGCTGATGCGCGCGGCCGCGCCGGTGCCGATGCACGAGCCGTTTCCTGTCACAAGCGAAGAAGACCGGCGCACCCATGAACGCAATTTCCTGTCGCTGCTGCTGTGCCTGTCGCTTGGCACGGCCAGCCTGCCGCACATCCTGACGCGCTACAACACGACGACCTCGGTGGCTTCAGCGCGACGCTCGGTTGGCTGGACGTTGTTCTTCGTCGCGCTGTTCTATCTGACGGTGCCCGTGCTGGCGGTGCTGATCAAGTACGAGATATTGACCAACCTGGTCGGTCATCACTTTGCCGATTTGCCGCAGTGGCTCACGCAGTGGCGCAAGGTCGAGCCGAGTCTGATCAGCCTTGCCGATACGAATGGCGACGGCATCGTGCGCTGGAGCGAGATCCAGATGCAGCCGGATATGGTCGTGCTCGCCGCGCCCGAGATCGCGGGGCTGCCGTATGTGATGTCAGGGCTGATCGCGGCCGGTGCGCTGGCTGCGGCGCTTTCAACCGCGGATGGCTTGCTGCTGACCATCGCTAATGCGCTATCGCACGACGTCTACTACCACATGGTCGATCCGGCCGCATCGAGCCAGCGGCGCGTGACGATCTCGAAGATTTTGTTGCTTGGGGTGGCGTTGTTCGCCTCGTATGTGGCGTCGCTGAATACGGGGAATATTCTGTTTCTGGTGGGGGCGGCGTTTTCACTGGCGGCTTCGAGCCTGTTTCCGGTGCTGGTGCTGGGCGTGTTCTGGAAGCGCACCACGCGGCTCGGGGCGGTGGCGGGCATGGTGGCGGGGCTGGTGGTGTGCATTTATTACATCGTGTCGACGTATCCGTTCTTCACGCAGATGACGGGTTTCGCGGGCGCACGGTGGTTCGGGATCGAGCCGATCAGCTCAGGCGTGTTCGGCGTGCCGGCGGGGTTTCTGGTGGCGATTGGAGTGAGTCTGGTCGACCGGAAACCGGACGCCTATACGAGGGCGCTGGTGGACTACATCCGGCATCCTTAGGCGGTTTTGCGCATGAGTGTGGCGCAGGGCGCGAAGTTTGCTATAATTCGGCTCCCCGCCGGAGAGATGGATGAGCGGTTTAAGTCGCACGCCTGGAAAGCGTGTATAGGTTAATAACCTATCCGGGGTTCGAATCCCCGTCTCTCCGCCAAAAATGAATGATAAGCCGTTGAATCTAAAAGAGATTCAACGGCTTTTTGTTTTTCAACTCACAAAGCGACTATCAATGCAGTTCGTCCGTGTCGAAAGTCGGGATGGCCGCTACGCTAGCGCATTTTATTCGCGTCAGCTGATCAGCTCGTTAGAGCATCGCTCGTCCGAATCCGGGGCGACAGTCTTATGGCGCGCCACGGCGTGCGTCGCTTGCTTCGCACCTCGGCATGGATATCGTCGTCAATACATTTGGCGAGCGAAGACGAGTTAGAACGGTTATGGTTACTAAAAAGTGTTGATAGCGCGCTGGATGTGAGTGAGTGCCGGCCTTTCGGAGGTTTGTGTTTCACACAGTTGTTGGTAATGTGCCCACAACGCCCCAAATTCTCGTGGAAACCGCCTTCTGACCTGAATTTGTGGGTACGCGCTCAAGGGACGACTTTGCGTAATCATAGCGAACAGCGCTGCGGTATGGCATGGTTGGAAGCACGAGAATGCCGAGCTTCCAACCCAGCCACAGCGTGGCAAACCATCAGCGGTCAAGGGTTCGCTTCGCCGGGCTGGCGCCCGCCCTTGACTCGTCATGTGTCGTCGCACCGGTCAGGCCGGCAGAAGGACATTATCGTCGGCTTGCATGAGGTAATGCATCAAGGCTAGGTCCAACGCTACCTTTCGACTGTGTGCCTTCGGCGGGGCTTCCACTGCCTTTTGGGCGGCCTCGACGTCTCCGACCAGGATGACCTGAACCTGGGCACGAGTGAGGGCTGTGTATAACAGCGTTCGGTCCAGCAGCCTTGACCTGGTGACCGGGATGATGACGCGGCGCCACTGAGAGCCTTGGGCCTTGTGAACCGTCGCCGCGAACCCGAGCTCGACATCCTCAAGCATCTCGGACGTGAGCTCCCGGCAAACGCCATCGTCCCACTCGACCCAGGCCAGCACCCGTTCAGCGTCATCGCTGGGCTTGGTAGCGAGGGATTCGACCTCCACAACCCGACCCATTGACCCGTTCTGCAGTCCTTTGTCCCAGAGGTTGCGAGTGCAGAGAACGACATCTCCAAGGTTGAAACCACAGTACTCAGGCCTGTCGAACTCGTCGTTCCACCGAGTCACAGTTGGCCCGTCGCCGGTGAATCGCTGCTGGCAGACCTGGTTGAGTACCTTGGTCCCTGCCGGGCCGTTTCGCAGCGGCGCAAGGACCTGCGTGCCAGCGGTATCGACGGCATAAAGGTCCGCCACTCTTTCCGCGATTTGCCGGTCATCACAATGGATGAAGGCAACGGACGCCGTCTCGTCGGCAGAGATGCTCGGCCACACCCCCTCCCGCACGGCCGAAGCCACGGCGGCAATCTCCCCTCCATAGCGCTTCACGGTCTTGAGCTCGGTCGAGGGAATGCGTGGCACCCTCATGACACAGTGAAGGACGAGACCAGGCCCGACCGGCATGAGCTGGTAGGGGTCACCAACGAGAACGAGTCGTACGTGAGGAAGTAGCGCCTGGCACAGGCGGCTCATCGAGACGATGTCAACCATGCTCGCCTCATCGATGACCAACACCGTGGGACCATCGAAGGTCAGGTTGTTGACGCTCTTAAGGAAGCTGGCAATCGTGAATGCGGGCAGACCAGTGGCTTCCTGCATCCGCTTCGCTGCGCGTCCTGCAAGTGCCACCTGTAGCACTTTGGTTCCTGCGTCCTGATACAGCCGACACAACGACCTGAGCACGGTCGTCTTGCCCACGCCAGCCCCACCGGTGATGCAGGCAAACGCGTACTCGTCGGCCATCCTGATAGCATTCCGCTGCTCCGGGTTCAGCTCAATGCCGTCTTCAGCTTCGCAAGCCGTGATGATTCGCTCGACCCGATGACCAGGAAGCAGTCGCTCGATGCCGCCGGTCAAACGCTCCTGGATAGCCTTGGCTACCTGACGCTCCATAACCAGAGCGCCCAGCGGTTGCAGGCCGTGCTGCGTCTGAACGATGTGGCCGCTTTTGAGGCCCTCCGACACGGCGGTCGCGAGCAAATCTCGCCATTGAACGCCGACTGGCGGTCGTCCCAGCAGCGGGGCGACCTGCTCGACCAGGTCCGCCGACAGCATTGCCGTGTGGCCGGCGGCGAACATCCGATAGCACGCCTCCTCGCCGGCTCCCCGCAGCCGGCGAGGGTCGTCGGACTGAACGCCGAACTGCGTTTGTGCCATCAGGTCGACGGTCGACCATTTGCCGGCAAACGATAGCAGGCGATAGGGGTCTTCCTCAATGCGAGCTTGCGCTTCACCACCGAAGTACCGCAGCACCTTCCGTCCCAGTCCGATGTCGAAGCCAGCGGCCTGAAGCCACTGAAGGGTGCGGGACTCGCCGTGACAAGCCCAGGCCTCAACCAGACGCTGAGCTGCCGCAGCAGAGAGGACGTCGGCGAACGGCGACGGGTCGGCCGCGTCCAGCAATTGATACAACTGCTCGCCGAAGCGCTCCCAGAGCCGTCTGGCTTTGACTGTTCCGAGTCCCTCGAAGGCGGGGTTCTCGGCAATGAACGTGACGAGATGCTCGCCGGTCGGGCGGGCGAGATACGCGACCTCCGCATCGACCTGCTGCTCAACCAGCTCGAAGCCGTCAACCACGGACCGGCGCTCAACCAGCTGTCCTGCAACCGTCCACCATTGGCCTCGCTCGACCTTTGTTCCGCCAAGGGTAGCCCGGGTCGCCTTGACGACGACATAAGTGCACGCGTCAAGGACAGACCCAGTAGCATCGACGGGAACCCCGGTGAAGATGGCTCCGCCGAAGCCTCGAGGGTTCTGAGACCTGACCCCCGTCACACGCAGCGTGACGTTCGTAGGGTCGCTCACCGAGGAAGCCTCCCCGTTTCCGCGAGGACCTCCTGAAGCACCGCGTAACGGCCTAACATGCGCTTGAGCTCGGCATTCTCCGCCTTCAGGCTCGCGTTCTCCTGCTCCAGGCGAGAAAGGCGCTCAGCATCCTGAGCCGCGCGAGGTGACTCAGCGGCTCGGAGTCTGAGCGGCGACGCTTCCGGCTCGTCTCCCGACACAAGCTGCGGAAGCACGCCACGCTCGCGCAGGTCCGCCTCCAGGTTCTTGAGCGCATCCCGAATCCGTGGATTCTGCGCGAGCGCCGATTTCGCAAACCCACACTCTGCCGCGATTTCCGTGCGCGACAGGACGCCTCGCGTCACCATGTTCCGGAAGTCCTCGTCGGTCCTCGATGCCGCCCAGGTCGTGAACCGACGCACATTCTCCTCGGCGACCTGCTGTCCGCTTGCCATCACTTGGCTCCTTTCGAACGGTCGCGCTCCGGCTTCGGGAGCGGGGCATTCAACATGTCCATCGTGACGCCCTTGCGCTCGGCGTTAGTCGCCCACGTCAGGAACTGCTCGTTCAGGAGCTGGTTCTCTGCTTCCAGCCGTTCGGCTTTCGCTTTATAGCGGGAGACCTGCTCGAGAGCCGCACGAACCCGTTCATCCCGAGGCTCGCCTCGTTCATGTGGCAAAGTACCGCGCAACACGTCCTTCTTGAGCGAGAACGCATTCGCAATTTGAGGGTATTCCGCGAACGTAAATCGCGAGTATCGGTAGCCGGTCGCCGCCTGGACCGCATCCAGCAAGAGCTCCCACGTAAGCTTGCCTTTCCATGTGTCCAACGTTTCAAGGATTTTTGCAATGCGCTCGTCGGTTAGGTCTGGTGCCCGGTTCTTTTTCATGCAAGTACCTTTCGCCGCGTAGTCCGGACAAACCTGACAGGGTGAACATTGTCGGTTGTGATGAGCGGAGCGTTGTCCACGTCCAGACGAATCCGCGCTCCAGCGGGTACCGCCGGGTCCTCGAGAATCGACAGGAGGGCGTTGACTCGTTCGAGCGTCAGCGTCTGGTGCTTGACCCAGGTATCGGCACCGTACTCTTCTTCGCTCAAGGCTTCCTTGGCCTGCTTTAACAGGTACTCGGTCTCGCTCTTGAGCATGCGAAGGTTCGCTTCCTTCTGCGTCTCTCCCTTGATGCACTCCTGCTCCTCGCAGTTAACGCAGTCGCGGTACATCTGACACGGCTCGCTCGCGAAGTCGTGTTCGCACCAGCCGTATTGGGTCGTATGTGCCGCCGTCAGCCCCAGGCCTTTGAACTCGCCGCGCGTAACTAGGTCACGCCTGGTGAAGACCGGTTCCAATTCTGAGGTGAACCCGTCCTTCAATGCCTTACTGATGGGCGCCTGCACCTCATCCGAGGTCATATGGTCGTAGGCGCGGTTCTGCTTCACGTCCTTCCGACCGGAGAAGATGGCAATTTCGGTGCTGCTCAAGCCGCCGGTCTGCGCCAACATGTTCAGGTAATGGCGCAAGCTGTGACTTTGAAGCTCGATAGGCGAGCCGTCGTCCTCGGTGTAATGGAAGCGTTTGAAGATGGAGACTCGACCCTTGCGCGCCCCGTAGTGGTTGGTGATAGTGTCGGTGTCAACGCAACTGAACATGCAAAGGTATGTCGCCTTCTGCGAATGCATTTCGTTCATGAGCATGATGGACATGGACTCACGGCACAGCCGGTCGGAGGCGCCCGGTACGTAAGGGAAGGTCTCGGGCAGCAGGGCAACGACAGCCCGCTCGACATCCTCAAAGAGATAGCCAATACTGCGTCCGCCGAGCGGCTGCTTGGGCAGTCGCCTGTTTTTGTTTTGAGCCCAGGTGTTGGCCGGTCCGCTCGCCGTCGCATCACCCCACAGGATGAGACCGATTCCCTCCAACGTCAGGACCTTCTTGTCGCGAAGATGCACAGCCCCCTCGTGGAGGTACAGCTTCTCAGGGTTCTCCGTGTACCAGGCCGCCAACTTCTGGGCCGGTGTCGTCACCTCGATGATGTTTGCGACCGCCTTGCGTGCGATGGGCACCATTTCCGTGGGGAGCCACTTCGTGGTGTCCTCTGCCCCCTTTGACCCGGACCACCGTAGCCCCAGCTTCCCACGATATTCGCCGTCGCCCTCAACCAGGCAGTTGCGGCGAAGCCGAATCACTTCGTTGATGCGCTCCGGCGCACAGAGCAACAGGCCGGTGACGCTCGACACCATGACATCGGGAGGCTCGATGGCATCATGGAAGATGGCTCCGAGCGCACGGAGCGTGGCGGCGGAAGGCAGCTTCTCCTGCCGAGCCGTCAGGGCCTCCTGCGAGATACGAGACCCTCTTTCGTCGGGCTTTTTGAGGCCATGCGTCCAGCGTTGACGGAGGTGGATAAACCCCTTGGAGCGCATGAGCTCAGCGATAGATTGAAGTTGACCGGCGGTCCGGTAAGCCACCGCCGGCGAAACCTTCCTGCCATTTACCACCGCCCTAGCAAGTAAGACCGCGCTATCCAGCACATCTTCGTCGACAGCCGTCGGCCGCGAGCCTTTGCCTGACTCGCGCAAGGCGGCTTCAAGGCATCGAAGCGCCGCAATGCGCGGCGCCTGCGACTCTACCGGCTTCTTGTCGTGAAGGTAGACAAGCGTCGCTTTCGCAAAGTCCAGGAACGGATGCGGCAGACTCGGCTCGGGCTTGTCTTCGCGGGACGCCGCAAGGGTGCTGAACACCACCCGGTTCACCTTGTTCTGTCCTTTGAAGTATCCGAGCGTCCAGACGTTTATGTCGAACTGCCCCCGCGCACCCAGCACGTCCGAGTCCCTACAGAGGGCCACGAAGGCCTCGATGTTGGCCAGGGGCGCTAATTCGGCCCGAGGCGTAAAGTTGAGTACTGGAGTTGGGGCTTTCATGACACCGCCTCCGATTCCTGTTCGGCACGCTGCTGCCAAACCTGGGCGCAAAGCGCGATGACCTCCTTGACTGCCCGGATGGGCTCATCATTCACCGCCGCCATTCGGTCGTCCGCCGACCAGTTTTCCCGCTCAGACTCCAGGCGCTCAAGCACCTTCTCGTGCGGAGCGTCGAGCCACGGCTCGAACCGGAAGCATCCGTAGCAGGCGACCGGCTTGTTGAAGGCACAGCTTTTGCCTTGTCCCGCGCAGCTACCCACCGGGTCCTTTGAGACCCGGAAGTCAATGATACGGCTCCCGGGAGCGCCCTTGTGGGTCGTGTGCTCCTCATCCAGCACGAGCTGCCCTTTAAAAGCCTGGGCGAGCGGAGCAAGCATAGCCCCCATAGCCCGGTCGATGTTTTCAACAATCTTTGGAGAGGCTGCGACATAGACGTCAACCTGCTGGAGGTCTGCATGGCCCATCCGGTTCGCGATGATTACCTTGCTTGCACCTTCCTCGGCTAGCCGGGTGCCGAAGGTGTACCGGAATCTCTGTGCCGTCAGAGGCGTCGGCGCGAAGTCGAGCCGGGAAGTTGGCGGTGCAATTTCCGTCATAAGGGTACTGAACCACGCCGACAGTGTTTCCGGAGTGCAATGCCCGTAGAACAGGTCGTCAATGGCCCGACGTTGTTTGCGAGGTCCCCGAGGCATGACCAGGGCTTGTGGGAAGAAGGCGGAGTTGTCGTCGTATTCCTCCTCGCGCAAACCACTTATATAGTCTGCGATGAGCCGTCCCGTTTGTGGACTGATGTCAAACGCGAGGAAGCTGATTCGCGCGTGCTCCAAGCCCGTTTTGGCCTGAGGAAGGCTAAGCACTAACGTCGTGCTGTCAAAGTCACAGAGTTTGAGTGAAGCATATTGAGAGATACGACCGCCGCACGCCAAGAGTAGTCTGGTGAGCAGAAGCGTCCACAACGGTAACTCACCGCGACCATAGGCAGCGTTGACCGCCGAGTACAGCGCGGTGTATTCCTCCTCGCTCAGCGGTCCTGCGACTGGGTCACGCGTCCTGACCGCCTTGCCCTTCTCATTGCCGGGCTTCTTGCGCTCGAGCAAGTACGTGGCACACTCCGGCTCGACGCCGGGCAGACCGAGGTTCACCCACTTTTGTAGCAGACCGTTGAGGGTCCCGAGCCGCCCGATTTCGTGAGCACCCAGCTTGGCTGCGTAGTTGGAGATATGCTGCGCGCCAATGGCCCCTTCCGGGCATGTCGGCATGGCGTCTACGAAATGGGTGAACGCCCCATTCAGGTTCATGACATGCGCAGATGAGTGCCCCTTGACGAACGGAAGCAGGGCATGCTTGAGCCACGGAACGAACGCTTCGAAGCCGTTGTTGTAACGTCGAAAGTCAATGTACGCGTCCGCCGGGCCATCCGCCCACTCCCAGACGTCGTCGTTTGGGTCGAAGCTGCTCTTGCTGCGCGTGAATACACGCTTGGGCAAAGTAATAACAAGAGCGGTGGAGGAACGCAGTTCATTTGTCTGTAACATCGAGCTGTTCTTGTAGTTTCAGGGAGACTTCCCGTCCTTTACGGCTCGCGTGACGACGGGTATAGGTTGCAGCGGACTTCGAGTTATCGGTCCACCCTTGCTGTT
The DNA here is from genome assembly GCF_001634365.1 of Paraburkholderia phytofirmans OLGA172. Taxonomy (NCBI): domain Bacteria; kingdom Pseudomonadati; phylum Pseudomonadota; class Betaproteobacteria; order Burkholderiales; family Burkholderiaceae; genus Paraburkholderia; species Paraburkholderia phytofirmans. The sequence goes on from NZ_CP014578.1 coordinate 1,317,662, forward strand.
CATTCCGGGCTTTCTCTTCGACGGCATCCGTCAGCCCCAGCAGTTCAGCCTGCTCGGAGAAGCGTTCATTCCAGGTGTGGCGCATCACATGGCTCGTCAGCGTGACGGGCAAGCCTGGGCAAGCCTCGCGAAGCTGCCGGAATATCTTGTCGACGCTACCCAATGACAACGGGTAGCCATCGTCTGTAACGATGAGCTGCGGGTGCTTGCGAGCGGCCTTGATTTTCTTTCTGTGACGCCTAATGTAGTTCCAGACGGCCCGCATAATTTCCGGCCGCACCTCCACCTCTCGGTCGTTGGTCTTGGTATTCGGCTGAATGCGACGGGGGTCTTCACTTGCATCGGCCCGCCGGATGATGCGCAGCTTGGGCAGGCTTTGATGGAGGTCTTTAAGCTGAATGCCCAGCAACTCGCCGCGACGCATGCCGGTCGCGAGCAAGAGCACAACCATCAGCCAATTCCGGTAGCGGACATAACCTTGCTGCCACGGGTTGTCGGGCGAGTCTAGGCGAACCACAGCGAGGAGCCGGTCCTGGTCCTCCTTAGAAAGTCCCTCCCGGGCACCGAGCTTGGCACGCTTGGGGACTTTGGGCACTTGAGCCAGAAATGCTTTGAGCGCGTGAGCGCTTTCAATCGCCAATTCCTTTCGCAGGGGCGCCGGCAGCGTCGCACCCACATACATCGCCAAGAACTCCAGGAAATCCGCCATGTACCGAAGTCGGGAGGCTTGGGTAGCTACGCTGACCGCCTTGGCCTGCTCGACTGCCGCTTTGCGACGCATGCGGATTCGTCGGATATCAATGACTTTTGATGTACCTGGTTCCTCTGCGTCTTCGTAGGACAGGTCATCCACTCGATACTGAGCAGCATCGGCTAATCGGTTGAGCTGAGGTATCGTCAGGAACTGACCGACCCGCAATCGTTCGAGCAAATCGATTTTGTGCTTAGCCAGCTCTCTGTATAGCAAAGCCAACACCATGCAAATGCCATGAATCGTGTTGGCGGCTCGACCGCGCTTGCGGTACTTGTTCAAGTACAGGGTCGCTTCGTGGACCGGAAGGCCTCCGGGCCTACTCAGCACAGAGTGATGCTCTCCGTTCCGGAACCTGATGCGCTTTGCGACAAATCTCGTCATCTACCCACCGTTTTTGCCAAGTAGTAGTTGAGTAAAGACGCTACTAGAACATAAAACAAAGTGTGGGTAAAGAAAAAGCCCGCGTGCTGAGGGCACGCGGGCTCTAATCAACAAAAATCTACCTTAGTAGCTTCTAGAACGGGATATCGACCATGTCCTTCATCTCCTCTACTGCTGCGGCGCGCTCGGTGTTGTTGGACCTTACGAAAGTTCTATGCCATGCATCAAGGCGCGTTGTAACCGCCCGATCAAATTCGCCAGTGCTCCCGATAAATTCCATAGAAAACTGGTCCTTTGCATGCGACTTCAAAGAATCGCTCTCTTGACTCGATGTAATTGTTCGAACGTAAGGGTCGAGCCATTTATCTACATCACTCAATTCCAAGAAGGGGGCTATGCCCTTTAACATCCTAAGCGTTTCGTTGGTGTGCGTACGGGCGGCCCGGCCTAGTAGAAACTCGCGCACTAGCGGTTCGTATTGTTTCGCCACGTTACGGATGTCGGGAGCCGAGAAGAAGCCTGCACTGTACCTGTCGACATAGTCTCCGTCCTCCTCCCGCAGAATGCGCACGAACTGGGCGGCAACGCGCTCGCGAATTTCATCGCTCACATTCTCCATGGTGACACGATAGGCGGTCAGAAGGCGTTCGGGTTCGTTGTCGAAAGGCTCTGGGTCCTCTGGTCGGTTCATGTATGTATCAGGTATGAGTTCCAGCAGAAGCCGTTCTCGCTGAGTTTCATTGGCCTCTAAGATGAGGTGCTTAATAATCGTTGATGAGTTCGAGTCACGCCTTACCTTCGAGACGATCTGCTCTGCGGTCAACCCGACCGATTTACGTCTGGTCCTCGCCAATTCATCTGCGATCATATCTATCAAGGTCGTCGCGATTGTTGCGCTGCTACGGTTCGGTTCCGGCTCTCCCGTTCGCACAACTCGCCCGGGGTGGATCAGGTTTCGATAGGAGCGGATAACACTGCACAAGTCGGCTGTACGAGCGGTCAAGACGCCCTCATTCCGACAAATAGTGATTGCCTCGGCGAGATCAATTCGAAGAGGGTCTTTGCTGGGTCTGTCAGGGGCACTCGTCGAGAGAAGGTAGTCGATGAGCAAAGACTCGACAATGCTGCCCGCAAGCACTTGTACGCTTTTCCAAGCTTCGGCCTGTAGGCATTTCGCCATTTCCGAATAGTCTCTCTCAAGGGAAAGACGAAATTCTTTAAGTGTTATGAAGTCGAAACTTGGCACGTCATTTCCTTTGCTCAGAAACAAGGTGGTTTAAGGTATTTCCATCATACGAGGTTAAAAAGGCGGTGCATGCACCGCTTTCTCAATCCAAGCTACACACAACCGGCTATCTGACTAGTAGCTCGGCCCGAGTCGCGGGTGAAGTGCTAGGGATAATTGCACCGGTCCACAAAGCAGTCGGCTTCGATGTTTGTCGATTTGCTCCCAGTCTCCGAGCGTATCAAGGTGGGATAACAGGCGACTCGCAAATTCAGTTGCCAGCATCGCTTGGTCGCGGCTCATGTCCCGAAAGCTGCATGCGCCAGCATAAAAATGCATGACTCGATACGCGGAGCTGTACGGAACGTGTCGATCAATGACAAGCTCGGTGGCAAGCCGGAGTGCGTCGGCGCGATCGGCGGAAGTACTTTTTTCACGACCACTACACACTTGATGCATATTGACGTTGACGCCTGCGTTCCAAAATCGCCACAGCGCATCATCACACTCGGCCTGATACTCGGCGACGCGCTCACGGACTGCAGGGCGGACTTTTCCGAGGCTTATCGAGTGCAACCACCCGGGAAGCTTTCTGACCGGTAGACAGGTCATGGGGCGAAGTTGACCGTCCCCACCAATCATGGCGATTTCCGCCATGCTTGAGCGAAAGCGCTGTCGCATTTTCACTTGCTGGCTCTTCCAGTCAAGTCCCATGCCCTCGACTATCGGTTTGACAGCGGTATATGGCTGGCCATCATGTTCCACAACGTAAAGGTCGGTACCATGGAAAGGCACTTTGATTTGGCGTGATAACGCCCGCGTGCTAGGATGCATGCGTTCATTCTCCAAGTTTGAACACAAGCCCTGACCGTCATCCGCCAAGATATCCGGTCGGGGCTTTTTTATCGTTCGTCCGCCTTCGCGCGCGCCTTCATCTTAGTTGCGCTCTTTAGCGTCTAACGATCACCCAATGCGGCGACCGGCCCAGATGGTCCGCCTTTTCCTGTGGAACTCATCCACAGGTCCGCCAGCATTCGTAGCGGCCAAGAATTTGGCTTGAAGATATGCACAGAAAGAATCAAAATAGAATCTATCTGAGGATCAGGTTATAGTATCGTCACATCACGATGATTCAGTCAAGAGCCATGATGCAAAAAGAGAAGCTGGTAGCAAAGCAACCCTCTGCATACCCGTTGAGGATGCCGCCGGAATTGCGCGAGGCACTGCAGGCTTCCGCTGATGCCGCTGGCCACAGTCTCAATAACGAAATCGTGGCGCGACTTGAGAAGAGTATTGGTCCGCCTCCGAAAATCCCGAAGGGGCTCGAGGACATCATCAAGGCTGCGTCGACGGACATCAATGAATCAGTGGAAGAGGCGGCGCTACGTCTGGTCGTAGCTGGAATTCGCTCGGAGGACTTTCGGCGCTCAGTGCAAGCCAAGGATGCCGCTGGACGGTATCGTGAAATCGCCGTTCATGAACTGCTGATTTCGACCAGCGAGAAGTTGGCCGAACTTGCGCACTACGTCGGTCAAGTTCCGGCGGCAGATAGGGAGCGAGCGGCAGCGGCGATTCGCCATAGCGATGCAGTACGCCGCTACGTACGACAGCTCGACCTTTTTCGGTCTATGGACGGGTAGGGTCGGGCTAGAACCTACGATGTTTGTCCAATAGCGCTACGCGGTTCGATCATGGTCAGGAAACTTGTAGATGATTGCACGGTATAGGAAGTCTATTTACAAGCTCACCCAGTTGCTTCGCGCGCTAGAGTCGAATCCGAGCGACTGCGACCTTTTGTTGCTGCTCCAATGGGAGTTGATTGCAAGAATCAGGCGTACCGAAAGACGCATCGCGGAACTTAAAGAACGAAAGCGAATTCTCGATCAGGAGAAAAATATGGCAGGCATTCCAAGGCCATATCGCAAACCATCAAGCAAGAAATTGCATCGACATCGGCAGCCATTTCGCATGCCCAATGGTTGCTATTTGTCTGGCGGTGACGGCATAGGCGTCGTTGCGCCGACGAACTCAAGTTAGTTTGTGTCCGCTGGCGCTCCGGTATGATCGGCCAGACAACGAACCTAACCACAGGGTGGGGGCGCAGGCAATGAGCGACGAAGACCCAAAAATCACGGCTCTAAAAGAAAAAGTAAAAGCCGCAGAGCAGGAAATTGGAATGGCGGTCATGTTCCATGAGACGTGGAAGCCGACTGCATATGAAGAGGAACTGCATAAGCGGATGGGCGAGTCATTTGCCACGCAGGCATTTCTCATTGTGCGCATGTCGCTTCGGCGTGAGACGTTGCTCGCGCTTATGCGAATTTGGGACAGTGACAAAAAAGCAGTCGGAGTGCAATCAGTCGTTCGCACCTTGCGTGACCAGCAATTCTTTGATGCCCTGATTGCGTCAAGGACCGATCATCTTGAGGGGTATTTGCGATTAACCCTCGAAGAACACTTAAGAGGAACGCTGGGCGAGCAGTTAGCCAAGGTGGGGGCGCTGGTAGATAAATACACTAAGGGCGGCGCTGGTTTTGATGCCTTCAGGAAGTTACTGATATTGCGGAATGGGCAGTTGGCACACCGACAGGCTTCGCCCGCAAAAGCAGGCGGATTCGATGCGACGGACGAGGAAATTGAATCGTTCTATCTGGACAATCTGGAAATCGTTAGCCTGTTGCTAAGTATCGTTCTAGCACACGCTTTTGATTTGAACGAAGCTGCTGACGTTTATCGGCACTACGCTAAATTCTTTTGGGCGGCGGCGCTTGGAGAGCGCACAGAGGGGCATCCAGACTATCGGCCACCAGCCTGATGATGGTGCATTAGTCAGCTAGGCGAACAACGAAGACGAACCGGGGCAAACATGCCGAGTGCCGAAGAAGCAAAACGCATCATCCATTCAGAGATTACCGGTTCGGCGCAGGAAGCTACCGCTGCTTTCCTCGCGCGGTACGGCCAGCAAGCCGAGCGATTTGCCGAGTTGATGGCGCAAGCGATGATGGACTGGCAAGCTTTTGATGAGGAAGCGAAAAACAACGAGAAACGCGGACGTGTCTCCAGCCTGATTTATTGCGCAATCACGCTGCATATCCAATCAATGAAGCTGTTCTTGGCTGGTCACCTCGTTGCGGCGGGGAATCTCATGCGTCAAGTGATCGAGGCCATTGCAATGTCGTTGCTTGGTTCGGGAAAAACACTAACCAATCTGGATAGATTTGTTGCAGAGCAGTATGGGGCAAACGACGCGGTGCGCGACGTGAGGAGAAATCGGAAGGTCCTTGGGCTTCACGATGAGGGGGTGGACGCGCTAGTCGAGGCGGAGAAGTTTTACCATCACCACAGCCACCTTTCCCACTTGACCATCGCCACGGTGATGTCCTTTGAGGAGGATGGGTTCTACATAGGTGCGTCGTTCGATGAGGGTAAGGTTAACGGGTACGACAGAGAAGTACGTAGCCGCGTGCAGCTTGCCGAAGTGTTCCCGAAGTTCATTGCCGCCGTACTGGCGAACATCGCGAAGTGGTAGAGCGATTTTCTGGCTGACGAGCGTGCCAAGGATGGGTCACGAATGACCAGTCGCCGACGCGTCAGCGCCGCCTGACAGCCGATGCAATTGCCTGCGATCGCGAGCGGAAGACTAAGCGGCGTTAAGTCCTTGGTCGTGAAGGAATTCGTCCAGCAGATCGACGCATTGGTGAGCAAGCGCGACGAGATCGAACATATCTTCACCGGCGACAATATTCCATTTGCTCTCGCCATGCCCAACATACGACGGCCAGTTTTCGGGGACGTACTCCCGCACAACCGAAAATTTGGCATCGTACGGATGGTCGGTAATCCGAAAGTGCTTAAAGCCATTCGCAATATCGCGGCACACTCTCAGTTCCACGTTGCCACGAAATAACGCCGTTACTGATTCTCTATCGACACCAGAGGCGATTAGCCAGTCCCGGAGATCGAAACATGAAGCAAAGAAAGCGAGGAGAAAGTCAAGTTGATCCGCCGATGACCTAGCGGTATCCGCCATGCGAATCCGGTGCTGCCAGCGTAGGACACGTTTATATTGACCTTGCCACCCTTCAATCTCTTGCAATGTGTGTCTGAGGCCCATGTCGGTGATCACCCTGTCAATGCATTGATTGCAATCAGGCGTACAGCGATGGCGGGAACAACTCCACCAGCGCATCTAGCAACCGCAGGTGATCGACAGTGCACCACGATTTTTCGCCTACCTGCTTTTGCCACGTCCAGCGCGGATAGTCTTCGTGCAGGCGGTCTAGTCCGAACCAGTAATCCCCGTCTAGCGTGACAATTAGGTCGTCGTACTCATGAGCGACATAGCCGTCGGCCATGGTCATATCGCGCAGTGTGAATACCACGCGCGTTTTGTTTCTAATGTCGTCGCCCTCCGCTGGCACTACGTCAACCGTCCAATCGTCGCGTTGGCCCTGCTGTTCAAGATGCTGTTTGAATTCATCCGCCGTAGTCGGAAACGCGAGCTTTGCCATGTTGTTCTCCGGTGGGGTGATCAATTGTACTGCGCGCGTACACGATCCCCTCGTACGTGATTTGCCGTCCGGTTACCGGCTCGATGCGGGTCTGCCCTGCCTGACGAGGCAACCACACGCGGCACACAGCACCGTGACCACCAGCGCGAGCATGGACAGCACTAGCGGGTTATCTGAAGGTCGTATGCTTCGCCAGCGTCAGTGAGACAAACGCCGGTTCCTGACTGACTCCAGCCGCTGAAACTGAAAACGCATCGCAGGTTGTGACCATCGGCGGATTCCGCAGGTACGTTGCCATTTCCCACAGCGCTGACGCCTACAGCCGTGCCGGTGTATGTCTGCCCGCCACCGAAGCGGCTTGCCAGCGAGAATGCCCCGCCTTGCACGTACACAAAGCGCCCGTTGTACGTGCGACCGTCCAGCGTAATCGCCACCGACTTGTCAATCTGCTTTGCCGTGCCGTAGGCCATTGGTCCCGCTGTACGCGGCAACAGCGACAGATCGTATGTGGCGCACCCCTGCAAGGTCAGCGCCGCCACCACTGCTGCGCAAACCGCTATCGTTGTTTTACCCATGCGCCACCCCGGTTTGTCTTTTGACGGGCGCTGAATGCCAAGCGCCGAACCTGCCGCATAGGCGTATCGCAAACCCGGTGTGTGCTCGCGAGTGAGTGCAATTGATTGCATTCACGACAGTTTCGCTTTGTCGGAGTCGTCAGCAATAACTGAGTACCTCGACGAGGTTTTTCCGGGCTCCTTGTTATATCCAAAAGATGCGATCAGGCGCGCTCGGGCACGTCAGGTCCAAGCGTGGCTGCGAAGCGATCTCATGCCCATTCGGCAAGAGCGCCCCACTGAAGTGGTGTTCTACGGCGCTTCCGCTGCGCCTCTATCTGCTGCAGCACATGCGGCTGCAGCCTAGACCGTACCGATGCCTTCGCTCTCGCGCTATTTCAGGTGTTCGTTTCCGGAACCGGGCGCGATGACACGAGGACAAAAGAACGCGCGGTTCGTCGAGCTATCGAACTGTTAGGCGAGCACATCCTGTTCGAGAAACCGGCGATAGGTCTGCAGTGGCGATTCCTTCAGCTTTGAGTCGATTGGGTTCATTTGGCCAACCTCATCAGATGATTCCGCGGTCCCGATACAAGGTGATGTCTTCGGTGTTGCAGCCCAGGAGGCCGCTCAACACATCGTCGGTGCAATCGCCGAGCGAAGGCGGTGCGCGCCGATAGGCGGGTGGCGTATCCCGCAACCTGAGCGGGCTGGCAATGGTCGACGCCATTGCGCCGTCTTCCCTCGGCACATCGACGCGCAACGACCGATGCCTGACCTGCGCGTCTTCGAAGACCTGCCGGTAGTCGTTGATTCGTCCGCAGGGCACGCCATGCGCGTCGAGGTGCCGGATCCACTCCAGCGCGCCGCGTTCGAGCATGGTTCCTGCGAGTTCGGGGATGAGTTCATTGCGGCCCGTAATCCGCCCGGTGGCTTTGTCCCAGCGTGGATCGGCAGCCAGATCGGGGCGTTCGATTGCCTTGCAGTACTGCTTCCATTGCGTGTCGTTGCCGACGGCGACGACGATCTCGCCGTCTTTGACCGTGAAAACCTGATACGGAACGAGGCTCGCATGCGCATTTCCATAGCGGTGCGGGGTCTTGTCGCTCGCGAAGAATCCGGTCACCTGATTTCCACCTAGCGCCACTATGCAGTCGAGCAATGCCATGTCGATGTATTGGCCTCGGTTCGAGACCGTGCGGTATTGCAGGGCCGACAGGATAGCGATGGTCGCGTACATGCCGGTCATGACATCCACTATCGGAAGCCCTGCCTTTTGCGGTCCACCGCCCGGGAGGTCATCGCGCTCGCCGGTCACGCTCATCAATCCGCCGACCGCCTGAAACACGATGTCATAGCCGGGTTTGTTGGCGTCTGGGCCATCCTGTCCGTAACCGGTGATTGAACAATAGACGAGCCTCGGATTGATCTCAGCGAGCGTCGCGTAGTCGAGACCGTAGCGCTTGAGGTCGCCGACCTTGTAGTTCTCGATCACGACGTCGCTTTTTGCAGCAAGCTTGCGGATCAAGTCCTGTCCTTCCGGTGTCGAGATATCGACGGTGATCGATTTCTTGTTCCTGTTCGCGGATGCGAAGTAGGTGGAGTCGTGCGTGTCGGTACCGTCCTCGTTCTTGATCCACGGCGGTCCCCAGCTGCGTGTGTCATCGCCTGTTCGCGGGCGCTCGACCTTGATCACCTCGGCGCCCATGTCGGCGAGGTTCTGGCTGCACCACGGACCCGCGAGCACGCGGGAAAGGTCCAGCACCCGGAGATGGGCGAGGGCGCCGGTCGGCGCGAGATTCGATGTGTGATCCAGTGAAGGGTTTTGCATTTTTGTCAGAACGGGTAGGTGCATGTTGCGCCGCTCGCGCTAACTAACAAGCGGCGCGTGGACGGGTGGCGTGGAGCGCTGGAGTGCCTTGCCGTATCAGGCCGGCGCCCAATCTTTCGGAAACTCGGCCGTCGCCTCGCCGACCGCGATTTCTTCGCCACGCTGATTGAATACCTGCACGTCGAGCACCGCCCAGCGTCCCTTGCTGGTTTCGTTGACTGACGTGACAGTGGCACGCGGCGTAATCACGTCGCCCGGTTTGACGGGCGCTTTCCAGCGCGTCTCAAGACGACGCTGCACGCCCCCGGCCGGATAAAGCCAGTCGGTCAGCATCTTTGTGATAACGCCGAAATTGTTCATGCCATGCATGATGATTCCGCCAAAGTTGGTCTTGCGGAAATCGCCCGGCATGTACTGATCGTCGAGATGAAGCGGATTGAAATCCAGCGACGCTTCGCAGAATTCGCGAATCGATTCGCGCGTCGGGGAGAACGGTGTACCCTCGATGAGTTGGCCGCGCTGCAGGCTTTC